>VFJZ01000024.1 GCA_009885805.1 Actinomycetota bacterium
GCTCGATCGCGCACCAGGCCGCGATCACCGGTGACACCGTCGGCGATCCCTACAAGGACACCGCAGGGCCAGCGATCAACCCGATGATCAAGATCGCGAACATCGTCGCGATCCTGATCATCCCGCTGATCGTCAACCTCTCGTAGCCTTCGCCGCGTGATCCCGGACCTGATCGAGCCGGAGGAGGTCACCGACCTCCTCCGGCTCCTCGTCCGCACGCCGAGCGTCACCGGCGAGGAGCGGGCGGTCGCCGAGGTCGTGGCTGCCTGGCTGCGGGAGCGGGGCGTCGAGGCGCGGCTCGTCGAGGCCGAGCCCGGCCGGCCGAACGTGATCGCGGCGTTCGGCAGCGGTCGTCCCGGCCTGGTGCTGAACGGCCACTACGACGTCGTTCCTGTCGGTGCCGGTTGGACGCGCGACCCGTGGGGCGGCGAGATCGAGGACGGCCGGCTGTACGGCCGCGGCGCCGCCGACATGAAGGCGGGCGTCGCCTGCGCGATGGTCGCGTTCGTCGCCGCCACCCGTGCCGTGCGCGAGCCGCTCGGGCGGCTCCTGCTCACGCTCGTGATCGACGAGGAGGACGCCGGCCGCGGGACGCGCGCCGTGATTCGCGATGGCCTGGACTGCGATTGGGCGGTCGTCTGCGAGCCGACGGACCTCGTCGCCGTGCGGGCCGCACGCGGCAACTGCTACCTCGACGTCACGGTCAGCGGCGTCTCCGCCCACGCCGGGAACCCTGACCTCGGGGTGAACGCGATCCACGCCGGTGCCGAGGTGGTGCGGCGCGTCGTCGAGTTCGACCGCGAGCTGCAGCGGCGTACGCATCCGTTGCTGATGCCGCCGCGGACCGGTGTCGGGACGATCGAGGGCGGCCTGCTGGTGTCCGCGGTGGCGCCGGACTGCACGATGCGCATCGATCGTCGCACCCTGCCGGGCGAGGATGGCGCCAGCGCGCTCGCCGACCTGCAGCGAGTCCTGGCCGCAGCTCCGATCGAACCCGCTGCGGCACAGGTGGCTGTGGCGCTGACGATGGAGATGCCGCCGTTCGAGACGCCCGCCGATCACCCGTTGCTCGCCGCCCTGCGCGCCTGCGCGGAGGAGGCGGGGGCCAGGCCGGCGGAACCGATCGGCGCCACCTACGCGACCGATGCCGGCTTCATCGCCCGGGACGCCGGACTGCCGGTGGTCGTGTTCGGCCCGGGCAGCGTGACGGAGGCGCACCGGCCGGACGAATCCGTGCCGCTGGCGGATCTGCCGGTCGCAGCGCGTACCTACGCGTTGCTGGCCGAGCGGATCCTGACCGGCCGGTGGCGCTGAAGGTGCCGGGCACCTTCAGCGCCAAAGGTGCCTCGGTGGCGCTGAAGGTGCCGGGCACCTTTAGCGCCAAAGGTGCCTAGGGGTCGCGCTCGCCGTCGTAGTAGTCGACGTCCTCGACGCGGATGAACCGCTGCAGTGTCCGGTCCGGAGCGTCACCGCCGGGCGCGGTGCCGGCGAACACGCCGAGCTTGCCCGAGTCCGGGTACTCGGCGATCTCCGGAGCGACCATCGTCGAGATCATCGCGATCCGGAGCGGACCGGCACCGTCGTTTCGCACCGCGTGGGCGCCCTCGGGCCCCCGCCGGAACAGGGTCGCCTCGCCGGCGGCCAGCGGCTGCTCGCCGGCGGGAGTGCGCACCGTCGCCGTGCCGGCAAGCACGATCAGCAGCTCCTCGTTGGCGTAGTGGAGGTGGTACGGCCAGCTCCGTTGACCCGGTGGAAGCTCGTAGACGCTGGCGCCGATCCGCGCGCCGCCGAGGTGGCGGCCGACCCGCAGTCGGTTCCAGCCGTACCCGGGCTCGGTGTTCGTCTCGTCCCAGTCGTCACCGAAGAGGTTGACGACGTCCATCAGCGCGGCAGGACCCGCAGCACGTGTGGTTCGCCGGCGACGACGCCGAGCGTACAGATCCCGTTGACGGCGGCGAAGAAGCGGCCCTCCGGTGCCGGATGGGTCGTGACGACGAGTTGTGCCCGTCCCGCTGCCGCCCTCTGGATGACCGACTCGATCGAGACCTGCTCGTCGGCCAGCACCCGTGCGATCTGCGCCAGCACGCCGGGCGCGTCGAGCACGTCGAGGCGGAGGTAGAACGCGCTCGGCACCTCAGCCTCCGGCACGATCGCCACCTGCCGGAAGTAGCCGTCGTGGGTGAAGAAGCCGGTGCCGGACGTCCCGAGTACGGTCATGACGTCGCCGATCACGGCCGACGCCGTCTCGTCACCGCCGGCGCCCGGGCCCGCGAGGGTGATCTCGCGGATGGCCGACCCGCGGAGCATGACGGCGTTGAACGATCCCTCGACGGCGGCGAGTGGATGGCCCTCGGGGACGAGCGTGGGGTGGACGCGAGCGGTGACGCCGCCGGCGAGTCGTTCGGCCGACGCGATCAACTTGATGCGATAGCCGAGTTCGCGCGCGATCGCCGAGTCGATCGCCTCCAGGCGCTCGATGCCGTCGAACGGCACGTCGTCGAGGGTAACGCGGGTGTGGAATGCGATCGAGGCGAGGATGGCGATCTTCGCTGCCGCGTCGGCACCGTTGACATCCTCGGTCGGGTCGGCCTCGGCGTAGCCCAGCTCCTGGGCGCGGGCGAGGGCGGCGCCGTAGTCCTGCCCGGCCGCCATTGCCGTGAGGATGAAGTTCGTTGTTCCGTTGACGATCCCGAGCACGCCGGAGACGTCGTTGGCAATCATCGACTCGCGCAGCACCTTCACCACGGGAATCGCTGCGCAGACCGACGCCTCGAACCGGAGCTGGACGCCGTGTCGCTCGGCAGCGGCGAACAGCTCCTCGCCGTGACGCGCCAGGAGCTGCTTGTTCGCGGACACGACCGACTTGCCGGCCGCGAACAGCTCGAGCAGGTAGCCGCGGGTCGGCTCGACGCCGCCCATCACCTCTGCCACGACACTGATCGTCGGGTCGTCCCTGACCGTCGCGAAGTCGGCGGTGAGGACGCCGGCGGCGGGCGACGCCGACCGCGCCCGGGTGACGTCGCGCACCAGCGCGCGCCGCACCTCGACGGGCGAACCGGCGACCCGCTCGATCTCCGTGGCACGGTCGCGCAGCAGCCGATCGACGGCCGATCCGACCGTTCCGTAGCCGAGCAGACCGATCGCGACGCCCGTGGTCATCAAGCCGGCAAGCGTACCCGGTCGCGTACGCTTCGAGCGCCATGCCAGGCCTCATCGACCGCTATCGCGCGCGGCTTCCCGTCGGCCCCGCGACACCGATCATCAGCCTCGGCGAAGGCTCGACACCGCTGCTCGCGGCGCCGCGTCTGTCCGAGCTGCTGGGCGTCGATCTGCACCTGAAGCTGGAGGGCGCCAACCCGACCGGGTCGTTCAAGGACCGGGGCATGACGCTCGCCCTGTCGAAGGCCGCTGAGGACGGCGCCCGAACGGTCATCTGCGCGTCCACCGGTAACACGTCGGCATCGGCCGCAGCGTACGCGGCGCGAGCCGGGATCCGCTGCGTGGTGGTCGTCCCCGGCGGCAAGGTCGCGCTCGGCAAGCTTGCGCAGGCGCAGGCCGCGGGCGCGGTCGTGTGTGCGATCGACGGCTCGTTCGACGACGGGCTGCGGCTGGTGCTCGAACTGTGCGAGCGGCATCCGATCACCCTCGTCAACAACCTCAATCCGTACCGTCTGGAGGGTCAGAAGACGGCCGCGTTCGAGATCGTGGAGGAACTGGGCGTCCCCGACTGGCTGGCGCTCCCGGTTGGCAACGCCGGCAACATCACGGCCTATCACCGCGGCTTTCGCGAGGCCGTGGCGGCGGGTGACGCGGCCCAGTGCCCGCGGCTGCTCGGCTGTCAGGCGGCCGGCGCGGCGGCGATGGTGCGTGGGGTGGACATCGGCGACCCGGAGACGATCGCGACGGCGATCCGGATCGGCGCGCCCATCCGCCGCGACGAGGCAGTGCGGGCGGCGCGCGAGTCCGAGGGAGCGTTCGTGGCGGCCGCCGACGAGGAGATCCTCGAGTGGTACGGGCGCGTCTCGGTCCTGGAGGGCGTGTTCTGCGAGCCTTCGAGCGCGACGAGCCTGGCAGGTCTGGCGCGGGCACGCGCGGACGGCACGGTCGAGGAGGGCGCCCGTGTCGTCTGCGTTCTGACGGGGCACGGCCTCAAGGATCCGGAGACGGCGACGGCGCACTCGGCACCGACGCTCCGGTCACCGGCGACGCTGGCCGCACTCGAGCGGATCGCGCTCGGCTGATCCCGGCTGCCAGCGTGACACCCGCGAGCACCGCGGGTTCGGGGACGGCCGGGACTCGGAACCGTGCGTACGACTCGGGGCCAGCGGAGAGGCCGACGAGGTAGACGGCCGTGACGAGTACGGGGAGCGCGGCCCGGAGGAGGCGCCGGCGACGAAGCACGACGACCGCGAGCAGCGCGGCCAGGGCGACCGTCAGCGCGAAGGCGGTCTGGATGCCGAGGAGCGGCAGCCGGATGGCGCCCGGGAGCGTACGGCCGGGGCCGACGAGCGCGACTTCGAGCTGTTCCCGGCCAGGTCCCGCGGTGGCGTTCGCGAGCCCGCGGGCCGCGGACAGCAGCGCGCCGCGCGGGTGGTCGCGCAGCACCTCCAGGCCGAGGTCGCGCTTGATCGGCCCGAGCTCCGTCGGTGTCGCCCCCGGCGCCCGTTCCCGGAGCAGGACCTCCATCTCGGTCCTGGCCTCCGCCCAGGTGATGCCACGCTCACGCGCGACCGCATCGGCCGCGCGGTAGAACAACATGTTGTGGCCCTCGACAGTCGAGATCACGGCCACGCCGCCCACGGTGTGGTTGCGTGCGATCCAGCCCGCGACCGGCGGGGCGAAGCCGGCGAGAAAGACCGCCGCGAGCGCGACGCCGCGGCGGAATCCCGTCCGCGCGGCGATCGCCAGCGCGGGGAGCAGGAGCAGCGGCAGATAGGCTCCGATCGGCCGTACCAGGACGGCGAGGCCGAGTACGAGGCCGGCGGCCAGGACCAGGCGGCGCTGGCCACTCGTGTACCCACGGACGGCCAGGAGAAGCCCGCCGGCGGTCACGACGGCCGCGACCGTTTCGGTCAGAAGCGCCACCGAGTAGAGGGCGCTTACGGGGTCGAGCGCGATCACGGCGGCGGCGGCCCGTCCGGCGGTGCGTCCGGCGATCCGCACGCCGAGCGCGTAGGCGATGACCGCGCAGGCCAGCGAGAGGAAGACCTGGACGGCGAGGACCGCCACGTCCGACCCGCCGGTGACCGCGTGTACACCGGCGATCAGGAGCGGATAGCCGGGCGTGCGCAGGAACCCGAGCGTCTGCAGGCCACCGGCGTCGGCGTCGCCGCCGTAGGCCGTGCCGAGGTCAGCGGCGATCGCGAGGTACTCGACGGAGTCGACGTCGACGTAGCGGGCCGCGTCCGAGGCGACGAACGCGAGGAGCACGAGCCGCAGCGCCAGGCCAGCGGCGACGATCCAGCGGAGGACCCGGTCGTCTGTCACCCGGCGGCCAGCGCCTGCTCGAGCGCAGCGCGCGATACCACCTGCGGCTGGTGCGGCGCGTCCTCCTCGCCGAGGACGCCGGTCGTGGAGCGCAGCACGCCGAGGTGCGACAGGAACAGTTCGGCCGCGGCCCTCGGCAGCGGCGAGACGACGGTCAGATCGACACCCGAGCGGCGAGCGCGACGGAGCAGTCCATTCAGGGCCGGGTCGGGCCGGAGTAGCACCGGCGCGTGCGCCTCGTAGAAGCGGACGAGTTCGGCACGCCAGGAGCGGTCTCCAGCCCACTCGTCGAGCGCCGCGATCGCGGCGCTGCGGTCGCTCGGAAGGGCGGTCGCGTCCAGCGGGCGGATCGCCGCGTACTTGCGCGCAACGTGTTCGACCGCCGCAGCGAACACGGCCTCGGCGTCCGCGAACGCACCGTCGGCGACGATCATGCCGGCTGCCCGGCCCGCCGTCGGAGGGTGAGTCCGCAGGCCGCGCCGACGGCGTCGATCGCGACATCGATCGGCGATCCAACCCGGCCCGGGACCGTCGTCTGGTGCAGTTCGTCGCTGACGGCATACGCGACGGTCAGCGACAGGGCGATCGTGAGCGCTCGGCCACCGGTCAGACCCTGCGCTCGCAGCGCATGCACGACGGCGACGGCCAGCGCTGCGTACACGCCCAGGTGGGCGAGCTTGCGCAGGACGAGCTCCAGACCGCCGTCCGTGATGGCGAGGTGAGGCTGCGCCGACAGGACGAAGATCAGAGCGGAGACGGCGATCGCGGGCAGCCAGGCGAGGAGCAGGCGCACGGCCACACGGTAGTTGTTGCACTTCCGTGGCGGTCCGGCACGGTCCGGTACGAACGGGCCGTGTGAGGCTTGCCCCATGCGACGGATACTCCCTCTCTGCCTCCTGCTCGTGTTCGTACCGGCCGCCCCGGCGGTCGACCATCGCGTCGATCTCGCCTACCCGGCGGCCGACCACTCCAACGTCCGCGCCGCGGTCGGTACCGGCTTCGCCGCCTGCGGCGCGGGCGCCAGCGGCGCGCTCTGCCGCACGCCCGGCGTGATGACCGCGCACGCCGTGCCCGGTGTGGCGATTCCGGCCTTCAGCGCGGCCGACTTCGTGTTCACGCCGCCGACGGGCGTGACGATCGCGGCGGCACACGCGATCGTCCGCTACCACATGACCGATGCCGGCGTTCACGCCCGCATCCTGCACCGCGCCGGCGCCACCTCGTGGACGCCGATCGTGCTACCCGACCGGACGACCGCCGGCACCCTCGGCGTCGACCTGCCCGCCGGCATCACCCAGTTCGCACCGTCGCTCTACGCGCGCACGAGCGTGCCGCTCGGTCGCATCACGTCGTCGACGGCGAACCAGATCGAGGTGCAGCGGCTCGTCGTCGTGCTCCGTGACCTCGTCGCTCCCACGGTCACCCTCGGCGCAGGCGCGATCCGTTCGGGAGCGTGGCAGCGGGGCGTCGTCTGCAACCGGGTCGAGGCCGCCGATGACGGTCTCGGCGTGTTCGCCGTCACGGCCGAAGTCGACGGCCAGACGACGTCCCTGTTGGCGCCCGCCGGCCCGCAGCTGCAGCCACGTCCCCGGGCCTTCGGTGGTGACCTCTGCGTCGACACTCGCGTCCTGCACGACGGCTACCTGACGGCGGTGGTGTCGTCCCACGACGGCCCGGTGGCGGGTGGCAATCGCTCGGCGCCGGCGACGGGCACGCTGCTCGTCGACAACTCCGCGCCCATCATCGGGGTGACCGTGGCCGCTACGACGACCGACCAGCAGCCGGAGGTGACGGTGCGGGCTGTCGATGCGACGAGCGGGCTCGCAGCGGTGACGGCGTCGGTCGGCGGCGTGTCTGTCGCCCTCACGCCGACTGGCGATGGCGGCTGGCGCGGCCGGCCGGGACGCGCGCTGGCGTGGGGCACGTACGTGGTCGAGGCGCGGACCGTCGACGCCGCGGGCAATGCCGCCACCGCGGCGGCGTCGATCGTCATCGCCGACCCGACGCCGGCCGTGGTGAGTGACTTCGCCGGTGGGGAGGGTGGCTTCGCGGTGACCATCACCGACCCTGAGAGCGGCGTCGCCCGCAGCGGCGTGCACGTCGCCCTCGACGGCCGCGACGTCGGCGCCGCCGGCGACTTCACCGCCGGCGTGTACCGCTACGTGGTACCACAGCCGCTCGCACCGGGCCGGCATGCCGTGCGCGTGCAGGTCGTGAACGGAGCGGGGCTGGAAGCCCTGCACGATCTGGCGTTCGAGATCGCCGCGCCGCCGGTCGTACTGCCTCCCATCGCGCTCGCGTTCACCACGGGATCCGTCACCGTCCAGCAGGGCGTCCAGCGTGTCGTCGCCCTCCGCGCGACGCGCGGCGCCGCGCCCGAGCGGGGCCTGCGCGTGACGCTCACGTGGGCAGACGGAGCGGCTGCCGGGTCGGCGGTCACCGACGAGACGGGCACGGCCGACGCCATCCTCGACGGCTCCCGAGAGGGGACGCTGGTGGCGACCGGCGGCGATACTCGCGCCGAGCTGCAAGTCAGCCTCGCCCGCGGCGTGACGCTGACGGCTCGGCGCCTCGCGCGCGCCGTGCGCCTTCGTGGCACGATCACGCCGCGAACCGCTGCGGTCGTGATCGAGGCGTACGCGGCCGGCCGCTGGCGTGCGATCCGGACGGTCAACGTCACGCGCGGCGGCACGTTCAGCGTTCGTGTCCCGCTGCGCCGCAGGGGCCTCTACGTCTTCCGCGCGACGACGGGTGAGCTGCGATCGCCGGCCGTCCAGGTCTGGCGGCGCTGAACGGCGGCGGTGGCGCTGAAGGTGCCCGGCACCTTCAGCGCCACCGCGGGTGCGTTTACACCCCACTGGTACCCTGCAGCTCTCGATGCCCGACGGTCTCCTCGACGAGCTGAACCCCGAGCAGCGTCGAGCTGTCGAGACCGCGCACGGCGCCGTCCTGATCGTCGCCGGCGCCGGCTCGGGGAAGACGCGGGTCCTGACGCACCGGATCGCACACCTCGTCCGCGAGCATCGCGTCGCCCCGCACGCGATCCTCGCGATCACGTTCACGAACCGCGCTGCCCGCGAAATGGTGGAGCGGGTCGAGGGGCTGCTCGGCGGCCGCAGCCGTGGGATGTGGGTGATGACCTTCCACGCCGCCTGTGCACGGATTCTCCGGGCCGAGGCTGAGCGGATCGGGTTCCGGCCCGGCTTCACGATCTACGACCAGGCCGACCAGGTGCGGGTCGTTCGCGACGTCCTGGAGGACGAGCTGGAGAAGGACCCGAAGCGCTATCCGCCGCGAGGCATCCACGCGAAGATCTCGGACGCGAAGAACCGCATGATCGGGCCGGAGCAGTTTGCGGCCGAGGTCTCGGGGTTCTTCGATCAGACGGTCTCCGACGTGTACGGCCGCTACCAGCGCCGGCTCGCGGCAGCCGGTGCGATGGACTTCGATGACCTGCTCGTCCACGCCGTTCGTCTGCTCGAGGACGTCCCTGACGTCCGTGAGCGCTGGCAGACGCGGTTCGGACACGTCCTGGTCGACGAGTACCAGGACACGAACCACGCCCAGTATCGGTTCGTGCGGGCGCTGTCGCAGACGCACGGCAACGTCTGCGTCGTCGGCGACTCCGATCAGTCGATCTACTCGTGGCGCGGCGCGGACATCCGCAACATCCTCGACTTCGAGCGCGACTATCCGAACGCGGTCGTCGTCCGTCTGGAGCAGAACTACCGCTCCACGCAGAAGATCCTCGACGCCGCGAACGGCGTCATCGACCACAACGCGCAGCGCCAGCCGAAGCGTCTCTGGTCCGATCTCGGCGCCGGTGACCCGGTGCGGATCGTGGAGTGCGAGGACGAGCAGGGCGAGGCGCGTCTCGTCGTCGGGGAGATCGCCCGGCTGCTCGACGATGGTCACGCCGCGTCCGAGGTCGCCGTCTTCTACCGGATCAATGCACAGTCCCGCGTGATCGAGGACGTGCTTCGCCGGCACGATCTGCCCTATCAGGTCGTGGGCGGCCTGCGCTTCTACGACCGGGCGGAGGTGAAGGACGCGCTCGCGTACCTGCAGGCGCTGATCAACCCGGCGGACGCCGTCGCAATCCGCCGCATCATCAACGCTCCACGTCGCGGCATCGGCGACACCACCGTTTCCCGGCTCATCCAGCACGCTCAGGCAATGGGCATCACCCTCCGCGACGCCGTACGGGAGGCGGAGGACGTCCTGCCGACCACTGCCGCGAGGCGCTCGGTCGCCCGCTTCGGCGCGCTGCTCGACCGACTCGGCGAGCTCGTCGAGGGCAGCCGCGTCGCGCCGCTCCTCGAACGGGTCCTCGACGACTCCGGCTACCGGGAGGTGCTGCGCGAGGAGCGGACGGTCGAGGCGCGCGGCCGCCTGGAGAATCTCGACGAGCTGGTCAACGTCGCCCACGAGTTCGATGCGCGGGAGGAGGGAGGCGGCCTCGAGGCATTCCTCCAGGAGCTGTCGCTGGTCTCCGACGCCGACGAGGACGAGCACGCGACGCGATCGCTCGTGACCCTGATGACGCTGCATACGGCGAAGGGGCTGGAGTTCCCGGTCGTGTTCCTGGTCGGACTCGAGGACGGCGTCTTCCCCCATCAGCGCGCGATCGAGGAGGCGAACCTGGAGGAGGAGCGGCGTCTCTGCTACGTCGGCATGACCCGCGCCCGCCAGCGGCTGACCCTCACCTACTGTCGCAGCCGGATGCTGTTCGGCGTCCGGAACCAGAATCCGCCATCCCTGTTCCTGACCGAGATCCCAGCCGAAGTCGTCGAGCACGAACGGCAGCGCCCGGCGTTCAGCGCAGCTGGCCGCCGGGCGCCGGCAACGGCGGCGTTCGCCCCGGGGCGCGCTGGCTTCGAGCGTCAGCGCGAGCGCGGCTTCGGGAACCTCGCGCCGGCGGCCGCAATCACCCGCCCGGCGCCCGTCCGCCCGCGCGAGGACCGTGACGTCCCGCTGCTCGCTACCGGCGACACGGTGAAGCACGCGAAGTGGGGCGAAGGCATCGTGACCGGGATCCGCAGTGCCGAGGAGATCGTCGTCCGATTCCCCGAGCAGGGCGAGAAGACGCTGCACGTGCGGTACGCACCGATCGAGAAGATCTGAGCCTGGCCGCTGCTATCATGCGGCTTCCGGGGCGGTTAGCTCAGTTGGTAGAGCACTAGCTCGACAAGCTAGGGGTCACTGGTTCGAGCCCAGTACCGCCCATCCGTTGCAGCGCAACGGGTTGAGCATCGTCAAGGGTCCGGCTCCAGACACGACCCGCGGCACACTCACGGCACAAACGAACGCGACGACGCCATCGCCGAGCGTCGTCTCGGACGGCTCTACATGCACCTAGCGAGCGAGCGGGCGCCCGGCTGACCGACGGGGGGGCCTCCAGACCACCGATCGCCAGCCAGCAAGAGGCCGCTCTGGCTGCGCCAGCATCTGCTCGATACGGCGATCGTGGTGCTGACGCCGCCGTTCGCGCCAGCCGTGCTGCAGCTGTTCCGGGGCGCGCGGCTGCTGAGACTCGTCCGGCTCCTGCGGCTGCTGCGGCTCGCCCGCACGCCTGGACGTCGACAGTCGGGATCGTGCCAACGCCGCGGCCCGGGGCGGCGTCCCCCGTGTCGGCGCCGGTTGAAAACTGACCCCGTTCTGCCGGTTCAATTTCGACCCCGTTGGGCGGGGTTGGCCGGTGTGGTGTCGATCCTGCTCGCCGTCGGCGAGGCAAGGGAGGGGTCGGGTGCTCGGTGTGGAGGAGTGAGCAGATGTCCGGCCGCTGCATCTCCTGAGGGCTGGTCGATCAAGCGGATCTGCCGGGAGCGGGGCATCGCGGGTGACAAGAGCAGCGAGCTGAGCGCCGAGCTGGTGTTCTTGTGTCGCGCCCTGAAGGCGCCGTCGCTCGCGCGCGGTGCCGCGGCTCAGCCGCAAAGGCGACTCCTACCGCCTCCGAGACCGCGACTTCGGGCGTCGTCCCACCCCCACGACCTGACCCGCCGCGTCGGGCGTGTTCTCCGCTCGGCCCTACGGGCTCCGCTCCGAACACGCCCGACGCGACCCGACCCCCAGGGGTCAGATTTCAACCGGCAGAAAGGGGTCAACTTTCGACCGGCCTTGACAACGGCCCTGGGTCAACGCCCGGTGAGGCTGAAGCGGTTGACCAGCTCCTGCAGGCTCTCGGCGGTCCTGGCGAGCTCGTCGGCGCTTGCGGCGATCTCCTCCGTCGACGCGCTCGTCTCCTGCGAGGAGGCGGACACCTGCTCGGCGCTGGCGCTCGTCGACTCGGCGACCGATGCGACCTCGTCGAGCGTCGTCGCGACGCCGCTGATGCCCTCGGTGATCGTGCGGAACGCGCTCAGCGCCTCCTCGTTGACGACGCGCACGGCCTCGCTGCTGGCCGTCTGGATCTCCCCGATCAGCTCCGAGATCGAGCCGGCCGCCTGCTGGGACTCCTCCGCCAGCTTCCGGACCTCCTCAGCGACGACGGCGAAGCCGCGCCCCTGCTCGCCGGCGCGCGCCGCCTCGATCGCGGCGTTCAGCGCCAACAGGTTCGTCTGCTCGGCGATCCCGGTAATCGCCGCGACGATGCCGGTGATGCGCGCCGACTTTTCGGCCAGCTCGTTCATCACCGTGACCATGCGCTGCGCCGTCGCCTCGCCCGACCGCGCCGTCTCCTGCGCGATCGTGGAGGATCCGCGGGCTTCGCCGATCAGCTGCGACTGGCGCTCCGCGCCCTCGGCGACGCTGCTCACGGCGAGGGCGATCTCGCCGACCGCGCGGCCGGCCTCCGTGCTCGTCGCCGAGAGCTGCTCTGACGAGCTGCTGGCGGTCTCCACGACCGCCTGGAGCTCGCCGACGAGGGCGCGCAGGTTCGTGATCATCGTCGCGAACGCGTTGCCGAGGCGGTCCTGGGGCGAGCGCGCCGTCACTTCCACCGACAGGTCGCCGTCGGCGATCCGGTCGGCGACGGCGGCGGTCTCGCCCAGGTGGTCGATCATCTGGGTGAAGGCCGCTGCCAGCTGACCGATCTCGTCGCGGTTCGTGACGTCCACGGACTGGCCGACATCGCCCTCCGCGATCGCTGTCGCCGCTACCAGCATCTTCTTCAGGCCACTGGTGATGCGGCCCGAGAGTACGAACGCGATGGCGCCACCGGCGATCAGCGCTGCCAGGATCAGCGCTATAGAGACCAGTAGCAGCCGCTTGTACGTGTCATTGATCCTGATGTCCGACTTGTGTGCGAGCTCGGTCTTCGAGTCGAAGAGGGCCCCGAACGACTCGGCGACCTTCCCGAACTCGGGGAGCACCTTTTCCTTCCAGAGCGCGAAGGTCTCATCCTGCGAGGCGCCCTCGTCAGTGCTCTTCAACACCTCGTCGCGCGCGGCCTCGAATCCCTTGATGTGCTCTTGGAGGGTCGCGTACAGCTGTTTGGCCTTCTCGGTTTGCAGCGAATTGGCGACTAGACCCAGGTTTTCTTCTATCAGCTTGTCGTTCTCGGCCATCTTTTCGTAGGTCTTGGCCTTGAGGTCCGGGTCCTGCTCGATCAGCAGGCTCAGCGCCAACGCGCGGTCTTCGTTCGCCTTCGCACGCGCGATGCCGAGTTCCTTCAGCGGTACGGTGGCGAACTCGTACATTTTTGCCGCCTCGGTGTTGACGGATCGCAGTCCGTAGACCCCGACGACGCCAACCACCACCATCAGCAGTAGGACGGTGGAGAATCCGGCGATCAACTTCGCCCTGATTCCGAGGTTCTTGAATCTACCCACGACGACTCCTCTCGACTTGTCCGGCGAGCTGACCGTTGGCGCGTCGATCGCGGCTTCGGAACAGCCCACTCGGATCACGGGGTCTCATCGGCAGCAGCCCGAAAAACCTGAGAATGAGTTGTTGGGCGGACTGTTCGCTCGGGCGCATGAGCCGCCAGGCCGCTTCCTCCGAGCCGTAAGGCGGCGTCCCTTGACCGGTGTACCACCGGAGCCGTCGGCTCCTCCGGTGGAAACGGGCGGGACGGGAGTCCGCTACGCCAACGCGTGAGCGGCCGGCCCGATCAGGCCCGCTCCGACCAGTCCGACCAGCAGCCGGCGCACCCGACCTCCGTGGAACGATCCAATCCTGGCCCGGCGCACTCTGCGTTCGTCCGCGCACCGTGTCAACCGCGGCTCCGGTGTCCGGTGCGATCGACGCGCGACGAGCGTGCGCACCAGTTCCGCCGTCTCGAGCCGCGCGCGCACGTCGAGCGTCGACCGATGAAGACGACGCGGTCGAGATGGGGCTGGCCCGCTTGTCCCACGTCAGTCGTCGAGTTCGGCGAGGAGTCGCTCGGCCTCGACGTAGCGCGCTCCGCCCGGCGAGATCGCGGCGATGTACGGGTCGACGGCTGCCGTCGCCGGACGCTGGAAGCCACGGACGACGGCCTGGGCGGGCGACGAGAACGAGCCACCTTCGATCACCTTGGCGTGTCCACGCAACGCGACCCGCGCATTCGTGACCGGGTCGACGAGGTCCGAAGCCGTGAGTCCCGCGCCTTCCCCGCCGCAGACGTTGAGCTGGAACAGGCCGTACGAGCAGAAGCCGTCGATGGCGCGAGGGTCGCCGGGACGTCGGTCGCCTCGAGTGGCCGGATCGAGGGTGCCGGCCGTCTCGACCAGCGCCACCGCGAGCGATCGGGCCGGATCGAGCCGCAGATCGAGGGCGAGATCACGGACGGTGCGCACCGGGTTCAACGCCCTCAGGGAGGGACTGACGAGCCGACCCGGGCCCTCCGGGGTCGCGCTCGCAACGGTGGTCGGGGCGGCGGTCGAGGTAAGGACTCCGGCGAGGTCAGCCGACCGGTCGAGCGCAACGACGGCGAGGACAGACAGCAGCGCGATGCGGCCGAGGACGATCTGCCGACGGGCATGCGAACGGGGGACGGGAGCGATCACCATGGCTGACGCACGCGACGGAGGCGCACAGCCTCCGGTCATCGCGCGCCGCGCACTATAGAGCTTCGTTGGTTCGCCGACGCTACGAGATCGTGGCGAGAAGATCGCCAAACGACTCCCGGACGAGTGGGTCGAACTCCGTCGGCAGCAGTCCATCGGCCGCGGCGTAGTCACGGAGATGGACGAGGAGCGCCGACAGTTCCAGCTCGCGCATCGGGTCGAGGGCGCGGTCGCGAGCCAGTTTCTCGAGCTCCCAGAGGTTCCAGCGCACCGTCGGCGGCGGCTCCGGCGGCGCCTCGTGCCGGACCCGCGGCAGACGACCGAAGCGCGGGCCACCGCCGGGGCGGTCGGCGTCATCGTCAGGGTCGCCCACCACCGGCGCCGAGAGCGGGCGCGCGCGCGCGACGACCTCGCGAGCCGGTGGCCCTGACCCCGGGCGGTGCGGGGCGTTCACCCGTGCCCGGATCGCGACATCGGCGGCGGTTCGCACGCGGTCTTCGGCCCGGGAGCCGACCACCTCGGCGCAGGCGGCGAGGAGCCACGCGACGAGCACCGCCACGACGATGCCGGGTGTGGGGATGTCCGCCACCCACGCCAGCAGCGCAATCACGACGATGAACGCCGCCTCGGCGGCGACCCGGCTGACGCGCCGGCCGGTCACGCGGGCTGGTCACCGCCGTCATCGGCAGGCGGCGGCGTGTCGGCGGGATCGTCGGCCGCTGCCGGTCGCTTCGCAGCCGGTCTTGCTGCGGGCTTCGCAGGCGCCTTGGGCGCCGCTGCTGACTGCCCACCGGGGGCTGGACCGGCGAGGGCGCGCGCCGCAACGACGATTGCCTCGATCGCCTCCGCGACGCCTTTCTCGCCGCGGCCAGCTGCTCCGAGCACCTGCTCGGCGCCGGCCCGCGCCCGTTCGGTGATGACGTCGGCCTGTGCGCGCGCCCAGTCGAGCACCTGGTCGACCTCGATCCGCGCCGAGTTCGTGAGCTCGACCGACTGCGCCCGCGAGCGCTCGCGCAACTGCTCCGCGGCGGCCTTCGCCTCGGACATCTGCTGGGCGCCGGTCTGCTTGGCCTTTCCGATCGTGTCCTTCGCCTCCCGGCGCGCCTCGTTGAGCGTCTCGGACGCCTGGCGCTCGATCTCGGTGCGGTAGCGCTTCGTCTCGGTGTTCTGTTCATCGAGGCGCGCATAGCCCTCGCGGATCTCGGCCTCCGCCAGCGCCAACTGACGCGCCGCCGTCTCCTGCGCACTTCGCTCGAGCCCGTCGGCGAAGTCGGCGGCGGCCCGGATCAGGTGAAGCGCGTCCATCCGCCCACCGTGGCCGATGGGCTCCGCCGGTCCGCCGCGCGGCGCCGACTGCAGGACTCGCAGCTGCGCCTGATACCACGTGAGCTGACGACGGAAGGCGTCGAACGCCTCCGCCACCTTGTCACGGTCAAACCCCTCCGCTGCGAATGGCAGCTCCTCGAGCCGGGGCACGCGTACGAGCGGCGCCTGTGGCTCGCCGTGTTGCGGATCGGTCGACATCCTCACCCTCCCTCCGGTTCGATACTGGATTATGACGGTAGCGGGTGCGTCGGCTCCGAGGCGGCGCCGATCCGTTCAGCGCGGTACATTGGCGCGCAATGGACGAGTTCGCCGCCGCAGCGGTCGTCTTCACCACGGTCCGTCCCTGGTGGGATCCGAGGCGCGCCGCGCACTACCTCGGACTCGACCCGGACTCTGTCGTTCGCTGCATCGACGTCGAGGGCGCCCCCGCCGGCGCGATGTCGATCGGCCGGCTCTTCCACCACGGCCCCGACGACGACTCGCTGTTCTGCGAGATCGGTGTCGTGGAGGGATACCGGCGGCGCGGCATCGGGCGAGCGCTCCACGCTGAGGCTGCTGCGGCGGCGCGGGTCCGCGGCAAGCGGTACCTGCACATCGTCGCGAACGAGGCCGAGGAGGCCGGGCTCGCGTTCCTCGGAGCGCTCGGTTTCGGCGAGCACGAACGGGCGAAGGCGCTCGGGCTCCGCCTCGACGGCCTGCGGGCACCGGCCCCGAACCCGCCGCCCGGCTACGCGATCACGACGCTCGCCGAGGCGCCGCACCTCGAACGGCGCGTGTACGAGGTCGACCGCGAGGCTGTGCCCGACATCCCGTCGCCCGACGGTCCACAGGTCGTCCCCGCGTACGAGGAATGGCGCGCGCTGCAGCTCGAGCAGCCCGGGTTTCGTCCCGACCTGCTGTTCGTCGCCACGACCGGCGATGAGGTGGCGGGCTACAGCCTCCTGATGGAGGTTCCCGACGGCACCGTCGAGCACCAGATGACGGGCGTCCTCCGGGCGCATCGCGGACGGGGCGTGGCGAGCGCTCTCAAGCGCGCCGTGATCGCGTGGGCGGCCGCGACCGGCGTCCGCGAGCTGGTGACGGAGAACGCCCCCGACAACACCGCGATGCGCGGGATCAACCGGCGCCTCGGCTACGAGCCGAAGCCGGACTGGCTGGTCTTCCGCGGCGAGGTTGCGTCGTGAGCGTCGAGTTGGCCGCCCTTGCCGAGCGCGCGGCCCGGGCGGCGGGCGCCCTGCTCCTCGACCACGCGTCGCGCGCGCCCGTGCTCGTCGAGACGAAGTCGAGCCCGACCGACCTCGTCTCGGCCGCGGACCGCGCCTCCGAGCGGCTCCTCGTCGACCTGCTGCTCGGCGAGCGCCCAGACGACGGCGTGATCGGTGAGGAGGACACCCGGCGCGAGGGCAGCTCGGGCCTGACCTGGGTCTGCGATCCGCTGGACGGGACGACGAACTACCTGTATCGGCTCCCGGCTTGGGCGGTATCGATCGCCGTCGAGGACGACCGCGGGCCCGTCGCCGCCTGTGTCTACGACCCGAGCCGGGACGAGGCGTTCACGGCCTGCCGCGGCGGCGGCGCGACACTGAACGGCGTCGTGGTCGCCTCCTCCGCGCTGACCGAGCTCCCGCGGGCGCTGATCGGCACCGGTTTCTCGTACGACGCGCAGCGCCGCGCGGAACAGGCAGCGCGGCTCGTTGACGTCGTCGCAGCGGTGCGGGATCTTCGCCGCGGCGGGTCAGCGGCGCTCGACCTCGCCCACGTCGCCTGCGGCCGGCTCGACGGGTTCTTCGAGTCGGGCCTCAATCACTGGGACTACGCGGCCGGCCGACTGCTCGTCGAGGAGGCGGGCGGGCGTTGCACGTTCGAGGCGGGGCCGTTCGCCGAGCCGACCGTCGTCGCGGCGGCGCCGGCGCTGCACGCTGCGCTCGCCGCTATCATCTGAGAAACGCCTGCTCGGTCCTGACATTCAGGGCGCGCCGCAATGGCCGCGCCCCCCGGGGGCCGAAGAGATGAACGAAAGGACCGCGCGCCGTGCGCTTTTCCGACTTCCGGCTCTCCGAGCCGATCCTCCGTGCCCTAGGCGACCTCGGCTACGAGACGCCGACGGCGATCCAGGAGGGCACGATCGAGATGCTCCTCCGCGACCGCGACGTCGTCGGTCAGGCCCAGACCGGTACGGGCAAGACGGCCGCCTTCATGCTGCCGATCCTCGAGCGGATAGATCCGACGCACCGCGAGGTGCAGGCGATCGTCCTCTGTCCGACGCGTGAGCTGGCCCTGCAGGTCGCCGATGCGAGCCGAGGTTTCGCCAAGTACCTCGACGGCGTCGAGGTGGTGCCGGTCTACGGCGGCGCGCCGATCCGCGAGCAGGTCGACCGACTCGCGCGCGGCGGCCAGATCGTCGTTGGCACGCCGGGTCGCGTGCTCGACCTGCTGCAGCGCGGCAAGCTGATCCTCGCCGACGCCCGCATGGTCGTGCTGGACGAGGCCGACGAGATGCTGTCGATGGGTTTCATCGACGATGTCCGCGCGATCCTGCGGCGGGCGCCGTGGGGCCGCCAGACGGCCCTCTTCTCGGCGACGATGCCGCCGGAGATCCGCAAGCTCGCCGAGGAGGAGCTGCACTCACCCGAGACGGTCAGCGTCACACCGGAGGTCGTCACGGTGGAGCGCATCGAGCAGCGGATGCTCGAGGTGGAGCCTCGCGGCAAGCTCGACGCGATCGACCAGATCCTGAAAGCCGAGGCACCGCGCGCGGCGATCGTCTTCGCGCGGACGAAGATCGGCTGCCAGCGCCTGGCCGACGACCTCGAGCGCCGCGGACATCGCGTGCGTGCGTTGCACGGCGACATGGGGCAGGGCGCCCGTGACTCGGTGATGATCGCCTTTCGGGCCCGGCGCGTGCCGATCCTGGTTGCGACCGACGTCGCCTCGCGCGGGCTCGACGTCTCCCACATCACGCACATCTTCAACTACGACCTGCCGGACGAGCCCGAGGTGTACGTGCACCGAATCGGCCGCACCGGTCGTGTCGGCCGTAGCGGCGCTGCGATCTCGCTGGTCACGCGCCGGGAGCAGCCGAAGCTGGAGGCGATCCTCAAGCTGACCGGCGTTCCGATCCCGACCTGGTCGGCTCCGGGCACGGCCACGGTTGCGCCGCCGGCAGTGACGGCGATGGCGGTCACCGCGGCGGACGCGCCCGCCGAGGCCGGTGCCGCTCCCGCGTCCGCCGACGAGACGCGGCCTCGTCGGCGCCGTGGCCGGCGTGGCGGGCGTGGCCGCTCCGGCGACCAGTCGGCACCCGTCAGCGGCTGAGGTCGCCGCGGAGCCGCGCCTGCAGCGTGTAGGTGAGCGGCAGGCGCCTCGGGCGCGCGCGCAGTCGCATCTCACCGCCCCCGGCCGGCTCCATCATGTCCGGCAGGGCGTCCCCGGGGGCACGCTCTCGTGCTCCACCAGCATCGTTAGTTCGAAGCCGACGTCGAGGAGCGCCGTGACGATCTCGCCGAGACCGTGGTTCCATTCGTGCGAGACGGTGTGCGCGAACTCGACGTCGGATTCGACGTACGTGCCGCCCTCGTCCCAGACGAGCGGCTCGGCGACCTCGAAGTAGGGGTGCTCGACGACCAGCAGGTGGTCGGGGCGGACGTCCGCGAGCGACCACAGCATCGGATGTCCCTCGCGCAGGTGCAGCCGACCGCCCGGCCGTAGCAATGACGCCACGACCGCTGCCCAGCGCCGGATGTCGGGCAGCCAGCAGAGCGCGCCGATGCCCGTGAAGACGAGGTCGAAGCGGTTCCGGCCGAGCGCGTCGGCGGCGCTGTAGAGGTCGGACTCGACGAAGGTGACCTCGGCGCCGGCGCGCCTCGCCAGGCCCCGCGCCTCCGCCAGCGATGCCGCCGAGAAGTCGAGCCCCGTCATCCGCGCGCCGAGACGGGCCAGCGAGATCGTATCGGTGCCGATATGGCACTGCAGGTGCACGCCGTCGAGGCCAGCGATGTCGCCGAGCCGGTCGCGGTCGAAGCGCACGACGTCGCTGATGTAGTCGGGATCGGCCGCGAACCGGTCGAAGGCGTAGTCCGGGCTGGCGGCGTGCGCCGGCGCCCGCTCATCCCAGGCGGCGCGGTTGATCGCGGCGGATTCCTCCCACGTCACCCGAACAGTCTCCTCGAGACGAACGGGATCCGGAACCGCAGCAGGCCGAACACGCCGACGGCGAAGGCGAACGCGACCAGCGCGAGGAGCCACTCGACGAAGCCGAGCACCTCGAGCGCGAAGAAGCTGCGCACCGGCTCGATCAGGAACACCGCGACGAAGCCGGCGAGGAGGACCCCCATCAGCAGGAGGACGGAGTGCGCGCGGACGCGCGAGTGCTGCATCGCCTCGTCCTCCAGCAGGAGCACGAGGTAGAGGCCGGTCAGGACGAGGACGACGAGCGCCACGGTGCGGCCGGTCGGCACGTCGGAGACGCTGCGGGCGAAGCTGTAGGCGAGGATCACGGCGCCGCCGGAGACGACGCCGCCGGGGACCGCGAAGCGGAGCAGGTCGCGCATGAACGCGAGGCGCGGCGGCCGCCCGCTGGACGGCGCGAGCGCCAGGGCGAAGGCCGGGACGCCGATCGTGAAGAAGGCGGCGAGCGACAGGTGACGGGGCAGCAACGGGTACGCGACGCCGGCCACGCCAACGGTCAGGATCAGGGTCGCGGCGAACGACGACTTGACGACGAACAGTTTGGCGACGCGTCGGATGTTGGCGAGGATCCGCCGCCCCTCGGCGATGCCGAGGGGAATGGCACGGAAGTCGTTGCCGATCAGCACGATGTCGGAGACGCCGCGCGCGATCTGCGCGCCCGACCCGAGCGCGATCGCGATGCGCGCCGCCTTCATCGCCGGCACGTCGTTGACACCGTCGCCGACCATCGCGGTGTAGCGGCCACGGCGGGCGAGGGCCTCGATCAGGGCCTGCTTCTGCTCGGGCGTCACGCGCGCGAAGATCGCGTGCGCGGCGGCGATCTCCTCCAGGGCGGCGGGGTCGTCGGGGAGGTCGGCGCCGGTGATGCTGGAGGTGTCGGCGAAGCCGGCCGCCCGCGCCACCGCCTCCACGGTTCCCGGCGCATCGCCGCTCATCACCTTGAGGTCGACGCCCTCGTCGCGCAGGTAGGCGACGACCTCGCGCGCCTCCGGCCGCATCCGTTCCCTGATCACGGCCAGGCCGACCGGTCTGAAGCCCGGAGGCGTCGCCGGCACCTGGCCCGGGCCGGGTGCTTCCGGCAACTCGTCGGCCGTGCCGAAGACGAGGACGCGCGCACGTTCGCCCTGACGCCGTGCGACCTCGGTCGCGAGCGGACCGGCACCGAGTGCCTCGGGCGCCCCGAGGAGCAGCACCGTGTCGCGGAAGCGGGCGCCGGACCACTTCCAGCGCGACGCGAACTGCACCTCGGCCAGCGTTTCCTCCGGGGCGCCGCCGAGCGCGTTCGCGATCGCATCCGATGTGGCCGACCGCACCGACCCGGCCGACGCGACGCGGGCGAGTGCGCGCTCCGCCTCCGGCTGGGCGATGCCCGGCGCCGCGACGATCTCGACCAGCTCGAGGCTGCCGTCCGTGAGGGTTCCTGTCTTGTCCAGGCAGACGGTGTCGACGGATGCGAGCGACTCGACGGCGTTCAGCTGCTGGGCGAGGGCGCCCGCCCGGCCGATGCGGACCGCCCCGGCGGCAAACGTGATCGAGGCGAGGAGGACGAGGCCCTCCGGGACGAGCGAGATGAGACCGGCGGTGGCGGTCTGCGCTCCTTCGCGGAACTGGACGTCGTGCAGCCAGAGCGCGGCCACGAGCACCGCGGCGAGGGGCGCCATCGCCACCAGCAGCACTCGCAACAGCCGGTCGATCTCGAGCTGGAGCGTCGACGGCCGCCGCTTCTGCTCGCGCGCCTTCGCCGTCAGGCGATGCGCGAAGGAGTCGGAGCCGACACCCGTGACGCGGTAGAGGCCGCTCCCCGAGGCGCAGTAGGCGCCGGAGAGGATCGCGTCGCCGACCTCCTTCGCCGCCGCGTCCGACTCGCCGGTCAGGATCGACTCGTCGAGTGCGAGGCCGCTCGCCGCGACGACGATGCCGTCCGCCACGACCTGGTCACCGGGCTGCAGGTCGACGATGTCGTCGGGCACCACCTCGTCCGCGGGAATCGTCCGTTCCGCGCCGTCGCGGCGGACGCGCGCTCGCGGGGCGACGAGGAGCGCGAGCCGGTCGAGCTTGCGCTTCGCGGACAGCTCCTGCCAGATGCCGATCACGGTGTTGACGGCGATCACGCCGGCGAAGAGGGCGTCGTGCCAGGCCTCGGCGAGGGCGATCAAGACGAGGAAGCCGAGCGCGATCGCGTTGACGAGGGTGAGGACGTTCTCGCGGACGATGCGCCGAGCGCTGCGCGATCCCGTGACCGGCTCGCGGGGGCCGAGGCGGGCTGCGCGCTCCGTCGCCTCAGCGGTCGTCAGTCCCCTGATCGCGTCGGCCGTCACGGCGGCAGCGTACCGGTGGCTCTACCATGCCGACGATGCCGCAGCCGCTCGCGAAGCGGCGTGCCGACCTCGTGGTCGTCGCGTCCGACCTCCGTCTCGTCGTCGATGCCTCCGCCTTCCCGTTCGAGACAACGGTCGCCGTCGCGGCGCCGGCGTCGATGGTCGGGCAGGAGCGCGCGATCGAGGCCCTCGAACTCGGCCTGTCCCTCCGCGGCACGGGCTCGCACGTGTTCGCAGCCGGCCATCCGGGGACGGGGCGGACGTCGTCGATCGCGAGCATCCTCGACCGGCTCGCGCCGACGCTGCCGGTGCCGCCTGACCGCGTCTACGTCCATCGCTTCGCCGACCCGGAGCGGCCGCGGTTGCTGACACTTGGCCCCGGGCACGGCGCCGCGCTGGCGCGGGAGATCGACGAGCTGCGCCGCAACCTCGCGGCCCGCATCCCGCTGCTCCTCGACGAGCGGGAGCTCGGCCGGCGCCGCGAGGCCCTCGGGAAGCGGTACGCGGCGGAGGAGGAGGCGGAGATCGGCGCGCTCCGGACACGCGCCGAGGCCGACCAGTTCGCGCTGGTGCAGGTCGACGTCGGTGGCAGCAGCCGTCCCGAGATCGTCGCGATGAAGGGCGGTCAGCCCGCGCCGCCGACCGTGCTCGACGATGCCGGTCGGGCGAAGCTCGAGGCCTACAACGAGGAGTTGCGCGAGCTCGCGCGGTCGTCGCGTGAGCGGCAGCGACGGTTCGCCGGTGATCTGCGCGGTCTCGTCGCGGAAGCGGCTGCCGTGCTCGCTGACGAGGAGGTCGGCGACGTCCGGCGCAACGTCGACGACGAGGCGGTGACCGAGTTCCTCGCGGAGCTACGCGACGACATCGTGGCGGCGGTCGTCGATCTGGCGGAGTCGGGGCCGGAGGCGCTGCCACGGCTCGGCGCCCGGATCGAGCGGTATCGCGTGAACGTCCTTGCCGATCGTTCGGGGCAGACGGGAGCGCCGGTCGTGCACGAGCGCTTCCCGAGCCGCCAGAACCTGGCCGGGTCCGTGGAGCGGGTGCAGGAGGGTCCGATGAGCTTCCGGGCCGACGCGACGACGATTCGCGGTGGCTCGCTGCTGGCTGCCGATGGCGGCTTCCTCGTCGTCCACGCCCTCGATCTGCTGCAGGAGCCGGGCGCGTGGGAGGCGTTGAAGCGGACGCTCGAGACAGGACTGCTCGAGGTCGGCGCCTCGCTCCCGGGCATCTTCGGCCTGCCGCGTCCGCTCGAGCCGGACCCGATCGGTGTCGACGTGAAGGCGGTGCTGGTCGGCGAGCGCGAGCAGTTCGATGCGCTCTGGAACCTTGATCCGGACTTCCGCAAGCTGTTCGGCATCCGCGCCGACTTCGCCGCCGACATGCCCTACGGGGAGCCTGCGCTCGAACGCTACGCCTGCGTCGTCGCCGGGCTGTGCGCGCGCGAGGGCCATCCACCCGTCGAGGCAGGTGCCGTCGGCGCTCTCGTCGAGGAGGGCGTGACGCGCGCCGGGCGCCGGAATCGAGTGTCGGTGCGGTTCGGCGATACGGCGTCGCTGTTACGGGAGGCTGCGCACGGAACTCGCGCGCGGTCCGGCGAGCTCGTTAGCCGTGATGACGTGGTGGGCGCGCTCGCGGCCCGCCGACGGCGCGAGGGTCTGATCGAGGAGCGGATGCAGGCGATGCTGGAGGAGGGGATCGTCCTCGTCTCGACGTCGGGCACGGCAGTCGGTCGCGTCAATGGCCTGTCCGTCTACCACCTCGGCTACCACGCGTTCGGTAAGCCGACGCGCATCACCGCCTCGGCCGCGCCCGGCCAGGCCGGGATCATCAACGTCGAGCGCGAGGCGCGGCTGTCGGGGAACATCTACGACAAGGGCGTGTTGATCATCGCCGGCTTCCTTCGTCGGCGTTACGCGGATATCGGCCCGATGACGCTGACGGCGAGCCTGGCGTTCGAGCAGTCCTACGCCGGCGTCGACGGCGACTCGGCCTCGATTGCCGAGGTGGTGGCGCTGCTGTCGGAACTGTCCGGCCTGCCGGCCGACGGCGGCCTCGCGATCACCGGGTCGATCAACCAGCACGGCGATGTACAGCCGGTCGGCGGCGTCGACTACAAGATCGCCGGTTTCCACGCCCTCTGCGCAGCGCGAGGGCTGGATGGCGGGCAGGGCATCGTGATGCCGCACCAGAACGTCCTCGATCTGATGCTCGATCCGGCGATCGTCGCGGACGTGGCCGCCGGGCGCTTCTGCATCCATGCCGTCGAGCACGTTACGGATGCGCTGGAGATCGCGCTCGACGCGCCGATGGCAGAGATCGACCGCCTCGTGCGCGAGCGGCTGGCGACGTTCAGCGCGGCGCTCGCGGACGCCCCTGGTGACCGACCGCCGAGCGGCGCGACGGTGCAGCCGCCGTCGACGCCGATCCCGGATGCGCAAACCCCGTAGCCGGCTGTCGCAATCGTGCCGCACGCCTTTGCGACACGGCACTGTCGCAAAGGCGTGCGGCACCATTGCGACACTGCCGCCACTCGTCGCCTCCGACCTCGACGGCACGCTGCTACGCAGCGACGGCACGATCTCCGATCGGACCCGCGCCGCGGTTCAGGCGGTCACGGCCGCCGGCACGACGGTCGTCGCGGCGACCGGCAGGCCGCCGCGCTGGGTCGATGGACTTCACCTCGAACTCGGCGTGCACGCGCTCTGTGTCTGCCTGAACGGAGCGATGCTGCTCGACCTCGCGACCGGCGAGGAACTCGCCCACCGCCCGTTTGCGGACGGTGCCGCGATGGCGATCGCCCTCGACGTGCGTGCCGCTCTTCCGGGCATCCAGTTCGCCGGGCAGCTCGGCGCGCGCTTTGCCCGCGAGCCGGCGTGGGCGCCGATGTTCCCGCACGCGACCGACCTGATCGCGCCGCTCGAGGAGTTCACGAGCAGGACCGTCACGAAGCTGATCGTCCGGCATTCCGACCTCGCGCACGACGCGCTGGCACGCGCCGTTCGCGAGGTCGCGGGCGAGCGCGCGCTGGTGACATTCTCCGGGATGCGGATCGTCGAGCTTTCGTCGCCCGGCGTCCACAAGGCATCCGGTCTGGCGGCAGCCGCCGATCTCCTGGGTGCGAGTCTCGGCGACGGCATCGCGTTCGGCGACGCACCGAACGACATCCAGATGCTGGCTGCGGCACGCTGGGGCGTCGCGATGGCGAACGGCCACGCCGACGTGCTCGCCATCGCCGACGAGGTCACGGCCACGAACGACGAGGACGGAGTCGCGCTCGTCCTGGAGCGGCTTGTCGGCGCCGGCTCGTAGACTGCGGCGCATGCACGTGACACTCCCGGACGGCAAGCAGCTCGACCTCCCGGACGGCGCGACCGGCCTCGACGCGGCGACGGCGATCGGGCCGCGTCTGGCGATGGCGACCGCGGCCGTGAAGGTCGACGGGACGCTGCAGGACCTGCGCCTGCCGCTGCCGAATGGCGCGCGGCTCGAGATCGTCCGCGTCGGCGATGCCGAGGCGCTGCCGGTGCTGCGCCACTCGACGGCGCACGTGCTCGCGGAGGCGGCGCGGCACCTCTACCCGGGCGTGAAGATCACGATCGGGCCGCCGATCGACAACGGCTTCTACTACGACTTCCTGTTCGCGGAGCCGATCAGCGAGGACGATCTCGTGCGGCTCGAGGACGAGATGCGTCGCATCCTCAAGACCGAGCACGCGTACACGCGCGCCGAGGTCTCGCGCGACGCGGCGCGGGAGCGGTTCGTCGCCGAGCAGGAGCCGTTCAAGGTCGAGCTGATCGACGACCTCCCGGCCGACGAGGCGATCACGTTCTACACGCAGGACGACTTCACGGACCTCTGCCGGGGCCCGCACCTGCAGTCGACGAAGCCGATCAAGGCCTTCCGCCTGACCTCCCTGGCCGGCTCGTACTGGCGCGGCGACGCGACTCGGCCACAGCTAACGCGGGTGTACGGGACTGCATTCTGGTCGCAGGCCGAACTCGACGAGCACCTGCACCGGATCGAGGAGGCGAAGCGGCGCGACCACCGCCGTCTCGGGCCCCAACTCGGCCTCTTCCAGTTCCACGACGAGTCGCCGGGCGCCCCGTTCTGGCTGCCGGACGGCCTCACCGTCTGGAACGAGCTGTACGGGCACTGGCGGCGAGAGAACCGCCGGCGCGGCTACCGCGAGGTGCGGACGCCGATCATGTACGACGCGTCGCTCTGGAAGACGTCGGGCCACTGGGACAAGTACCGCGAGAACATGTACACCCTGCAGGTCGACGACCAGGACTACGCGCTGAAGCCGATGAACTGCCCGGCGCACTGCCTCATCTTCGGCAGCGAGCGCCGCTCGTACCGCGACCTGCCGCTGCGGATGAACGAGGCCGGGCTCTGCCACCGTAACGAGATGCAGGGCGTCCTGCACGGCCTGATGCGCGTCCGCTCCTTCACGCAGGACGACGCGCACCTGTTCATCACGCCCGACCAGATCCTCGACGAGGTGATCGGCGTGATGGACTTCGCCACCTCGCTGTACGAGCTGTTCGAGATGGAGTTCCGCCTCGAG
Organism: Actinomycetota bacterium; assembly: GCA_009885805.1. Classification (GTDB taxonomy): domain Bacteria; phylum Actinomycetota; class Thermoleophilia; order Gaiellales; family F1-60-MAGs149; genus VFJZ01. The sequence goes on from VFJZ01000024.1 coordinate 26,814, forward strand.
CTGTCCACGCGGCCGCCCGTACGTGTCGGCGACGACGCGATCTGGGACCGCGCCGAGCAGGCGCTGCAGACGGCGCTCGAGAAGCGCGGCGTGCCGTTCGTCGTGAACGAGGGTGACGGCGCCTTCTACGGCCCGAAGATCGACGCGCACCTGATCGACGCTCTCGGGCGATCGTGGCAGTGCGGCACGTTCCAGCTTGACTTCAACCTGCCGGAGCGGTTCGATCTCGCCTACACCGGCGCCGACGATCACGAGCACCGGCCGGTGATGATCCACCGCGCGATGCTCGGCTCGTTCGAGCGCTTCATCGGCATCCTGATCGAGCACTACGCCGGCGACTTGCCCCTCTGGCTCGCGCCGACGCAGGCGCTTGTCCTGCCGATCGCCGACCGGCACGTCGCCAACGCCGAGCAGGCGGCCGCCGCGCTGGAGGACGCCGGACTGCGCAGCGGGGTGGATCGCCGCACCGAATCGATCGGCAAGAAGATCGCCGAGGCCGAGGCGCGGAAGGTGCCCGTGATGCTCGTCGTCGGCGACCGCGAGGCCGAGCAGGGCACCGTCTCGGTGCGCCGCCGCGGCCGGCGCGATCTCGGTTCGCAGCCGCTCGCCGAGGTGGTCGGCTGGATGACCGAGGAGATGCGCGCCAAGAAGGTCGCCGGCTGACCGCCAGGGCAGGCGCACGGAGGCGCTGTGCTACCGTCCCGGACGGCAAGCAGGCATGCCTCACGCAGCCTCACCGGCGGCCCTCGCAGGAGCGGTGCGCCGGTTCAACCGAGATGCACCTTTCCGGCCGCCTCGCGCGGCCTTGATCGCATTGCGGCTGGCGTGACGTATGCTCTGTACGCCACAGATGTTGCAAACGAGGAACGGAGAGGCGCGCATTTGAAGACGGAGCACTTGCCTTGAGGCCCAGGCGCGGGTTCGACCAGCCACCGGAGCAGCCACGCGTACGCATCAACGAGGCGATACGCGTACCGCAGATCCGGTTGATCGACTCCGACGGGTCCCAGATTGGCATCAAGGAGCGGGACGACGCCCTCGAGTACGCGTGGGCCCAGGACCTCGATCTCGTCGAGGTCGCGCCGGACGCCCGCCCGCCGGTCTGCCGGGTGATGGACTACTCGAAGTACAAGTACGAGCAGGAGCAGAAGGCGAAACTCGCCCGCAAGCACCAGAGCACCATCACCATCAAGGAGATCAAGCTCCGACCGAAAGTCGGTCAGCACGACTACGAGACGAAGCGGGGCCACGTCATCCGGTTCCTCAAGAACCGGGACAAGGTCAAGGTGACGATCATGTTCCGCGGGCGCGAGACGACCCATCCCGAACGGGGTCGGATGTTGCTCCTGCGGCTCGCCGAGGACATCAAGGATCTCGGCGTGATCGAATCCGAACCGCTGCAGGACGGGCGCAACATGGTGATGATGCTGGCGCCAGTCAAGCTCGCAGTGCCCGTTACGTCGAAGACCGATGCGCCCGGAAGTGAGGACGGAAGCAGTGCCGAAGATGAAGCCGAACAGCTCGGCAGCGAAGCGGATCAAGGTGACCTCGGGCGGGAAGTTGAAGCGACGCCAGGGGATGGAGTCGCACAACCGCGGCAAGATGAGCGCGAAGCGACGCCGGAAGTTCCACCAGGACCAGCCGCTGTCTGACAACGACCGCCGGGAGGCCCTGCGCCTCCTGGGGATGAAGTAGGAGCGCCGCCGTGCCTCGCGTCAAGCGCAGCGTTCACGCCCGCAAGAAGCGGCGGGAGGTCCTCGAGCAGGCCTCCGGTTACTGGGGCCTGAAGTCCAAGGTCTACCGCCGCGCCAAGGAACAGGTGATGCGGTCGGGGAACTACGCGTTCCGCGACCGGAAGGCGCGGAAGCGCGATTTCCGCCGCCTCTGGATCATCCGCATCAATGCCGGCGCCCGGCAGCACGGGATGTCGTACTCGCAGCTGGTGCACGGCATGAAGCTCGCCGGTATCGAGCTCGACCGCAAGATCCTCGCCGACCTCGCCGTTGCCGAACCGAAGGCGTTCGGCGCCATCGCCGCGCAGGCGAAGGCGGCCATCGCCGCGGCGTGATCTCGTCGGCCGCGAATCCGCGGCTGAAGCGGGCCCGACGCCTCCAGGGGCGGCGGGCCCGCGGCGTTTCCGGGCTCTTTCTCGCCGAGGGCGAGGATCTGCTGGCGGCGGCGCTGGCAGCGGGGGTGCCGCCCGTCGAGGTTCTGGCGGTGCCCGGTCTCGATCTGGCGGTGCCGGCGATCGAGGTCGAGGCCGCGGTGCTGGCCGGCGTCGGCACGCTCGGGCACCCCGCGCGGGTCGTCGCGATCTTCCGCCGCGCGGACCTGCCGACCGCCAGCTCAGCCGACCTCGCCCTTGAGCTTCACGGCGTCCGCGATCCGGGGAACGTCGGCACGTTGCTGCGGTCGCTGGCGGCCCTCGGGCCGGGCGTCGCCGTCATCGGTGACGGCTGCGCCGACCCGACGGGGCCGAAGGCGGTGCGCGCCTCGATGGGCGCGATCTTCACGGTTCCGCTCGTCGCGGCCGCACCGCCGTCCTACCGCGTCGGCCTCGACGCTCGCGGCGACACGGATCTGACGGAGCTCGACCTGACCGGCCCGGTGACATTCCTGATCGGCGCCGAGCGGGCGGGACTGCCCGGCGATGTCGCCGTGGACGTCCGCGCGCGGATCCCTCAGGCCGCTGGCGTCGACTCACTGAACGCCGCGATGGCGGGGACGATCGCGCTCTACGCGACGCGCGTCGCGAGGTCGACGAGTTCCTCGGCCGTCGGCGCCCAGTCTTCGAGGTCGCCACGGAAGCCGGGCGGCGGCGAGTAGAGCAACGACGCCGCGCTCGGGCCGAACGTGAGGTTGAAGAGCTTGCGCCAGTGCGCCTCGTGCGCCGCGTCGTAGGCATCGTCGTGCGGGCTCAGCCGCCGGGCGATCTCGATCAGCTCGGCCCGCGTCACGCCGGCCACCCGCCGCGGGCGGGCGACCAGTTCGCGAGCCGCCTGCTCGGCCGTCATCCCCGCCAGCAGGCCGCAGACGTCGGTCGGGTCGACCGGCCGCCGCAGCGCGGCCGCCAGGTCGGCGCAGCCGGGCACCGGGTCGGCGCCGGTGTCGGTCGCCCACTGCACCGCGCGCAGCGCGTGGACGACGCGCGCCAGATCGTCGTCCGCAACGGCTCGGGGAAGGAGTTCCGGCCGCAGGTCCACCCTCTCACTCTACGGCTGTCGCATTCGTGCCGCACACCTTTGCGACACGGCCGCCAGCCAGGCCATCTCCGATGCCGGTCGCGCCAGTGGAATCAGGTGCACGCCCCGCACGCCCTCGATGGCGACGAGCGCCTCGATCACCTCGCCGACGGCGGCGAGACCGTCGCCAGCCTCGGCCCGCTCGGCGACGTCGTCGGCAACCTGCCCGCCGAATCCCCGTAGGCGCTCGCATGCAGCGCGGGAGCCGGGGACGGCGACGCTCGGAATGAACGAGGCGCGCCGGTGCAGCCCGAGCTCTCGGATGCCGACCATCCACCGTTCGAAGGCCTCGACGTCGAGCGCGATCTGCGTCTGGACGAAGGCGGCACCGGCGTCGATCCGCTCGGCGAGGGCGGCGGCGGTCGTGAACGCTGGCGACGCGGCGGCGCCGATCACGAGGTGCGGCGGCTCGCCGTCGAGCGACCGGCCGCTCGGCAGGACGCCGTTACAGAGGCCCGCGACGAGACGGATCAGGCCGGGCGTGTCCAGCTCGCGTACCTCGGCCGCATCGGGATTCTCGCCCTTCGCGACCGGGTCGCCACCGAGCGGGAGGATCGCCGCCGCACCGAGCGCCGCGGCGCCGAGCGTCTCCGCAGCCAACGCGATCGAGTTGCGGTCGCGCACGGTCAACTGCACGATCGGCGCCGCTCCCGTCTCCGCGACAAAGGCTGTGGCGGCGACCGCCGACATGCGCACTGCGGCGCCAGCGCCATCGGTGATGTTGATGGCGTCCGCGAACGCCGCCAGCTCCACGGCGTGCGCGCGGCAGGCGGCGGCGTCGGCGCCGCGGGGCGGCACCAGTTCCGTGGTGACGAGGAAACGGTCGAGGTCGAGGCGTCGCATGGCCCGACAGGCTACCGTCGCGTCGCGAGCCACGCGGAGTCGCCCCGCTCGCCGGCGAACGGCTCGCCGGCGAAGCCGGCGTATCCAACGACGATGTCGAGGCCCGCCTCCTCGCAGAGAGTCGCCCAGCGTGCCCCCGGCAGCCAGTGGAGCGTCATCGAGGTGGCGTGGCCGCGATAGGCCACCTCGAGGTCGAGACGCCGGGCGTGCTCGTCCCACGTCGCCCGTTCGCGGACGCCGGACGGCCGCTCGAGCCAGCGCGCCTGGGTCGATCGGATGTCCTCGCGGGTCGGCTCGAAGACGTCGAAGACGAGCAGGCCGCCGGGCCGCAGGAGCTCCGCCGCGGCGCGGAGGAACCCGAGCCGCTCGGCATCGTCCACGCAGTGGAGCAGCACGCGGAACGGTGCGATCACGCGATCCGTCTGCGGCAGGGCCGGCAGCGTCCGCAGATCGCCCTCCATGATCGTGATCCGCCCCGTGAGGTCGGCGCCGTCGACGCGCTGACGGAGTACCTCGAGCATCGGCGCCGAGCGGTCGACGGCGATCACGTCGTGGCCGGCTGACGCCAGCACGAGCGCGATCCGTCCGGTGCCGCCGCCGATCTCGATGACCGGGCCGTTCGCTCCGGCGCACGCGGCCACGTAGAACGCGACGTCCTCGGTGACCTCGGCGCACCAGTGGTCGTAGATCGCCGCGATACCGGCGTAGGCGTCGTCGTCCATCGTCACAACTGGTTGCGCCGGTACCGGTTCCCGCGGTACTCGTCAACCCAGGCCCTGCTGCTCAGCCACTGCCCGCGCCCGTCCCGCCGCGCAAGGAGTCGGCCGCGTTCGGCAGCGGTACGGAGTGCGCGCACGCTGGTACCCTCGGTCGCAAGCGCCGCCAGTGGGACGAGGGCGGTCGGACCGGTGACGGCGGGCACCACGAACCGCAGGAGCGTGTCCGTGACGGCGCGGGCGAGCAGTTCACCGAGTGGCCCGGCGTCGCCCCGGTCGGCGGCTCGGAGCGCGATCAGGTACCGCGTTCGCTCGGCTCGCCGGATCACGGCCGGCGGATAGCCGAGGCGGACGAGGAGCAAACTCGTAATCAGTCGCCCGGCGCGTCCATTGCCGTCCAGGAACGGGTGGATGCGCTCGAACCAGGCGTGGAGGTCGGCGAGACGCTCGGGCAGGGACGGTGACGAGTCGAGGCCGCAGGCTGCGGTGACCCAGTCGCGCATCAGCGCCGGTACCTCTGGCCAGTCCGGCGGCTGCATCCCGCCCGGGAAGGGGCGGATGTCGTGACGGCGCCAGTTCCCCGGTCGCTCGTCCGGCGTTGCTTCCGGGTGGGGTGCGGCGGTCCAGACCGGCCCAAGAGCCAACGCATGGACGTGCCGCACTGCGGTCAGCGTCACGAGTTCGCCGCCGGACCAGTCCCCCGAGGCTACGCCCTGCCGGTAGACCCAGGCTGCCGCGTCGGCGTAGCCGCGGACGTCGAGGTACTCGGCGAGCGCCCTTGCACCGCTGGTCCGTCCTTCCGCGAGCAGCATCTGAACCTGTGCCAGGGCGAGCGTATTGCCCTCGATTGCTGTCGAATGATGCGTGTCGCGAAACCAGACATCGCCCCAGATCGCTGCCGCAGCGTCCGGCGAGGGCAGACCGCCGAGACGACCGAGTGCCTCCACGCTCTCGGCGAGGCGGCGGTAGACCGCGCTGCGGGTAGGCCGGCCGCGAGGTGCCGGGGGCGCCATGCGGGAAAGCCTAGCGGAAAGTGCGTCATGACTGTCCGAGGAATTGACACGACGCCAAAGGAACGTGTGGTACCCCTGTCCTCGCCGCTGGCTGCGGATCGTCGCAGACGTCCGCCGATAGACTCCGACACCGATGGCGGACGATCTCGAGCAGCTCCTGCGCGACGCGCGCGAGCGCATCCAGGGCGCCTCGCTGCGAGCCGCGCTCGAGGAGGCGCGGGTCGCGATCCTCGGGCGCAACGCCGAGCTGACGCAGCGCCTGCGCGGGATCGCGCAGCTGCCGGCGGACCAGCGCGGCGCGATCGGCAAGCGCCTCAACGAGGTGCGTCTGCAGATCGAGGCGGCGATCGCCGAGCGGGAGCAGCAGGTCGCGGCGCGGGAGCTCGCGGAGCAACTGGAGCGCGACCGCATCGACGTGACCCTGCCCGGCGCCGTCGTCCCACGCGGCGGCCTGCACGTCCTGACGCAGACGCGCCGCCAGATCGAGGACATCTTCATCGGCCTCGGCTACCAGATTGCAGAGGGGCCCGAGATCGAGCTCGAGTACAACAACTTCACCGCCCTCAACATCCCCGACGGGCACCCGGCGAAGGGCGAGACGGACACGCTCTGGATCGCGCCGGGCGTCTGCCTGCGCACGCACACCTCGCCCGTCCAGGCGCGGACGCTCCGCGCGCAGGAGCCGCCGATCTACGTGATCGTGCCGGGTCGCGTCTACCGGCGCGACACGCCTGATGCGACGCACTCGCCGATCTTCCACCAGGTCGAGGGCCTCGTCGTCGATCGCGGTATCACCCTCGCTGACCTGAAGGGGACGCTCGCGTACTTCGCTCGCAGCCTGTTCGGTGCTGACCGCGAGACGCGCTTCCGCACCAGCTTCTTCCCGTTCACGGAGCCGAGCGTCGAGGTCGACGTGTCCTGCTTCCTCTGCGCTGGCGACGGCTGCGGCGTCTGCAAGCAGTCGGGCTGGATCGAGATCCTCGGCGCCGGCCAGGTCGACCCGAACGTCCTCGCGATGGTCGGTCTCGACACCGACGAGTGGCAGGGCTTCGCCTTCGGGATGGGCATCGAGCGGATCGCCTTCCTCAAGCACGGGTTCCCCGACCTGCGCCTGCTCTACGACAACGACCTGCGGTTCCTGGAGCAGTTCCCGGCATGAAGGTGCCCGTCTCGTGGCTGCGCGACTACGTCGCGTTCGACCTGCCGCTCGCGGCGCTGGCCGAGAAGCTGGTCCTCAGCGGCCTCGAGGTCGACCGCATCGTCACGCGCGGCGCGCCGGACGTGGACGGCAACCACGGCACGTTCCGCATCGGCCGCGTCGTCGAGTGGGCGCGACACCCGAACGCCGACCGGCTGCGGCTCTGCCGGGTCGACGTGGGGGAGGCCGAGCCACGGCAGATCGTCTGCGGCGCGGCCAACTTCGACACCGGCGACACCGTCGTCGTCGCGCTCCCCGGCGCGCTCCTGCCCGGCGCCACGGAGCCGCTGCGGCAGGCGAAGCTCCGTGGCGAGGTCTCGGACGGGATGATGTTGTCCGAGCGGGAGCTCCAGCTCTCCGAGGAGCACGACGGCATCATCCGCCTGCCCGACGCGTACGAGATCGGCTCCGAGGCGCGCGACCATTTCGCCCTCGCCGAGACGGTGCTGGAGTTCGAGGTGACGTCGAACCGCTCCGACCTGATGTGCGTGTACGGGATCGCCCGCGAGGTCTCGGCGCTGCTCGACGTCGAGTTGGCGCCGCCGCCCGGCGCCCTTCCGGAGGCACTCGGGAGGCGGCCGACGAGTGCGCTCGTCACCGTCTCGGTCGACGCGCCCGACCGCTGTTCGCGCTTCACCGCCCGCGCGTTCGACGACGTGCGCAGCGGGGGCTCGCCGCTCCGGCTCCGCCAACGTGTGGCGGCCGCCGGCATGCGCCCGATCTCGAACGTCGTCGACATCACGAACTACGTCATGCTCGGGCTCGGTAGCCCGGTCCACGCCTACGACGCCGCGAAGATCCCGGGCCGCGTCCTGACGGCCCGCCTCGCCCGTGACGGGGAGGAGCTGACCACCCTCGACGGCCGCCACCGCGTCCTCACCACCGACATGCTCGTGATCGCGGACGGCGACGGGCCGAACGGCCTCGCCGGTGTGATGGGCGGCGAGGGCGCCGAGATCGGCGCGGGCACCGAGTCCGTGGTGATCGAGGTTGCCTGCTTCGAACGCGCGGGGATCGGTCGTACGGCCGCCGCGCTCGGGCTTCGCACGGACAGCGCGAACCGCTTCATCCGTGGCGTCGATCCACACCTGCCGCCGCAGGCGTCGGCCTGGGTCGCGGAGCTGCTCGTCGCGCACGCCGGCGCGGCGATGCTCCCGAAGCCGCAGGACGTCGTCGCGGCACTGCCGGCGCGCGAGCGCGTCGTGCTGCGGACCGGCTTCGCCGAGCGGATCCTCGGCATGCCGATCGGCGACGATGCGGCGGTGCGGATCCTCGACCGCCTCGGGTACGAGCCGGCCCGTGTCGACGGTGGCGTCGAGACGACCGTCCCGACCTGGCGGCAGCTCGATACGACGCGCGAGATCGACCTCGTGGAGGAGGTCGGCCGCATTCACGGCCTCGACGCATTGCCCGCGACGATCCCCGCCCGTCACGACCGCGGTGGCGGGCTCGACCGGGCGCAGCGGCTGCGGCGCACGGCCGAGGACGTCCTCGCCGGCGCCGGTCTTCACGAGGCGTACACGCTCTCGATCGTCGACGGCGATCAGCCCGATCGCTACGGCCTCGCCTCCGACGATCCGCGGCGGGCGATGGTGGCGGTCGACAACCCGCTGTCCGCGGACTACGCCTTCATGCGCCGGACGCTCGTCCCGGGCCTCCTCCAGGCGGTGCGGCGAAACCGCGCCTCCGGCCGCGCCGACGTCGCACTGTTCGAGATCGCGCACCTGTACCACGCGTCGGAGGGACGCGTCACGGCCGACAACCTCGCGCACGAGCCGTGGACGCTCGGCGCCGTCATCGCCGGTCCGCTCGGCGGCACCTCCTGGGTCGGCGAGGGCCGCGAGTCGGATGTCTTCAGCGCGCGCGGCGTCCTCGATGCCCTCTGCGGACGGCTCGGCGTGGCCGTCCGCCTCGAGCCCACGCAGCTCGCCCACCTGCATCCCGGCCGCGCGGCACGCATCCTCCTCGGGTCCGACGCGGTTCCCGCGGGCGAGCTCGGCGAGCTGCACCCCGACGTCGCCGCGCGCTTCGACATCGAGGGGAGGGTGGCCGTCCTCGAGCTCGATCTCGACCTGCTCGCGGCGGCGGTGCCCGATCGCTTCACGCACCGCGATATCTCGGATCAGCCGCCGGTGCGCCAGGACATCGCCGTCGTCGTCGCCAACGACGTCCGGGCCGGCGACGTGATCGCGGCGGCGCTCGAGGCCGGCGCGCCGCTGCTGGTCAACGCCGAGGTGTTCGACGTCTATCGCGACGAGCGCAGGCTCGGGCCGGGTCGCGTCTCGCTCGCGCTGCGGCTCGTCTTCCAGGATCCCGAGCGGACCCTCGTCGAGGACGAGGCGAGTGCCGTCAGGGCCGTCGTCGTCCAGGCGCTCGAGCGCCGGTTCGCTGCGGAGCTGCGCGGGTGACCGCCGGCGAACCGGTCCTCCTCGAGCCACAGGTGCACGGCGACGCGCGGGGCTTCTTCGTCGAGACCTACCGGGCGGAGGCGCTGGAGGCACGCGGCATCCACCACACGTGGGTGCAGGACAACCACTCCCGCTCGACCCGCGGCGTGCTGCGCGGTCTCCACTTCTCCGTCGACCCGGGCCAGGCGAAGCTCGTGCGCTGTGCGCGCGGCTCGATCCGCGACGTGATCGTCGATCTGCGCGCGGGCTCACCAGCCTTCGGCCGGCCCACCGTCTACGACCTCGATGACGTCCACCACCGGCAGCTGTACGTGCCGATCGGCTTCGCGCACGGCTTCGTCGTCACGAGCGACGTCGCCGACGTCGTCTACAAGTGCTCCGACTACTACGACCCGGCGCGGGAGCGCGCGCTCGCGTTCGACGACACCACGGTCGCAATCGACTGGGGCGTCGCCGCCCCCGTCGTCAGCGATCGCGACCGGTCGGCGCCTTCGCTGCAGGACATCGTCGACTCGCTGCCGTTCCGGTACCCGACGTGAGCGACACCGTCTCCTGCGCCGTCGACGTCGGCGATGGCCGGACCGTGACCTTCTACGTCGAGGATGGCGCTCTCGATCCCATCTCCGCGGAACTCGTCGCCGGCCGGCAGGCCAACGCCGATACCGTCGCCCTGCTCCTCGCCCTGACCGGCAGCCGCGGCTGGATCCTCGACATCGGCGCGCACCTCGGCACGGTCGGTCTCGCCTGCGCCGCTCACGGTCGTCGCGTGACGATGATCGAGGCGTCGCCGCGCAACGTCGACCTGTTGCTGCGCGCCGCCGCGCCGTTCGGCCGACGAGGCGCGGTCGTCCATGCGGCCGCCGGCGATCACGCGGGAACAGTCACCTTCTCGGTCAACGGCCCGTTCGGGCTCGTCGGCATCGACGATCAGACGCGGGCCTACGGCGTGCTCGCCGACGTGCCGCTCGGCCGGGTCGATGATCTCGCGCCTGCCGGGCGCCTGCGTCGGTATGACGCGGTGAAGCTCGATGTCGAGGGCTACGAGGTGGCGGCGCTGCGGGGGATGCGGCGTACGCTGCGCCACCGTCCGCCGCTCCTCGTCGAGTCGAACGGCCACACGCTGCATCTCTACGGCGAGTCGCCAAGGACGCTGCGGGCGGCTCTGCTGGCACTCGGGTACGAGGTGTTCGAGATCCACGGCCGTGAGCTACGGTCGACGACCCCTGACACCGTGCAGGTTCCGGTGCTGATCGACGTGCTCGCGTTGCAGCCCGGTGCCGCCGCGCCGCCGCTGTACTCGTTCGTCCCACCCGCCACCGCCGAGCAGACCCAGGCCGAGATCGCCGCTGCCGACCACTCAATGCCGGAACAGGTGGCGCACCTGAGCCGGGTGACCGAACCTACCGACCCCGGCTGAGCGTCGCGACGTAGGCGCCGTACGACGAGTTGCCGAGCCCAGCCGCCAGCCGTTCGACCTGCTCGGCGTCGATGTAGCCCATCCGGAACGCGACCTCTTCCAGGCACGCGATGCGTAGCGCCTGCCGGTGCTGCAGCACCTGGATGAAGTGGGATGCCTCCAGCAGCGAGTCGTGGGTGCCGGTGTCGAGCCACGCCATGCCGCGACCGAGTTCGACCAGTCGCGCGCGTCCGTCCTGGACATAGACGTTGTTGACGTCCGTGATCTCGAGTTCGCCGCGTGGCGACGGCTCGAGGTCGCGAGCGATGTCGAGCACGGTGTTGTCGTACAGGTAGAGGCCGGTCACCGCGAGGTTGGAGCGCGCCATCGCTGGCTTCTCGTCGATCCACGTGATCCGCCCTGAGGGGTCCGCCTCGGCGACGCCGTACCGCTCCGGATCGGACACGCGGTAACCGAACAGCGTGCACCCGTCGACGCGTGCGACCTCCGCCTGGAGCGTCTCGGCAAGTCCCTCGCCGTGGAAGATGTTGTCGCCGAGGACGAGTGCCGCCGTATCGCCGCCGACGTGGGCCCGACCGACGATGAACGCGTCGGCAAGGCCGCGGGGCCGGTCCTGCTCCGCGTAGGAGAGGGCGATCCCGAACTGCGACCCGTCGCCGAGCAGGCGTCGGAAAAGCGGCAGGTCGTGCGGTGTCGAGATGACGAGGATGTCCCGCACGCCGGCCAGCATCAGCGTGGAGAGCGGGTAGTAGACCATCGGCTTGTCGTACACGGGGAGCAGCTGCTTGGAGATGCCGAGCGTGGCCGGGTGGAGGCGAGTGCCGGCGCCGCCGGCGAGAACGATTCCCTTCACGCGCCGGCCCGGCCGCCGTAGTTGGCGGCGACGTAGTCGGTGTAGTCCGCCCCCGCCTGGATGGCGCGCCACCACGGCTCGTTGGCGCGGTACCACTCGACGGTCGCGCGCAGGCCGTCCTCGAAGCCAATCGTCGGCGCCCAGCCGAGGGCGCGCAGCTTCGCGCAGTCGATGGCGTAGCGGCGATCGTGCCCGGGCCGGTCGGCAACGTGCTGGATCAGTTCATCGTCGGCCTCGAGGATCTCGACCACGCGCCGCGCCGTATCGAGGTTGACTTGCGCCTGCTCGGAGCCGCAGTTGTAGGCCTCGCCGGCAACGCCGCGGAGCAGTACGGTCTCGATGCCGGCGGCGAAGTCGGAGACGTGGGTGAACTCGCGCACCTGGAGGCCGTCGCCGTAGATCGGCAGCGGTCGGCCCTCGATCGTGTTGATGGCGAGCACCGGGATGAACTTCTCCGGGAACTGGTGCGGCCCGTAGGCGTTCGCGCCGCGCACGATCGTCGCGTCGATGACGTACGTCCGCACGTAGGCCGCCACCAGCAACTCAGCGGCGGCCTTCGCCGCCGCGTAGGGCGAGGAGGCGTGGAGCAGGTCCGTCTCGACCGATCGGTGGGGAGCCGCGATGTCGCCGTACACCTCGTCGGTCGACACCTGGACGAAGCGCGTGCCTTCGTGTGCCGCCGCCCAGTCGAGCAACCGCTTGGTGCCGAGGATGTTCGTCGTGATGAACTCGTCGCCGCCCATGATCGAGCGGTCGACGTGCGTCTCGGCGGCGACGTTGACGATCGCGTCGCAGCCCTCCGCCGCTTCGGCGACCGCCGCCGCGTCGGCGATGTCGCCGCGCACGAACCGGTAGCGCGGATCGTCCGGGACGTCGGCGAGGTTCTCGGGTCGGCCGGCGTAGGTCAGCAGGTCGAGGTTGACGACCGTGGCGCCTGGATGGCCGTCGAGCAGACGGCGGACGAGGTGCGAGCCGATGAACCCGCAGCCGCCCGTGACGAGGATCCGCTGCATCCTCTGATCCTATCCGCCGCCACCGGTAGACTGGCGCGATGGGCGGGAACAGGACGGGGATCGCCACGGCGGCGCGGGCGGTCGTCGCCGTCGCCATCGCCGCCGTCGGCCTGGTCGGGATCTGGGCCGTGTTCCGGCCCTTCCAACCCGGACCGGATCGTCTGACGGTGACCTTCGACGAGGTGCCGTACGGCGCCATGATCGGTTTGGACGTCGACGGGCGGCGCCTGACGAGCGCTCCGGCGCCGAGCGGCGGTCAGTGGGCGCAGACGCTGACCATCACGCCGATCGCCGCTGTCGGGGAGTCCGGCGGCGGCGTCCGCTTCATCTGGGACGCCGCCGCGGAGGCGCCACCGGCCGGCTGGACGATCGAGCGCGATGCCGGGCCCGCTCGCGTTCTCGGCGTCCCGGGTGTCTCCGGACCGTTTCCGATCAGTTTCGGGGACGGCCCGACGCTCGCGCTGCCGTTCGCAGTCGGGCCGGGAAACGGCAGGGCGCTCGTCGAGGGGCCTGGCGGCGCGGTCGTCGTCGACCTGTCGACACCGACTCCGAGCGGGTTCCGCGAGGTCGTGCTCGACGCCCGGCGTCTCACTCGCGGGCCAGCGACCGCGGTGATCGACGTCCCGGTCGACGCCGCCCGCGTCCGCCTCTACCCGAGCTCGGTAGCCGGCCGGGTCGTCGTGCGGCGTGCTGTCGTGACAGGCTCCCGCGAGGTCGCGTTGAGGCTGGCCGACGCGCCCGTGGGGCCCGGTCTCACCCGGATCGACGCGACCGCCTTCGACGTCGTCAGCCCCGGAGCCGCGTACATCGACGTGCCGCCATTGCCGCCGCCGCCGATGTTGCATGCCGGAAACGTCCGTGTGCTCCTCGCTGCGGCCGTCTCGTCGCTTCTGGCGATCCTCGGCGCGTTCGCCGTCGGACGGCTTCGGCGTCCGCTGCTCGTCGCCACGGGGATGACGGTCGTCGGCCTGATCGCGGCCGGCGCCGTGGCCGCACGGCTGGCGGACGACGTCCCCGGCGGGGCGCCGCTGGCTGTCGTCATTGCCGACGACGCCACGCTGGTCGCGGTGGGAAGGGCGACGACGGATGCTGCTGCGACCTTCGCGGTCCTCCCCGACGACAGTATTCTCGTTGGCGGCAAGGGCGGGTTCGGCGGTGAGGCGGACGCCTGGATCGAACGCCTGCCGGCAGGCGGTGGTCCGGCGGTCAGGATCGGCTCGCTCCGCGTCTGCACGGAGGCCGAGCGCGGGTTGCTCGGCCTCGAGGCGAGTCGCTCGTTCGCAACCGATCGGGTCGTCTACGCCTTCCGGACGGCCGCTGCGGCCGCCTGCGGCACCGGTCGGGCGCCCGGCACCGCGCCGACGAACGAGGTTCTGCGCCTGACGCTCGCGCCCGACCTCGGCTCGATCGTGCGCGAAGAGGTGATCGCGACCGGGATCCCGTCCTACACCGCCGCGCACAACGCGGGTGGCCTTCGACTTGCCGAGGACGGCGCGCTGTACGTCTCGATCGGCGATAGCGGGGACGGCGCGCTCTCCCGGGAGCCGGGCTCGGTCCTTGCGAGGATCGTCCGGATACCCGCCGACCGTCTTGCCGGCGGTGCTCCCATAGTCGCTGCCGAGTTGGCATCGATGACGTTCGCCGTCGGCTTCCGCAACCCGTTCCGGTTCGCGCTGCTGGACGCCCAGCACCTGCTGGTGAACGATGTAGGCTCGGCGCCGCCCTCGGCGGCGGAGGAGGTCAACCTGGTCGTCGAGGGCGGCGACTACGGCTGGCCCTACTTCGAGGGCCCGTCCTCCGACGATCGCTTCGCTGCGCCCTTGTGGTCCTACCCGCACAACGACGGCTGTGCGTCCACGACCGGTGGCACGATCGGGATGCAAGGCGCCTTCGGCGCCCGTGGCCGCCCCTACGTCTTCGGAGACTTCACGTGTGGTCGCCTCTACGTGCTCGACCTGGACGGCACGCACCCACGGGAACTGACCCGGATCCGAGATCTCGACCCGCAGCTCCTGCCTGCCGAATTCCGCACGACGGCCGACGGGCGGGTGGTCGTGCTCGGCTTCGGGGGGACCGTGTACGAGATCAGGCGCTGACCGCCCCGCCCGGCGCGGGTGCGACGTTGCCGCTGCGTCACGTCGCACGGCGTGCAGGGCGTTCGGCACACCGGTTCGGCGCCGTCAGGAGGAGGGCTGCAGGCCGCGCCCGCCGTCACCGTCCGACGCGAGATACTCGGCAAGTGCCTCCTGCCATGGCGCGAGCGCCGGCAGGCCGAGCGCATCGGTCCGCGACCGGCCGAGCAGACCGTTCGGCGGTCGCAGCGCCCGCCCAGGAGCCTGCTCCGTCGCCGTCCGCTCGACCGTCGCCCTGATATGCGCGAGCCGCAGCGTCTCGACAGCCAGGTCCCACCAGGTGCAGGCCCCCGCGTTGGTGAGGTGGACGACCCCTGCCGGTCGTCCCTGCACCACTGCGCCGAGTGCGACGGCCAGGTGTCGACACGAGGTCGGAGCGATGAACTGGTCGGCGACGACGGCGAGCGGACGACCGGCGCGGGCACCCGCGAGGATGCGCGCCACGAAGCTCCCGCCCTTGGCGCGGCTGCCAGCGTCGCCGTAGAGGGCGGACGTGCGTACGATGGTGGCCGTGGGGGCGACGGCCATCGTCGCAAACTCGCCGGCGAGTTTGGAAGCGCCGTAGACGTTGATCGGTCGCGGTGGGTCGTCTTCCTCGTACGGGCGGGCGGCGGTACCGGAAAAGACGTAGTTCGTCGACAGGTAGATGACGTGCGCGCCGGCGGCGGCCGCCGCCCGCGCGACGCAAGCAGCCCCGACCGCGTTGACGGCGAATGCGCCGGCCATCCCCGCATCCTCGGCCCCGTCGACGTCGACGAACGCCGCGCAGTTGACGACAACGTCCGGGCGCGCGCCGGCAACCGCCGCCGCGATCCCGGCGCGGTCGGTGACATCGGCGTCGATGGGCACTGCGCCGCTCGCCGCGATGAGGGCACGGCCGAGCTGGCCTCGTGCCCCAGTGACCGCGATCCGCACGCCCGCATCGTACCGGGACGCAGGGCAGCGATGCCATCGATGCCGGTCGCTAGGATTCGACGGCACCTCGTCGAAGGGCCCGACCGGCACCATGCACCATCCACCACCCAGGCCACCTGCGCGACGACTGGCCGCGCTCGTCCTGCGGCCCTTCATCCGCCCCTTCTTCAGACGACTCGAGGCGCGCGTCGGTCCGCTCGACGCGCGCCTCGCCGCCGCCGAGGCCGGCATCGCCGCGCTCGGCGACGCGCCGCCTGCCACCGCCGGGCTGGACGACGCGATCATCTCCGCACTGGTCGACGCGGTTGCGGCGTCGAACGCCGCCTCCCGGATCGTCCGCCGCGAGCACGAGGCGCTGGCCGCGCGGATCGCCGAGGTCACCAGCAGCGCATCGATCCAGGCCATCACGGCGGCGACCGGTGATCTCCGGGCGTACGTCGACCGGGTTGCGATCCGCTCTGACGAGCGCGACGTCGCCGTCCACGGGCGCTTCCGCCAGATCGAGGAACGGGGCGAGTTCATCCGCCGCGAGGTCCTGTACGAAGCTCGGTACCTGCATGGTGAGACGGCGGTTGCGCCGTCGGCCGGAGCCGACGCCGACGCGCCTGGCCCCTGGCCCTCGCCCCTGCGTGTCAACGTCGGGGCCGGCCATGTCCCGCGGGAGGGGTTCGTCAACGTCGACCTGCGGCCCCTGCCGGGCATCGATGTCGTCGCAGACGCGCGGCGGCTGCCGTTCGCCGCCGGATCGGTGAACGAGTTGGTCGCGGAGCACGTCGTCGAGCACTTCCCGGTCGAGGAGCTCCGCCGCGTCGTGCTGCCGCACTGGCGACGGGTGCTCTCGCCGGGCGGGACGCTCCGGCTCGTGCTCCCGGACGGCGAGGCCCTGCTCGCGGCGTATGGCGACGGAACGATGACGTTCGCCGAGCTGGCGCGGGTGACGTACGGCGATCAGGAGTATGAGGGTGACTTCCACTACGCGATGCACGCCCGGGACGGGTTGGCCGCCCTCCTCACCGAAGTCGGCTTCGCCGATCCGCGGTGCGTCGCGACCGGGAGGCGGAACGGGCTCGCATTCGAGATGGAGTTCGAGGCGCGCGCGCCCGCAGCGGACGAGCGCTGATGCCACGCACCGTCGCCGTGTGGTCGGGTGCTGTCGTCGCCGGCGACGCGATCTCGAACAGCCTCCGCGACAAGCTGGTGGCGATCCGTCGCTGGGATCCGGCCGGGTCGACGGTCCGCGCGGTCGGCATCGCACAGGGCTCGGATGGATCGGTGCCGGGCATCAACGTCTACGCCGATGCGGCGTCCGCTCTGCGCAGCGGCATCGTCGGCGAGGCCGACCTTCACATCTTCGAATACGGCATCTACTACGAGCTCTTCGACCTCGCGCTGCTCGTGCCCCGCGAGCGGCTCGCCGCCGTCTACCACAACGTGACGCCGGCGGCTCTCATCGACGACCCGGCCGTGCGAGTTCGCGTCGAGCGGGCGCTCGAGCGGCGGGAGAACCTCCGCCACGCGCGGCGGATCTTCTGCGACAGCGCGTTCAATGCCGATGACCTGCGGTCGCTCGGCTTCTCCGAAGAGGCGCTGAGGGTGCAACCCCTGCCACCGGCGATCGTCGCCGCGCCCGGCGACCGTCGCGGCCTGCCCACCATCCTCTTCGTGGGCCGGATCGTGCCGGCGAAGGGGATCGCCGACCTCGTCGCGGCGGCCGACGACCTCCGCGCGACGGGTCGAGCCTTCCGGCTCGCGGTGGCAGGGAACCGGCGCCTCAGCGACGCGGATCTGATCGCGTCGCTCTTGGCGCGGCCCGGGATCGACGTCATCGAGTCGCCGTCCGATTCCGAGCTCGCTGCGTTGTACGCGGCCGCCGACATCGTCGTCATCCCGTCGTACCACGAGGGCTACTGCGTCCCCGCGCTCGAGGCGCTGCTCGCGGGCTGCCAGGTCGTCGCCTCCGACGCCGGCAACCTCCCCGACCTCGTCGGCCCGGTCGGCCAGTGCGTGCCCGTCGGCGACGTGAGTGCGATCAGCGCCGCGCTGGCCGCGGCGCTGGATGCCGTGCCGGCGGTGCGAGCCGGCGCCGATGTCGTGGTGCCCGTGACGGGCGGGACGCTCGACGGCGCAGCCCGGCGCGCGCGGCTGGATGACCTGCGGCTGGAGACGGCCCGGTCGACGGTCGACCGGGCGTTCCTGGACGACGTCCATGACCTGCTGGGGTCGCCGGCGTGACCGCGCCGACGATCTCGGTCGTCGTCTGCACGACGCCCGGCCGCGAGGCCTCGCTGCAGCGCACCCTGGCGGGCCTCCGGCACCAGCGGACGAGTGGGTTCGAAGTGGTCGTCGTCGGGTCCGGGTTCGACCATGGCGGCGCTCCGGAGGGGCTCCCCGACGACGTCGTCGCGTGCGGCGTCGCCGAGCGAAACCTGAGCGCTGCTCGCAACGCCGGTGTCCGGGCCGCCGCCGGCGCGCTCGTCGCCTTCATCGATGACGACGCCGTGCCCGAACCGACCTGGCTGGACGTCCTGGCCGGCTCCTTCTCTGATCCGGAGGTCGCCGCCGCCGGTGGGCCGGTCCTCGATCACACCGGAGTCGCGCTACAGGCCCGGTACAGCCTCGTCAACGCGCTCGGCGAGGCGCGCGTGCAATTCGAGGGCGGGAACCCATCAGCGCTGCGCGCCTCGCCAGGCAGCGACTGGATCGTCTACCCGATCGGGACGAGCGCCATGTTCCGGCGCGACATCCTTGCCGCCATCGGCGGCTTCGACGAGGAGTTCGAGTACTACCTCGACGAGGCCGACGTCTGCCGGAGGCTCGTCGATCGGGGCTGGGTCGTGCAGGCGCTCGACGAAGGGCACGTGCTGCACGGATTCCTGCCGAGCGTCTTGCGGTCCGCCGATCGCGTGCTCACCGACCGCTTCAGCGTTCTCAAGAACCGCTGCTACTTCGCACTGCGCCACGGCATCGAGCGGCACGGGTTCGTGGGCTTGATGGACGACCTCGGGCGCTTCGCGGATCATCACCGTGCAGACTGCCGATTCCACGTCGACGGCGGGCGTCTCGACCGTGACGGGCCCGCCCGGCTGGAGGAACAGATCGACCGTGGCTACGCCGCCGGGCAGGCAGCGGCGGCGCGGGGACCGCGCCTTCGCGACCCGGAATGGTTTGCGGCGCCGGCGACGGTGCGGCCCTTCGCGACGGTGCGACGAGCGGACGCCCTGCACGTCGCTCTGCTCGCCCCGGAGTGGGCGCCGGCCCGGCTGAACGGCATCTCGCGGGTGATCGTGAACCTGGCGGTCGGCCTCGCCGACCGGGGGCACGATGTGCGCGTTCTGACCCCTGCAGTTGGCGATGAGAGCCTCGACTTCGAAGACGGCGTGTGGGTCCACCGCGTCCCCGCGATCGTCGCCGAGCAGGCCCTGCCCGACGGGCTCGCTGTGCCCGAACACCTCGTGCCACAGACCCTCGCGTACGCGGCGAGCCTCGCACGCGTCCACGATCGGTGGCCGGTCGACGTCGTCCAGGTTCCCAACTGGGACTCGCCGGGCATCGGGGTGATGGCCGCAGGCGGGCACCGCACGGTCCTCGGCCTGTACACGCCGCTCCGCCAGCTCGTCGCGACCGACCCGCGTATTCCCGCGAACGACCGCGTGATCGGCGAGCTGGAGGCGCTCGAATTGGTGTCGTTCCGCTGCGCCACGGCGGTCCTCGCCTGCGGGGAGCCGATCGTGGACGACGTTGCGGATGCCTACGGCGTCGACCTGCGCTCCCGTCCCCTCGGCCTCGTCCCGCACGGGATCGAGGACGCCGCGCCAGATCGTGTGCGGGCCTCGGGTGATCCAGCTGTTCGGATCCTCTTCGTCGGTCGGCTCGAGCCACGCAAGGGGGTCGACGAGCTGCTTGCGGCGGCGCCGGCGATACTCGAGGCGCAGCCGATGGTAGAGCTCGTGCTTGTCGGCGACGCGACCGGCAGCACGCCGCGCGGCAGCACGTACCCGGCGGAGTGGGCAGCGTCGGCCGGTTCCGATCGCGACCGCGTCCGGTTCGCGGGGCCGGTCGACGACGACGAACTCGCGCGCTACTACGCCGATGCCGACATCGTCGTCGTGCCGTCACGCTTCGAGTCGTTCGGCCTGACCGTGCTGGAGGCGATGCGCGCCGGCGTCCCAGTCGTCGTCACGGCGACCGGTGAGATGCAGCACATCGTCGCCGAGGCCGCCTGCGGGGCCGTCGTGCCGCCGCTTGAGCCCGGTGCGCTCGCGGCCGCGCTGATCCGTCTCGCCGGCGACGCCGGCGAGCGGCGCCGCCTCGGCGCCGCCGGGCGGGCGCGCTTCGCCGCCCGCTATACGCGCGAGCGGATGGCAGCCGACGTCGAGGCGTTCTACCGGACGATCTGCGACCGGCACGAGCGTGGCACCGGCATCGTCTCCGCCGCCGACGAGTCCGCCGTCACGGTGGCGGAGGACCTCTCGCCGCTCCTGTGCTGTCCGATCTGCCACGGTGCGCTCGACGTAGCGGCGGCGATCACCGTTGCCGGGCGGCCGTACGAGGGCGTCGCGACGTGCCCTGGCTGCGCCGTCACCGCCGCCGTGATCGCTGACGGCCGCTGGGACTTCCACCGGCGCGGCGAGGGCGGTGCGACAGTCGGCACCGTCGACCTGCCCGCGCTCGGCGAGCGTCGCGTCGATCCGTCCGCGCCGGAACTCGTTGCGACCGGTGACTGGCGGCGCCACGGTGATCTGCTCGAGACCGATCGCGCGGGTGCGTACCTCGAGCTCGACGCGGTCTGCGCCGGCGCGACCGTGCTGCTTCTCCGGCACCCGCATTCGGGCATGGTGGAGCTGCGCTGCGACGGCGAGGTCCTGGCCTGCATCGACCTGTTCGAGCCGGGCGGGTCGGTGATCCTGCCGTATCGACTCTGCCCTCCCGGTGAGCCTCGTCGCCATCGTCTGCAGGTCGCCGTTACGGGCGAGCGCCATCCGGCCGCGCTCGGGTCGCAGGTCCTGGTCCGCGAGATCGTGCTGCACGCGCCGCTGGCACCGGCGGACGGGTTCGGGCCGCGACGCCCGCTGCTGCGTGGCAACCCGTACAGCCCCGTGATCACGCGCCACCTCGACCAGGCCGCACCGGGTGGGTGGATCCTGGAGTGCGGCGGCGGGGAGCGGCGTCGATGCGTGCCCCGGCACGTCAACTTCGAGTACCTCGCGT
This sequence comes from Actinomycetota bacterium, assembly GCA_009885805.1. Taxonomy (GTDB): domain Bacteria; phylum Actinomycetota; class Thermoleophilia; order Gaiellales; family F1-60-MAGs149; genus VFJZ01. The sequence goes on from VFJZ01000024.1 coordinate 47,772, forward strand.
TCGAGTCCGCCGACGTGCTCGGGGACGGCCACGCGCTCCCCTTCTGCGACGACGTGTTCGACCTAGTCGTCTCGCAGGCGGTGCTCGAGCACCTGTACCACCCGTTCCGTGCCGTCGAGGAGATGGTGCGCGTCGCGCGCCCGGGCGGCCTGATCGTCGCCGAGGCGGCCTTCATGCAGCCGCTCCACGCGGTGCCGTCGCACTACTTCAACGTCACACCCTGGGGCATGGCCGAGCTGTTCCGCGGTTGCGAGACCGTCGAGTCCGGCTGGTTCGGCTCGCTCTCCGGTACCGTTGCCTGGCTGATGGATGCCGCTGGTCTGCCAGAACACCTCTCGCCGGAGGTCCTCGAGCCCGTCCGGGCGGCCTTCAGGTCGTTCGACCAGGTGATCGGCCACGACGACCTGCGGGCCGTCGCCTCGGGCGTGTACCAGGTCGTCCGGAAGCCGGTGGCGGGACAGCGGTGATGCGATGGCTGTTGCGGGCTCTGCTCCGACCCGTGTTCGACCGGTTGGAGGCGCGCGTCGGGCCGGTCGACCGCCGCGTCACCGACCTCGAGGCACGGGTTGAGCGGATCGATGCGGCCGCGCCGGTCCAGCCTTCGTCGGACGATGTCCTCGGCCAGTGGATCGACGATCGCTTCCGCTGCGAGCTCGCCGGCGGTGCCACATTCTACGAGCCCCTGGCAGGGCTGCTCGAGGCGGCTCACGAGTACCGGATGGAGCTGTTAGGGGGCCTTGCGCTACCGCCACTGGACGATGCCGTCTGTCTCGACTACGGGGTCGGCAGCTGGGGGTTCGCGGCGGTCTACCCGCGGCTCCACGGGTGCCGATTCGCGATCGGGATCGACATCTCGTCGGCTGCGATCGCCGAGTCCGAGCGCGTGTCGGCGGCCGGGGTCTATCCGTACGGCGATCGCTTCCAGTACCTGACGTCGAGAGGCGAGAGCCTGCCGCTACCTGACGGGACGGTCGATGTGGTCTTCAGCGGAGAGTCGATCGAGCATGTCGATGCGACAGTCGCGTTCGTCGACGAGCTCCACCGGGTGATGCGGCCGGGAGGCCATCTGGTCGTGACGACCCCGAACGCCGACGCCGAACTCTACCGACGGCGTGGCGAACGGTACTGCGTCGGTCCGGAGCACACCGCCCTGATGGGCTACGACGAGCTTGTCGCGCTGCTGAGCGAACGGTTCGCACTGGTCGAGGCGTACGGCTACTGCGCCTCCCGCTACCCGGACATCGACGCGATGGTGGGCACGACAGACGACGCCCGAGCCGCGGTGCGCACACACACCGCGCGCCCTGATCTGGCTTCGAATCTCGTGTGCCTCTTTCGTCGCCGCGACGACCGTCCCGCGCCTCGCCACCGCGTCCGCTCCTTCGACGCGACGGCGCCGGAGGTGAGGCGGTTCGGCCGCTGGAGCACGGCAACGCTCTCCGGGCCGCTGGCTGGCCTGCTGACCGAGGGCGCCGTCGGCGACTGCCTCGAGGTCGAATGTGAAGGTACGACGGCGATCGCGATCCTCTGGGCCCAACCCTGGGGCGGGCGCGCCGTCGTCGAGGTCGGCGCGCACCGCGAGGAGGTCGATCTGTACGAGCCGGTCGGAGGCTTCCGCCGCGTGCTTGTCACCGGCCTCGAACCGGGCGTCCACCGCCTGCGGGTGACGGCGACCGGAACGGCCGACCCGCGCAGCGCGGCGACGCAGGTGATCGTCTTCCGGCTGATCGCCGACCTCGCGCTGGCGAGCGATGCACAGGGCGCCTGATCGGGTGGCTGCTCCGGAGGCGCGATCGCGGGCGATGCGAACGCACGACGCACTGCTCCGATCCGGCGTCGGTCCGGACGGCCCGGCCGTCCGAGCCTGGTGGGTGTGGCGACGCGTTTGGGACGCGGTCGTCGCGTGTCGACGCGGGGATCTGGCCCGGTTCGAGGCGCGCACGTCCTCGCAGCACGGTGAGGACGGCATCATCGCCGAAGTGCTGCGGCGCGTATCCGTCGACGGCCCGGCCGTGGCGGTCGAGATCGGCTCCGGGGACGGGTCGGAGAACTGCACGCGGGCGCTTCTCGACAGCGGCTGGCGGACGGTTTGGATCGAGGCCGATCCTGACCGCGCGGCCGCTGCGCGCCTCGTCACCCCGGCCGCATCGGTGGTCGAGGCGCGGGTCGACGCGGCCAACATCGCCGGTCTGCTCGACGCCGCCGGCGTGCCGGCGGCGTTCGAGGTGCTCGTGATCGACATCGACGGCAACGACCACGCGGTGCTCGACCGGGTCCTCGCTCGGTCGCGTCCCCGGCTGATCGTCGCCTAGTGGTTCGACACGGAAATGGCGTTGTGGTCGAGGTTTCTGGAGCGAGCGGGAGGCTCGCCCGTCGCGCAGGGCTTGCAGGAGCAAGTCCAAGCGGCGGGCGGGTCAC
>VFJZ01000058.1 GCA_009885805.1 Actinomycetota bacterium
AGGAACAGCGCGTACGTCTCGTCGACGACCTCGGAGATGCGCGCGTCGGGGCGATCGACCTTGTTGACGACGAGGATCACGCGCAGGTCGACCTCCAGCGCCTTGCGCAGCACGAAGCGCGTCTGCGGCAACGGGCCCTCGCTCGCGTCGACGAGGAGCAACACGCCGTCGACCATCGTCAGCGCGCGCTCGACCTCACCGCCGAAGTCGGCGTGGCCCGGCGTGTCGACGATGTTGATCTTCGTCTCGCCGTACCGCACTGCGGTGTTCTTGGCGAGGATCGTGATGCCCTTCTCGCGCTCCAGGTCCATCGAGTCGAGGACGCGTTCGGCGACGTCCTGGTTGGCACGAAAGGCGCCCGTCTGCCAGAGCATCGCGTCGACCAGGGTCGTCTTGCCGTGGTCGACGTGGGCGACGATGGCGACGTTACGGAGGTCGGCGCGTTGCTGCACGATCCTCACGGTAGCCGCGGACCCCTTGCAAACGGCCCAAACACTCGTATTGTGAGATACGTGTATCAACCTGGGATGATCCGCGTACCCATCGCGACGACGCTCGGAGAGGTCGCCCGAATCATGGAACGCGAGGCCGCGAGCGCGCTCGTGGTCATCGATGCCGACGACTCGCCCGTCGGCGTCATCACCGATCGCCATCTGCTCGCCGCGATGGCCGCCAGCCGCCATCCCGACCACGGCACCGCCGCCTCCTGGATGGCACCCGTCGTGATCGACGCGGACGGAACGCGCACCCTGCCCGAGACGGATGCGGGCCGCAGGATCGGCATCCGCACGCGTGACCGAGCCGAGTCGCGGTAGTTCGCGCAATTTGCGGCAGCCGGCCGTGACGGGCGCTTGACGGCCCCGTAGCGGGCCTGTACGTTTGTCCATGCACCGAGCACGGAGCGCACGCCGACTCCGACCCGGGTGCCGAATCCTTCGGGGGACGGTACGCGAGTCGCAGACGGAGTGAGCCACCGGCTCGGTGCCTCGTTGTGCGGTCATACGGCGTCGTCCGACTGCCGCCGTACACTCGGCTGGCGTGGGCCGCTTCGCCAACGCCGTGGAGGAGCAGTGTGCGCGGCTGCTCGATTTCTACGGTGTCGCGTGGGAGTACGAGCCCCGCACGTTCGACCTCGACGTGGACGACGAGGGGCGTGTGCGCGACGCCTTCACGCCTGACTTCTACCTCACCGAGATGGATCTCTACATCGAGGTCACGACGATGCGCCAGACGCATACGACGCGGAAGCACCGCAAGGTGCGGCGGCTCGCGGCGATCCACCCCGAGGTCAGGGTGAAGCTGTGGTGCCGCCGCGACATCGAACGCCTCGGCGAAACCCACGGTCTCGAGGCCGGCGCGGCGTGATCGCGAATCCCGGCCCGGTCGCGATCGACGCAGCGGCGGTCGATCGCCGCATCGCGGAGGTCGCAGCCGAGATCGACCACCGGCACCCGGCCGGGGTCGTGCTGCTCGGCGTGCTGCCGGAGGCCGGGCGGTTCACCGAGGCGCTGCGTCAGCGGCTGACAGGCGGGGTCACCGTCGAGGCGATCACGGTCACCCGCTTCGGTTCGGGTGAAGCACGGGCGCGCCTCGTCCGAACTGGCCGGGCGCCGCTCGCCGGACGAGCGGTTCTCGTCGTGACGACCATCATCGACACCGGCCTTCGCCTGCGATTCGCGGCCATGACCCTCGCGGCCGAGCAGCCGGCATCGATCGGCATCTGCGCGCTGCTCGACCGCCCGGACCGTCGCATCGTCGACCTGCCGATCGACCATGTCGGGTTCACGGTGCCCGACTGTCTGTTCGCCGGCTACGGCCTCGGCGGACCGGGCCTGGCCGAGCTCGCTGCCGTGCACTACCGCGACGCTGCCAACGCTGAACGGGCTCGCCGGTCGCATCTGCTGATCGCGTAGTCGACGCGGGCTAGGCCGAGGCGTAGACTGGGCGGGCCGGGGACACACGATGCGCCCGCGCCCGGCCTCCGCGGGCTGACGAGGAGGAGCGATGTACGCATCGATCAGGCACTATCCGGGAGCCGCCGGCCTCGCGGATCGACTGGTCGCGCACGAGGAGGAGGTGAGGGCGTTGATCTCGAGCGTCCCGGGGTACCACGCCTATTACCTCGTCCGCGGCGACGACGCGACGACCTCGATCACCATCTGCAGCGACCGCGCCGGCACGGACGAGTCGAACCGGATCGCCGCAGCCTGGCTGCGCGAGAACATGCCCGACGCGGCCGTCGCGACACCACAGGTAACCGCGGGCGACGTCGTGATGCACGGCGTCGGTGTTGCGGCGACCACCTAGGCGATCACGCGCGCCCGTCGGAGCGCCGCGCGGGCTACCCTGCCCGCGTGGCGCTCCGCCTGGCAGTCCGCATCGCGTCAACGGTTGCGATCGCTGTCCTCGCGTACCTGATCACGTCCCCACTCGTGCGGATCCTGGCCGGCGGCGGCTGGCCACTCGCCGCCCAGGTCGCGCTCTGGGCTGCCTACGGCGCTGTGGCGCTCGCGGTCGTCACCATCCTCGAGCGCGACGCCCGCGTTCACGTCACCCGTGCAGCCGCCCGGCGAGCGGCCGGCGAGGAGCGGGCGCGCCGGCTGGCCGCCTCGGGCGAGCCGTTCGAGCTCGGCAGCACGGAGTTCGAGGGAGTCGTGGTGGCCGAACTGGCGGCGCTGCCCGTCTGGATCCGCGGCGAACTCGACGCACGACGCGTCCACCTGCACACGGCTGAGGTACGCGAGGGAGCGCCCAACGTCCTTGGCCTGTACGAGCGACGGCCGGTCGCGGCCGGCGCGTTCGGCGGCACGACGGTCGATGTCGACGCCGCGATCACGCTGTATCGCCTGCCGATCATGTTCCACGCCCGGACCGCCAGCCGCCTCGGCGACGTCGTCCGCGAGACGCTGCTGCACGAGGTTGGCCACGCACTCGGGATGAGCGAGGACGACCTCGATCGGTACTCGATCGGCAACCAGCCGCGGCCCGACGCGATCCGCGTGCCCCGCCGATGATCCGCCTCCTCGTCGTCCAGAACGACCCCGACAAGGGCTTCGGTCGGGTCGGCGACGCTCTCCACCGCATCGGCGCAGTCGCCGCCACCCACATGTCGTCCGGCGACCTACCGGCCGTGGATGGCTACGACGGCGTCGTCGTGTTGCCTGGCCTCGCCGATCCGGGGGACGATGAGGAGGCGGTGCACCGAGGGCGCGCCACCATCGCCGCCGCCCTCGGGGCCGGCTTGCCGGTGCTCGGCATCTGCCTCGGCGGCCAACTGCTCGCGCAGGTGCTCGGTGGCGAGACCTACCGCTCGGCGACGGAGGTCGGGTACCTGACCGTCGAGACGACCGACGCAGCCGTCGACGACCCGCTGTTCGGCGGCGTCCCCCGTCGATTCACCCCGTTTCACGCGCACGCCTACGCGTTCCGGTCGCCGCCGGGCGCGACCGTGCTGGCGCGCACGGCGGCGTGCGATCAGGCCTTCCGGCACGGCGAGACGTGGGGCATCCAGTTCCACCCCGAGACCACCATCTCGTTCGCAACCGGGCTCGCGAACGGCCTCCGCGGCGTCCCGGGCGGCGTCGACGGCGCGACGGTGCCGTTCTTCGCCGCGAACGGCCTGCATCCCGACACGCTCGAGGCCGACGCGCACCGCCTCGACTCCGAAGCCACGAGAGTCGCGGCGACGATCGCCGCCGGATTCGTCGCTCGCTGCCTCGACCGGCGCTCTCAAGCGGCCAGGGTCGGTGGCCGATAGACCCTCCGTGCTCGAACTCGACCGTCTGATCGGCGCCCAGCCCGCACCGTGGTGGGAGATCGCGCTGCCGCCGTCGGAGATCCCCGGGATGATCACCGAGGAGGAGCGGCGCTACTACGAGTGGATCGGCGGCTGGTACACCGGCGCCGGCGCCGCGATCGAGCTCGGGCCGTGGTTCGGCCGATCGACGACGCACATCGTCTCGGGCCTGCAGGCGTCGCCGGCGTTCGCCGACCGGCGCCTCCAGGTGTACGACGACTTCGTCTGGCGCAGCTCGTGGATGGACGAGTACTACGGCGAGGCCGACCGCCCGGCGGACGGCGCGTCGTTCCAGGCGATCTTCGAGCGGTTCGCGGCGCCGATCGCCGACCGGATCGACGTGCACCGTGGCCGGATCGTCTCCCACGGGGACAACGACCACGTCGCGGCGCTGGCGTGGAGCGGCGGCCCAATCGAGATCGCGTACATCGACTGCGGGCGCACCTACGAGGTCAATGAGGCCTGGTACTCGCTGCTCGAATCGTCGTTCGTCGAGAACCGCACGCTCCTCGTCATGCAGGACTGGCAGCTCTGGAAGGAGCAGCCGCCGCAGGAGTACAACCAGACGAAGATCTTCACCGACTCGAAGGGCCCGGCGCTCGACCTGATCCACGAGCTGGCGCACGGCGCGATCGGGACGTTCCTCTACCGCGGGCGCGCGCCGTCGGCGTAGGGAACTCCCGCTGTCGCAATGGTGCCGCACACCTTTGCGACAGTGCCGTGTCGCAAAGGTGTGCGGCACCATTGCGACACGCTACGAGTCACCCCCAAGATCAGGGATGACCTCCCGGGCGATGCGCTCGAACATCGGCACCTGTCGTCCGAGCGCGGGGTAGTACAGCCCGATCTCGGTGATCCCCAGCGCGACGACCTCGCCGACCATCCGCCGGAACGTCGCCTCGTCCTCGTAGTAGGCGAGCGCGCCGCCGCCCGCCCGCGCCGTCGGGTCGAACATCAGGTAGGAGCGGCGAAGGCTGGCTGGATCGCGGCCGAGTGCGGCGCAGCGGGCGTCGATCGTCGCGATCCGCTGGCGGGTCTCTGCAATCTGCTCGTCGAACGTCGCCGCGAAGCTGAGGCTGTTCCAGATGTCGGCGTGCCGCGCCGCGAGGCCGAGCATCACCGGCCCCATCGCCGCGATCATCAGCGGCGGCCGCGGCGACTGCACCGGCAGTGGCCGCAGGATCGCGGCGTCGGTCGTGTAGTACTCGCCGGCGAAGGTCGTCTCCTCGCCGCGCAGGAGCCGGTCGACGACCTGCACGTACTCGCCGAGGCGCGCGACGCGTTCCTTCGCGCTCCAGTTCGGCACGCCCATCATGCGGCAGGAGGGGTCGCTCTCGAGCCCGGTGCCGAGTCCGACGTCGAGCCGGCCGCCGGAGGCGTGGTCGGCCGTCAGCGCCTGGAGGGCGAACATCGCCGGGTTGCGCAGCGGGATCTGCGCGACGAGCGTCGCGATCCGGATGCGCTCGGTCACCATCGCGACCGCCGAGACCTGCGACCAGAGCTCGAACCACGGGCCCTTGCCGCCCGCCCAGTCGACGAGGTGGTCGACGAGTCCGACGGTGTCGAAGCCAAGCTCCTCCACGTGCCGGCAGCGCCGGACGAGCTCCGGCCACTCGACGTTGGGGAGCACCAGGACGGAGAAACGGAGATCGTCGGCCATCGTGCTCCTTCAGTAGACCTTGGCGAGAAGACCGCCGTCGACGGGGAGGGCGGCGCCGTTCACGAACGAGGCGGCGTCGGAGGCGAGGAACACGACGGCGGCGGCGACCTCCGCCGGCTCCCCCATGCGACCGCGCGGATAGACGGCATGGATCTCCGCCCGGGTCGCGGCCGGATCGGGCGTCGAGTCGAAGTAGCGGTCGTTCATCGGCGTGTCCATGTCGCCCGGGCAGACGCAGTTGACGCGGACCCTCGCCGCGGCGACGGCCGGGTCGACGGCGAGCGCGCGCGTCAGGCCGAGCACCGCGTGCTTCGTCGCGGTGTAGATCGGGATCAGCGGATCGCCGGCGAACGCCACCATCGAGGCGGTGTTGACGATGCTCCCGCCACGGCCCTGCGCGCGCATCACCTCGACGGCGTGCCGGCAGCCCCAGAAGACGCCGCCGACGTTCACCGACCACATCAGCTCGATCTCCTCCGGCGTGACGTCGAGCAACGGATGCCCGACGAGGACACCGGCGTTGTTGTGAATGAAGTCGAAGGAGCCGAACGCGCCGACGCAGGCGTCGATCGCCGCCCTGATCGACGCCGGGTCGCGGACGTCGGTCGTGACCGCCGTCGCGGTGACGCCCTCGCCGACGAGGGCGGCGACCGCCAGCTCCGCCTTCGCGCCGTCGAGGTCGGCGACGACGACGCTCGCGCCCGCCCGGCCGAGCGCCAGCGCCGACGCGAACCCGAGTCCCTGCGCGGCACCGGTGACGACACCGGCCTTCCCCGCCATCTGCCCGCTCATGACGCGCCCCTCTCCGTTGCGGTGCCGTGCATGACGACCGTCCGCGTCGACCGGCCGGCGCGGAGGTCGTCGAACGCCGAGTTGATGTCGCTCAGCGGGATCCGCCGGGCGATGAGCGGATCGAGGTCGAGCCGCCCGTCCGCGTACCAGTCGAGCAGCCGCGGGAAGTCGAGTGGCGGCCGCGCGGAGCCGTAGTTCGACCCGGTCAGCGTCTTCTCGCGATCTGACATGACGTACGGGTCGATGCTGATCCTCACGCCGTCGGCGACCTGTCCGACGACGACCGTGACGCCGCCCGGCGCGGTCGCCTCGAACGCCTGCTCGATCGTCTCCCCCCGTCCGATCGCCTCGAACGCGTAGCGCACGCCACGACCGCCCGTGATCGCACGGACTCGATCCACGACGGGCTCGGTCCGCGCATCGATCGTCGCTGTCGCACCCAGCCGGCGCGCGAGCTCGAGCTTCTCCGGGATCACGTCGACGGCGATGATCTCGGCGGCGGCGACGAGACCCGCGCCGAGGATGGCCGACAGGCCGACCGCGCCGCAGCCGATCACGAGCACGGTGGAGCCTGGCTCGACGGCGGCGGTGTTGACGACCGCGCCGACGCCGGTCGTGACGGCACAGCCGACGATGGCGGCGATCTCGAACGGCACGTCGCGGCGGATCCGGATCGCCGCGGAGGCGGGCACCACGGTCGCCTCGGCGAACGCTCCCACCCCGGCGCCCGAGCGGACGCCGACATCGCCGCGCCAGAGCCTCGCGCCGTCGGCTCCCATCAGGTTGCCGGTCGCGGCGGCGACCTCGCAGAGCACGGGCCGCCCGCGCAGGCACGGCGGGCAGGCCCCGCAGTACGGCGTCCAGCTGAGCACGACGTGGTCGCCGACGGCGACGCTCGTCACGTCGGCGCCGACGGCCTCGACCACACCCGCGCCCTCGTGCCCGAGCACGACCGGGACGGGCCGCGGCCACTCCCCCGAGACGATGTGCAGGTCGCTGTGGCAGACGCCGCTCGCGGCGAGGCGGACGAGCACCTCGCCGCGGCCGGGTTCGACGAGGCGCAGGCGCTCGAGCCGGAGCGGCTTACCAACACCGTCCCAGACTGCGGCCGTCACCACCGGCATCCGCGCTCCCTCGCTCGACGAACGAAAGGCTACACGGACCGATGTGGTAGGTTCGCCCGGCACGTCCGGCAGCGACCAAAGGGTGACGCGATGGCAGTCGAGTGGGGCATTTTCCAGAACGGCGCGACCGACCTGCCGACGAAGGTCGTCGATGACATGGTGATCCCCGACGGCGACCTCGCGGCGCTCGCCGAGTCGTACGCGCGCGTCCAGATCGGGCAGATCCGGCAGGGCGTGCTCGCCGACAAGCTGGGCTTCGACTACTACTTCATGAGCGAGCACCACTTCCAGCCGGAAGGGGCCGAGTTCAGCCCCAACCCGCTGCTCGCCGAGACGGCGATCGCGGCGCTGACGAAGCGAATCCGCCTCGCCCAGGGGACGAACGTCACGACCGAGCACCATCCGGTGCGCATCGCCGAGCAGGCGGCGATGCTCGACATCATCAGCGGCGGGCGCCTCGACTTCGGCATCGGGCGCGGCTACCAGCCGCGCGAAGTCGAGTCGCTGGGCGCCGCGTTCGGCTCGACGATCCAGGATCAGGAACGCAACCGGGCGATGTTCGAGGAGACCTTCGCGATCATCATGAAGTGCTGGACCGAGGACTCCTTCTCGCACCACGGCGAGTTCTTCACGATCCCGCCGACGTACACGCGCTGGCACCACCGGCAGACGATGGCCTACTTCAAGGACCAGGGGGATGGCGCGCTCGAGCGGGTGCTGAAGGTCGCGGCGGAGGACGAGTACGCGACCAGCGGCATGCCGATCAGCTCGAAGGAGACGACGCTCCGCGAGCTCCAGGTGTTCCCGAAACCGCTCCAGAAGCCGTACCCGCAGATCTGGCAACCGCTGACCAGCGGCCGATCGATCAAGTACGCCGCCGAGCACGGCGTCAACGGCTACTTCAACGCCTCGACCAACGAGCGCCTGAAGCGCGACATGGACCGCTACTACACGGCCGCCGAAGCCGCCGGCTGGCCGGACCGCCTCGATCGCGGCGAGTTCCGGTACGGCTGGGACACGGAGCGCCGGCGTGGCGTCATCACCGACCGCATGATCCACATCGTCGACGAGGGCATCGGCGACCTCGACCGCGCCGCGCGCGGTGTCGAGGTGCAGTGGGACTTCTACGGACCGTTCGGGTTCTCGGCCGCACTGGTGAATCCCGGCGAGCAGCCGTACCCGCTGGACATGAAGATCACCGCGCCGCTGCTGCGCGAGAAGGGCATCGCCCTGCACGGCACCGTGGAGGAGATCATCGAGAAGATCATCGGCATCCGCGACGGCGCCGGCTACGGCGAAGACTTCATGCTCAACTGCCACTTCGAGCTGGCCGGCTTCAAGAGCGCCGAGATCGAGGAGCAGATGCGCTGCTTCGCCGAGCGGGTCATGCCCGTCGTGGCGAAGGCGTGCGGCGGCCATCCGCCCCGTCCGGAGAGCACCGTCGACTTCGTAGTCGACTGATGCGCCTGTACGCGTTCCACTGCGGCGGCGAGATGGGCATGCGGTCGCTGTTCGACCCGAACGACCCCGACTGCGGCGCGCCGATGGAGGTGCCGTACTTCTTCTTCCTGATCCGGCACGGCGACCAGAACATCCTCTTCGACACCGGGATGCACCCGTCGACGATCACCGATCCGACAAGCCATTTCGGGGCGGACGTCGACCAGTACCCGCTGCGGATGAGCCCCGGCGACGACGCGGTCAGCCTGCTCGCCGAGGTCGGGGTGGCGCCGGACGACGTCGGGCACATCTTCCAGTCGCACCTGCACTACGACCATGCCGGCGGACTGACGCTGTTCCCGAACGCGACCGTGCACATCAACCGGGCGGAGATCCCGTTCGCGACCTGGCCACCGGCGTACCAGCGCGACCCGCCGCAGTTCATCCGCCGCGAGTTCGACGGCGTCACGCGCTGGCACGAGATCGAGGGCGAGTGCGACGTCCTCGGCGATGGGCGGCTGATCGCGATCCCGACGCCGGGGCACACAGCCGGCCACCAGTCGCTGCTCGTCCACCTCGACAGTGGGCCGGTCGTCCTCGTCGGCGACGCCGCCTACAACCTCGACAAGATGCGGGCGCGACGGCTGCCTGCGGTGCTCTGGAGTCCCGACGCGATGGTGGCGAGCTGGGAGCGTCTCGAGGGACTCGAACGAAGCCTCGGTGCGACCCTCATGGTCAGCCACGAACTCGAGTACGCGACGAAGCGGCGCCTGGCGCCGGCCGCGTGGTACGAGTGACCGCCGTCCACCTCAACGACCCGAGCCTGTAGACCGCCGGCGTCCCGCACGAGGCGATCCGACGCCACGATTCAACCTCACCGCCACGAACGGAGGGCTCATGAGCCTTGATCCGCAGGGCCTGTCCGTCCGCCGCGAGGTACTGGGCGACGACCACGTCGACCGCGCGATCGCCCGGACGACCCCGTTCACGGAACCGTTCCAGGAGTTCATCACCCGCAGCGCCTGGGGCGACGTCTGGGCGCGGCCCGGGCTTGACCGACGCAGCCGGTCGATCGCCACACTCGCCGCGCTCGTCGCGCTGCGCGCCGAGGGCGAACTCGCGCTGCACGTCCGCGCCGCACGACGCAACGGCCTGACCAGCGAGGAGATCGCCGAGGTGCTCCTTCACACCTCCCTCTACGCCGGTCTGCCGGCGGCGAACACCGCCTTCGCCATTGCCGACGAGGCACTGCGCGAGGAGGCGTAGAGAGCGGCGCGGCGCGGACCGAGGTTGATCAGCCGTCGCGGAACGGGTTGGAGACGCGAACGCCGTCGTAGTCCTGCCCGTCGGCCAGATCCTCCGAGAGGACGATCGCGCAGTCGAGCGCCCGAGCCGCCTCGATGATGGCGGCGGCCCAGTACGAGATCTGGAAGCGTCGTTGAGCCGCAATCGCAGCCCGCATCACCCCGACGGTGACGTGGGCGACCTCGAACCGGAGAAATGACTCGACGAGCAGCGACGCCTGTTCTGCCGTCAGCGCATCCAGCCGACTTGATCGGGTCGCCTGGACGTAGAACTCCTGGAGGACCTGGATCGACAGCGCAAGGTCGTGCTCGTTCAGGAGCGCGTTCGCTCGTGCCGCCTTCGCCCGTTCCGAAGGATCTCGTGAGATCGCGTAGAGCAGGACGTTGGTGTCAACGAAGCGCACGGTCGTGGAGCGCCTCGCGGTCGAGTCGATCACCGGCACGGAACTGCACGATCTCCGCCTGGACGCGCGCCTGCTGTGCCGCGAGCCGGGTGAACTCGGACTCCCGATCCGACAGCGAGCGGAGGTATCCGGCGACGAGGGCGCTCACGGAGCTGCCGCGCTCGGCGGCCCGGATTCGCGCCGTCCGGTAAACCTCGTCGGGCACCGCAACCGTGATGTTCTTCACGGGTCGACCGTACCACAGTTTCACAGAATCTGTGTACTCGTGAGCGTGGAAAGCGAACGGACGTGTTGCGATAGCCTCTGAGCGTGCCGACGCGCCGCCCGTTCGCCCAGGTCGACGTCTTCGGGAGCGGCCAGCTCACCGGGAACCCCGTCGCGGTCGTCCTCGACGGCACCGGGCTCGACACGGACTCGATGCAGCGGTTCGCCAACTGGACCAACCTCTCCGAGACCACCTTCGTCCTCCCGCCGACCGCGGCGGCCGCCGACTATCGCGTGCGCATCTTCACGCCGACGCTCGAGCTGCCGTTCGCCGGCCACCCGACGCTCGGGACGTGCCACGCCTGGGCCGAGCACACCGGGCGTCAGGCGGCCGACGTGGTCGTCCAGGAGTGCGACGCGGGCCTGATCGAGGTGCGGCGGACGCCGACCGGACTCGCGTTCGCCGCGCCGCCACTGATCCGCTCCGGCCCCGTGGATGGCGCGACGGTCGACCGGATCGTCGCGGCGATGCGAATCGATCGCGGGTCGATTCTCGACGCGGCCTGGGTCGACAACGGCCCCGGCTGGGTCGCCGTCGCGCTCGCGACGGCGACCGAGGTGCTGGCGATCCGGCCAGGCCCGGTCAACCTCGACATCGGCGTCGTCGGGCCGCACCCGCCGGGGTCGGAGACCGCCTTCGAGGTGCGGGCGTTCTTCCCGAAGGACGGCGCCACGGTCGAGGACCCCGTCACCGGCAGCCTCAACGCGTCGCTCGCCGGCTGGCTCCGCGACAGCGGGCGGGTGGACGGTGACTACGTCGCGAGCCAGGGCACGGCGCTCGGCCGTCGCGGCCGCGTCCACGTCACGTACGACCCGGACGGGGCGATCTGGGTCGGCGGGGCAACGGTCACCGTCATGTCCGGCGAGGTCGACCTCTAGCGCGGCACGCCAGCGAGTGTCGCGAAGGTGTGCGGCACGATTGCGACACGTCGCAGCAGGCCCGACGCCCCATGGGCGGTGAGGGCTTCGAACCCCCGACCCCCTGCTTGTAAAGCAGGTGCTCTGCCAGCTGAGCTAACCGCCCTGGCCCGCCAAGTGTAGATCGGCGGCAGATCAGTTCAGTACGCACGACTTCGGCAACTCGAACAGCCACGCAGCCACGAGCGGTCCGGCGTGGCCGGTGAGCGCCGCCTCCTCCCGGGCCCCGTCGACACCGCGTGCGGTAGCCTCCGAGCGTGCCGATCGCCCGCCTCAGGGGCAGCCTTGCCGGGGAGGTCCGCGACGACGCGGCGACACGGCACGCCTATGCGACCGACGCCTCCGTGTACCGCATCGTCCCGCAGGCGGTCATCATCGCTGCCGCGATCGACGACGCCTCGGCGACGCTCGCCTGGTGCAGTGAGGAGGGCGTGCCGCTGACACCGCGCGGCGCGGGCACGAGCCTCGCCGGCCAGGCGATCGGCGCGGGCGTCATCCTCGACCTGTCGCGGGTCGACCGGATCCTGGAAGTCGATCCCGAGGCGCGGACGGCGCGCGTCGAGCCCGGCGTCATCCAGGCCGACCTCGACCGGGCGGTCGGCGCACACGGCCTCTGCTTCGGGCCCGACACCGCGACCGCCGCGCGCGCGACGCTGGGCGGCATGGTCGGCAACGACTCGGCCGGCATACGTTCGGCCGTCTACGGCCGGACCTCCCACCGCGTCCGGGCGCTCCGCGTGCTGCTGGCGGACGGCACGGATCAATGGGTACGCGAGTCGGGCGTCGCCGCCCTCGACGGGCCCTTCGCCGCCGCCCGCTCGATCCACGATCGCAACGCGGCCGAGATCGAGGCGCGCTGGCCGAAGCTCCTGCGCTGCGTCGACGGCTACAACCTTCCCGCACTGGCGGGCGACCGCCCCCACCCGGCTCGGTTCCTGTGCGGCAGCGAGGGGACGCTGGCGCTCGTCCTCGAGATCGAGGTCGAACTCGACCCGCTCCCAGAGTTGCGGGCGTGGACGATCGTGCGGCTCTCCTCCCTCGACGCCATCGGGGACGCGACCCTCGCGATTCTGCCGAGCGCGCCCTCGGCGCTGGAGATCATCGACGCCGGGGCGCTCGTCGGCTCACCGGCGTCGCGCGAGGTCTCGGCCGGCGCGGACGCGGTGCTGCTGGTGGAGCACTCGGGCCGCGTGGACGAGGTGGCAGCGGCTCGCAGTCTCCTCCGGGACATCCCCGGAGCGACCGCCGTCGTCAGCGTCGACGGGCCGGAGGAGAACGCCCGCATCGTCGGCTTCCGGCGCGATATGCAGGGGACGATCAACCGCGCCGTCCGCGGTGGGCGCCGCCCGACGACCGTCGTCGAGGACGGCGCCGTGCCCGTCGAGCAGCTCGGGGCGTACCTCGACGGACTCCGAGCGGCGTTCCGCGACGAGGGCACCGTGTCCGTCATCTACGGGCACGCGTCCGTCGGCTGCGTTCACGTCCGGCCGCTGCTCGACCTGTCCGAGGACGAGGATCGCGCGCGCTTCCGGCGTCTCGCGGAGCGAGGTGCCGACCTGCTCGTCGCGCACGGCGGCGCGCTCTCCGGCGAGCACGGCGACGGCATCCTCCGCGCGGAACTGCTCCCCCGCCTCTTCGGCGCGCAACTGATCGACGCGTTCCGGGACGTCAAGCGCGCCTTCGATGCCGCGGGCATCCTCAACCCGGGCCGCATCATCGACGCGCCGCCACTCGACTCGAACCTTCGCATCGCCCCCGGCCCGCGCACCCAGCTGCAGCTCGACGTCGCCGCCTGCATCGGCATCGGCTCCTGCATCGAACGGCGCGGCGGCACGATGTGCCCGCCGTACCGGATCACGGGCGACGAGCGTCACACCGTCCGCGGACGCGCCGACCTGCTGCGCGAGGCACTCGGTGGCGCACTCGCGCTCGACGACCCCGGCCTGCGTGATTCGCTCGCCACCTGCGTCGGCTGCAAGGCCTGTCGCAGCGAATGCCCGGCCGGTGTCGACCTGGCATGGATCAAGGCGCAGCACCTTCACGCGAGTCACGATCTGCACGGCGTTTCCCGCCGCGAGCGGGCGTTCGCCGACACGCCGACCGCGCTCGCGCGGGCGGGGCGCACGCCGCGGCTCGCGAACATCGCGGCGGCGTCGCCGCTCGGCGCACTGCAACGGCGGCGCCTCGGCATCCACCGATCGCGACGGCTGCCGCGGCTTGCCCGGCACGGCTTCCGGGAACTGGCAGGCGCACGCTACGGCCCACGCCGCGTCGACGTCGCCCTGTTCGTCGACACCTTCACGCAGTGGCTCGAGCCGCAGATCGGGATCGCCGCGCTCGACTACCTCGACGCTGCCGGCGCCAACCCGGCGATCGCGCCGAACGTCTGCTGCGGCCGCACCTACATCTCCGCTGGCATGCTGGACGAGGCGCGCGCCCTCGCGATCGAGAACGTCCGGCGCCTGCTACCGCTCGCGTCGAGTGGCGTCCCGATCGTCGGGTTGGAGCCGTCCTGCATCCTCACGCTCCGTGACGAACTGCTACGCCTGCTCCCCGGTGACGATGACGCCCGCACCGTCGCACGCCATGTGCTGCTGTTCGAGGAGGCGCTCGATCGGTGGGAGACTCCCGCGCTCGACCCGCTCCAGGCGGCCGTCGTCGTCCACCCCCACTGCCACGCGCGCGCCCTCGGCCGCCCCGAGGCGACTGCGGAGGCGCTCGGCCGCATCCCCGGCGCCCGCGTCACCGTGATCGACGCGGGCTGTTGCGGCATGGCCGGATCCTTCGGCTACCGCGCCGAGCAGTACGACCTTTCGGTCGCGATCGCGGGCGACCGGCTCCTGCCGGCGCTCGGCGACGCGCCGGACGCCCTCGTCGTCGCGCAGGGCACGTCGTGCCGCGCCCAGATCGGCGATCTCGCTCGCCGGTCCGCCCTGCATCCAGCCGAGCTCCTCGCCCGGCAACTGCGCCCTACGGGGTCTCCGCCAGGCGGATGAGCTGACCGGAGAGCGCCCGCTCGGTCGATGCAGTGAGACCCGTGAACTGGAGCACCGACTGCTCCCCGTCGCACCGCACCACGACGGCGCCGAGAACGAGTTCGGCGCCGGGCAACGCAACCACGACCCGGTAGGCCGCGCCCTCCTGTAGCGTGGCGTCGACGAGCGCACCGCCAGCCGAGACGTTGAGGGTCTGCGCGGTGAAGGGGTCGGCCCTACCGATCGGCTCGCCACGCAGCGCCAGGCCGACACCGAGCCGCTCGTGCGAGCGGCGCTCCTCGAGTTCCGCGCGGGCGACGTCGACGTGCAGCGTGGCCAGCGCGTTGTCCACATCCAGCACGAGCACCGGTACTCGAACGAGGCCGCGGTCGGCGACGCCGTACAGCGTCGCCGGTCCGGGCCGAAGCGACGCGAGGCTGGTTGGAGCCTCCGCCAGGACGCGGCGCCGAGCCGCGTCGGCGTGGACGATCCGGAGCGTGTCGAAGACCTCCCCGCCCTGCGCGAGCACCGCGCTGCGAAGGTCCTCGACGAGATCCTCGACCGTGGCGCGAACGCCCGAGCGGCGGTCACGGCGGTCGAACTCAGAGGTAGGCAGCGTCGAATCTCCCATGGATCTATCGTACGTCCCGTGCTCCGATCCTGCCTGGATACGCTCGCCTCGCGCGGCGGCTACATCGGCGTGATGGCGGTCTGGGTGCCGTCGGCGCTGTACGTCGACGCGACGTTCGACCGCTGGGCGCAGTCGGTCGTCGCCGTCGTCACCTGGCTCCTGCTCGCGATGGTGTTCGCAGCCGTCGGCGCGCGGGAGCGCCGCCAGCTGGTCGTCGTCGTGATCGTCGCCACGGCGCTCGAGATCACGTTCTCGATCGTCTGGGGCCTCTACGTCTACCGCTTCGAGAACCTGCCGCTGTACGTGCCACCGGGGCACGGCCTGATCTACCTGCTGGCGCTGCGCCTGTCCGAGTTGCCCGGCGTGTCCTGGAGCCGCCGCCTGACGTCCGGCGCCGTCAGCGTCGCGGTCAGCGCCTGGGTCGTCGGCGCGCTGCTCCTGCCGGAGCATCCCGACCTCGTCGGCGCGGCCCTGCTGCCGTCGCTCCTCTACTGCCTCTGGCGGGCGCGCCGCTTCCACGTCTACGCCGGCGCGTTCATCGCGACGAGCGTGCTGGAGATCATCGGCACGCAACTCGGCAACTGGCGGTGGGCGGCGACCGTGCCAGGGCTCGGCATCTCCCAGGGGAACCCACCTTCAGCGATCGCCGCTGGCTACTGCCTGCTGGACGCCGTCGTGCTCTACCTATGCGGCCGGCCGTGGCTCACGTTCCCACGAGAACGGTCCGACGCCAGCGCAGGGCCCTCCACGACAGTCAGCGCCGTCCACGTGATCGCAGACCCGACACACCAGGTGCAGACCGCGGCGATCTCGATCAGTTCGAGGTAGGTGAGATAGACCGAGAACAGGGTGCCGGTAGCGGCGACGGACAGCCCGGCGGTCACGGCGGTCGAAGTCGGCGGTGCGCAGCGTCGAATCTCCCCCGTGGATCTAGCGGACGTCCGGTGCTCCGATCCCGCCTCGATGTGCTGGGCGCAAAGCGCGGTCGCCGTCGTCACCTGGCTCCTGCTCGCCGCCGTCTTCGCCGCCATCGCGGCGTGGCCGCGAGCCGCCGCCTGACATCTGGGATCGTCAGCGCCGCGGTCTGTGCCTGGGTCGCCGGCGCGTTGCTCCTGCCGGATCAACCAGATGTCGTGGGCGCCGCGCTGCTGCCCTCGCTCCTCTACTGCCTGTGGCGGGCGCGCCGCTTCCACGTCTGCGCGGGCGCGTTTATCGCCACCAGCGCGCTCGAGATCGCCGGCACGCAGCTCGGCAACTGGCGCTGGCCCGACACGGTGCCCAGCCTGGGCATCTCGCAGGGCAATCCGCCGTCCGCGATCGCCGCCGGCTACTGCGTGTTCGACGCCGCAGTGCTCTACCTGTGCGCCCGGCCGTGGCTGGACGTTCGCCGACGACGGGTTGCCGCCGAGCCGACCGGGTGATTAGCCGACGCCCGGCCTAGGATGCGTCAATGGACATCTCGATTCGTCACGCCCCCGCCTTCGCCGTCGCCCGCGCTGCGCTCGCGCCAAACGAGGCGATCCGCGTCGAGTCCGGAGCGATGCTCGCGACCGGCGGTGACATCTCCTTCGAGGCGAAGCTTCAGGGCGGCCTGATGGGCTCGCTGAAGCGGAGCGTGCTTGGCGGCGAGTCGTTGTTCATGACGACCTTCACGGCGGGCCCCGGCGGCGGCTGGGTCGACTGCGCCGCGAACCTGCCCGGCGACGTGGCGGTGCGGACGGTCGATCCGTCGGCGGGACTGAACATCGCGCGCGGCTCGTTCCTCTGCGCCGAGTCGACCGTCCAGATCGACACGAAGTGGGGCGGGTTCAAGAACATGTTCGGCGGTGAGGGCGGCTTCCTGATCCACGCGAGCGGTCAGGGCGAGGTCGTCGTCGCATGCTTCGGTGCGCTGGAGAAGGTCGTGCTCGCGCCGGGCGAGCGTTTCACGCTCGACTCCGGCCACATGGTCGCGTACGACCCGACCGTCCAGATGACACTGCGGAAGGCGGCCACGGGGATTATCCAGACCCTGAAGTCGGGCGAGGGGTTCGTGTTCGAGTTCACGGGGCCGGGCGAGGTGTGGACGCAGACGCGCAACCCGAACGCGCTCGTCTCGTGGCTGACGACGGTGCTGCCCTTCTCGCGCTCTTGAGCTACGCCACGTCGAACCGCACGCCCTGCGCGAGCGGCAGGTCGTGCGAGTAGTTGATCGTCGCCGTCTGGCGACGCATGTACGCCTTCCACGCGTCGGAGCCAGACTCGCGGCCGCCACCCGTCTCCTTCTCGCCGCCGAACGCGCCCCCGATCTCGGCCCCGGACGGGCCGATGTTGACGTTCGCGATGCCACAGTCGGAGCCGACGGCCGACAGGAAGCGCTCGGACTCGCGTAGGTCACTCGTGAAGATGCACGACGACAGACCCTGCGGCACGGCGTTGTGGAGCGCGATCGCCTCGTCAAGGTCGCCGTAGGGAATCGCGTAGAGGATCGGCGCGAACGTCTCCGACTCGACGACGGGCGTCTGCGCCGGCATCCGCACGATCGCCGGGGTCACGTAGTAGGCGTCGGGGAACCGATCGGCGAGTACGCGCTCGCCGCCGGTGACGGTGCCGCCGTCCGCCCGCGCGCGGTCGAGCGCCGTCTGCATCGCGTCGAACGACTCGCGTGAGACGAGTGGGCCGAGCAGCGTCCCGGCCTCGCGCGGATCGCCGACGGGGACGCTCGCGTAGGCGCGCTCGAGCCGGCCGACCAGGTCGTCGTGGACATCCGTGTGTGCGATCAGGCGCCGCAGGCTCGTACAGCGCTGTCCGGCAGTGCCGACCGCCGAGAACGCGATCGCGCGGACGGCCAGTTCCAGATCGGCGCTCGGTGTGACGACCATGCCGTTGTTGCCGCCGAGCTCGAGCAGGCTGCGCCCGAGCCGGCCGGCGATCCGCGGTGCCAACGCGCGACCCATCGTCGTCGAGCCCGTCGCCGACACGAGCGGCAGCCGCGGGTCGTCGGCGAGTTGCACGGCGCGGTCGGCGCCGCCGACGATCACCTCGAGCAGCCCGTCCGGGATGCCGCCGAACCGTTCGCCGGCACGGCGCAGGAGCGCCTGACAGGCGAGCGCCGTGAGCGGCGTCCGCGGCGACGGCTTCCACACGACCGGGTCGCCGCAGACGAGGGCGAGCGCGGTGTTCCAGCTCCAGACGGCAACAGGGAAGTTGAACGCGGTGATGACGCCGACCGGGCCGAGCGGATACCACGTCTCGAGCATGCGATGTCCCGGCCGCTCGGAGGCGATCGTCAGCCCGTAGAGCTGGCGCGAGAGCCCGACACCGAGATCGCAGATGTCGATCATCTCCTGTACCTCGCCGAGGCCCTCGGAGGTGACCTTGCCGACCTCGAGCGTGACGAGTTCGCCGAGCGCCTCCTTCTCGGAGCGCAGCACCTCGCCGAGCAGGCGGACAAGTTCGCCACGCCGCGGGGCGGGCACCTGGCGCCACTCGTCGAACGCCGCCCGTGACCGAGCGATCGCCGCGTCGGTGTCCGCGGCCGACGTCGATGCGATGCGCGCAATCACCCCGCCCGTGATCGGCGAGCGCACCTCGAGGTCGCCGCCACCACCGGTCGCTTCATCGAGGCCGAGACGGGTGAAGAGGGCGGCGGTGTCCATGCCGCGGATCGTGCCACGGGCCGCTACGGTCCGGCTCCGTGCGAGCGGCTCCCTTCGTCTTCGTGCTGCTGTGGTCGGGCGGCTACACCGCGGCGAAGGTGGCGATACCGCACTCGGGGCCGATGACGCTCCTCGCGCTGCGGTTCTTGCTCGCGCTCGCCGTGCTCCTGCCGATCTGCCTCGTCGTCCGACCCGCGCTCCCACGGGGCGCACGCCAGTGGCGAGATCTCGCCGTGGTCGGCTTCCTGATCCAGGTCGTCTACTTCGGCCTGTCCTACGTCGCCTTCGACGTGGGCATCTCGGCCGGTGGCCTCGCGCTGATCGTGTCGCTGCAGCCGATCCTCGTCGCACTGCTCGCGCCCGCGCTTGCCGGCGAGCGCGTCCCGGCGGTGCGGTGGGTCGGCCTCGCGCTCGGCCTCGCGGGGGCGACGATCGTCATCGTCGCCCGCTCGTCCGTGGAGGCCGAGTCGGCCGGGGCGATCGCGGCCGGGGTCGGCGCGCTGGCAGCGATGAGCATCGCGACCCTGTACGAGAAGCGGCACGGCGGCGAGGCCCATCCGCTGACGGCCAACGTCGTGCAGTACGCGCTCGGCGCGGCGCTGCTGCTCCCCGTGGCGCTGATCTTCGAAGGGCTCGCCGTCGACTGGAACACCGACTACGCGCTGGCGCTCGGCTACCTGGTGGTCGGCAACTCGCTGATCGCGATCACCCTGCTGCTCGCGATGATCCGGCGCGGCGAGGCGTCGCAGGTGTCGGCGCTGCTGTTCCTGGTGCCGCCGGGCGCCGCGATCCTCGCCTGGATCGTGATCGACGAGCAGATGCCGGTGGCGGCGTGGCCGGGACTCGCGCTGGCGATGGCGGGCGTCTTCATCGCCAGCCGACGCTGACGCCGGTGTAGGATGACGCCGGGAGGATCAATGGCCGACATCAGCACCGCGACACCGCTCCGCACACGACTCGAGTCCGGCGGAACGCCCCGCCTCGAGCACTGGGGCGCAACCTGTGAGTACGGCCTGCTGCGCGACGTCCTCGTCGGCGGCGCCGCATCGTTCCGCTGGCTCGGCGAGGAGAACGCGCAGTACTCGGCGCTCGTTCGCGAGACGCTCCGCAGGGGTTACCGCTTCGACCGCGACCTCGCTCTGCGGCAGTACGACGAGTTCCTCGCCGCCTACCGGGACGCCGGCGTTGCGATCCACAGCCTCGAGGAGCGCGACGACCTCGCCTACGGCGTCTACGCCCGCGACTCCAGCTTCATGACGCCGTTCGGCGCCGTCATCTGCCAGATGGCGAGTCCGCGGCGGCGCGGCGAGTACGCGACGACGCTGCGCTTCTACCTCGAGAACGACATCCCGATCTACGACCTCGTCTCGGCCGGCAACTTCGAGGGCGGCGACTTCAACATGATCGAGCCCGACACGGCCCTGATCGGCTACACCGGCGGTCGCGGCGAGGAGGTCGCCGCGAAGCAGGTCGGCGGCTGGATGGAGCGCGAGGGCTTCGAGGTGAAGTACGCCCCGATCGACGAGTTCTACGTCCACATCGACCTGATGGTCTGCATGCTGGCGGAGAAACTGGCGGCGGTCTGCCTGGAGACGACGGACGACGAGATCGTGTCGTGGCTCCGCTCGAAGAAGATCGAGATCGTGCCGGTCTCGTTCCGCGACACGATGGCGCTCGGCTGCAACGTCGTCGCGCTCGGGAACGACCGGGTGCTGAGCGTCGCGTCGTCGAAGGACCTCAACGCGCGGCTGCGGGCACTCGGGTTCACGGTCTACGACCCGGACATGAGCCAGTTCCTGCTCGCCGGCGGCGGCGTCCACTGCATGAGCCAGCAGTTGCGGCGCGACCCCGTCTGATGCAGCCACTCGCCGGTCGGCGAGTCGTCTCGATCGCGGTCAACATCCCGGGGCCGCTCTGCACTCGGCGGCTCGCCGACCTCGGCGCGCACGTCATCAAGGTCGAGCCGCCGACCGGCGATCCCCTCGCGCACTTCGCACCGCGCTGGTATGCCGAGCTCACCCGCGGGATGGAGATCGTTGTCCGCGACCTCAAGCAGCACCCGCTCGACGACCTGCTCGCCGACGCCGACCTGCTCGTCACGTCCTCGCGGCCATCCTCCCTGGCGCGGCTCGGGCTCGGCCCCGAGGCGATCGCCGACCACCGGCGCCTCTGCCACGTCGCCATCGTCGGCTGGCCCGGCGGCGGTGCCGAGATCCCCGGCCACGACCTCAACTATCAGGGTGCGGCCGGCCTCCTCAGCCCACCGCAGATGCCGCCGAGCCTGTTCGCCGACATCGCCGGCGCCGAACGCGCCGCCTTCGCCGGGCTCGCGCTGCTCGCCGACCGCGACCGCACCGGCATCGCCGGGACGGCAGAGGTCTCCCTCGCCGAGGCGGCGACGGCGCTCGCCCGGCCCGGCGCGATGCTCAACACGGGCAATCCGTTCTACACCCTGTACGAGACGGCCGATGGCTGGGCCGCCGTCGGCTGCCTCGAGGAGCAGTTCGCGACGCGACTCACTGCCGAACTCGGCCCCGACCTCGCCGCCGCGTTCCGTCGCCGATCGGCGGAGGAATGGGCTGCCTGGGCGCGCGACCAGGACCTGCCGATCACCGTCGTCGCGCCCCCGGCTGCACCCGCCGGCTGACCCGCGCTATGCTCGCCGCGCCAGCGACGAGCGACGCAGGAGGCACGTGTGACCGCCGACGACAAGCCAGCCGATCCATCGGTCGGACGCGTGCTCGACGACTGGCGAAACGCGGCCTACAACTGCTTCAGCTCGGGGCACAAGTTCTGTCGCGAGGTCTGCCCGGTCCTGCAGGTCACGCACGACGAGACGCACAGCCCGACCGCCTTCCACGCGAACCTCGTCGCGATGGACAAGGGACTGCTGACGATCGAGGACGTCGCCGCCGACTACGTCAACTGCACCCAGTGCGGCGCGTGCGAGCTGCGCTGCCCGAACACGATCTTCGCCGGCGACTTCTACCGCTTCCGCACGCGGACGGTCGACCTCGTCAAGGCGATGCGCGCGCTCGCCGTCGAGAACGACATCCATCAGCCCGAGTGGCAGCGCTGGAACCTGCAGACCGACGAGCTCAAGGCCGAGCCGGTCCTCGAAGGCGTCTCGCAGGAGCGCGTCGCCGACTGGGCGGCGGAACTCGGGCTGCCGATCGGCGGCGAGACGATCCTCTTCTGCGACTGCGAGGCGGCGTTCTACCGCACCTCCCAGCCGAAGGCGGTCGCGAAGCTGCTGCTCGCCGCCGGCGTCGAGTTCGGGCTGATGCGCGAGCAGTGGTGCTGCGGTGGGCCGGCCGCCGAGATGGGCTACGTCGACCAGGCGCGCCGCTTCGCGGAGCACAACATCGCCGACTGGCGCGCCGTCGGCGCGAAGCGCATCCTCGTCCTCGACCCGCACGACTACATCACCTTCACCGAGGACTACCCGAAGTACTTCGGTGACGACTACGACTTCGAGATCGTCCTCGTGATCGAGCTCATCGCCGAGCTGATCCGCGACGGCCGCCTGACGCTGACCGTGCCGGTCGAGCGGCGCGCGACCTACCACGATCCGTGCCGCCTCAACAAGCGCAAGGGCATCCACCGCGAGCCGCGCGAGATCATGCGCGCGATCCCCGGCCTGACGTTCGAGGACGTCGACCACGTCACGCAGTGGGGCTACTGCTCCGGAGCCGGCGCCGGGCTCGGGATCGAGAAGCCGGAGCTGACCGCCGCGATCAGCGCGCGACGCGTCGAGCAGGCGGCGACGCTCGACATCGACCTGCTCGTGTCCGCCTGCGTCTGGTCGGAGCGGCCGCTCTCCGAGCAGGCCGCGCCGCACGCGATCGAGGTCTGCGACCTGATGGAGCTCGTCGCCCACGCGGCGGGTCTGCAGCCCCTCGCCGGCCTCAACGTGGCGGCTGCGGGAGACTGAGATGGCGACCGTCACCGCGCTCGACGACCGCGTGCTCGAAGGCCTCGCGGAGATCGTCGGACACCAGTACGTCCTGACCTCCAAGACCGCGCGCATCAACCGCGCCCGCGTCCCCTCGATGTTCGCCGTCCACCGCTGGGAGGAGCACGTCCCGCAGGTCGTCGTGCTGCCGGCCTCGGCGCACGAGGTCTCCGAGATCGTGAAGCTCGCGAATCGGGAGCGGATCCCGGTCGTCCCGCGCGCCGGCGGCACCGGCCTCGTCGACGGCGCCGTCCCGCTGAACCGCGGGATCCTCGTCGACATCAAGCGGATGGATCACGTCGGCGAAGTCGACCTCGCCGAGCGCGCGATCACCGTCGGCCCGGGCGTCAACATGTTCAAGCTGAACGAGATGCTCCGCCCCTACGGCGTGATGTATCCCGACAACCCGGCGTCGTACACGTGCGCACTCGTCGGCGGGCGGATCGGCACGAACGGCTGGTCGCTGCTCGGTGCCCGCTTCGGGCACGTCCGCAACCTCGTGATCTCGTTCGAGATCGTGCTGCCGACCGGTGAGATCATCCGCGTCGGCGAGGGCGGCGGAATCAAGACGCGGTCGAGCTCGTCGGGGTATCGCCTGAAGGAACTCTTCATGGGCACGCAGGGGACGCTCGGGATCGTCACCGAGGCGACACTGGAGCTCGTCAAACGGCCCGAGGCGGAGTTCTCCGCATTCTGGCTGCAGCGCTCGTACGACACCGCCTGGAAGACGGGCGGCGAGCTGATGCGCTCGGGCTACGCGACCATCGCCGGGGTGATGCTGTTCGACGAGCGCAAGGTCGACTTCGTCCGCCGCGACGACGAGGCGTACGTGCCGCAGCCCGACTGGTGCGAGGCGGTCTGCGCCTTCGCGCTCTACGGCAACCGCGCCGAGGTACGGCCGGCGGCGAAGGAGATGATGCGCATCGCGAAGGCGTCCGGCGGCGAGTACGTCGGCGACGAGATTGCGCAGCTCGACTGGTCGGCGCGGCACGACCGCTACGCGACGCCGCTCCACGGCCGCACGCCGAACGGGCAGGTCGCGCCGATGTCCTGGCACTGCGAGGACGCCGGCATCCCCTATCCGAAGGTGCCGGAGATCAGGAAGCGCTGGCACGCGATCGTCGACGATCTCGTTGCGCGCCACCCGATCTTCGACGACTGGGGCATGTTCTCGTACACGAACGGGCCGTACAAGCCCTGGGGCGACATGCTCTGCGAGATCGACGTCGGCATCTGGGAGGAGCACCTCGACGACGAGACGTGGGGGGCGTGGGTCGACTGTAAGCGCGAGATCGCCCGCGCCTCGATCGAGGTCGGCGGCACCATCTCCGCCGCCCACGGCTCGTCACGCGCCGGCGAGGTCGACCTCGTCCCGCTCGAGCTCGGCGGCGCCTACGACGTGATGAAGACCATCAAGCGCGCGCTCGATCCGAACAACATCATGAACCCGGGCAAGTACGGGCTCGACTCCGCCTACGAGGACGGCTGACATGCAGGGGTATCGCAGGGCCGATCAGACGCCACCGCCGGCGCAGCGCATCACCGACCTCGTCGTGATGCGGCACGAGCACATCTACGAGGTCGATCCCGACCTGATGACCGAGCACGTCGAGCAACAGCACATCCCCGCCTGGGACATGCTGCGGATGGTCGATTCGCGCCTCGAGTGGCTCTACATGCTCCAGGCCCACTTCTCGGACGAACGCGTCTCCGGCGAGGAACTCCTGGCCGAGATCGAGGCGGAGGAGGCCTCACACCCATGAAGATCAGCTTCGGACTGCTCCCCGATCATCCGATCAACGAGATCCTCGACACGATCGAGGTCGCCGACCGACTCGGCTTCCACGGCGTCTATGGCGCGGACGAGACGTTCCACAAGGACTGCTTCCAGATCTTCGCCGCGGCCGCGCACAGAACGAAGAACATCATCATGGCCCCGGACGTCACGCACGTGATCCTCCGCGACCCGACGATGGTCGTGCAGGCGATGGCGACCCTCGACGAGCTGACGAACGGCCGCACGGAGCTGAACTACTCGATCGGGAACTTCGCGATGCTCGAGCAGTACGGCCTGCAGGACGCCGCAAAGCGCTCGCTGTCGCGGATGCGGGAGGCGTACACCATGATGCGCACCTTCCTCGACGAGGGCGTGCTCGACCACACCGGCGAGTTCTACACCTGTAACGGCATGTTCACGTCGTCGCGCCCGGTGCAGGAGCGGATGCCGATCAAGATCGGCGCGATGCGCGGCCCGAAGTCGTTCGAGTTCGCCGGCGAGGTGACGGATGGCATGCATCAGGCGCTCGGCTACTCGCGTGAGGCGAACCAGTACGCCGCTGACCACGTCCGTATCGGCGCCGAGCGGGCCGGCCGCGACTGGACGACCCTGGATATCGCCGCCTGGGGCGTCTCCTGCGTCGCGGAGGATCGGGCGGCCGCACGCGAGTGCGCCCGGGTGCTCGTTGCGTTCTACATCCCCGCGATGCCGATCGAGCAGGTGATGCGGCACGGCATCACGCAGGAGCAGACGCAGCCGATCTTCGACGCCTTCGCAAGCGGCGACGTCGAGCGCGCCATCGAACTGACGACGCCTGATCTGGTCGAGCAGTTGTCCTTCTCGGGGACGCCGGAGGACGTCGTTGCGCAGCTGAAGGAGAACGTCGTGCCGGCCGGCATGAACCACGTGATCCTCTCGCTCTGCGACCCGACACTCGCCGAGCACTGGCTGGGACGCCCCGGCGACTACACCGGCGTCCCACACATGAAGGATCAGCTACAGCTGATCCACGACCGGGTGATGCCGCACTTCGTGTAGGTCAGACGACGCGCCGCACCCATCCGTGCCGGTCGGGCAACCGGCCATGCTGGATGCCGAGCAGGTCCGCCCGGAGCGCCGTCGCGACGGGACCCGGCTCGCCGTCCGCGATCCGGAACTCGTCGCTACGCGTACGCACGTGCCCGATCGGTGTGATGACGGCGGCCGTTCCGCACGCGAACGCCTCGGTCATCGACAGGTCGGCGTTCGTCGCGCGCCACTCGTCCATCGTTACGCGTCGCTCCTCCACGCGTAGGCCGCGATCGCGCGCCAACGTGAGGACGGAATCCCGCGTCACCCCGGGCAGCAGCGTGCCGGTCAGCTCCGGAGTGACGAGGGTGGCATCGGCGCCCTCGCCGAGGACGAAGAAGAGGTTCATGCCACCCATCTCCTCGACCGTCGTGCGCTCGATCGCGTCGAGCCAGACGACCTGGTCGCAGCCGGCCTCCTGCGCCTGCCGCTGCGCGACGAGGCTGGCGGCGTAGTTACCGGCCGCCTTCGCAAACCCGGTACCACCGGGCGCGGCCCGCGCGTAGTCCTCCGACACCCAAACCGTCACCGGCTTCACGCCGCGCGCGAAGTAGGCGCCGCTCGGCGAGTCGAAGAGGAGGAACGTGTACTCGCGCGACGGTCGGACGACGAGCGCCGGCTCGGTCGCGATCACCAGCGGTCGCAGGTAGAGACTCTGCCCCTCGCCGTTCGGCACCCAGGCGGCGTCGGCCGTCACGAGCGCGTCGATCGCCTCCAGGAACCGCTCGGGCGGCAGCGCCGGAATCGCGAGCCGCGCCGCCGACCGGTTGAGCCGCGCCGCATTCGCATCGGGGCGGAACACACCGACACCGCCGTCCGCGAGCCTGTAGGCCTTGAGGCCCTCGAAGACGGCCTGCGCGTAATGGAACACCATCGCCGCCGGGGAGAGCGAGAGCGATGCATACGGCTCGAGCGACCCAGGCCCCCACCCCTCGCCTTCCCGGTAGTCGATGCGAACCATGTGCTCGCCGAAGAGCGTCCCGAAGCCGGGGTCGGCGAGCAGCGCGGCGCGGGTCGCGTCGTCGGCCGGCGAGTCCGTCAGCCGAACCGACAGGGTCGTCACGCAGGCGCCCCGGCCAGGAACCGCACCCGGCAGCCGTCGCAGCAGAAGTAGAACGTCTCACCGTCCCGCTCCGCCGAAATCGCATCGCGCGTCACGACGACCTCCATGCCGCAGATCAAGTCGACGGCGATCACCGGTGTCTCGGCTACTGCCGCGGCATCGGTCGCGAACGCCCGCGGCGACGGGTGCTGACGGATCAGCTCGGCGAGGATCGAGAGGGCGACCTCGCCAGGATGGCGGGCGCCGAGGTCGAGGCCGGCCGGGTTGCGGATCGCGGCGACGTCGTCGGGCGCCAGGCCGGCGGCGCGTAGCGCCTCGCGCACCTCCTCGCCGCGCCGGCGGCTCGCGACGAGCGCGACGTACGGCGCCTTCGCGCCGAGCGCGACCTGCAGCGCGGTCTCGTCGTAGTGCCCCTGCGACGCGACGACGACGCCCAACGACGCGCGCGTGCCGGGCGCCATCGCCCGCAGCCGGGCGCCGAGCTCGTCCAGCGAGACGGCGCCCTCGACGTCACGCAACTCCTCGGTGGAGACCGCACGCAGCACGCGGTACTCGAGCGTGCCGGCAAGCTGCGCGAGTGCGGCGGCGACGGGCGTCAGCCCGACGATGGCGATCGTCCGCGCCTGCACGAACGGCTCGATGTACACGTCGACCGCCCCCTTCGACCCGCACGTCATCGGCACCACGACTTCCCCGGCGGCAGCCGCGAGCTCCTCCTCCGGGCGGATCGAGACCAGCCGAGGCTCCCCTTCCCCAAGTGCGGCCAACGCCTGCCGCCGCACGACCTCGCGGGAGCAGGAGCCGCCGACGAACCCCTCCATGACACCGTCACCGAACACGATCGCGCGATCACCCATGTGGGAGGAGACCGGGCCGCGCCGCGACACGACGGTCGCGGTCGCGAACGCCACGCCGTCGCGACGGAGTGCGGCGATCCGCTCGAAGAACTCGTCGACACCGGGCATCGTGGGTCGGATTCTACGCGCCAGGCGAGCCAACTACGATCCGGCGGTGACGCGCGAGCACCCAGCCCTGACCTTTGCGGCCGCCGCCGCTGCCGACAGGCTCGTCCTCGAGCCGCGCACGTACGACTGGCTGGGCGAGCAGGGGCACGTCGGCCTCGAGCGGATCGCCCGGGCCCGTCGCGACCCGGCGATCGTCGCGCCGGTCAGGGCTGCGCTTCCGACGCTGGCCGCGATCTACGCGCGGCTCGGTGGCGACGTCACGGTCCTGCACGCCGCCCGGGCGAACCTGCTCCTCCCGGTCGAACTCGTCCACGTCCCGACCGGGACGGTCGTCGAGGTCGACGGCCCCGAGCACTTCACGTCGTTTCGGCTGGAGACGCTCGGCCTGTATCCGGCCGGAGCCGACCTCGGATTCGACCTCGACGTCTACCGCGACCTCTGCCGCCGCCTCGCCGCCGAGACGGACCTGATCGGCCGCGGCCTCGCCGCGCGCGGCTTCGGCTTCGGTGGCGTCGGGCGCGAACGTGCCTACCACGACGCGCTCCGCGATCTCGGCTTCCCGGCGATGGGACACCCGCCGGTGCTCAGGATCGCCGCGCCGGACGGTGACGGCGTCGGCGCCTACGAGCGCGAGCACACCCGCCTGCGCGCGCTGGCCGCTACTCGCCTGTGACGGCGACGTTGACGAGCTTGCAGCGGCCGCACTTCACGCGCACCTTCTTCGTCATGTAGACGCCGTCCATCGCGGCGGCGAGGAGGTTCCCGCAGCCGGCGCAGACGTAGTCGTCCGGGCCGTTGCCGTGGAACACGGGCCGGTCCGGGTCGTCCTGGATCGCGGTGCCGCCGTCCCGCGGCACCTCACCCTCCCGCACCGGCCGCATCGAGATCGTCGCCACGTCCGCCTCAGATCTGGCCGAGCTTGCCGCTGAAGTCGGTGATGAGCGCGTCGAGCACGCCGACCATGACGCCCTCGCCCATCGACGCGGCCTTGCCCGTGATCTGCGCGTTCGTGCGGATCGTCCCGCCTCCCTCGCTCAGGTCGAACGCGACGGTCGCGTTGGCGTACCCCTGACCACCCGCCTCGCGCGACTTCACCGTCAGCACGATCCGGTGCGCGGCGGCGTCCTGCTCGGTGATCTCGACGGTGCCGGTGAACGTCATCGACATCGCGCCCATGCGGATCTTGATCTCCGCCCGGACCAGCTCCGGCGACGGCCGCTCGAGCACGGTCGCTCCCTCGACGCACGGCACGACGCTGTCGAGATCGAGGATGGCGACGAAACTCTCGTCGAGCGATCGCGCGGTGCTGAACGGGTTGAAGAGCTCGACGGCCATGGCGGGCAGTATAGGATCCACGGCGTGACCATTCCCGCGGGCATCTACCACCTGGGACCCGACACCGCGACGCTCGCGGTGCGCACCGGCCGCACCGGCGCCGCCGCCAAAGCGGGCCACGACCTCCTCCTGCACGTCACGGCGTGGGAGGCAACGCTCGAGGTCGGCGCCGATCCGGCCGACACGCGGGTCGAAGTGACCGCGGACGGCGCGTCGCTCCGCGTGCAGGAGGGCACCGGCGGGCTTCAGGCGCTCGGTGACGACGACAAGGCCGACATCGCGAAGACGATTGACGACGAGGTGCTGAAGGGGCAGCCGGTCACGTTCCGGTCATCCGCGGTGCGTGTGAACGGAGGCGGCCTCATGGTCGAGGGTGACCTGACGCTGCTCGGGACGACCCGCCCCGTCACCGCGCAGGTCACGATCGGCGGCGACGGCCTGATCACCGCGCACGCCGCCGTCAGGCAGACGGACTTCGGGATGAAGCCCTACTCGACGCTGTTCGGCGCTCTGAAGGTCGCTGACGAGGTCGCGGTTTCGCTCGTTGGAACGTTGGGGCCAGGCCCCTATGTTCCACCACCAGGCTGAAGCATCAACGCGCGACCGCGTGGAACAAAGGGGCCTGGCCCCAACGTTCCACTAATCCGCGTAGACCGCCTGCGCGTCCAACCCGCCCTCGACCCCCGGCGGCAGCGCTCCGGAGCCGTGCGCATACAGGGCGATGTCCGCGACGGTGCGCATCCGGCTCGGATCCGATCCGTCACCGGCGACCCAGGCGCCGTTCGACCACGCCAGGCTCTCCGGTGCCTCGCCGAGCGCCATCCCGGCGAGCAGTTCCCCCTTCTCGCGGATCTTCGCGGTCGCCCGCGTAATCGCCGCTGCCGTCCCCGGAGACGGGCTCGTGTTGAACCCGTGGCCATTGCCGAACCGGTCGGTGTCGGCCGGAACGACCTTGACATCAAGCGCCGGGACGCCGAGTGCGTCCGCAACGAGCTGCGCGTGGGACGACTCCTGCCCGTCGGCCGCCGTGGTCAGGCTGAGCACCATCTTCCCGGTCGGGTGCACGCGGAGAAACACCGCTCGGTACGCCTCGTTCGCCATCACGTCTTCTCCTCGTTGAGCCGCTGCCGCTCCTGGTGGGCGGTCAGCGCGTTGTGGTCGTCCCGGTCACAGAAGGCCGGGCGCGGGCCGCCCTGCGGATGGGCGGGCGCGGCGGGACGATCGCAGCCCGGGTAGATGCACATGCCGGCCGTCTCACTCATCGGTCACCCATCCTGGCGTCGTGTTGCCCTTGCTCGGCCCGTGCCCGCTCGGCATCGCCACCGAGCTGCCCGGGACGGGGGTCGCGCTCGCCCAGGATTCTCGCTCCTCCCCGACCGCCGCCGGCACGGCGACCGCCACCTCGCCGCCGCCGCCGATCGCCTCGACGACCTCGGCCAGCGCGTCGAAGCTGTGGCCGCTGACGAGCGCATCGCAGTGCGGCAGCGCCGCGACCATCCCGCCGGCCCGCACGGAGAAGGCGCTCGCGCTGACCCGCGGATTCACCCACACGATCCGGTGCGCGAGTCTCGCGAGCCGCGCCATCTCGCGGCCGACGTGCGTCGGATCGCCACGCTCCCAGCCGTCGGAGAGGATCACGACGACCGCCCCGCGCGCCATCCCGCGCCGCGCGTGCCGGTCGTTGAACGCCTTCAGCGCATCGCCGATGCGGGTGCCGCTCGACCAGTCCGGCGCCGCCGCGGCGGCGCGCTGGATCGCGCGCTCGGGACTGCGCGAGGAGAGCGCCCGCGTCAGCCGCGTCAGCCGCGTCGCGAACACGAAGGCCTCCGCGTTCGGGCCGCTGCCGGCCGCACAGGTGAGGAACTGCAGGTAGGCGCGGGCGTACGGCTCCATCGAGCCGGAGATGTCACAGAGCAGGACGAGCCGGCGCGGAACGATGCGACGGTGGCGACGGGCGAGCCGGATCGGGTCACCGGCGGTGCGCAGGCTGCCGCGGAGCGTGCGCCGCAGGTCGATCGCGTGTCCGCGACGGCCCCGCTCGTAGCGGCGGGTGCGACGGTTCGGCGTCGCGATGTGCAGGCGCGTCATCAGGCGGTACAACTGGGCGAGCTCGTGCGGCGCGAGCGCGTCGAAGCTCCGCGACGCGAGCCGCTCGGCATCACTCGCCATCGCGAGCGGCACCTCGACCTCCTCGCCCTCGCCATCGCCGTCGGCCCCGCCCGGCGCGGTGAACGACACCCCGTCACCGGCAACCGCTCCCTCGGAGGAGTCGCGCGGCACCGACGAGGACTCCGCGCCCGTCGCAGTCGGCACGGCGTCGGCGTCGAACGGCGCCGAGTGCGAGCGGCCGAACACCTCGCCGAACACCCGGTCGAAGGCGCGCACCTGCGTCGGATCGGAGACGAACACGGAACGGGCCGTCCAGTAGAGGCGCCGCCGCGCGAGCGGCCGCACGAGATCGAGCGCGCGCGCGAAGTCGGCGGCGCGCACCGACGTGACGGGGAGCCCCGCGTCCTTCAGCCGGTCGGCGAAGGCGCCGACGAGCGGCGGCAGATCGAGCTCGACCGTCTCGACGCCGAAGTCAGTCACCGCTCCGCACCAGTTCCTCGAGACCGGCGGCGCGCACGACCTCCTGGTCCTCGCTGTACTTCAGCACCGAGCCGAGCGTACGGCCGGCGGTGGCGGCGTCGAGGCGCTCCACCCCGAGCAGCTGCAGCGCCGCCAGCCAGTCGATCGCCTCGGCGATGCCCGGCGGCTTCTGCACGTCGCTCGAGCGCATCCGCGCGACGGCGTCGGCAACCTGCACGGCGAGGGTCTCCGACGACCCCCGCACACGACGACGGATGATGTCGACCTCGCGCCGCCGGTCCGGGTAGTCGATCCAGTGGTAGAGGCAGCGGCGCTTGACGGCATCGTGCAGGTCGCGCGTGCGGTTCGACGTGAGGACGATGATCGGCGGGTGCGTCGCGACGACCGTCCCG
>VFJZ01000073.1 GCA_009885805.1 Actinomycetota bacterium
CCGCCACCCGCCCTCCCAGAGAACCAGTCGTGAACACCTGGAACCCTAGGAGCAGAGCGGCGTGCGCACCCCTACCCGACCCACGTCAACCGCAGGAGCGCCGTTTTTTTCGGGCACGGCGAACGTCTGCATGATGATGACGAAGACGAACACGTTGTCGACGGACAGGCTCTTCTCGACGAGGTAGCCGGCGAAGTATTCGGCGCCGCTCTGCCCACCCGCGTGAACTTGGAAGACGATTCCGAACACGATGGCGACGGCGATGTAGAACAACGACCAGGCAGCTGCCTCACGGAAGCCAACCGCGTGCGGTCGCAGCGTCGCCAGCACCAGGTCTACGGCGAGCAGCAGCACGATGAGGCCGATCGTTACGGCCCAGCCGAAGGTTCCGATCTCGAGCATCTAGATCTCCGCTCTCCCACGCCGTGGGCTGAGTCCTGAATTTCGGACACTGGTCATCAGGCAGCCTGTGCCTGGGTGGTGAGTTGCAAGTATCGCTCGTTGGGGGTCTGATAGTCGAGCGCGCCGTGGCGTCGGCGATGGTTGTAGAACACTTCGATGTAGCGGCTGACGACGCGGCGGGCGTGCTCAACGGTCGGCAGCGCGACGCGGTAGATCGATTCGATCTTCAGCGACGCGAAGAACGTCTCGGCGAGGGCATTGTCCCAGCAGACGCCGGTGCGGCCCATCGACTGGCGTACCCGCAGGCGTCGGCAGGTCGCCGCGAACGCCTCGGCGGTGTAGGTCGAGCCGCGATCAGTGTGGAAGATCGCGTCGACGGCGAGGTGGCCGTTGCGGCTGGCCATCTCCAGCGCTCTGCTGCAGAGCGCGGCGTCCGGGCGGGTGCCGAGTTGCCAGCCGACGACGCGACGGGTGGCGGTGTCGATCACGACCGCCAGGTACCCCCAGCCGTTCCAGGTGCGCAGGTAGGTGATGTCGGCGACCAGCTTCGAGCCCGGCTCGCTGCTTGCGAAGTCGCGCTCGAGCAGGTCCGGCGCCGCCTGCGCACCCGCCGCTCGGATCGTCGTGACGCGGTACGGGCGTGGGCTGGTGCCGTGCAGACGCTGCTCGCGCAGCACCCGACGGACGACCGCGAGCGACGTCACGGTGCCGTCCCCGACGAGGTCGCGGAAGACCTTGCGGTACCCGTAGACGCCGTCGGAGGCGGTGTGCGTCGCGAGCACCGCCGCGGCGATCTCGGCCCGCCGGGCCGGTCGGAGAGCGCGTGGTGCTTGCGGTGGTCGATGACCCACTGGGTGAGCGGCCCCTGCATCGCCATGCTCCCGAGAATCGCCCACAGGGCACGGAGCGGCGCGCTCGTCTCGAAGCTCTTGTGCGTGAAGAGCCGGTGGAAGCCGACGGTGATCCCCAGCCCGCAGGCCACGTAGAACCCCGCGAGCAGCACGAGGTCGACCGGGTGGACGCCGCGGTTCCAGAGCAGCCAGACCGCGGCGAAAAGACCGAGCGGCGGCACGACGACAGCCACGATCCCGGCGAGCTGGCTCGGGATGCTCGTCCGCTCGCGGACGGTCTTGATTCTTCGTCATGCGGGCTTCTCGAACGGCCGGCCGAGGACGAGCTGCATGTCGCGGATCGCGCGCGCCCTGAACAGTGCCTCGCACGAGGCGAGGTAGAAGTCCCAGATCCGGACGAAGCGGTCGTCGAAGCCGAGCGCGCGCACGTCGGGGAGGCTCGCGAAGAACCGCTCGCGCCACGCTCTCAGCGTGTCCGCGTAGTGCGGCCCGATCTCCTCGAGCCCGACCACCATCAGGCCCGAGCCGCGGCTCATCGCCGTCTGCAGCGCCTCGAGCGACGGCAGCAGCGAGCCGGGGAAGATGTAGCGCTGGATCCAGTCCTCCTTGCGCCGGTAGCGCTCGAAGCGCTGGTCGGGCATCCCGATCACCTGGATCGCAGCCAGGCCGCCGGGAGCGAGCAGCCGGTCGCACGCGGCGAAGAAGGTTGGGTACTGCGCGTAGCCGATCGCCTCGAGCATCTCGATCGAGGCGATCTTCGAGAACTGTCCCTCGAGCGTGCGGTAGTCCTGGAGGCGAATCTCGACGCGGTCGGCGAGGCCGGCCGCCGCGACGCGCTCGCGCGCGAGCTCGAGCTGCTGCTGCGAGAGCGTGACGCCGGTGACCCGCGCCCCGTACTCGCCGGCCGCCTTCAGCGCGAAGCTGCCCCAGCCGCAGCCGATCTCGAGCACGTGGTCGCCGGGGCGTAGGCGCAGCTTCTCGCAGATCGCTCGCAGCTTTCGATCCTGTGCCTGCTCGAGTGTGTCGCCCTCCTCCCATAGCGCGCAGGAGTAGGTCATCGACTCGTCGAGGAAGAGCCGGTAGAGGTCGTTGCCGAGGTCGTAGTGGTACTGGATGTTCGCCCATGCCTTGCGCAGGCTCTGCCGCGGTGAGAGGTGGGGGCGGTGGCGGTCGAGCCGCGCGAGGCGCGAGCCGGCGCGCCAGGTCTCGAGGTTGCGCACGACGAGCGCGATCAGGCCGGGCAGGTCGTCGGTGTGCCAGTCGCCCGCGGCGTACGACTCGCCGAAGCCGAGGCCGGGCGAGCGCGCGAGCCGGCGGAAGACATCGTTCGAGGTGACGGTGACGACGATCGGGTCGCCCGTGCCGCCCCGGTACACGCGTCCGCCTGGGAGCCGCAGCTCGAGCGCGCCGTGCTCGATCCGGCCGAGCGCGCGGATCGCGGCGCTCTCGGCGAGGCAGGCCCCGACGCGGCGCCCGGCGGGGAGCTCGCGCAGCACCTCGGTCACCTCTTCACTGATCCCTTGCCGGGCACGAACGGCGGCTTGTGGAAGAACGGCACGCGCTTCAGCCAGAGCCTCGCGGCCTGGAGGTGGATCAGGACGGTCACCTGCAGCGGCATCAGCGGATAGCGGAGCAGCGCGCGGGCGAGGCTCGCGTCGGTCAGCGGGCGCCGCTTCCCGGTGAGCGTGGCGAAGAACGGCCGCGCGCCGCCCTCGGTGAGGTCGATCCGCACGTCGAGCTGCTCGCCGGGCTCCGAGAACCACCACTGGTAGCTCTGGTCGAGGCCGAAGAACGGCGAGACGTGCAGCTTCTTGTCGTGACGGTACGAGAGTCGCCGCTCCCTCGTGTCCTGGTTCTCGGGCGAGAGCAGGTAGGGCAGCCGTTCGCCGAACGTGTTGCTCACCTCGGCGACGATGCAGGCGAGCTCGCCGCGCTGGTAGCAGTAGAAGAAGCTGACCGGGTTGAACACGTAGCCGAGCACGCGCAGGTTCGTCAGGAGCAGGATCCGGTCGGCCTCGATCCCGTGCTCGGCCAGGTAGGCGCGCACGTCCATGTGGTCGCGGTCGTGGAGGCTGACCAGGCCGCGCCGGTTCCAGCCGAACAGACGAACCCGCCGGTCGAGCTCGGGCAGCTCGTCGAGGTCGAGCAGGTAGAAGCAGACGCGGTAGCGGAAGACGTTCTCCTTCGGCGTCCTGCGCGCGTGCATCACGGTGCCGGTGTAGAGCGCGGACCTCACCAGGCCGCTCCGAAGGCGGCTGCGGCGGCGAGGCCGGAGCGCAGTCCGTCCTCGTGGAAGCAGTAGCCCTGCCAGGCGCCTGCGAAGGCCGTGTTGCGCGGGCCGTTCAGGCGCGGCAGCTCGGGCTGGGCGCGCATCGACTCGAGGGTCACGAGCGGGTGGCGGTAGGAGAAGCGGCGGATGATCCGCGCGGGGTCGATCTCGGCTGTTCGGTTCAGCGTCACGCAGTAGTGCTCGTCCTCGTCGAGGCGCTGGAGCTTGTTCAGGTAGTAGGTCATCGTCGGGCGGCCGTCGTCGGTGCCGCAGTCGCGAAGCTGGTAGTTCCAAGAGCCGCGGGTCGCCACGCGGCGGGGCAGGAACCGCTCGTCGGTGTGGAGGACGGTGTCGTTCACGGTCGTCCCGAACACGCCCAGCAGGCGGCGCTCGTCCTCGCTCGGATCCTCGAGCAGGCGCAGCGCCTGGTCGGCGTGGGTCGCAACCACAACGCCGTCGAAGCGCCGCAGCTCATCGCCCGCGAGCCGCAGCTCGACGCCGCCGTCGAAACGGCGGATCGAGCGCACCTCGGTCGAGAGGTTGATGCGCAGCCGCTCCTCCAGGGCGCGCACGTAGCTCCGGCTGCCGCCGGCGACCGTCCTCCAGCGGAGGCGCCGGAAGCCGAGGATCCCGTGATTCGCGAAGAAGCGGACGACGTAGACGGGCGGGAAGTCGAGCGTCTGGCTGGGAGCAGTCGACCAGAGCGCGGCGCAAAGCGGAACGAGGAAGTGGTCCCTGAACCGCGGCGAGTAGCCCTCCTCGGCGACGTAGCGGGAGAGGCTCCACTCCGCGCAGCGGGGGTCGTCGAGCGCCCGGCTCCCGAGGCGCAGGAAGCGGGCGATCTCGAGCGTCAGCCGCGTGAGCGGCGGGCGGCTGCCCGAGTACTCGAGATCGTGCCGGTCGCAGGCGACCGAGAAGCTCATCTCCGACGGCTGCGTGCGCACGCCGAGCTCGCGGAAGAGGCGGACCAGGTTCGGATAGGTGTCCTCGTTATGGACGATGAAGCCGGTGTCGAGACGGAGCGTCCGGCCCCCGACCACGTGCTCGACGGTGTTCGAGTGGCCGCCAGCGCGGTCGTCGCGCTCGAACAGCTCGACCTCGTGGGCCTTCGAGAGCGCGTACGCCGCTCCCAGGCCCGAGATGCCGGTGCCGATCACCGCGACCTTCATCTTCATAGCTTAGACAATACCTGAACAGACCTTTGCTATACTTCGGTTCGATGGCCCGCTACGTCACGACGATCGAGTCGGCGCTTCCGCAAGTCGACGCGTTCGCCTACATGGCCGACTTCGCCAATGCCCGCCTCTGGGACCCGAGCGTCAGCGAGGCCCGCCGGGTCGGCGAGGCGCCGCTCGGGCTCGGCTCCGCATTCGACCTCGTCGCGCGCTTCGGCGGGCGCGACGTGCCGCTCCGCTACGAGATCGTCGAATACGACGCGCCGCGACGGGTCGTGCTAGAGGCGCGGCGTCCGGGATTCGTCTCGAGGGACACGATCACGATCGAGCCTGCCGGGAGCGGGTCGGTCGTCCACTACGACGCGAAGCTTGCGTTCGGTGGGCTCGGTCGGCTGTTCGACCCGATCATGCAGCACATCTTCAATCGGGTCGGGGCTCGCGCGACGCTCGGGATGCAAACTGCGCTGAACTCGTGACGCCCTCGCCCGCGGCGAACCTCGTCGACTGGACGCTGGAGGCGAGCGTCGTCGGCAGCTTCACCCGGATCGGTTACCTCGTCCGGCGGCGCCTCTTCGACTGGGCGCCGTTGCAGTCGTTCGGTCTTGACGGCAAGGTCGCGATCGTGACCGGGGCGACCTCGGGCCTCGGACGCGCGGCCGCCGAGTCGATCGCGGCGTTGGGCGGGCACGTTTGCATCGTCGGGCGTGACCCGGAGCGGACCGAACGCGCCCGCAGGGAGATCTCCGCCGCTACGGGCTCCGCGGTCGAGGCCGACCTCGCCGACCTCTCGTCACTCGCGGAGACTGCGGCCCTCGCGGCCCGCTTCGCGGAGCGGCACGACCGCCTCGACGTCCTCGTCCTGAACGCCGGCGCGCTCAACCATGCCTACACGGTCACGGACGAGGGCAACGAGACGACGCTCGCGACCCATGTCTTGTCCCAGTTCCTGCTGACCCGCGCGCTGCGGCCTCTGCTCGAGGCGTCGGCGCCGTCGCGTGTGATCGTGGTGGCATCCGGCGGCATGTACACCCAGCCGCTCGACGTCGACGCCCTCGACCCGGAACCCGCCGGCTACGACGGGACGAAGACATACGCGCGCTGCAAGCGCGCAGAGGTCGTGCTGGCCGAGGAGTGGACGCAACACCTGCTCGACACCGGCGTCAGCGTCAACGCCATGCATCCCGGCTGGGCCGACACCCCCGGGCTTCGGACCGCGCTTCCCGGCTTCAGGCGCATCATCGGGCCGCTGCTCCGCACGCCGGAGGAAGGAGCCGACACCATCGTCTGGCTGGCCGCCGCCCCGGACGCCGCGAACCTCAGCGGCCTGTTCTTCCTCGACCGGGGAGCGCGGGCGAAGCACCGCCTGCGCCGCACGCGCCGTCCCGACGAGGCCCGCGAGGCAGCACGACTCTGGCAGCTCTGCACGGAGCGCACGGCCCCGTTCACGGCCGGCGCCGACGGATCAGCCGACTGACCCGGCAGGCGCGAGCGTGGGGCGCCGCCCGCCGAGCAGCCGGTCGACGGCGTCACGCCGGTAGTCGAAGACCCGCTCGAGATCGCGTTCGAC
This sequence comes from Actinomycetota bacterium, assembly GCA_009885805.1. Classification (GTDB taxonomy): domain Bacteria; phylum Actinomycetota; class Thermoleophilia; order Gaiellales; family F1-60-MAGs149; genus VFJZ01. Next base: position 6,265 of record VFJZ01000073.1, read on the forward strand.
CAGGATCCGGTGCGCTATCGCTCCGAGCGGCCCGTACGGCATCCGGTAGAGGACGGTGTCGCGAATCAGCGTGCCGTCTTGTCGCTCCTCGAAGGTGTGCGTGTGCTCCCAGAGGCGGAACGGGCCTTCCAACTGCCTGTCCATGAAACGCCGTCCCGGTTCCCACTCGATGATCTCGGTGCGCCAGCGGACGGGCAGCCGGTGCGTAGTGAGCACGTACTCGATCGTCGCTCCCTTCTCCATCGGGATCGGTCGCGGCGTGAGGATCCGGAAGCGGAGCCAGGGCGGTGTGAGCGCTTCGAGGTTGTAGGCGTCGGCGAAGAACGCGAAGGAGTCCTCGACCGACAACGGGACGAGCTGAGAGCGTTCGATGCGGCGCCGCGGCTCAGACATCGTCGAGCCCGGTGGTAACGCCCGGGAGAGGTCGCCGGCTTCCTTCAGGGGCCTGAGCCGCGCCCGCGATCTTGGCCAGCATGCCTTTGAAGATCCACGAGTGGACGACGAAGAGGCCGTACCAGTAGGCCGTGCCGAGCAGTCCGGTCGGGTGGAAGATCGCCGTCTGGCGGATCGTGCTGCCGTGGTCGGCCGTGTCGACCTCGAACTGGAGCCACGCACGTCCAGGGAGCTTCATCTCGGCCTGGAGCCGGAGTAGCTGGTTCGGCTCGTAGGCCTCGACGCGCCAGAAGTCGAGCGCCGAGCCAACGGTCGGTGTCTCGGGATCGCGTCGGCCGCGGCGCACGCCGACGCCGCCGGCGAGCAGGTCTATGAAGCCGCGCAGCCGCCAGAGGCGGTTGCCGAAGTACCAGCCCGTCTCGCCGCCGATCCGGCGGATCGGACGAAACGCCTGCGCCGCGGAGACCCGCACGTCGATCGAGCGGGAATAGACCAGGCGCTTGCCGTGTCGGACGCCCCCGTAGCGCTCGGGCCGTGGGCTGGCGGAGGAGACAGCGTCGGACCAGCGCGTTTCCGCGAACTCGCGGTCTTCGTTCGCGAGGGCACGGGCGATCGCCTCCCGGTAGCCGCGGGCCCTGATCGGGAAGGCCTGGATCGCGCTCGCGTCTCGGACGACGGTCTCGTGAGGGAGGCTGTCGATCAGCTTGCGACCGACACGGGCGTAGACGGGCGTCACGAGCCCGAGCCAGAGGCTCGACAGGCGTGCCGTGAGGAACGGCACCGGGATGATCCAGCGGCGAACGCCGAGCTGCCGTGCGTACTCGCGCATCAGCTCCTCGTAGGAGACCCGGTCGGCGCCGCCGATCTCGAACACCGCGCTGCCTTCAAGCTCGACGTCGAGAGCCGCGACGAGGTAGTCGAGCACGTCCTCGATCGCGATCGGCTGCGCTTTGGTGCGCACCCAGCGCGGCGTGACCATCACCGGCAGGCGCTCGACCAGCTTGCGCAGCATCTCGAAGGAAAGGCTGCCCGAGCCGATCACGATCGACGCCCGGAACTCGATCGTCTGCACGCCCGAGTCGGCGAGAATGCGGCCGACCTCCTGGCGGCTCGTCAGGTGGCTCGAGAGATCGCTGCCCGCGCCGAGTCCACCCAGGTAGACGATCCGGCGCACGCCGGCCTCGCGCGCCGCGGCCGCGAAGTTGGCGGCGCCACGACGGTCCTGCTCCTCGAAGCTCGCCGCCGATGTCATCGAATGGACGAGGTAGTAGGCGGTCTCGACCCCGCGCATCGCCGGACGCAGGGACTCGATCTCGAGGACATCGCCGGCGACGACCGTCGTCGTGTTGCGGTGAGAGGTAAACGCCTCCGGGCGGCGGGTCAGGCAGCGCACCCGCTCTCCCCGCTCCTCGAGCGCTCGGAGAAGCCGGCCGCCGATGTAGCCGGTGGCGCCGGTGAGCAGGATCGGCGGACGCTGCGTGCCGGGCGCGGAGCTCATGCCCGCGCAACCTCGTCGGCTGCCGCCACGAGGTCCCCGTCCAGGCGGCGGGCGCCCAGCCGGGCGCAGAGCGCGTCCGTTGCGCCGGGCCCCGCGAGCGCGAGCGGCACGAGCCGGGCCAGCCGGCGGAGGGGGGCGGCTTGCGTCTCGAGCAGGGAAGGGTCGAAGCTCGAGACGACGGTGAGTGCCGGCCTTGTCGTCTCCGCCGTCTGGGTGACCGTCGCGATCGGCGTGTCCGCGCCGAGAAAGAGGATGCGCCAGGAGTACGAGCGCAGGACAAGTGCGAACGCGAGCAGGGTGATGTCGTGCGTCTCGCCGGGCGCGCAGGCGAGGAGGGCGAGCGGGCCTGTCCCGCGGCCCCAGAATCTGGCGAGCGCGAGCAGCCTGCCGCGGATGAGGTTGCTCGCGAAGTGCTCGTGGCTGATCTCGATCTCGCCGCGCTCCCAGCCGTCGCCGACCTGTTTCAGCGTGGGCAGCACCACGTCGCGCAGAACCTGCTCGAGGCCGAACGCCGCGAGGCTCTCGTCGAGCACCGAGTTGGCGGCAGCCTCGTCGTAGCGGCGAATCGCTGCGAGCAGGCGAGCGGCCGCGTCCTCGAGCAGACCCTCGGACGGCCGCTCGTCTTGGAGTGCGGCGTGCGCAGCCTCAGCCGCTGAAAGACCCTCGGCGAGGCCGCGGCGCATGCGCTCCACCCGGGCGGCGTCGGCGGCCGTGTAGAGCCGGAAGCCGCCCGGCGAGCGAACCGGGTGGGTCAGCCCGTACCGCGACTCCCACGCCCGCAGGAGCTCGGGATTGACGCCCACTCGGCGCGCGAACTCGCCGATTCGAAGCTGTCCGGCATCTGCTGTCATCGGACGCATTATACAAACATTGAACAAAGACTCGACGGCAATCCGTTCGTTCGGGTGTCCTTTCACAAACAGTGAACGAACTCTAGACAAGGAGCGTGAGATGCAGACAGCTCAGAAGCATGTGACGGCGGCCCGGCTCGTGTCCCGGGAGGCGGGGGGTGGTCGCTCATCATGCTCGCCGCGGTCGTGCTGAGGAGCGAGCGGCCGTGAACGCCGTCGGCCTCTTCGCGATGGGCGTGTTCGTGACGCTCGTCGTCGGCGCCGCTCTCGGACTCCTCGTCTACGGCGCCATCCTCGACGGCCGCTACGCGGAGGAGCAAAAGGCCGAGGAGGCGCTCCAGCCGTCGCCCCATGCAGTCGCCGGCCACCGCCCGAGTTCCGCAGTTGGTAATGACGGGATCGGCGATAAGGTGCCTGTGAGCAGGGGATTCACGGGTATGGCGATTCGGGTCCATGTGCCCACGGGGGTTGTGCCGGCCGGGTGGGGGCGGGTCAGGCGGGGCTGATCGCGGTGATCGGCGGTGGCGGCGGGGTCTCGCAGGCGGTGTCGATCGCGCGCTGGGCGTCGCTGAGGGTGGTCGTCTGGATGACGCTGCCGGCGGCGCCTTCGAGGGTGACGAGGTGCAGGCGGTTGAGGTCACGCGCGAGGGTGCGCCAAGTCTGGCTCGTCTGGCGTTCGACGACGCGCCCGTGAGTTCGCTCGTCGGGTAGCGGCCCGTCGGGGGCGTGCATCGTCGCCCCCTGCCTCGGGTGGACCCGCACGTTACGGTGCCGCGGCGCCGGTGACCCGCATCGGCCCGCCGTGTTCGGCGAGCGCGACGATGCGCGTCTCCACCACCGGGGCGCCGCCGACCAGGTGCCCGACGAGATCGCGGGTGGTCGAGGCGCGGGTGAGCATCAGGCAGGTCGTCTCGGCGGCGCCGCTGACGAGTGTGGCGTGCCAGCAGCCCGGCAGCATCAACACCCCCGTGCCGGCGGGCACGTGCACGGCGCGCAGGCGCTTGAGGTCGGGGGTGCCGTCGGACCCCGTCCGGCAGACGACCTGGACGATCGCGCCGTCGAGCGGTACGACGGCCTGCTCGGTGCGGAGGTGCGCCTCGAGCGCGGTGACGATCATCGTGGCGTTCCGGTAGCGCACCCAGAGGATCTCCGGCGCCCCGTCGTCGCCGGGGTCGAAGTCGTGGACGTGCCAGAAGTCGGACAGCGGCGAGTGAAAGGCCGGATTGGCCTGCTGCTCGTCCGCGGCGA
>VFJZ01000017.1 GCA_009885805.1 Actinomycetota bacterium
CGATCTCGGTCGGGGTGCCCGAGATCCTCCACAGGCCGGCCACGTCGAGGAACGCCTCGTCGATCGACATCGCCTCGACGAGCGGTGACGCGTCGTGGAACACCTCGAACACGGCGCGGCTCGCCTCGCTGTAGGCCGCCATCCGCGGCGGCACGACGACCGCGTCCGGGCAGAGCCGGAGCGCGCGCCGTCCGCCCATCGCCGTGCGCACGCCGCGGGCCCGCGCCTCGTAGCTCGAGCTCAGCACGACGCCGCCGCCGACGATCACCGGCCGGCCGCGAAGCCCGGGGTCGTCGCGCTGCTCGACCGACGCGTAGAACGCATCGAGGTCGGCGTGCAGGATCGTCGCGTCCGTCATGCGAACGTATGTTCGCATGACGGAGGATCAGCGTCCAGCGATCAGAAGACGCGCCACCGCGACCATACCTCGTGGACGGGCGTGCCGGCGACGATGTCGGCGCGGGCGCCGCGCTCCCCCGCCACCTTCTCGCGCACCTCCCGCAGCACCGCCGCGACGTGCCCCGCAGGGACGATCGCGACGCCGTCGTCGTCACCGACGACGAGGTCGCCCGAGGCCACCGCGACGCCGCCGCAGACGATCGGCACGTCGCGGGCGACGACCTCGGCGCGGCCCTTCGTGTCGTACGGGCTGACGCCGGCGGCGAACACCGGGCAGCCGATCTCGCGCAGTTGCCTGACGTCGCGGACGGGGCCGTCGACGACGACGCCGACCGCGCCCCGCGCGGTGGCGGCCAGCGCGAACAACTCGCCGAAGAGCGCCGCCTCGACGCCGTCGGCGACCTGGTAGACGGGGATGTCGCCGGCCGTCAGCCCGGCGATCGCAGCCATCTCGCCGACGTACGGCTCCTCCGGGATCACGTCGGTCGCCTCGACGACGACCGTCCGCGCCCGGCCGACCATGCGGTAGCCAGGCGCAAGCGGCCGGACGGCGCCGTGCACCGCCTGGCGCCGCGCGCCGAGGCCGTCCAGCGCATCGACTGCGAGCGCGACCGTCAGCGCACGCAGGTCGGCCTCGTCGGTCATCCGAGCCTGTGCCGCGCCGCGGCCCGCAGGCCCTGCAGGTAGCCGACCGCGTGCAGGCGCCCGAGCCAGGCGTAGGCCGGGTCGCCGTTCGACTCGCCTTCCAGCGTCGGGACGTGGTCGGGTCGAATGAAACCGTCGAAGCCGACCTCGTGCCACGCGTCCATGCAGGCGACCTTGTCGGTCATTCCCTCGTCGTGGAACGTCTCGACGAAATCCGTCGCCGTACCGTCCACGTCGCGGAAGTGGCCGAACGCGAGCCGACTCGCGTGACCGTAGCGGCGAATGGCGCCCGGGACGTCGTCCGTGAACAGCGCGAAGTTGCCCTGGCAGAGGCAGATCGCGTTCGCCTCGCTCTCCACATAGGCCATCGCGCGGTCGTAGGCGTCGATGCTGTTCATGATCCGGTCGATGCCGCGGACGGAGCCGATCGGCGGGTCGTCGGGGTGCAGCGCGAGGCGCACGCCGGCCCTCTCGGCGACGGGCACGGCGATGTCCATGAAGTGCTCCCACGCCTGCCAGAGCTGCTCGGCGCGCACCTCGCCCGCCCACGTCAGCTCCTGGCCGCCGAGGTCGGAGAGACGGAAGGCGGTCACCTTCGCGCCGCCGCGGCCGGGCCGCGCGATGTCCGTGCGCACCCAGTTGATCGAGCCCATCCAGTTGTAACAGAGCATCGGGATCTCGAGCCGGCCCATGTTCGTGATCAGCGTGCAGACCGCCTCGATCTCCTCCTCACGCCCGGGCAGCCCGAGGCGGATCCGGTCCATCGGCGGGTAGTCCTCGATGCCGACGAGGTCGAGCCCCTCCTCGGTGTAGCGCCGCTTCATCGCATGCAACGGGCCGTAGTCCCAGGGCCGATCGCCGGAGTTGTTCCACTCGCCGTCGGAGCGGCGGTCGAGCTTCGAGATCGCCCCCTCGACGCCGACCTGCCGCAGGATCGTCCAGAACGGGTTGTGGTACGGGTCGAAGTACTCGGCGATGCGGACCATCGACGCGCGACTATACCCGCGGGTCGGACATGATGTCCGCCGTGAAGCGGACCGGCACGACCGCGTTCCTTGTGCGCCGTGGCCTTGCCGGCGTCGTAACGCTGCTCGTCGCGTCGGTGCTGATCTTCGCGGCGACGGAGATCCTGCCCGGCGACATCGCGAGCGCCGTGCTCGGCCGCAACGCGACGCCGGAGGCGCTCGCCGAGGTGCGCGCGCAACTCGGCCTCGACGCCTCGCTGCCGTCGCGCTACCTCGACTGGCTCGGCGGCTTCGTCACCGGCGACCTCGGCGACTCCGCCGCCGGCCTCGCCGCGGGGGCCGATTCGGCGCCGATCTGGGAGCAGATCTCGGAGCCGATCCGCAACACGCTGATCCTCGCCGGCATCACCATCGCGCTGCTCGTCCCGCTCTCGATCGTGCTCGGCGTGCTCGCCGCGACGCGCGTCGGACGCACCGTCGACCACGCCGTCTCGACGCTGACGCTGGTCGCGATCTCGCTGCCGGAGTTCGTGATCGGCTCGCTGCTCGTCCTCGTCTTCTTCGTCCAGCTCGACGTGCTGCCGCCGGTCGCCCTCGTCCGGCCCGGCGAGAACCCGCTCGCGCAGCCGCGGGAGTTGGTGCTGCCGGCGCTGACGCTGCTCGCGACGTCGCTCGCGTGGACGACGCGGCTCGTGCGCGCGGCGATGGTCGAGGCGCTCGCCTCCGAGCACGTCGAGCAGGCGCGCCTGAACGGCTTCTCGGAGCGCCGCGTCGTCTGGCGCTACGGCCTGCGCAACGCGCTCGCGCCGACCGTCCAGGTGTTCGCGCAGGCCGTCCAGTATCTCGTTGGCGGCGTGATCCTGACCGAGGTGATCTTCTCCTACAACGGCCTCGGCAAGGAACTCGTCGACGCCGTCGTGGTGCGCGACGTCCGCGCCGTCCAGTCGATGGCGATGCTGATCGCGGTCGCGTACATCGTGATCAACATCCTCGCCGACCTTCTCGTCGTGCTCCTCGTCCCGCGCCTGCGGACGGCGGCGTCGTGAGAGCGCTGCGGTTCGCGCGCACGCCGACCGGTGCGATCGGGCTCGGGATCCTTGCGCTGATCCTGCTCGTGGCACTGGCCGGGCCGCTGTTCGCGCCGCACTCGCCGACGAAGTCGATCGGGATCCCGGGAACGGGGCCGTCGGCGGACGCCGTGCTCGGCACCGACTTCCTCGGCCGCGACGTCTTCTCGCGCCTGCTCTGGGGTGGCCGCTCCGTCCTCGGCCTCGCCGGGCTCGCCACCGTCATCGCTTATCTCGCCGGCGGCATCGTCGGGCTCGTCGCGGGGTACGCGCGGAACGTCCTCGACGGGCTGCTGATGCGTTTCGTCGACGTGCTGCTCGCCTTCCCGCCGCTGCTCGTGCTGCTCGTCGTGATCGCCGGTGCGGGGACGTCGCTGCCGGTGCTCGTGGTGTCGGTCGCGCTCGTGCAGTTCCCCGGGATCGCGCGCCTCGTCCGCTCGCTGACGCTGGAGGCGAGCGGGCGCGGCTACGTCGAGGCGGCCGTCATCCGCGGCGAGTCGACCGCGGCGATCCTGCGGCGGGAGATCATCCCCTCGATCGCCGGGCCGCTGTCGGCCGATCTCGGGCTGCGGATGACGTTCTCGATCCTCCTCATCGCCGGCGCCAACTTCCTCTCGCTCGGACTCCAGCCGCCGGCGGCGGACTGGGCGCTGATGATCGCCGAGAACCGCGACTTCCTCGAGCTCAACCCGTGGGCCGTCGCCGTGCCGGCCGCTCTGATCGCGGCGCTCACGATCGGCCTCAGCTTCACGGGCGACGCCATCGCGCGCATGCTCGGCCGCAGCGACGTGAAGGGGTTGCGGTGAGCGACGCGCCGGCGATCCGGGTCGAGGGACTACGGATCGAGCGCGCCGACGGCGTCGCGATCGTCGACGGCGTCTCGTTCGCGGTCGCCCCCGGGGAGGTGCTCGGGATCGTCGGCGAGTCGGGCTCGGGCAAGACGACGACGGCGCTGGCGCTCCTCGGCCATGCCGGCCGCGGCCTGCGGATCGCCGCCGGCACGGTCGAGGCGGGCGGGCAGCGCGTCACCGGGGATCGCGCGCTGCGCGGGCGGGTCATCTCCTACGTGCCGCAGGATCCCGGCAGCGCGCTCGACCCGACCCTCCGCGTCGGCAGCGCGCTCGAGCACATGCTCCGCGCCCACCGGCCCGAGCGCCTCACACCCGCCGCGATCGCGGCCGCGCTCGAGGGCGCATCGTTACCGGCCGACGCTACGTTCCGGCGCCGGTACCCGCACCAGCTCTCGGGCGGGCAGCAGCAGCGCTGCGCGATCGCCGTCGCGCTCGTCTGCGAGCCGCCGGTCATGATCCTCGACGAGCCGACGACGGGGCTCGACGTCGTCACGCAGGCGCGGATCCTCGACGAGATCGATCGCCTGCGCCGAGAGCGCGGGGTAGCGATGGTCTACGTCAGCCACGACCTCGGCGTCGTCGCGCGGATCGCCGATCGCGTCGCGGTGATGTACGCCGGACGCATCGTCGAGGAGGGGCCGACGGCCGCCGTCCTGCAGCGCCCGCGCCACGCGTACACGCGCGGACTCGTCGCGTCGATTCCCGACCACGGCGCGCCGCGGCGGCTCCGTGGGATGGCTGGTGTCGGCGCCGCGCCGGGAGAGAGCCCGGACGGCTGCGCATTCGTTCCGCGCTGCCCGCTCGCCGTCCCGGCCTGCAGCGCGTCCGTCCCACCGCTCGCCGAGGTCGAGCCCGGCCGCCGATCGGCCTGCCTGCGCGCCGCCGAGGTGCCGGCGCCGGACGTCGCCGAGGCGCGGGCGATCGCGCCCACCGGCGGCGCGTCGCTGCTCGTGGTCGACGACCTCGTGGCGCGGCACGGCGCGACGACCGTCGTCCACGGCATCTCGTTCGCGATCGGCCGCGGCGAGTGCGTGGCGCTCGTCGGCGAGTCGGGGTCAGGCAAGACGACGACGGCGCGCGCGATCGCCGGCCTGCACGAGCCCGCGGCTGGCCGGATCACGCTCGACGGCGACGACCTCGCCGGCCGCGCGCGGCGCCGGACGCCCGCGCAGCGCCGGCGGATCCAGATCGTCTTCCAGAACCCGACCGACGCGCTGCACCCGCGCCAGCGTGTGATCGACCAGGTAGCGCGTCCGGCGCGCGTCCTGCGCGGCCTCGACGGGCGGGCGGCGCGCGCCGAGGCGACCCGCCTGATGGAGCTCGTGCGGCTGTCGGATCGCCTCTACGAGCGGTTCCCGCGCGAGCTGAGCGGCGGCGAGCGCCAGCGCGTCGGCATCGCCAGGGCGCTCGCCGCCGGCCCGGACCTCGTGATCTGCGACGAGATCACGTCCGCGCTCGACGTCTCCGTGCAGGCGTCGGTGCTCGAGCTGCTCGTCGAGCTGCAGGGCGCCCTCGACGTCGCGTTGCTGCTGATCACGCACGATCTCGGCGTGGTGGCGAGCGTCGCCGATCGGGTGCTCGTCCTCGAGGCCGGACAGATCCGCGAGGAGGGACGGGTGGACAAGGTGCTCGAAATGCCCGAGCATCCCTACACGCGGCGTCTTCTGGACGCCGCGCCATCGCTCTCGGCCGCCGTCGCAGGGAGTGGCTGAGCCCGCAGGACGAAGGAGGACGTTCTCATGAGCGAACGAGACCAGCGGTTCTTCGAACGTGAGGTGAGCCGCCGACGGTTCCTCGCGATCTCGGGTGCGGCGAGCCTCGCCGGCCTGCTCGCGGCGTGCGGCGGCTCTGACTCCGAGGCGCCGGCCGTCGGCTCCTCCGACGCGACGTCGACCGAGGCCGCGTCGACGGCGGCGGCGACCTCGGTCGATGCGGCGGCGCCGAAGCCGGGCGGGCGCCTGCGGATCGCGCACGTCGGCGGTGGGGACGCCGAGACGTTCGATCCCGGCCGCGGCTCCAACTTCATCGACGCCTCGCGCTACTTCAACGTCTACGACCCGCTCACCCGCGTCAATCCGGACTTCACCACCAGCCCCGCCCTCGCGCTGGAGTGGACGCCGAATGCCGACTCCACCGAGTGGCAGGTCTCCCTGCGCCCGGATGTCACGTGGCACGACGGTTCGCCGCTGACCGCGAACGACGTCATCTACACCCTGCGGTCGATGGCGAACGAAGGGCACGTCTCCGCCTCGTCCGTCGCGAACGTCAACCTCGACGGGCTGAAGGCGGCCGACGATCTGACGGTCGTGATTCCGCTGAAGTCGTCGAACGCGCGCCTGCTCGACTCGTTCCTGCAGCAGAACACGGTGATCATCAAGGACGGCACGACCGACTTCTCGAAGCCGGTCGGCACGGGCCCGTTCATGTTCCAGGAGTTCACGCCGGGCAAGTCGAGCCTGTGCGTCAAGAACCCGAACTACTGGGATCCGGGCAAGCCGTACGTCGACGAGTGGGAGGACATCTCGATCGACGATCCGGCGGCGCGCCTGAAGGCGCTGCAGGGCGGCGAGGTGGACATGATCTCGCAGCTCGGCTTCGTCGAGGCGAAGGGCGAGGAGCAGAAGGGCGAGATCCAGGTGCTCGCCGCGCCGAGCCCGTCGGTGCAGGTGTTCATCATGGCGACGGACAAGCCGCCATTCGACAACCCGAAGGTGCGGCAGGCCTTCCGGCTCGCCTGCGACCGGCAGGCGCTGATCGACGTCGCGTTGGCTGGATACGCGTCGCCCGGCAACGATCTCGCCGGCACGAAGCTGCCGTTCTTCCTCGACGCGCCGGTGCCGACCAGGGACGTGGAGGCGGCGAAGGCGCTGCTCGCCGAGGCGGGCGTCACGAATCTCGAGGTGACGCTGCAGACGTCCGACGTCGTGCCCGGGTTCGTCGAGGCGGCGACGCTGTTCGCGGAGCAGCTGAAGGAGATCGGCGTCACCGCGACCATCAAGAAGGAGGACGCGGGCGCCTACTTCGACACCGCCCGCATCTACACGAAGATGGACTTCTGCCAGTCGTTCTGGACGCTGTCGTCGATCGGTCTCTGGTACGAGCAGGCGCTGCTGTCCGACGCCGTCTGGAACGAGACGCACTACCGCGACCCGGCCTATGACGAGCTGATCCGGAGCGCGCAGGGCGCGCCGACAGAGGCGGAGTCGGCGGACCTGTGGACGCAGGTCCAGCAGCGCCAACTCGACGAGGGCGGCTACATCGTCTGGGCGAACCAGGCGCTGGTGGACGGCGCCGCGAGCTACGTCAAGGGTGTCGTGCCGAGTGCGTTCTTCAACCTGGGCGGCTGGAACTACCGGGACGTGTGGCTCGACAAGTGAGCTGCGGCGGCCGTGGCGCCAAAGGTGCCGGGCACCTTTGGCGCCACGGAGCCGTCAGCCCGTGACGGTGATCGCCTGCTCCGGGCAGGAATCGGCCGCGAGCCGGGCGTCGTTCTCGTCGCCCGGCTCGACCGAGCCGTCGCCGAGGACGACGGCGTAGCCCGACTCGTCGCTGCCGAACACCGACGGGCAGATCGCGGAGCACTGTGCGTGCCCGACGCACATCGAGCGGTCCACCGACACCCTCATCGTGCAACCTCCTCGGGATCCCAGACGATGTCGAGTCGGGTCGCGTCGTACCAGCCCGGGTCGGCGCCGCTGAGCTGGAACTGGGGGATCCGGCGCAGCAACTCCTCGACGGCGACGCGCATCTCGAGGCGCGCGAGGTTCGAGCCGACGCAGCGGTGCGGGCCGATCCCGAACGCGACGTGGCGCCCGTCCCGGCGGTCGAGGTGGAACTCGTCCGCGTCCGGGAACACCGCCGGATCGCGGTTCGCCGAGCCGAACAACAGCAGGACCCGCTCGCCCGCGGCGATCGACTGGCCCGCGACGACCGTGTCGCTCGTCGCCGTCCGGCAGAGGCCCGTGACCGGCGAGTAGAGCCGAAGCGACTGCTCGACGAGGTTGTGCACCAGGCCGGGGTCGGCGAGGACGGCGGCGCGGTCGCCCGGCTCCACCGCCAGGTGCCGCAGCGTCGCGCGGATGCCGAAGGCCGTGTTCTCGAGGCCCGCGATGAGCAGGAAGAAGCAGAGGTCGAGGATCTCGTCTTCGCGATACGGCCGCCCCTCGACGTCCCCCTGCAGCAGCAGCGAGATGAGGTCGTCGCGGCCCGGGCGCCGACGGCGATCGGCGACCTGACCCTCGAGGAAGCCGTAGAGCCCGTCGGCGGCGGCGCGGATCTCCTCGGGCGAGGTGCCGTCGACGCGCCCGTAGATCAGCGTGTCCGTCCACGCCCAGAACGTCTCGTCCCGCTCGATGCCGAGCAGGCGCGTGATCAGGAGCATTGGCAGCGGCTTGCAGAGCGTCTCGTAGAGGTCGGCCTCGCCGCGACCGGCGATCTCGTCGACGAGTCCGCGCGCCAGGTCGCGCACGTCCGCCTCCATGCCCGCGACGGCGGCGGGCGCGAAGCGCGGCAGCAGCAGGCGTCGGTACTCGGGATGCTCGGGCGGGTCGGCGTCCATCGGCAGCAGCGGACGACCGTGCCCGACCGGCGGCAGCATTGCCCCGGGCCCCGAGGCGAAGCGCGCGACGTCGCGGCCGACCTCGTACACGTCCTCGTAGCGGCTCGCGACCCAGAAACCGCCCCAGGCCTCCGTGTGGAAGACGGGGCAGCCGGTGCGAAGCTCCGCGTACGCCTCGGCGCAGCGCGCGCGCATCGCATGATCGTTGTGGTCGAAGGTGCTCTGCGTCGTGATGGCCCTCCATTCTATGGCGTGCCGCCGCCGAGGATGGTGGCGAGCGTCGCCGTGTCGATGTTGCCGCCGGAGACGACGCAGACGATCTTCCGCGCGCCCGGAACCCCGGCGAGCGCCGCCGCCAGTGCCACGCCGCCTGCGCCCTCGGCGATCACGCGGTGGCGCTCGGCGAGGAGGCGGACGGCGGCGGCCGTCTCCGCGAGCGTCACGACGCGCGACCCGGCGAGCAGCGTGGACGCGAGCGGCCACATCTCGCGCAGGACGCTCCGCCCGCCGATCCCGTCGACGAAGCTCGGTGTGTGGTCGATCGCCCGCGCCTCGCCCGCCGCCAGCGAGGCGGTGAGCGGCGCCGCTGTGGAGACCTCACAGCCGTAGACGCGTGCGCGAGGCACGCGCGCGGCGAGCGCCGCCGCGATCCCGCATGACAGCCCGCCGCCGCCGAACGGCACCAGCACGGTGTCGACGTCGGGGAGGTCGTCGGCGATCTCGAGGCCGATCGTGCCGTTGCCCGCCATCACCGCCGGATCGGAGACGGGGTGGACGAACAGCCCGCCGAGCCCCGGGTAGGTGTGCTCCTCGATCACCTGCCACCAGCGCGCGAACGGCACCTTGACGACCTCGGCGCCGAGGCGCTCGACCGCGGCGAGCTTCGTCGCCGGTGCGTGATCCGGCACGACGACGGTCGCCGCGACGCCCATCTCGCGCGCGCTCCAGGCGACGCCCTGCGCCATGTTGCCCGCGCTCGCGGTGTAGACGCCGTCGCGGACGGCATCGGCGCCGGCGAGGCGCATCGCGTTGGCCGCGCCGCGGAGCTTGAACGAGCCGATCGGCTGCAGGTTCTCGAGCTTCAGCCACACCTCGGCATCGATGCCCTCGGCGTTCAGCCGGACGAGCGGCGTGCGGACGACGACGCCCGCGATGCGCTCGCGGGCCGCCTCGACGTCGAGGATGGTGGGGCCGGTGAGGGGCATGCGCGTCATTGTGCATGGCGGCTGGTCTCGCGTCGCGCTAGGCTCGGACCATGCAGCAGCGACCGCTCTCCGTGATCACGCCCGGCGAGACGCTCCTCGCCGAGGGCCGGGCCGCGGCGCCCGCGACGATCCACCAGACCGCCTACCAGCGGCTGCACGGCGCCGCCAGTGAGGCCGAGATCAAGGAGCGCGCACGTGCCGAGGGGCGGATCACCTACCACGCTCAGGTCGGCTCGACGGACTGGCCGGCGACCGCCGCGGTGCTGCGCGAGATCGAGTCGGGGCTCGCCGAGCACGGGCACCGCTGCGACCGCTTCGGGCTGACGCTGTCCCGCGCGATGAGCGTCGACGAGGACGCGCGGGCGTCCGTGCACAAGGAGACCGGCCCGGCGCTCGCCGCCGACGAGTGGTCGATTCTCGGCGAGGCGGCGGCGATCCAGCCGCACCTCGGCGACTTCATGATCGGGACGCCGGCGGGGTTCGAGCACTCGCTCGCGGCGCTGCGCGCCGGCGTCACGACGATCGGCAACCTCGGGCAGTACAACGCCTACGAGATGCCGGGCGGCCAGGACGACATCCAGGTGACGGAGGCCGCGATCCGGTCGATCGGCCTGCTCGCCGCGTGGCGCGACCGCGGCGGTCTCGTCCACTCGTACCTCGAGGACGGCGTCGCGATGCAGGCGTCGCACTACGGCGCCTACCTCGGCTGGGCGGCGCTCGAGCGCTACGTCGTCAACGATCTCTGCGGCGCCCGGCTCGCGCACTCCTTCGGTGGGCTGATCGACGTGCCCTGGCACCGCGCTGTCGTCCACTTCGCCCTCGACGACCTCCACGGCCGCGACCTGCTCGGCTCGATGATCTACGGCAACACGGTCGACATGCGACCGCGCGACCGCACCCACAATCTCGCGGTGCTCGCCACCTACCTGCTGGTCGACATCGGGGCGCAGCTGCGGCGGCCGACGGGGCACGCGATGCACGCGGTGCCGCTGACCGAGGCCGAGCGCGTCCCGAGCGGCGCGGAGAACGTCGAGGTGCAGCTGATCGCGCGTGAGATCGAGACCGAGGCGCGCCGCTCGGCCGACCTGTTCGACTGGCCGCGGCTGGAGCGGCTCGGTGCCGAGGTGGCGGCCTACGGCGTCGCCTTCCGCGACCGGGCGCTCGCGCTGCTGGGCGACGAGGGCGTCGACCTGCGCGACCCGGCGCAGGTGCTGCTCGCGATGCGCCGGCACGGCATGGCCGAGCTGGAGCGCCTCGTCGACCTCGCCCCGCCGCGCGCGGTCGGCGCGATGGTGCCGTGGAAGGCGGGCCTCGTGACGGGCGTCGTCGAGCGGCTCGGCCGTGCGTTGCCGCGGCTCGATGGGACGCGGATCGTCCTCGCCGTGCTCGACGTCCACGACGTCGTCCGCGACTCGCTCGCGCGGGCGCTGCCGCGGGCGGGCGCCGAGGTGATCCTCCTGCCGACCGACGTGACACCGGCGGCGATCGTCGAGACGGCGGTCGCCGAGGACGCCGACGCGATCCTGCTCGGCACCTACAACGGCGCTGCGCTATCGATCGGGCGGGAGCTCCGCGCCGCGATCGACCGCACCGGTTACGACGGCAGGGTGATCGTCGGCGGCCGCCTGAACGAGGACACCGGGCTCGATCTGCCGGTCGACGTCTCGGACGACCTCCGCGCGCTCGGCTTCTCGCCCGCCCGCGAGGTCGAGGACGCCGCTGCGCTGCTCGCCGCTGTCGGGGCGCGGTAGGGATGGACCTCGCGCCCTCGCTCGCCGGTCCCTGGTACACCGACGATGCGATCTTCGCCGCCGAGCAGCAGACGCTCTTCTCGACGCGCTGGGTCTGCGCCGGCCGCGGCGAGGAGCTGGCCGAGCCGGGCGACTTCGTGACGCGCATCGTCGCCGGCGAGAGCCTGATCCTCGTCCGTGACGAGCAGGGCACCGCGCGCGCGTTCTACAACGTCTGCCGCCACCGCGGCTCGCGCATCCTCACCGACGACGCCGGCCGCTGCGCACACGGCATCCGCTGCCCGTACCACGCCTGGCTGTACGCGCTCGACGGCGAGCTTCGCGCCGCGCCGAACATCCGCGACTGGCGCGGCGAAGGGGCGCAGGACCTCGGCCTGACGCCGGTGGCCCTGGAGGAGCGCTACGGCTGCCTGTTCGTCAACCTCGCGGGTGACCCGGCCTCGTTCGACGCGGACATCACGCGCCAGCTGCTCGACCGGATGGGCACCGCCGAGCTGATCGGGCACTGGGAGCTCGATCGCCTCCGCGTCGGCTGCTCGCGCACGTACGACGTCGCCGCCAACTGGAAGCTGATCGTCGAGAACTTCAGCGAGTGCTACCACTGCCCGACGGTCCATCCCGAGCTGACGACCGTCATCCCCGAGTTCAAACGGGGCGCCGGGACGCTGACGGTGCCCGGCTACGGCGCCACGTACGGCGACGGCATCGGCGGCTTCACGTTCGACGGCCGTCCCGGCCTGCCGGCGCTACCGGCCCTCGCCGACGACGAGGCGCGCCGCTACTACGGCCTCGTCCTGACCCCGAACTGGTTCGTGAACCTCGTCGAGGATCACGTCATCCTGCACCGGCTCGAACCGCTCGCGCCCGATCGCACGCGCGTCGTCTGCGACTGGGTGTTCGCGCCGGAGACGCTCTCCGCCGGGCACGACATCGAGCCGTCCGTCGAGCTCTTCCACCGCACGAACGGCCAGGATTTCGCGATCTGCTCGCAGTGCCAGCTCGGGATGACGAGCCGGGCGTTCGCCGACGGCGGCGTGCTCGTCCCGGTCGAGACGCAGCTTGGCGCGTTCCACGACGAGGTGCGCGCAGCCGTCGAGACCGCCGGTGGCGCTAAAGGTGCCGGGCACCTTTAGCGCCACCGGCGGTCTCAGGCCACGCCGCACCAGTCCATCGCCAGCACCGCGTAGGTGCGCGCCGCGCACATGACCTCGTCGATCAGGACGTACTCGTCGTCGGCGTGCGCCACACGCAGATCGCCCGGCCCGTAGCTGATCGACGGCGTCCCGCCGAGCGTCAGCCAGGTGGCATCCTCGACGGCCGCGAAGCCGGCCACCGTCGCGGGCCCGGCGAACCGCGTCCCCGCCGCCGCCGTCTCGTGCGCGGCGCACGTCGCCGCCGTGATCTCGTCCGCATCGGGCACATT
Source organism: Actinomycetota bacterium (assembly GCA_009885805.1). Lineage (GTDB taxonomy): Bacteria > Actinomycetota > Thermoleophilia > Gaiellales > F1-60-MAGs149 > VFJZ01. Next base: position 12,865 of record VFJZ01000017.1, read on the forward strand.
CGCCGGCCAGTTCATCTTCCACTCGAGCACCGGCGGGTGTTCGCGCAGCCAGCCGTCGAGCTGTGCCGCCCGCTCGATGTGCGTCGTGATCTCGGCTTTCACGGCTTCCGGATCCTCCTCCGGGTGGTACCAGACGCAGTACTCGATCGTCGTGAACTCCGAGACGACGAACGGCACCAGCACGCCGTGCGGGCCGCCCGTGATGACGCCGGGGTGGATCGTGAAGTGGCCGGGCGGGAAAAGCGGGTGCGTCTTCGTCAGCCCCCACTCGTCTTCGAGCTGGCGGATCGCCTGGAAGATGTAGACGCCCTTGTCGATCGCGCTGACGCCGACCGACGGGCCGTACCCGCCGGCGCGGAACGTCGCGCCACGCATCGAGGCGTGCGTCGCCTTGCCGGCGACGGTGATGGAGAACCAGAGAAGGCCGGGCGAGACCGGGATCACGGCCAGCGGTGCTGGTGGCGCGCTCGGCTCCGAGACGACGCCTGCGTCGGCCTTGTAGCCGCGGCGCACCGCAGCGGTCACGCCGCACTCGTGATCCATCACCTCCTCACCCACGACCGACTGCAGAATCAGGTCGCCCTGCAGCCGCACGTCACACTCCCGGAGGGCCCGCGCGGCGAAGGCCTGCGCGAGGATGCCGGCCTTCATGTCCGTGGCGCCGCGGCCCCAGATCCGGTCGCCGTCGATCCGCCCCGAGAACGGGTCGCCGCTCGTCCAGTTCGACGCCTGGCCGGGCGGCACGACGTCGACGTGGCCGTTGTAGATCAGCGACCGTCCACCGCCCGAACCCTTGACCACGCCGACGGCGTTCTCACGGCCGGGCTCGATCGCCCAGACGTCGACGTCGGCGCCGAGGTCGCCGTAGACGCTCGCCATCAGCTTCGAGACCTCGCCCTCGCCACCGACGACGGCGTCGTAGTCCTGCCCCGGGTACTTGGGGTTGACGCTGGGGATGCGGACGGCCCGCGAGATGGTGTCCACCAGCTCACCTTGAAGCGCGTCGATGCGCTCGCTGACGCGGTCAACGAGCCCTGGATCTGCCATCGCGCGCGCTCCTTCTCAGTCGCCGGTCGAGCCGGTGTCGACCTGAAGGATTCCATGTTCGCGCACCGGGTCGTGGTGAAGCAGCCGCCGCGCCCGCCGCCGGTCCCGGACCATCCGGGTGATGGACGCGAGTTCGGCCATGACGAGCGCCGGCGATGGCAGCGGCGACGCAACGTACCGGTAGGAGACGGTGTAGCCGTGCTCGCGGTAGAGTCGATTGAAGAGGAAGCGGACGCGCGGGAAGTGGCGGACCGAGCAGACGACGATCACGTCCGACGCCGCGTCGAGAGCGTGGAGCACCGCGAGCGATCGAACCGCGTTCTCGGCCGTGTTCGTCGCCAGTGTCTCGCGGATCAGCGGGACGTCGCGGCGGCCGTTCCACGCCTCCGCCATCAGGTCGGCCTCGGTCGGGCCGCCGGTCGACGACCAGCCAGTGAAGATGACCGCGCTGGGTTTCGCGTCGTTCGCAAGGGCCTCCGCGCGCCGCACGCCGGCGCGGCAGATCGCGCTGATCCCGTGCGCGCCGTCGGCCTGGAACTCGCAGTAGCCGAGGACGATGATGACCTTGCCCGGCGCGCCGGCTGCCGTCCCGGCGCCATACTGCCCGGGTTGACGCGTGACACCGAGCCGGTCGGGATGGGGTTGGTCTTCTATCCTCGCGGCGGCTCGGCGCAGGTAGCGCGCTATCTGGCGCGCGCGCTCACCGATCACGGATGGCATGTCACCCTCGCCTGCGGCTCGCTCAGCGCCAGCGGCGAGCGAGGCGACGCGGCGACGATGTTCGCTGGCGTCGACATCGTCGAAGCCTCGTACGACGACGCGGTCGCGCGCTTCGATCGTGGTGAGGACCCGATGGACGCGCCGTTCCCGATGCATCCCTCGTACGAGTCCCGGCCGGACGTACCGGACCGCGCCTTCCCGTGGGTCTCGCCGGCCCAGGGTGGCCGGATGGCCTCCGTCTGGGGGCGGCTGCTGGCCGGGTCGGCCGCGCTCGCCGCTTCACGCGTGCTGCACCTGCACCACCTGACGCCCATCCATACGGCGGCCGCGGGCGTGCTGCCCGACGTCCCGGTTGTCACGCACCTCCACGGCACCGAGTTGAAGATGCTCGACAGGCTCTCGAACGGCGCGCTGACGGGCGTCAGCGGTCCCCACGCCGATTGGTGGGCAGCGCAGATGCGCACCTCGGCGCGCCAGGCAGTCGCGACGATCACCATCTCACCATACGAGCGGGACCGCGCGGTGCGCCTTCTCGGGCTGGAACCGGAGACCGTGCACTGCCTCCCGAACGGCGTCGACACCGAGCGTTTCACGCCACGTCGCCCGACGCTCGCGGAGCGCCGCGCCCACTGGCTGCGCTGGCTCGTCCACGATCCGCAGGGCTGGGACGAGGCGACCGGGACGGCGGGCAGCGTTCGCTACGGCGAGGGGAAGGTGCTCGACGCGTTCTTCGACGCGGAGAGCGGTGAGCCCCGTCCGGTCCTGCTGTTCGTGGGCCGGTTTCTCGGTTTCAAGCGCCTGCCACTCCTCGTCCGCGCGTACGCACGCGCTCGCCGGCAGATGACGGTGCCGGCGCCGCTCGTGGTCTGGGGTGGCGCCCCGGGCGAATGGGAGACCGAGCACCCGCACACGGTCGCGACGCGGGAGGGGGTCGAGGGCGTGTTCTTCAGCGGCTGGCGTGGTCACAGAGACCTTCCGCTCGGTCTCGCCTGCGCCGACTGCTTCGTCGCGCCGTCGACGGACGAGCCGTTCGGCCTCGTCTACCTCGAGGCGATGGCGTGCGGGCTGCCCGTGATCGCGACGCGTAGCGGCGGGCCGCCGAGTTTCGTGAACGTCGTCGACGGCGAGCCGGATGGCTGGCTCGTGCCACCGGACGACGAGGCCGCTCTCGCCCAGGCCATGGTCGCGGCGGTCGCCGGGTCGGCCGAGCGTGCTCGGCGGGGCGAGAACGCCGCCCGTCACGCGCGGGAAGGGCACTCCTGGGAGCACGCCGCCGGCCGCGTCGCGGCGCTGTACGAGCACTGCGCAAGCGGTGCGCTCGTAGCCTGACGGACCGGTTGTCGGCAGTTTCCGGGGGTTCTTGGGGCATACTGTGAGTGTCGGGTGTCCCGCCGGGACGCCGAGGTCGTACGCGGTGCGCTCTTCGAGTGCGGTGGCGGATTCGGCCAGCCGTACGATCTGAAGGACGCAGTTGCATACGAAAAGTTCGACCACTCCGGTGCATCCCGCCGGCTCGACCAGGGATGCCAGTACCACCTTCGATGCCCTCGGGGTGCCTGCGGCTCTCGTCGCGGTGCTCGCCGAGCGCGGCATCACGGAGCCCTTCCCGATCCAGGTAGCGACGCTCCCCGACGCCCTCGCGGGCCGCGATGTTCTCGGCCGCGGCCGCACGGGCAGCGGCAAGACGATCGCCTTCGGCCTGCCGATGGTCGCTCGCCTCGCGGCAACCGCGCAGTCCGCGCCGCGCCGGCCCTCGCGGCCGCGCGCGCTGGTCCTCGTCCCGACGCGCGAACTGGCGAATCAGGTTCGCGAGAGCCTCGCGCCCCTCGCCGCGGCCGTCGGGCTGAAGACGACCACGGTGTTCGGCGGCGTCGCCCAGGGTCGCCAGGTCGCCGCGCTCCGCGGCGGCATCGACATCCTCGTCGCCTGTCCCGGTCGGCTCGAGGATCTCGTCGGCCAGCGCGAGTGCCATCTCGACCGTGTCGAGGTGACCGTGCTCGACGAGGCCGACCACATGGCCGACATCGGATTCCTGCCCGCCGTCAAGCGCCTGCTCGACCGGACGCCGGCCGGCACGCAGCGGCTGCTGTTCTCCGCCACGCTCGACAACGGCGTCGACGTCATCGCGAAGCGCTACCTCGTGAAGCCGGTGACGCACTCGGTCGACGCGGTCGAGGCGCCGGTCGCCGTGATGGAGCACCACGTGTTCGCGGTCGGCAAGGCCGACAAGCCCGAGGTCGTGCGGGAGCTCGCCTCGGGGAGCGGACGCAGCCTGCTCTTCACGCGCACCAAGCACTCGGCGAAGAAGCTCGCCCGCCAGCTGACGGCGGCCGGTGTGCCTGCGGTCGAGCTGCACGGCAACCTCTCGCAGAACGCGCGCGAGCGGAACCTCGAGGCGTTCACGAACGGTGGCGTCCAGGTCCTCGTCGCGACCGACATCGCCGCACGCGGCATCCACGTCGACGACATCGAACTTGTCGTCCACGTCGATCCGCCGGCCGAGCACAAGGCCTACCTGCATCGGTCGGGCCGCACGGCACGGGCCGGCGCGGGCGGCACCGTCGTGACGCTGATGCTCCCCGAGCAGCACGGCGACGTCCGCACGCTCGCGCGGCTCGCCGGCATCTCGCCGACGACGACGACCGTCGCGCCGGGCTCGTCCCACATCACCGCCCTCACCGGGCCGCCGGCGCCGCTCGTCACGCCCGCCCCGGTGGCCGCGGTGGCCGCACGCCCGTCGCGCCCGTCGCGCCCGGCCCGTTCCGGGGCGTCGTCCGCATCGACCGGCGGCCGTACCGCGTGGAGCGGCTCGCGTGGTCGGGGACGGCGCGGATGAGTCTCGAGAAGCCCGTGGTCGCGAAGCCCGACGGCGACATCCCGTTCGAGCTGATCATCGAGGACCTCGTCGCCGGTGACGGCGACGAGGCGGTCGCCGGCAAGCGCGTGTCGGTGCACTACGTCGGCGTCGCGTTCCGGACCGGCGAGGAGTTCGACGCCTCCTGGAACCGCGGCGCGCCCTTTGCCTTCAAGCTCGGTAAGGGCCAGGTGATCGCCGGCTGGGATGCCGGCGTGCAGGGCATGCGCGTCGGCGGTCGGCGCCAGCTGACGATTCCCTCGGCGATGGCCTACGGCGCCCGCGGCGCCGGCGCGGCGATCAAACCGCACGAGCCGCTCGTGTTCGTCGTCGATCTCCTCGGCGTCGGCTAGCCGTGAAAGAACGGGATCTGATCCCTTTCTTTCACGCCGACGCGAACGCTGCTTGACCGTACAGCCGGACGACGTGTAGGCTCGCGCCGATGCCAGTGCGCGACGGGGTGCTCGGTTCGTGTGGCGGTGGCGGGTGACGCGCCGGGACGAGCGCAAGCGGCTGCTCGCTCTGCGCCTGAGGTTCGTCGTCGTGGCGACCGTCAGCGGTCGCGACGGGCCCAGACGCGTGGCGGGATGGGGATCTGCGCTTCCGCGGCGACCTGCGCGGCCCAGTAGGCGTGCTCGTCGGCATATGCGCGGGTAAGGGCGACCCAGTGGCCGACGTACTCGTCCACGAGCCGTGGAAGGCCGGCATCGGTGCCGCTGAGAGCCGGTGAGTTCACTGCCACGTCGATCTGCCACGACCGTTCGGTCATGGCCACGATCCGGTCCATGATCTCGACCGTCTGCGAGACGTGCTCGAACCGTGCATCGTCACCGAGAACGGCGAACAGCGAGGTCCACTGCGCGATCATCGCCGCGTGCATGCGGTTCAGGGTATGCAGCGCGACGAACGTCGACACGCGCCACGGATTGTCCGGCGCCAGCACCGGCAGCCGCCGCCGGATCCAGGCGTCGTACTCAGCCCAGCCCTCATCGGTCATGAACAGCCGGACCATGTCGTCCGCAGCGAGGCGAACCGGCACCAACGCTGCCGCCCGTTCACGTGAAGGGGTCAGGTGAACCTCGACGTCAGGCCACACCCGGACCCAGAAGTCGGCGCCGAGCAACTGCGGCATCACCCACCGGTTGACCTCGAAGAACACGGCGAACTCGATCGCCGCGGCGCGTCCGACCCCGACCCATCGCCGCGCCTCGCGCCGGCGCAGGTACGAGTCGACCACTGCGCCGGCGACGAGCAGCAGGGCGAGCCCGCCGGCGATTCCGGCGACCTGCGGGTGCTCAGCCCAGAACGGCCAGTCGCCCGGCCAGTCCGACGCTACCAGCCCGACGACGACTGCGCCCGCCAGCAGCGGCAGCGAACGCCGCACCAGGGCGCGCCGGCTCGTCATGCGCCGATCGTATCAATCGGAGTTCTCCCGACACCGGCGCCGAGCAGGCGCAGGCTCCACGCGGTGACGATGAGGCTGAGCCCCATGTCGCCCGCGACCGCGAGCCAGAGCGGGACGTAGCCGAGCGGCGCGAGCGCGACCAGGACGACCTTCGTCGCGATGCTCGCGGCGATGTTCTGGCGCACGGTCGCACGGCTCCGGCGGGCGTGCCGGAGCAGCCACGCAGCACGGGCGAGGCGGTCGGAGAGCAGCGCGGCGTCGGCCGTGTCGAGCGCGACGTCCGTCGCGCCGCGCATCGCGATACCGGCGTCGGCCGCCGCGAGTGCTGGCGCGTCGTTCGTTCCGTCGCCGACCATCGCGATCGGGCCGTGGACTGCCCGGAGCGCCTCGATCGCCGTGAGCTTGTCGGCGGGCAGGAGCCCACCGCGGGCATCGGTGATGCCGACCGCCTGCGCGGCGCGGTCGACCGCCGGCTGGCGGTCGCCCGAGAGCACGGCGACGTGATCGACTGCCGACAGCAATGCGCCGACAGCCGCCGCCGCGTCGGCGCGGACGGGGTCGGCGACGAGCACCACGCCGAGAAGTCGCCCGGCGCGGCTCACGAGGACCGGCGTGGCGCCCGCCTGATCGGCGGACGCGAGGAGCGCCTCGGCCCCGTCGGACGCGGCGCCCTCCCCGGCGAGCAGCGCCTGGTTGCCGACGAGGACGACGTCGCCGTCGATCGTCCCCCTCAGGCCGAGGCCCGGGATCTCGGTCACGTCGTCGGCGCCGTCGCCACCCTCGCTCGCAGCCGCGATCGCTCGACTGATCGGATGGCTCGACGAACGTGCGACGCGCGCGGCCAGGGCCAGCAGGTCGTCGGCGCCGATCTGCGCAGTCGCCCTGACGCCGACGACGGCCGGCCGACCGGTCGTGAGCGTGCCGGTCTTGTCGAACGCGACGCAGCGGATCGTCGCCAGCCGCTCGAGCGCGGCGCCGTCCTTGATCAGGGCGCCGTGGCGGGCCGCGCCGGCGAGCGCGGAGACGACCGCGACGGGCGTCGAGATCACGAGCGCGCAGGGACAGGCGACGATCACGAGCGCGAGCGCGCGGTAGAGCCACGTCGCCCAGTCGCCGTCCGCGACGAGCGGCGGGGCGATCGCCGTGACGGTCGCCACCGCCACGACCGCCGGCGTGTAGACGCGCGCGAAGCGGTCGACCGTCCGCTCCGTCGTCCCGCGGTTCGCCTGGGCCCGTTCGGTGAGCCGGACGAGCTCGGCGAGCGTGGAGTCCGCGGCCACGCACGTCGTGCGCAGCCGCAGGCGGCCGCCGCCGTTGAGCGACCCCGCGAGCACGGCTGCGCCCGGTGCGACGTCGAGCGGGACGCTCTCGCCGGTGAGCGATGACGTGTCGAGGGTGCTCGCGCCGTCGGTGACGACGCCGTCGATCGGCACCCGCGCGCCGGGCGCGACCTCGATCACGGCACCCACCGGCACGTCTCCGACCGGGATCACCGCCGTGCCCGAGCGGAGCACCACCGTCACGACGTCCGGCTGGTCGTCGAGCAGACGGCGCACGGCGTCGCGCGCCCGCGTCTGCGCCAGCGCTTCGAGACCCGTGCCGAGGGCGAACAGGACGAGCACCGTTGCGCCCTCGCCCGCCGCGCCGATCGGGACGGCGCCGACGGCCGCCAGCACCATCAGGACGTTCATGTCGATTCGGCGCGCCCGTACGGCGGCAACGGCGCCGCGCAGCGGCTGGGGCGCGGCGACGACCAGCGCGGCCAGCTCCAGCCACAGAGCCGGGCCGTCGGCCAGTCTGGCGACGAGCGCGGCGAGCAACAGTGCGCCGCCGCCGGCAGCGTGCTGCAGGCGACGCTCGCGCCAGAATCGGGGCATGGCGCGCGGCGCGCCCGGATCGGCCACGTCGTAGCCGGCACTGCGGACCGCCGCGAGGATGGCGGTCCGATCACCGCCCTCCCAGACCAGCCGGCCGGTCGCGAAATCAACCTCGACCGCCTCGACGCCCGGCAGTCGCTCGACCGACGCCCGCACGGTCGCGGCGCACGCCGAGCAGTCCATCCCCGTCACGCGCGCCTCGTTGAGGGCGGTCGTCACGCCGGCTCCGGCACGCGCTCGGGCCGCCCGCTCGCCACGCTTCGGGTGGCGGCGTCGACGATCTCCACCACCCGCGCGGCGAGCACGCCCGACGAGGCGTGGTCGACGTCGCGGCCGAGCGCCAGGTCGACGAGGACGTCCACCGACGCGGTCTCGGCGCCGGCCGTGACGTCCGTGACGCCCTCCTCGAGGTCAAACGATGCGTCCCCGTCGGCGCCCGCGAGGTCGACGGCGAGCCGGTAGGGCCCGGAGTGCGTCGTCGTGCCGCTGCAGCTGCCGATCGCGCCGCCTGCGAACCGGATCGCGAGCGCGACGTGCCGTTCGACGCCGTCGCGGACGAGACCGCCGGCGCCCATGAAGACCTCGGTTGCGCGGAGCCCGGTGAGGGCGAGAGCGAAGGCGAGCCCGTGCGCCAGTTGACCCGACGCGTAGCCGCCGCCCGACGTGTCGGGGTCGAGCCAGGTCGCCGGCTCGGGCTGCGCGTCGGCGTCGTACGCGAAGTCGGGTGCAGCGTCGAACAGGTTCCGAAGCGGCGACGACATCACCATGGTGACCGCCTCGATCTCCCCGATCGGCGCCGCCGCGAGCAGGTCGCGGGCGGCGCGTGCCACGTGGAACTCGTTCCAGTTGAAGGCGCAGAGCAGGTGGCGGTCGGCGGCGGCGGCGAGCGCGACGAGCGCCCAGGCGTCGGCCGACCGCAGCGTGAACGGCTTCTCCACCAGGACGTGGGCGCCGGCCTCGAGCGCCGCGCGCGCATGCCCGGCGTGCAGCGCCGGCGGCGAGGCCACGATGCAGAGGTCGAGGCCCGCAGCGAGTGCCTCGGGGACGACATCGGTCACGATCGCGTCCGGCCACGCGGCGCGGTACGTGGCACGCGCGGCGGCGTCGGTCGTACAGAGCGCGACGACCGCCACCTCGTCCGATCGCGCCGCGAGGCGCGGCAGGTGGTGGTGACGCGCCCAGGCGCCCGCGCCGATGATCCCCGCGCGCAGCATCGTGCGGTCAGCGTACACTCCGACCCCATGCAGCGGCGAGGCGGCGCCCGGGTCGCCGCGATCCGGGCGTCGGTCGTGGCGAGTGGCGGCGTCGATCCCCGGGAGCGGAGCGAGGCGCACTGGCTCGACGGCAGGATCGCCACGCCGATGAGCGTCTACCCCGGGTACGAGACGACGGCGTCGTTCGGCCTCGACACCTACGCGACGTTCGTCGTCGAGGTCGAGGCGACGACCGGCGAGATCGGCATCGGACTGTCGCACGGTGGGGCGCCGGCCTGTTGGATCGTCGAGCAGCACCTGGCGCGGTTCGTGACCGGGCGCGACCCGGACGACGTCGCGGTGATCACCGACCAGCTGTGGCGCGCGACGCTCCACTACGGGCGCAAGGGGCTCGTCGTCAACGCCATCTCGGCGATCGACCTCGCGCTCTGGGACCTGCGCGGCAAACTCGCCGGCGAGCCGGTGCATGCGCTGCTCGGCGGCGCCGTGCGCGACGAGCTCTCGTTCTACGCCACCGGGCCGCGTCCGGACGCGACCCGGCAGCTCGGCTTCATCGGCGCGAAGCTCCCGCTCGCGTACGGGCCGGCCGACGGCGACGATGGGCTCCGGCGCAATCTCGAGCAGGCCGCCAGCGCGCGCGAGGCCGTCGGGGACGACGCGCTCCTGGCGTTCGACTGCTGGATGGCGCTCGATCTCGACTACGCCCTGCGCCTCGCGGACGGCGTCGCCGCGCTCGGCTTCACGTGGCTCGAGGAGTGCCTGCCGCCCGACGACTACGCCGGCATGGCGGAGCTCCGGCGTCGCGCGCCGCGCGGCCTGCGGCTCACAACCGGTGAGCACGAGGCGGGGTTCGACGGCTTCCGCCTGCTGGTCGACATGAGCTGCTGCGACGCCGTCCAGCCCGATCTGCGCTGGTGCGGCGGGCTGACGGAGGCGCTGCGCATCGCGGCCTACGCCGACGACCACGCCGTGCAGGTGCTCCCGCACGTCTCCAGCGTCTACGCCTACCACCTCGTCTTCACGCGCCCGGCGACGCCCTACGCCGAGTTCCTGATGAGCTCGCCCGACGGGACGACGGTGCAGCCCTACTTCGGCGCCCTCCTTGTCGACGAGCCGGTGCCGGTCGGTGGGCGGATGCGCCTGTCAGCCCTCGACCGGCCCGGCTTCGGCATCGAACTTGCGCCCGGCACGCGGCTGGAGCGCCCCTTCGATCCGTGACAAGATCCCGCCCGTCATGCGGAAGCTGCAGAGCCAGGGAGTTCACCACATCACGATCACCGGCGCCGATCGGGAGACGTCGATCGGGTTCTGGGAGGGCGTGCTCGGGATGCCGTTCGTCTTCGAGCAGCCGAACCTCGACAACGCCGACGAGAGCCACCTGTACTTCGATCCCGGCGACGGGCGCCTGATCACCGTGTTCACGGACGAACGGCGCACCGCCGATCCTCGGCGAACGCCGACCGAGCCCGGCTGCGTCCATCACGTCGCGTTCTCGATCTCGCAGGCGACGTTCAGCGGCGTCGTCGAACGGCTCGACGAGCGGGCGGTCCGCCACAGCGGCGTGAAGGACCGCGGCTTCATGGACTCGATCTACTTCTCGGACCCGCTCGGGCTGCTGATCGAGCTGGCGTCGTACCGCTTCGAGCCGCCGGCCGGCCACACCCACTCCGACGTGCTGATGGAGGCCCACCGGATCAGGGTCGAGCGGGGCGATCCGAACATCGCCGAGCCGCACGTCGCCGACGCGATCGAGGCGCTCGTGTTGCGCTCGCGGCCGTCGCTGTCCGCTGACCGGACGCCGCGGGATCCCTACTGACAGGAGGAGAGATGGCCCGACCGAGCGACCCCATGTTGGAGGAGTTCCGACTTCTCGCGGAGGCCGACCTGAGCCGACCCGGGGAGCTCGACCGGATCGCCGACGCGATCTGCGACCTCTTCACGGATGACTGCCTGCTCGAGGACACCTCGACGACCGACGTCGTGCGCGGGCGAGACGAGTTGCACACCTACTGCAAGGCCCTCTTCGGCCCGTTCTCCGACGTCCGGATCGTGCCGCAGGAGATCCACGACGCGGGCACGACCTCGGTGATGGTGCTCCGTATCTCCGGCCGGCACACGGGCGACCTGTACGGTCATCCCGCGACGGGGCGCGAGGTGTGGTTCCCGGCGGTCGCCATCTACCGCTGCAACGACGACTGCACGAAGGTGCGTCACGAGACGCTCGCCTACGACACCGGCTTCATCATCTCCCAGATCGCGGACTGAGCCGCCCGGGCGTCAGCCCTCGACCGACCCCGGCATGGGTAGCATCGCGGTCTGGCCGCCGTCGACCGGGATCACCGTGCCGGTCACGTAGCTCGTCGCCGGGTCGACCAGCCAGGCGACGGCGCCCGCGATGTCCGCCGGCTCACCGACGCGGCCCGCCAGGTTGAACTTCTGGCGGCCGCTCAGGATGTCCTCGCTCAGATACGGCGCGGACATCGGCGAGCGCACCCAGCCCGGCGCGATCACGTTCGCCGTGATCCCGTGCGGCGAGAGGTCGTACGCGATCGACTGCACCAATCCGTGCAGCCCGGCCTTGCTCGTGTTGTAGTCGGCGCAGTCCGGCTCGGCGGCGAGGCCGTTGATCGAGCTGATGATGACGATCCGGCCCGCCGTTCCGTCGGCGACCATCGACCGCCCCGCCTCCTGCGCCAGCGCGAACGTGCCGTGCAGGTTGATGCCGAGCGTCCGCTCCCACTGCTCGTCCGACAGCTCCAGGAACGGGCTCTCGGCGTCGTAGACGCCGTGGGAGCAGACGAGGATGTCGACCGCGCCGTGCGCCGCTCGCACGTCCCGCACGAGCTGCCGCGCCGCATTCCGGTCGCCGACGTCGCACGCGCGTGCCTCGACGGTGCCGGCGGCGCGGAGCTCGTCACAGGTCTCGGCCAGGTCCGCGGCCGTCCGCGAGGCGACGACGACGGTCGCACCGAGTTCCGCCAGGCGCCGCGCGATGCCGCGGCCGATACCGCGGCCGCCGCCGGTGACGATGGCGACCTTGCCGCCGAGTTGGTCGTTCACGAGAGCCTCCTGCTTCGTCTCGGATGGGATCGTACGTGTGCGAGCCTCAGCGGCGCAGGCTACCGATCAGGTCGCCGAGGTCGGACGCGTCGAGGTGCCGGCGCGTCCACTCCCAGCGGTCGACCGCCTCCTGGAAGTAGTCGAAGTCGCCGGCGGGCTTCTCGGGGAGCAGCTGGTCCATGCCGACGAAGAGCAGGGACCACGTGAACTGGGCGCCGATCCCGAACAGTCGCGCCCGGGCGACCATCTCCGGGAGCCGCTCGCCGAAGTAACTCTCGCAGAGCGTCTCGACGTCATCCGGTGTGTAGTTGCCCTCCATCGCGACGTCGCCGAGGTCGAAGCAGGGGTCGCTCGTGCCGCTGAAGTCGTAGTCGATCAGGCGGATCGCGCCGTCGTCCATCAGGTTCAGCGGGAGCAGGTCGTTGTGGCTCGGGACGCCCGGCAGCGCCGTCGCCGTCAGCGTCTTGCGGATCGTCTCGATCACCGGCAGTGCGTCGGGCGTGCCGTCGGGGGTGCGCAGGCCGTGCGTGCGGATCTGCGCGAGGTAGCGGTCGAGGAAGTCCCAGATCTCGAGCCGGTTGCCGAAGGAGCTCGCGCCGGTGTGGAGACGGTGGATCGCCCGGCCGATGCGTGGGATGTAGCCGGGATCGCTCAGGTCGGCCGTGGTCAGCGTGCGGCCCTCGATGTGCTCGAGGACGAGCGCCGGAACCTCCGGGAGCGCGTGGATCACGCGGGCGCCGACGCCGCTCTCGCCCGCCGCGATCGTGTTCGCGATGAGGTGCGGGACGGGGATCATCAGGCCGAAGTCGTCCATCGCCTGCGTGATGATCTTGACGACGTACGGCGTGCCGTCGACGCGGACGACGAAGTTGCGGTTCGCGAGACCGCCTTCGAGGATGTCGACCTCGACCGCGCTCTCGCGCCAGGCGTCGATGCGCGCGATGACGTCCCCTACGTCCATGTCCCTCCCTCGGTGGCGGCAACGGTAGAACACCGCGTACGCTTGCGCGTCATGACCGGAATCGTGCGCGCGACGGCCGAGAACTGGCTCGACCCACCCTACAACCGCTGGGGCTTCCGGCACGTCCCGGAGCTCGCCGCGACGGCGCCGATCTCGCGCGGCACCGGCCCCGTCCGCGAACTGCCTCGCGCCGAGCGCGACCTCGGCGGCTTCGAGTTCGCTCACGCCGGGAGAAGTCTCACGCTCTACAAGATGTTGAGAAATACGCTGACCGACGCGTTCATCGTCGTGCACGACGGGACGGTGATCTGCGAGCAGTACTTCGACGGCATGACCGAGACGGACACGCACCTGCTGATGTCGTGCTCGAAGTCGCTGACCTCCGTGCTCTGCGGCGTCTTCGCCGGCCGTGACCTGGTGTCGGCGGACGACCTCGTTACCGACCACCTGCCCGAGCTCACCGGTACCGCCTGGGACGGCTGCCGCCTGCAGGACATCCTCGACATGCGCGCCGGGAACGCCTGGAACTACGACGTCGACGAGTACACGATCCTCGACGTCTCCGACTACCGGACCCATCGGCTGCACGGCTCCATCCCGGCCGACACGGCGACGTGGATCCGTACTGTCGGGCGCGGCGAGTACGGCCACGGCGAAGGACCGTTCCGGTACTGCTCGCTCGCGACGGATGTCCTCGGGTGGACGCTCGAGCGGATCGGCGGCGCACCATTCGCCGAGCTGTTCGGGCGCGAGGTGTGGTCGCGGATCGGCGCCGAGCACGACGCGGCGATCATGGTCGACCGGTCGGGCTTCGCGATCGTCGAGGGCGGCATCTGCACCACCCTGCGCGACCTCGCCCGGTTCGGGCTGATGTGCCTGGACGACGGGCGCGTCGGTGGCGAGCAGATCGTCCCGGCTGGCTGGGTCGCTCGGGTGCGTGGCCGGCACGACGATCTGATCGAGGCGTTCCGTTCCTCGACCGCCGCCGATCCCGGGAGGCCCGACGCCTTCTACCACGACAAGTGGTGGGTGCACGACGGCGAGCGAGGCGTCTATGCCGCGATGGGCATGAATGGCCAGTCGATCTTCATCCACCGCCCGTCGCGCACGGTGATCGTGAAGTTCTCGACCTTCGCGGACGCCCTCGACGACGCGCGCTTCGCCCTGCAGGATGCCGGCATGATGGCCCTCGGCGACGCGCTCGCCGATGCTTGACGTCATCGTCATCGGCGGCGGGCTCCCGGGTGGGCTCCCGGCCGCCTGCTACCTGCAGAAGGCGGGACTCGACGTGCTCGTGATCGAGGCAACGCCGAGCTCGGGACGTTCTGCTGCCCGCACGAGACCTGGGCCGGCGTGCTCGACAGCCCGCACGTCGGGGTCTCGTTCGCGGGCAACTCGCCGGTGATCGCGGCAGTCGAGCACCGCCTCGGCGACGTGACGCTCCTGCAGGAGTTCTGCGACACGCCCGACGACCTGCGCCAGCGGTTCGCACCGCGCTCGATTGCCCTCCCGCCGGGCGTCGAGATCATCGCCTGACGGCGAACTCGCCGGTGGCGACGCGCCCGGCGAGGCGTTCGACCTCCGCGCCGAGCGGGCGGTCGTCGTCGAGGTAGGCGACCGTCTCCCGGACGCGGTCGCGCAGGTCGCGGACGAGTGGAGCGACGTCGGCCGGTGCGCGCAGATCGAGCGCCTGGCTCGCGACGACGAGCTCGACCGCGACGACGCGGTGGAGGCGGTCGACCATCCGTGCGAGCTTGCGAGCGGGGAGGAGGGCACCGCCGGCGTGGTCCTCGATGCCCGCGGCGACGGCCGGCGTGTCGAGCGCGGCCGGCAGCGCGAGGTGGCGCAGCTCCGCGTGGATCTGCGTCAGCGGCAGGCCGAGGACGCCGAGCCCGGCGCGGTCGCCGCCGATCGGCGAGAGCGACCCCGGCAGGCCGCTCGCGGCCGGATCGAGAAATCGCTGCACACGTTGGCTGACCAGCCAGCCGAGCTGGGCGAGTCCGAGGCAGGCGCCCTCCAGTGCCAGCGCGAGAGCGGCCGAGTGGAAGTTGCCGGTCGACAGCATCTCGCCGTCGTCCACCAGCACGAGCGGGTTGTCAGAGGCGGCGGCGAGTTCCACCTCGACTGCCGCCCGCGCGTGCTCAAGGGCCGCCAGCGCCGCGCCGAACACGGGTGGCGTGCAGCGGAAGGAGATCGGGTCCTGCACCCGGCGGGCGACGCCGGGCGTGAACAGTGGGCTGCCGGCGAGGAGCGCAGTGATCCGCGCGCCGACCGCGACCTGCCCGGCGGAGGGCCGCGCCCGCAGCGTCCGGTCGTCGAACGGGCTGAGGTTTGCGACGAACGCCTCGAGCGACAGCGCCGCCGCCGCGCAGGCGCTGTCGAAGAGGACGAAGGCGTCGTGGACGGCGAGCGCCGCGGTGCCCGCGGAGACGGCGTTCGAGCTGCACAGTGCGAGGCCGTCACGACCGGAGAGCGCGATCGGCTCGCGTCCGATTCGCGCGAGACCGGCGGCCGCGTCGAGCCGCTCGCCGGCGACCTCGACCTCGCCGAGCCCGATCAGCGGCAGCGCGGCGGAGGCGAGGATGCCGAGATCGGCACTCGCGATCGAGGCGGTGTCGCCGACGATCGGGTGGACGCCGCCGTCGAGCATCGCGACGAGGAGGTCCGGGATCGCGACGGACGCCCCGGAGCCGCCGGCCGCGATGCAGCTGGCGCGGATCAGCATCGCCGCGCGGACGATCTCGGTCGGCAGGTCCTCGCCGACGGCAACCGCGCGGCCGAGGACGATGCGTCGCTGGAACGCCTCTCGCTCCGTCGGGTCGAGGGCGAGCGTCGCGCGGTGCCCGAGGCCCGTGGTGAGGCCGTAGACGGGGGCGTCGCCGGTGACGAAGGA
>VFJZ01000032.1 GCA_009885805.1 Actinomycetota bacterium
CGATGGCACCGCCGCAGACGAGGCTCGCGCTCAGTGCGGGCACCGGATTCGTGCCGTTGAAGGGTGCGTCCGGGATGACGAGCCCGCGCACCTTGATGCGCACGTCGCCGTCGCGATCGATCCGAACCGAACTGCGTCGATTGACGACCCACGGGCGCCCGCCGGCGGTGCTGCCCGCGAGCACGGGATCGCTCGGCAGGCTCCCGGCGACGCCGCTGCGCAGCAGTGAACCGCGGTCGTGACCGATGGCGGCCGGCCCGACGACCAGGCCGATCGCACCAGCGGCCGCGGCGATCACGACCGCGCGCTTCGTGTTCCTCATATGCTTCCCCCTTCACTCGTCTGCACCCGCGGTACGCGTGACGCACGGGGATGGATTGGCCTACGGCCAGCGCCGCACGAGCGCATGGACACGCGACGCGATGCGATCCGACGCTGCGAACGAGACGCCCTCGGTCATGACGACGACCACGCGCGGCGCCGGCGTGTAGAGGACGACAGCCGTGTGCCGTATACCGGTCAGCCAGCCGTTCTTGATCGCCGCGGGACGTCCCGCAAGGGCAGCGGCGCCGAGCGGGCGGTTCGCACCGCGCCGGTCCGAGCGGAGAAGGGCGTCGAGGAGGACACCGGCGGCGGCACGCGTCAGGCCGGAGCGACTCCGCGCGGACGAGTCTCCGATCGCGGCGGCGTGGATCGTCGCCAACATCTGACCGAGGTCGCGCGCCGTCGTCCGCTTGCGCGGCAGGGCCGGCGCGCTGCCGATCGCATACGTCCCCGCGTAGGCGGAGCGCCGCGCGCCGAGCGCGTACATCGCTCGCTCGATCGGCGCGGTGCCACCGAGGCTCGCGACGAGCCGGACCGCGGCGGCATTCGATGACCAGCCACCGATCGCCGCCACGTCATGACGGAAACGCGCGCTCCCCCGCGCGCCGTAGCGTCGCAGGATCGCCGCCATCACGCCGATCTTCACGGTCGACGCGGCCGGCCGGACGCGATCGGCCGCGACACCCGCCCGCCGGCCCGTGGTCAGGTCGAGGACGTAGATCGAGGCACCACCGCTGATCCGCTGCAACTGCGCCGCGAGCGCCGCGTCGTTGCGGCGTCGAGCGGAGACCGGCCCGTCCGCTCCCACGGGGAGCGACGGCCGCGGGACCGGCGGCGGGTCGATCCGCCGTGGCGTCTGCCCCCGGCAGGCGTTGAGGTCGAGCGCCGCCGCCGCCCCGCGGGCGAGGCGGAGTGCCCGGGCGCCGCGGTCGGGCCGGGGCGGGTCGTGGTCGAGCCACTCGACGCTCTCGCGTGCGCGCCTCGCCGCGGCGCGACCGAGCAGGAGCGCGCGGCCGCAGGCACCCGGCGCGCGCAGCGGGCGCAGCGACTCCTCGGCGGCGCGGCCGGCGTCGTAGCGCTGCTGCAGCCCACCGATCCCCGGCACGGCGGCGGCAGCGCGAAGGATGTCCACGACCGCCGCCCCGGACGTGGCCGGCGAGACCGCGAGCGCCGCCAGCGCGCCGCCGATCAGGGCTCGATGTACCACGACGGCACCGTGACCGGGTCGAACGCGAACCGAACCGTGCTCCCCGGCCGCAGCTGTGCGCAGCGGCCGAGGTCGGCCGGGTGGACGATCGCCGGCTTCGCGTAGCCCGCCATCCGCAGACGATCGGCGAGGAGGATGATCGGCATGCCCGACGGCGTCACCTGGAGGGCTCCGAGCGGCGGCGACTCCGAGAGGAGCTCACCGCCGGGGACGGGTGGTCCGCCCAGCCTGATCCCCATGCGGTCGCCGGTAGTGACCTGGAACGACCCTGACACCAGCGCCGCGGCGGCCTCGTCGGTGTACTGCGGGCCGCGGACGAGGCGGATCGGGCGCGCGGTGTCGGGCGCGACGGGCTGGGCCGAGAGTCTGGCCGTCGGCGCCGCCTCGCGGGCGAGGCCGAGGACGTCGCCGGCGCGCAGCGGCCGCCCGACGCCGCCGCGCAGGTCGACGGAGACCGAGCCGAGAAACGCATCGGAGGCGATGCCGCCGGCGACGGCGAGGTAGCCCCGGGCGCCGCCGCCGGCCGGGCCGAGGCGCAACCGCATCCCCGCCCGCAGAGCGACCGTCCGGCTGCCGACCGGCTCGCCGTCGATCTCGAGCGCCAGGCCGGCCCCGGCCGCCGCCACCACGAGCGGCCGTAGCGCCGTCAGCTGCGGCCCGAGCAGCGTCGACTCGATCAGCGGGGTTCCGGCCGGGTTCCCGACGAGGGCGTTCGCGAGCAGCGCCGAGGCGGCGTCGACCGGGCCCGACTGCGCCATCCCGTTGTGTGCCTGGCCGCGCCGCCCACCGTCGACGACGAGGTCGAGCAGGCCCGGCTCGTCGACGTGGAGCGCGGGCAGGGCCGGCTCC
Organism: Actinomycetota bacterium; assembly: GCA_009885805.1. Classification (GTDB taxonomy): domain Bacteria; phylum Actinomycetota; class Thermoleophilia; order Gaiellales; family F1-60-MAGs149; genus VFJZ01. Next base: position 2,381 of record VFJZ01000032.1, read on the forward strand.
GCCGGGAGCAGTTCGAGCGGTTCGATCGGGCCCGGGCCGGCCTCCGTCGAGGCGACGAGGCGCACGCGATCGCCGGTGGCGAGGAGGAACGGCTCGTCGCGATGGGGGTCGAACATGCGGTCGAGCGCAGTGCCGACGAGGTGCCAGCCGCCCGGCGTCGAGACGGGATACACCGTCGACAGGCGCATCGCGATCGCGAGCGACGCGGCGGGGACGAGAAGTCGCGGCGAGGGGCGACGCGGCAGCTCGAGCGCCGCGGGAGTCGGGCCGAGGAACGGCTGCCCGGGCGTCCCGCCGACGGCGACCACCGTGCGCCGCTCCGACTGCAGCAGCGTCTCGACGTCGGCGCCGGTCGCCTTCCTGACGTCCGCGAGGTCCTCGCCGTCGAACCGGACGCGGACGTCGAGATCGCGGCCGGGGACGGCGGCCGTCGCCGGGCGGGTCGCCTGGATCCAGTCGCTGACGTCGGCGCGGCGCGCGAGGCGCGGATCCCACTCGACGTAGAGGGTCGAGAAGGCCGGTTGCAGCTCGACGATCGCGCCGGGTTTCGACGCACGCAGCGCGGCCGTAAGGGCGTGCAGCGACGCGTTCGCGGCGAGATCGAGCGAATCCGCGAACCGGACGTACAGAAACGGCGGCTCAGACGGCGGCGACGCGCACCCCCGCGGCCTCGAGCGCCGCGCGGACGGCGGTCGCGATCGCGAGCGCGGAGGGGTTGTCGCCGTGGATGCAGAGCGTCCGCGCGTCCACCTCGACGAGGGTGCCGTCAACCGCCTCGACAGTGCCTTCGACGACCATCCGCACGGCGCGGGCGGCGGCGAGATCGGGGTCGTTGATGACGGCCCCCGGCGTTCCCCGCGGCGCAAGGCGCCCGTCGGGCGCGTAGCCGCGCTCGGGGAACGCCTCCGCGATCAGCGGATGTCCGGCTCGGCGCGCCGCGGCCGCGAGTTCCTGTGCAGGCCCGGCGACCAGCGGCAGGGCGGGGTCGAATGCGCGCACGGCGGCGACGATCGCGTCGGCGACGGCAGGCGTCTCGGCGACGTGCGTCGAGAGCGCGCCGTGCATCTTCGCGTGGGCGAGCGAGCGTCCGGCCGCGCGCACGATGGCGTCGGCGGCACCGAGTTGGTAGAGGACGTCGTCGTGCGCTTGCGCGGGCGTCAGCGCCATCGCCCGCCGCCCGAAGCCGACGCGGTCGGGGAGGCCGGGGTGGGCGCCGATCGCGACGCCGGCCTCGGCGGCGAGCGCAACCGTGCGCCGCATCGTGCCGGGATCGCCCGCGTGGAAGCCGCAGGCCAGGTTCAGGCTCGTGACGACCGCGAACATCGCCTCGTCGTCGCCGAGCCGCCACTCGCCGTAGGACTCGCCTGCGTCGACGTTGAGATCGATCGTCCGCATCCCGGAACAGTACGCCGGTCCGGTAGCATCGCCCGACATGACCGCCCTTGCCCGCGCTCGCTTCGAAGGTATCGCTACCCGCGTCGGCGACCGGATGGTCGGGGCGTCGTTCCTCATCCTCGGCGCCCTCGTGCTGTACGTGGCGCTGCTCGGCGACGGCGGCATCCTGCACGAACTGCTGCACGACGGCCGTCACCTGAACGGCGCCCCCTGCCACTGACGGTGACGCCGTTCGGCTGGCTCCGGGTCGGGCTGCTCGCGACCCTGGCCGGATTCACCGCCGCGCTGGCGGTCGGGCTCACGATCGGCGAGGCGATCCTCGACCGGGCGATCGCGCTCGAGAGCGATGTCGGCAGCGCGGCCGAGGCGCTGCCGTTCACGCGCGGCGAGCAGCGCGCGGGACTCGTCCTCGCGCAACTGGCGGTCGCCGTCGGCGTCGCGTTCGTCCTCGCCGGCGTCGCGTCGGTCGCCCGCATCGCCGCGGAGCCGGTCGCCTGGCTACGGCTCGCGGCCGGTGCCGCGCTTGCGCTGACGGTCGTGCCTGCGATCGTCGTGCCGCCACTTCCGCCGGGTGCCGATGCGGGGATCGCGGCCGGCGCTCGTCAGGGGCTGTACGTCGCCGCGATCGCCGCCGGCGCGGTCGCCGCCTACGCCGGGCTGCGCCGCGCCGGGCTGCGAGGCATCGCGTTGACGCTTGCGGCCGGCGTGCTCGTCGCCGCGATCGCGCCGGGGCGCGATGTCACCGGTGTTCCGGCCGAGCTCGCGCGCGACTTCCGGCTCGCGTCGATCGGCGGACAGCTCGCGTTCTGGCTCGCGACCGGTGCCGCCGGAGTGGCGCTCCTTCAGCGGTCCCGGGCGCGGGCGTAGTCGACGAACCAGTCGAAGGCGACCGGGTCGGCGAGCGAATCGCGGCTCGCGACGGCCGCCGGGTCGACCCCCTCGAGCAGCCGCTTCACCGGCACCTCGAGCAGCTTGCCGGACAGTGTCCGCGGAACCGCCGCAACGGCGACGATCTCGTCCGGAACGTGCCGCGGGGAGCAGTCGCGTCGCAGCAGCGCGCGGATCTCACCGGCGATCGCATCCGTCAGTTCGGCGCCGCCCGCGAGGACGACGAACAGCAGCATCTCGTTCTCGGCACCGGCGCGTGGCACGTCGACGACGAGCGCGTCGACGACGGCCTCGACGGCGAGGGCGGCGCGGTAGATCTCGGACGTGCCGATGCGCACGCCGCTGCGGTTGATGGTGGAGTCGGACCGGCCGTAGATGACGCAGCCGCCCTCGGGCGTGATCCGGATCCAGTCGCCGTGCCGCCACACGCCCGGGTACATCGAGAAGTAGGCGTCGTGGTAGCGGGAGCCGTCCGGGTCGTTCCAGAACCCGACCGGCATCGACGGCAGCGGCGCCGTCAGCACGAGCTCTCCGACCTCGTCGATGACGGACCGCCCCGCTTCGTCGAACGCCTCGATCGCGCTCGCGAGGTGGCGCGCCTGGATCTCGCCGCTGCGCACCGGCAGGGACGGGACGCCGCCGACGAAGGCCGAGCACACGTCGGTGCCACCGGAAGTCGAGAACAGCCAGACGTCGCCGCCGACCTCGTCGTACACCCACTGGAACCCCTCAGGGGAGAGCGGTGAGCCGGTCGAGCCGATGGCGTTGAGCGCCGACAGGTCCCGTCCCTGCCGCGGCTTGACGCCGGCCTTCAGGCAGCCATGCAGGTACGCGGCGCCGACGCCCATGCAGGTGGCGCCCGACGCGGCGACGAGATCCCACAGCACGTCGGCGCCGGGGTGCGCGGGGCTGCCGTCGTAGAGGACGATCGACGCACCCGTCGCGAGGCCGGAGACGAGCGCGTTCCACATCATCCAGCCGGTGGTCGTGAACCAGAAGAGGCGGTCGCCGGCCTTGACGTCGGCGTGGATGCCGAACCACTTCGGGTGCTCGAGCAGCACACCGCCGTGGCCGTGGACGATCGCCTTCGGTAGCCCCGTCGTGCCGCTCGAGTAGAGGACGTAGAGCGGATGGTCGAACGGCACGCGTTCAAACGTCACCGGCTCGTCGGTCGCAGGGAAGACGTCGGGCCAGTCGCCTCGCTCCGTCAGGTAGGGCAGCGTGGCGGTGCGCTGCAGCGAGGGCAGCGCCGCGGCGATGTCGGCGACGGCGTCACCGCGGTCGAAGTCGCGGCCGCCGTAGCGGTAGCCGTCGACGGCGAGGAGCACCTTCGGCTCGATCTGCGCGAAGCGGTCGATGACGGTGCGCGCGCCGAAGTCGGGTGAGCACGACGACCAGATCGCGCCGAGCGAGGCGGTCGCGAGGAGCGCCGCGATCGCCTGCGGCACGTTCGGTAGATAGGCGGCGACGCGGTCGCCGCGGCCGACGCCGAGGCGCACGAGCCCCGCACGGATGCGCGCCGTCTCGCGGTGCAGATCACCCCACGTCCACGCCGCGAGGGGCTGCGACTCGGAGGCGTGCTGGAGCGCCAGCGCGTCCGGGTCGCGGCCGGCGAGGAGGTGCTCGCCGTAGTTCAGCGCGACGTCGGGGAACCAGCGCGCGCCGGGCATCTCGCGCCTCGCGAGCACCCGCGTCCGGTCGCCGTCGGCACGGACGCCGATGAAGTCCCACCAGAGGCCCCAGAAGGTCTCGAGCTCGGCCACCGACCAGGCGTGGAGCTCCGCGTAGGTCGCGAACCGCAGGCCCGTTCGCTCGGCGAGGAACCGCTCGAAGCGCCGGAGCTCGGAGCCCTCGATCCGCTCGGCGGTGGGCGTCCAGAGGATCGGTGCGTGGGGCACGGGCGGGAGCGTAGCCCGGGGTGCGAGCGTCGCACGTGGCGCTGAAGGTGCCGGGCACCTTCAGCGCCACGCTCAGCCGTCTGATCGGCGTCTGAACACGTAGACCGCCGCCTCGAGCTCGGGTGGCAGCACCAGCCGAGAGAGGGCCTCGTCCTGCACCCAGGTGAACGCGCTCTGTTCGCGGTACGCGTCCCAGTTGCCGGCCGCCCACTCGTGGCGCGAGCCGATCATCACGTACAGCTCGACGCTCCGCGTGCGGAAGACCTGCCGCTCGAACGTGTTGCCCGCCGGCGGCCAGGAGCAGATCACGACGCGAGGGGCATGGATGCGGAGGGCGTCGACGGCGTCGCGCCGCTCGACGTCGGCGCCAAACGTGACGGCATGGCTCCAGGAGTGGTCGTCGGTCGCTCCGACGGCAACGCCGCGGGCAGCGAGGAAGCGCGTCAGCGTGCCGTCGCCGGCGGCGATCTCGAGGCAGGGGGCGTTGCCGATCAGTTCGGCCAGCGCCCGCACCAGCGGCCGCGAGTAGAAGCAGTAGATCCCCTTCGGCTGGACGAGCGGCAGCAGCCGGCGCCGCTGCCAGAGCAACGGCCACAGCAGCCGGAACCACAGCATCGAGACGGGCTTTCGTTCCAGGCCCCGGCGGAACAGCAGCCGCTGGGCGACGAACCCGTTGACGAGACCGAACCGCACCCGTCCAGAGGAGACCCCGGAGGCGGCGGCGACGCCTTGCGCCCGGATCACGGCGACGGCCATCTCCTGCCGCAACGCCTGCCTGCCGGCGTCGGAACCGGCCCGCCGCGCACCGAGCGCGGCGACGTAGCGGCGCAGGGCATCGCCGTCCGGGAGCGCCGCCAGTTCGGCCTGTACGGAGTCCCAGAGGCCGGGGTCGGCGGCGCGGAGGTCGTCGAGCGAGCGTCGGGCTGACACGCACTCAGCCTACAGAGCCCACACTCAGGCGACGGATAGCGTGAACGCGAGCGCGAAGCCGAGCGTCGTCGCGACACCGGCGAGACGGCCGCCGTGCTCGAACGCCTCCGGCATCATCGTGTCGGCGAGCATCGTCAGGATCGCGCCGGCGGCGAAGGCGAGGGCGAACGCGACGAGGTCGGGCGACGCGCCGGCGAACAGTTCGTGGCCCGCCAGCGCAGCCGTGGCCGAGAGCAGCGTCAGACCGACCCAGAGGGTAGTGAGGCGCCCGCTCGACCAGCCGGCGCGGGCCAGGCCGGTCGAGGCGGCGAGCGCCTCGGGCAGGTTCGAGAGGAACACCGCGGCGACGACGGCGAGGGAAACGGGCGCACCGCCAACGAGACTGATCCCGATCACGAGCGACTCCGGGATGCCGTCGAGGACGATGCCGAGGACAATCGCCGTCGGGTCGCCGTCCCTCTGGCCACCGTGGGAGCGTTTCCGGTCGTGCGCGCCGCGCCGGTCGAGGATCAGGTCGCCGACGAAGAACGCCGCACAGCCGACGAACAGGCCGGCCGCGACCGTCGACCCGTGCCCGGCCGTCTCGAGCGCCTCGAGCGACAACTCGTAAGCGAGCGCGGCGATCAGCACGCCGGCGCCGAACGCCATGATCAGGCCGACCGCGCGCGCAGGGATCGCGACACGAGCGCCCAGCAGACCGCCGACGACGAGCGGCGAAGCGGCGAGCAGGCCCCAGGCGAAGGCGCCGAGCATCGCGTCCGACGCTAGCAGCTACGGTGTCGCGCGATGATCGATCAGATCGACGTCCCGGCCCTGGCGCGAGACGCCGCGGCCCTCGTGCGCGTGCCGAGTGTGACCGGCGACGAGCGGGCCGTGATGGCTGCCTTCGCGGCGATGGCCGAAGCGGCCGGACTCGAGGCACGGCTGATCGAGCACGACCTCGCCGCCGTTCGGGCACTCCCGGGCTACCCGGGTCAGGTCAATGCGCGCTCCGAACTGATCGGCGTCGAGGTGGTCGTTCGCGGTCGTAGCGAGGGCGCGCCGCGGTTCCTGCTGAATGGTCACCTCGACGTCGTCGAGCCCGGCGCCCTGCCCTGGAGCCGCGATCCGTGGAGCGGCGAGATCGCCGACGGCCGGCTGCACGGCCGTGGCTCGCTCGACATGAAGGGTGCGGTCGTCGCCTGCCTGCACGCGTTGATCGCCTTGCGCCGAACGGGCGGCGCGAGCGGCGACGTCGTCCTGCACGTCGTCGCCTCCGAGGAGGACGGCGGCCAGGGCGCGTTCGCGGCGCTCGCCCGCGACGACCGCTTCGCCGGCTGCCTGATCCCCGAGGCGACCGGGTTCGACGTCGTCGCTGCACACGGCGGCTCGCTCCAGCTCGAAGGGGTCGTGCGCGGCCGCGCCACACACGCGGCGCACCGCCTCGCCGGCGTGTCGGCGATCGACCGCTACCTGCCGCTGCACACCGCGCTGCAGACGTTCGAGGACGACCTCAATCGCGACGTCACCGATCCACTGATGGCGGCGCTGCCGCTGCCGTATCCGATCGTCGTCGGCGAACTGCACGCCGGCCGCTGGGTGTCGCAGGTGCCGGACGAATTGCGTTTCCGCGTCCGTGTCGGTGTCCCCGTCGGGCGGACGGTCGCCGATGTCTGGGCGGAGCTCGGCGAGCGCCTGGCCGCGGCGGCGGACGACCGCGGTCCGGCTCCCGAGCTGACGCTGCTGGGAGCGTTTCAGTCGGCAGCGACACCCGTTGACCACCCGCTGGTCGCGATCGCAGCCGCCGCCGTGGAATCCGAACTCGGGCGACCGCCGGCCGTGATCGGCGTCCCCTGGGGCGCCGACATGCAGCACGTCGTGGCGCGCGGGATCCCGTGCGTGATGGTCGGCACGACCGGCGCATCCGGCGCGCACGGCGTCGACGAGTGGGTCGAGATCGACGAGTTGGCCCTGCTCGCCCGCGTCATCCTGCGCGTCGTCGGCGCCTCCGGTGAGGCCCCGTGGGACTGAGCGACAGCGAGGCCCGGGTCTGTGCCGAGATCGCGCGCCGCGAGGCCGATCTGGTCGCCCTCGTCTCCGATCTGATCCGCTTCGACACGGTCACGCACGCCGTCGGCGACCCGCCCAGGCAGGAGGCAACGCTGCAGGCGATGATCGCTGAGCGGCTCCGCGCGGCCGGTGCGGCTGTGAAGGTCTGGGAGCCCGACATCGCACCGCTCGCGGGGCACGCGATGGTGCCGGACGGCTTCGACTTCGCCGGGCGGCCGCAGCTACTGGCTCGCTTCGCCGGCGCCGGCGGCGGTCGCACGCTGCTGCTCTGCGGGCACGTCGATGTGGTCGACGTCGAGCCGCGCGACCGCTGGGAGCACGACCCGTTCGATCCTCAGGTGCAAGACGGCGTCCTGCACGGCCGCGGCGCCTGCGACATGAAGGGCGGCGTCGGCAGCATGATCGTCGCCGCCGAGGCACTGGCGGCGCTCGGCATCACGCTCGCCGGCGACCTGCTCGTCAGCACCGTCACCGAGGAGGAGTCGACCGGTGCCGGCGGCCTCGCGCTGGCCCGGACGGTCCGGGCGGACGGCGCGATCGTGCCGGAGCCGAGCGGCTTCGACGTCTGGGTCGCCTGCCGTGGCAGTCTCCTGCCGACGATCGAGATCGAGGGCCGCGCGGGCCACGCCGGCATCGCGCCGCGACCGCCCGAGGACGGCGGCCCCGTCAACGCGATCGAGAAGCTCGGCGTGATTCTCGACGCGATCCGCCGCCTGCGCGAGCGCTGGGCGAACGAGCCGCGTCACCCGTTCCTCTCGCCCGGGGACTGTGTGCCGACGATCGTCGCCGGCGGCGAGTGGCTCGTCTCGTACCCGGCCGCGTGCCGGCTGGAGTGCCACATCGAGTACCTGCCGGGCCGGGCCGACGCGGACGGCTACGGCAGCCTCGTCGCGGCCGAGTTCGAGGCCTTCATCCGCGAGGCCGCGGCGATCGACCCCTGGCTCGCCGAGCACCCGCCGCGGATCTCCTGGAACGTCGGCGGCGTGCCGCCGGCCGAGGTGGCCGTCGACGATCCCGTCGTCGTCGCCGCGCTCGGCGCCACCGCCGCGGTCGGGCGGCCGGGCCGGATCGCCGGGCTCGACAACTGGCACGACGGTGCCACGCTCACCGTCGAGGCGGGGATCCCCGCCATCTGCCTCGGCCCGGGCGACATCCACCTCGCGCACACCGCCACCGAGAGCGTGCCCGTCGCCGAACTCGTCGCCTGCGCCCAGGCGCTCGCCGTCACCGCGATGCGCTTCTGCTCTACCGTACCGGCATGACGTCGGTCGGGCTGTTCTTCATCGGGGCCGTCCTGTTCCTGAACGGCCTCTCGCTGCTCGGTGTCGTCACGCCGCGCGAGGCGGCGCCGGTGAACGCGCTGGTCGGCACGCTGTTGGTGGCCGTCGCCGCCGACACGCTGCTGCCCGACACAGCCGGCGAGGCGCAAGGCTTCACCGCGGCCGGGTTCCTGCTGTTCGCCGTGACGTACCTGTGGGTCGCGATCAACGCCTGGACCGGCACCGAGGGTCGCGGGCTCGGCTGGTACTGCGCCTGGGCTGCGGGCGTCTCCGTCTTCCTCGGCGCGGTCGCGGAGTGGCGGTCGGACGACACCAAACTGGCGCTCCTCTGGCTCCTCTGGGCCGTGCTGTTCGCCACCTTCTTCGCGCTGCTCGGCCTCGGTCAGATGCGACTTGCGCACGCCGCCGGACGGCTCGCTATCGCCGAGGCAGTCGTGACGACGACCGTGCCGGGCGCCCTGCTGCTGCTCGGCGAGTGGAGCGACCTCCACGCGACGTGGGTCCTCGTCGCGACGCTGGCGACACTCGCGTTGCTCGCGCGCGACATCGCCCGGGCGCACGATCAGGGGCCGAACGAGGCGGCGAGCGCGGACGCGGCGGCGCGCTCGAATGCGCCCTCGAGCCGGTAGGTTCGCTCGCCGTCGGACCAGATGAGGACGTTCTGCGCGAGCCTGAACCGCTCCACGCGACCGCCCGGGAATGTCACGACGTGCGGGGCGCCGGCGATCCAGATCGCGTCGCCGATGCCGGCGATCGTCACGACCTCGACGCTCGTCGTTCCCGCCAGCAGCTTCCCGATCACGGGCATGTCGTCGAGACGGGGCGTGACCGTGAGGAGGATCGGGTCGTCGCGCTGCCAGAGCAGTGCGTACGTGCCGGCGCCCTCGTCGCGCACACTCTCGGGAGGTCCGAGCGTCACGCTCACCGGCAGCAACGTCGGCGCAGGAATCACCGGGCCGGGCGCCGTGTCGACGCGCGGCAGTGTCTCCACCCGGCGGATCTCGACGCCGGCGCCGAACAGCGCCTCGCGCAGCCGGTCGGATGCCGCGACGGCCGTCGCGGCGACGACGAGCAGTGCAGCGAGCGCGAGGATCAGGTCGTCGTCGGTCATCCCGCCTCGGTCAGCACGAGGCGCAGGCGCGCAAGCGCGCGCGACGTGCGCGACTTGACCGTCCCGCGCCGGATGCGCAGGACCGTGGCCGTCTCCTCTTCGCCCAGGTCGAGGACGAACCGGCAGACGAAAACGCCGCGATCGTCGACCGAGAGCGCTGCCAGCGCGCCGAGGAGCGGGCCGCTGCCGATGCGGGCGAGCGCGTCGTCCTCGGCGGACGGGGCAGCCGCTGCCGGGTCCGGCCCCACCGCGACGCGCGGCCGGATCGAACGACCGCGCGGGATCGAACCGCCCCAGCGCGCGATGCGCCTTCACGAACGCCTCCTGCACTGCATCCTCGGCCTTTGCGGCGAGCCCGGCGACGGTCGCGACGCGAAGCGCGACAGCCTGGTACCGGCGGACGCGCACGACGAAGCGGTCCCGGTCTCCGGCGCGGGCACGGCGCACGATCTCGGTCTCGTCCGGCGGCAACCAGGCGATCCTACGCCGCCAGCACCACCGCGGGGAAACCGTGCGGGCCCGCCGCGACCAGGTGACGGCTACCACCCGCGACCACCTCGACGGCGCCGTCCGGCCGTACCGCGATCGACCACGTACCACCGGCGGGCGGCCGGCCGCCGGGCAGGTCAACGCAGAACGATGCCGGTCCATCCACCATCAACGCATGGACGAAGGCGTGCTCGATCTGGTCGCCCTGGTGCTCGTTGAGGAAGAGGACCCTTCCATCTCGAGACAGGGCGTCGTAGCGGAACGCACCCTGCGACCGGAGATCGACCTCGCGCTGCTCCCCGCTCGCGGGCGTCAACACGAGGAGACGGCCGGACCCATCGCTGGCCTCCAGCACGATGCGCGACCCGTCGCGCGAGATCCCCTCGGCTCCTGCGCCCGGGATCGGCTCGGGGAGCCGCCAGCCGCCATCGTCGAGCGCCGTAGCTGGCAGAAGCGGCGCGCTCGGTGGCCCCGCAGGCGGTGAGGACGAGCAGGAGTGGCAGTCCGATGACGATGCGCATACCCTGATACGCACGACGCGCCCCGCCAGGTTCCGCGACACTGCAGCGATGCCCGAACCTGTCGAGATCGTCCGCGCGGCACTCGCCGCCGCCGGCGTGGCCGGAGAGCTTCGCCGTTTCACCGAGCCGATCCCGACCGCTGCGGCGGCAGCCGCCGCGCTCGACTGTCCCGTCGCCGCGATCGTCAACAGCCTCGTCTTCGCCGCCGACGGCGAGCCGCTGCTCGTGCTGACGAGCGGCGCGAACCGCGTCGACACCGCCCGGGTGGCGGCGCTCGTCGGCGCCGCGAAGGTGCGCCGCGCCGATCCCGGCTTCGTCCTCGAAGCGACCGGTCAGGAGGTCGGTGGGGTCGCGCCCGCCGGTCATCCGCACGCCGTCCACACGCTGATCGACGAGGACCTTGGCCGGCACGACGTCGTCTGGGCGGGCGGCGGCGACGACTTCCACATGTGGCCGACGACGCTCGCGGAGCTCGTCCGTCTGACGGGCGGCACGGAGGCCGCGGTGCGGCGGGACGAGGAGCGGTGATGGAGTTCCGCCGCATCGGCGCGCTGCCGCCGTACGTGTTCGCGACGATCGACGCGCTCAAGCTGGAGTTGCGCCGCGCCGGCGATGACGTCATCGACCTCGGCTTCGGCAACCCGGACGTGCCCTCCCCGGAGGTCGCGGTCGCGAAGCTCGCGGAGTCGGCGGCGAAGCCGCGCAACCACCGCTACTCGTCGAGCCGCGGCATCCCGCGGCTGCGCGCGGCGATCTGCGACCTCTACCGCGACCGTTTCGGCGTCGACCTCGACCCGGAGACGCAGGCGATCACGACGATCGGCGCCAAGGAGGGGTTGTCGCACCTGATGTGGGTGCTCGCCCAGCCCGGCGATCTGGTGCTGGTGCCGACGCCGAGCTACCCGATCCACCTGCACGCGCCGGTCCTGGCCGGCGCCGAGGTGCGGCTGGTGCCGATCGGCACCGGGCCGGAGTTCGTCGAGCGGGTGCGGGAAGCGTGTGAGACGAGTTGGCCGCGGCCGCGCGCGCTGGTCCTCTGCTACCCGCATAACCCGACGGGCCTGACCACGGATCGGGCGAGCATGCAGGCCCTCGTCGACCTCGCCCGCGAGCGCGACCTCGTGCTCGTGCACGACTTCGCGTACGCGGACATCGCCTTCGACGGCCACGAGCCGCCGTCAATACTCGCCTGTGACGGCGCCCTCGATGTCGCGGTGGAGATGTACTCGCTCACGAAGGGCTTCTCGATGGCCGGCTGGCGCGTCGGCTTCATGCTCGGCCGCGCCGACGTCGTGCAGGCGCTCGCGAAGCTGAAGTCCTACCTCGACTACGGCACCTTCCAGCCGATCCAGATCGCCTCGATCATCGCGATGGACGAGGCGCGCGCCTACACCGCGGAGGTGTGCGAGATCTACCGCGGCCGGCGCGACACCCTCTGCGACGGGCTGGCCCGGATCGGCTGGCCGGTCGAGCGGCCGCAGGGGACGATGTTCGTCTGGGCGCCGATCCCGGCAGGCTTCGGGGACGACGGCTCGCTGGCGTTCGCCGTCCGACTGCTCCGCGAGGCCGGTGTCTCGGTCTCGCCCGGCGCCGGCTTCGGGCCGGGCGGCGAGGGGCACGTCCGGTTCGCGCTGGTCGAGAACGAGGAGCGCATCCGCCAGGCCGTCCGCGGTATCGGCAGGGTGCTCGGCCGGTGAGCGCCTGCCGCCTCGAGCAGGCGTCGGAGCACGTCTGGTGGTTCACGCCGGACGAGGCAACCGACCGCCCAGCGCTCGCCGCCGTCGCCGGGACGCGGGTGACCGCGCTGCTGGAGGTGGGCGCCTCGCCCGCGCACACCGCGTCGTTCCTCGCTGCGCTCGCGCCGCTCGGCCTGCCCCCGGTCGTCGTCGCCGTCCTCACGCACTGGCACTGGGACCACAGCTTCGGCGGCGCGGCGCTCTCCTGCCCGATCGCGGCGCAGCGCGAGACCGCCGACGCGCTTGCCTTGCAGGCGTCGTACGACTGGTCGGACGAGGCGCTCGACGCGCGCGTCGCGGATGGCACCGAGATCGCCTTCTGCCGCGACATGATCCGAATCGAACTACCGGACCGCAGCGAACTCGACATCGTCCTGCCGCAGATCGTGTTCGACACGTCTCTGACGCTCGATCTCGGCGGTGTGCGCGTCGAGGTCGTCCCCGTCGGCGGCGACCACGCCGCCGACTCCTGCGTCATGCACGTGGTGGAGGACGGGCTGCTGTTCCTCGGCGACTGCCTCTACGAGCGACTGTATCCGCCCGAACCGGGGCTCACCCCGGCGACGGTGCGAGCGCTCGTCGCACGCGTTCGCGGCCTCGGCGCGACGTACGCGATCGAGGGGCACGACGACGTCCTGCTCGACGCAGCGCGGCTCGCGGCCCGTCTCGACGATCTCGAACTCCTCGTGAAGGGAACCGGTGTGGCTGGCGAATCGTCGTAGCGGTGTGACGAAACCGGGCCGGCAGGCGTAGAGGGATCATGGAGTTCGCCGACGCGGCCCGCGCGCACCTCGACGACGTCTACCGGTTCCTGCTCTACGCGACCGGCGACCGCGTCGTCGCGGAGGATCTCGCCGCCGAGACGATGGAACGCGCCCTGCGCCACTGGCCCCGCTACGACGCCGCCCGCGGGCCGGCACGGCCCTGGCTGCTGGCGGTGGCCCGCAGTGCGATGCTCGACCACCTCCGGCGCGAGCAGCGCCGACGACGCACCGAGGCCGCGGCCGTCGCCAGCGAGGGCGACCGGGCCGACGGGCCCGGCATCTCCGACGATCTGTCTGCCGCACTCGAAGCCGGACTGCACCGATTGTCGCCCGGCGATCGCGAGGTGATCGCCCTGCGCGTGATCCTCGACCTCGACCCGCGCGAGGCGGCGCGACTGATCGGCGTCTCCGAGTCCGCCGCGACCACGCGACTGAGCCGCGCCCTGACCCGGCTCGAGCAGGAGGTGCGAAGCCATGCCTGTGCATGACCCACTGACCGACGACCGCTTCGCGGCGATCGTCGCCGAACTGCGGGCCGCCGAAACGCCGACCCCGACCGAGCTCGTCGAACGCGTCGGGCGGCAGCAGGCGCACTGGGCGCGTCCGGCGACCGCGCGACCCCCCCGACGCCGGCTGCGGCGTCTCGTGGCGCCCGCGGTCGTCGGCCTGGCACTCGTGGCGGGCGGCGTCTTCGTGGCCGGGCGGTCGGGTGGGATAAGTTCGACCACGGGCGAAGAAGCGGCAGCGCCCGCGCAGCCGGTCGCCGCGATGACCGCAGCAGCAGCGTCAGATACCGGCGCGCCGGCGGCAAGCATCCAAAACTCAGCGCAGCCGGCCGCAGGGACAGTGGCGAGCGGCGGCGCCGACGGTGCCGCCACCTACGCCGACGGTGCCGCCACCCGTGGGCGGATCGCCACCGAGTCGGCGGCCTCAGAAACACTCAAGGCTCCGGACGTCCCCCAGACGGCCGACCCCACCCGCCTGCAGCACCAGTCCGCCTCGCTCCGTGTGGCTCTGCCAACCGGCGAGGACGTTGGCCAGGCCACCACCGCCGTCACCAGCGCGGTCGTCGCGCTCGGCGGCCACGTCACCGCCGTGCAGTACTCGTCCGAGAACGCGAGCGCCGGCGCGCAGATCACGGCCAAGGTGCCGATCGACAGGGCGCAGGAGGCGATCAACCGCTTCTCGTCGCTCGGGCGACTCGCCGCCTCGCAGATCCAGATCGAGGATCTCCAGGGCGAGGCCGACACGCTGGAGCAGCGGATCGCCCGCTTCGAACTGCAGATCGCGAGGTACACCGCCCAGCTCGCCGGCACCGACCTGACGACCCTCAGACGGGCTGAACTCGAGGTCCGGCGCGGCCGCGCCCGGGTCGCGCTCGCCGACACGCGCGCGCGGTCGACGAAGCTGGAGCGCAAGGCAGCGATGGCCGACTTCGAGATCGCCCTGATCACGGAGCGGAAGCGCAAGGTCGTCGCCCCCGGCGACACCGGCCTCGACGCCGGCGACGGCTGGGGTGTGCTGCGTGACGCGGCCGGCCCGGCGGCGTACGTCGCGGTCGTCGTCGCCCCGCTCGTCGCGCTGCTGATCGCCGCCCTCGTCGGGCGGCGGCTGTGGCGCCGGCGCGCGGAACGCCGCCTCCTCGCCAGCGCCTGACCGCGCCGGGTGGCATCCTGGGCGGATCGCCACCGGTCGCGCCCGGCGACCACGCGGCGCAGGCGCGGCAGGCACTGGCCAACGTCCTCGCCGTCCTCCATCGGCACGGTGCCGGCCCGGCCGACCTCGTCCGCACCACCATCTACGTGGTCGGCGAACAGCCCCAACTCGTCCTCGCGTGGGACGCGATCGCCGCCGGACTCGCGCCGCACCGTCCCCCGTCGACGCTCCTCGGCGTCTCGTGTCTCGGCTGGCCCGGTCAGCTGGTGGAGATCGACGGAATCGCCGCGCTGCACGTAGGGTGAGTGCGTGTCCCTGCTCCTCGCCCTCTTCGCCCTCCTGGCGTCGCTCCTCGGCGGCTCGCCGGCCGCGCCTCGCCCGACCGAGCCGGCGGCGATCAGCGACGGCCGGCACTTCGCGACCCTGCTCCGCGGTGAGACCGGAGGCGAGGATGGCGCGGTCCTCGAGTTCGACGTCGCGAGCTTCCTGACCGGCGCCGAGGCCGCCGCCGCCTGCGACGTCGTCGGCGACGAGTGCCCGCCACCGAACGACTACCTGATCCACGACGACGATACCGGCGTCTACCGCGTCCCGATCGACGCGAACGCCCCGATCGACCTCGTGAACTGGGCCGACTGCTGCGAGACGCGGCTCGCCGGCACCACCGCCGACCTCCTCTCGGCCATCGCCGCGCCGGACGAGGGCGGCATCTACCGCATCGATTCGCGCTTCTGGCTCACCATCGCCGCGGGCCGCATCACCGCGGTCGAGGAGCAGTACCTGCCGTAGTGGAACGTTGGGGCCAGGCCCCAACGTTCCACCGGGTACGATCTCGCCCGTGGTGACCGCTTCCGGGAGGGGTTCGCGTGGCTGATCAGGTCGACCGGCTCGCCGCCGACGGCGTCGAGTTCGTGCAGATCCTCTACACGGAACTGCACGGCGTCTGTCGCGGCAAGGAAGTGCCGATCGGCGAGCTCCACCACAAGGTGGAAAGCGGCATCGCAATCACCGAGGCGATCATGACGATCGACCTCGGCCACAACGTCATCGCCGGCTTCGAGCACGGCTTCCGCGACATCCTCGTCGTGCCGGATACGACGCGATTCTGGCGCCTGCCGTGGGATCCGACCACCGTCTGGTGTCTCGGCGACATCCGCGAGCCCGACGGCTCGCCCTACGCCGCCGACCCGCGCCACGCGGTGCGCCGTGCCGCGACGGCGTTGGAGGGACGCGGGCTGACGGCGATCGTCGCCCCCGAACTCGAGTTCTACCTCGTCGACCCGGTCACCTACGAGACCTACACCACCCACCCGTCCAGCGTCTACACGGTCGGGACGCAGAGCGATCCGCGTGGCGTCTTCCGAGAGATCCACCGCAACACCTGCGAGATGGATCTCGGCTCACTCGGTGGCGCCCAGGAGTACGGACGGGGCCAGTTCGAGATCAACCTCTCCCACGGCGAGGCGCTGGAGACCGCCGACCGTAACTTCCTGTTCAAGGCGATGGTCAAGCAGACCGCCGCCCGCCACGGCCTGCTCGCGACCTTCATCGGCAAGCTCTGGGACGACGAGGGCTCCGGGATGCACCTGCACGTCTCCCTCCGCGACGCGGACGGGCTGAACGCGTTCCACGATGCCGAGGCACCCGACGGCCTGACAGACCTTGCCCGCCAGTTCGGCGCGGGCATGCTCGACCACACGCCCGCACTGGCGGCGTTCCTGTGCCCGACCGTCAACGCCTATCGGCGGATGGAGATCGAGAGCCTCGCGCCGACCCACGCCAACTGGGGCCTTGACAACCGGCTCGCGCTGGTTCGCTACCCGCATCAGCGCGGGCGCGGGACGCGGGTCGAGATGCGGCTCGGCGATGGCGGCGCGGCGATTCACAACGCCGTGGCGGCGACACTGTTCGCCGGTCTCGACGGCATCGACCGCAAGCTCGAGCTGCCGCCCGAGTGCGCGCGGCTGCCCTACGAGGACGAGTCGACGCTCGGCGCCCCGTTGCCGTCATCACTGGGCGAGGCACTCGACGCGCTCGCGGGCGACGCCTACCTGACGCGGGCCATGGGCGACAGGCTCTGCGAGATCTTCCACACCATCAAGCGGTACGAACTCGACCGCTGGCTGGCCGAGCTCGCGAAAGTGACGGACTGGGAGCGGCGCGAGTACGCGCACCACCTGTAGTCAGCCCCGACCGTCGGGCTCCTCGTCGACGCGGTCGCGGAGGAACCGCTCGATCTCCCGGGCCAGTTCATCACCTGTCGGTACGTGCTGCTCCTGCGCACCGGCCATCGCCTCCAGCCGCTCGACCATCTCGCGCGTCTCGGCGTCGGCCGCGGTCGCGGCGTCGTAGCGCGCGCGCTCCCGGTTCGCGGTCTGCGTCAGCTCGGCGAGGTCGAACTCGACCGAGAGGTGCCGGCCCACGCGGTCGAGGAGCGCGACCGCTGCCGGCGTCCACCCGGACGCCGTGTAGGGCGGCACCTGGGCGAAGAAGCCGACGGCCGGCGTGCCGCTCTCCGTCACCGCCAACTCGAGCACGGACAGTGCCGCGGCCGGCACGCGAAGGAGACCGGTCGGCCCCCGCATCTCGTCACCGTGCAGCAGGCCGTCCTGCGAGGCCGTCGCCATCACGGGAACCGGCCGCGTGTGCGGGATCGCGGCGGGCACGGCGCCGAGGCTGATCCACTGCGCGACCCCGAGCCGGCGCGCGAGATCGGCGACCTCGCTCGCCAGCGCGCGCCAGGCGAGGTCGGGCTCGGCACCGGCGAAGACGAGGATGTCACGATCGCCGTGACGGGCGTGACGGAGCGTGAGGTCGTGCCACGTCAGCTCCCGCAGTACACCGTCGACGACGTCGAGGACCGGCCGGCGGGAGCGGTAGTCATACAGCGCGTCGCCATCGAACCGCGCGACGAGCCGGGAGCCCTCCGCGAGCCACTCGACGGCGGTCGAGGAGGCGGCGCCGGCGTCGACCCAGCCGTCGAACGCGGCGATCAGGGTCGGCGCGGAGAGCGTTGGCAGGTCGGGCTCGAGGCTGGAGAGCGCCATCGAGCGCAGGATACGCGCGGGCGGGCTACGAGGTGGAGGCCGCGACGAGCGGCGCGAGCTCGTCGAGCGCCCGCTCGACCTCGTCCGCCGGTGCCGGCGGGAGCCCGAACAACACACGATCGACGCCGGCCGCGGCGAGGCGCTCGAGGGCGGCGGCGCTCCGCTCGGCGCCGAAGTACGTGACGCCGATCCGTCCGCGGCCGGCGTCGGCGGCCCGGCGCTGGAGGTCGGCGATCGACGCGGCGAGACCGTCTTCGGCGAGCGGCATCCAGGCGTCCGCATACCCGATCACGCGCTCGAACACCCGCGGCCCGTGGCCGCCGATCAGGATCGGCGGATACGGCTTCTGCACGGGCTTCGGCCAGGCGTCGCTGGCCTCGAACGAGACGTGCCGCCCCTTGTACGTGCCGGCCTCCTGCGTCCACAGCAACTTCATCGCCTCGACGCGCTCGCGCATGACACCGAACCGGCCGTCGAACGCCGTCCCGTGATGTTCGATCTCCTCGCGGTTCCAGCCCGCGCCGACGCCGAACTCGAACCGCCCGCCGGAGAGGAAGTCGAGCGTCGCCACCTCCTTCGCGGTGACGATCGGATCGCGCTGTGTGACGAGACAGATGCCGGTGCCGAGGCGAAGCGTGGTGGTCACCGCCGCCGCCGCGGTGAGCGCGATGAACGGGTCGAGCGTCCGCCAGTAGTGGCGCGGCAGGGGCGTACCGAGCCGGTGCGGCGTCTGGCGCGCGGTCGGGATGTGGGTGTGCTCGGGGACGAACAGCGACTCGAAGCCGCGCTCCTCGGCGAGCCGCGCGACCCCTGCCGGGCCGATCGTCTCGTCGGTCAGGAAGATGGAGACGCCGAGGTGCATGGAGGCGAGTGTAGGCTGCTCTGATGGACCTTGCGACACGCACGCTCGGGCCGGCCGGCCCGGCGCTCACCGCGATCGGGCTCGGGTGCATGAGCGCATCGTGGGGATACAAGCTCCAGCCTCAGTCGGATGCCGTCTCGGTCGCGACGTTCATCCACGCGATCGACCGCGGCGTCACCCACCTCGACACGGCGGCGATGTACGGGCCGGAGCACAACGAGCACCTCGTCGGCGAGGCGCTGCAGGGCCGGCGCGACCGCGTGTTCCTCGCCTCGAAGGCCGGCCTGACCGTCGACGACGCCGCGACGCGGAAGGTGCGCAAGGACGGCCGGCCCGACGTGCTCCGCCGGCAGGCGGAGGGGTCGCTCCGGCGACTCCGCGTCGACGAGGTCGACCTCTACTACCTGCACCGCGTCGATCCGAAGGTGCCGGTCGAGGAGAGCTGGGGTGCGCTGAGCGAGCTCGTCACGGAGGGCAAGGTCCGCCACCTCGGCCTGTCGGAGTGCACTGTCGACGACCTCGACCGCGCGCACGCTGTGCACCCGGTCGCGGCGCTGCAGAGCGAGCTGTCGCCGTGGACGCGCGATCCCCTCGGGAACGGGACATTCGCGTGGTGCGCCGAGCACGGCGCCGCCTTCGTCGCGTTCGGCGTCCTCGGCCGTGGCTACCTCACCGGGTCGCTGGAGCCGGGCACGGCATTCCCGTCCGACGACTTCCGGGCGACGAACCCGCGCTTCACCCCGGAGGCGATGCGCGCGAACCGGCCGCTGCTCGACGCCATCCGGACGATCGCCGACCACCACCGCGCGACGCCCGCGCAGGTGCTGATCGCGTGGGCGCTCGCGCAGGGGCCGCACGTCCTCGCGATCCCGGGAACGAAGCGCCGCGCGTACGTCGACGACAATGCCGGCGGCGACGGGCTCGTGCTGTCGACGGACGACCTGGCAAGGATTGACGCGCTGCCGGCGGCGGTGGGCGCGCGCTACGGGTGACGTGTCAGCGGATCCCGGTGTCGACCTGGAGGACGATCGAGACGACCACGCGCTCGGGGATCGTCACCGGCATCTCCGTGACGGTCGGCGGCCCGGCGTTGGCAGCTCCGCGGACCGTGTATGTCCCGGCAGGCACCTTCACGAGTACCGTGCCGACGACATCGCGCGTCGTACCCCTCGCGACCTCCTCCCCGTCCGCGCCCACCACGACGAAGTCCACCGTGATCGGCTGCGGCTCGCAGCCGGGCTGGGGCGGGTCCGTCTCGACCGGGCACTGCGGCGCGGCGAGCGCGCTGACGGCGAGGCCGCTCCCGAACGGCGGCACGTCATCGAGCGCCTCACCGTCGTCGTGACCGCACGCGACGAGCAGCGCCGCGAGCAGTGCGAGAGCGAGCGTCCTCATCCGCCGACCGCCTCGGCGACGATCTCGGACACCTCGCGCAGCTCGATCCGCCCGGCGTGGCCGCCGGTCTTGATCGCGTCGTCGTACATCGTCACGTCCTTCGGGCACGCCACCACGAACCAGTCGAGCTCGCCCAGGGCGACCGCTTCGTCGATGCGCTGCTCGGCCGGCCGGCGACTCCCCGGCGCCGCGGTCTCGCGCATCCAGATGCGGCCACCGCCGGCGCCGCAGCAGAATGAGTTGGATCGGTTCCGCGGCATCTCGACCAGTTCGACGCCGCAGCGGCGGAGCAGTTCCCGCGGCTGTTCGTAGATGCCGTTGTAGCGCCCGAGGGTGCACGGGTCGTGGTACGTCGCGCGCACGTCGAGCGGCTCGCGTATCTGCAGCGACCCGGCGTCGAGCAGCTCTCCGAGCAGCACCGTGTGGTGGACGACCTGGTCGGGCTGCCACACCGCGCCGAGCGCCGGGTACTCGTTGCGCAGGGTGTTGAACGTGTGGGGATCGCTGGTCAGGATCCGATCGAACTCGCAGCGGGCGAGGGTCGCGATGTTCTCGTCGGCGAGGCTCCGGAACAGGCCCTCCTCGCCGGCGCGGCGGACGTCGTTGCCGGCGGTGCGCTCGCTGTCGAAGAGGATGCCGACATCGACACCGGCTGCCTGCAGCAGGCCGGCCAGGGCGAGGGTGTTGCGCTGGTTGCGTGGATCGAAGCTGGCGTAGTCGCCGACGTACCAGAGCACGTCGCACGCCTCGGCGCGCGCGTCCTTCAGCGCCGGCTCCAGATCCCGCGCCCAGCGCGCGCGCTTGCGCCGCGACTCGCCAAAGCTGTTGCCCGACGTCGCGACCGCCTCGAGCACGCCCTGCAACTGGTCGTCCACGCGCCCCTGCTCGACCAGGCCGCGCCGAAGCAGATTGATGATGGGGACGTGCTCGATCCCGACCGGGCAAATCTCGACGCAGGCGTTGCACTGCATGCACGACCAGAGCGTCGCCTCGGGCACGACGCCGCCCGTGAGACCAACGGTAATGCCGTCGGCGCTCGCCTCGCGGAGGTCGAGGATCAGGTCGCGCGGGGAGAGCGGCATGCCGCCCGCCCGGGCCGGGCAGACCTCGTGACACTTGCCGCACTTCGTGCAGGCGTCGAGGCCGAGCAGGTGGCGACGGTCGAAGTCGGCGAACGTGGCGTAGCCGGTGGCGGGCTCGTCTGGCAGGCGGCGGGAGACGGTCGCTGCCCGCAGGGCGACGGTCGCGGGGGCCGTCAGCATGTGCATCGCCTTCGTGAACGGCAGAGCGGCGACGAAGCCAAGCGCGACCACGCCGTGTGCCCACCAGACGATCTCACGCAGTCCGTCCGCCGCGGCGCCGTCGAGTCCGGCGGCACGCAGAACGTTGCCGGCGGCGAAGCCGACCGGCGCCCACACCTCGAAGTCCGGGCGGTCGACGGCGATCCGCAACGCCTCGAGCAGGAAGCCGGTGGCACCGAGGTAGATCAGCGACCAGAGGAAGACCCAGTCGTCGAGCCGGTAGCGCGCTCGTTTCGGTGTCAGGGCGCGGCCGTCGTTGCGCTCGTAGTCGAGGCGCGCGACGCCCACGAGCCGGCGCACCGCGAAGAACCCGAGCCCTGCGAGGAGCGCGGCCCCGAACACGTCGAGGAAGAGCGAGTACCCCTGGTAGAAGCCGCCGCGCCAGAACACCCAGCCGAACACCGGCTCGGCGACGTCGTCCTGGAAGGCGAGGATGCCGGTGCCGACGAACAGGACCACGAAGCCGTAGAACACGGCGGCGTGCGCGAGACCGGTCGCGCCCGCGCGCCGGCCGATCCACGAGTGGGTCGCGACGGTCAGCAACACCCGCCCGACGTGGACCCGCGCGCCGGCTGCGCGTCCCGCGTGCCACCGCCGGACGAGCCGCACGCAGCCAGCCGCGAAGAGCGCGGTCGAGACGGCGATGAGCGCGTACCAGAGCACCAATTCGTCGTCGCCGAGGCCGGCGAACGTCTCGCGCGTAGGGGTGGCCGCCACGCGCGAAACCATACTCGTGGCAGAATCGGCTGATGGATCCACGGATCAAGATGTGGGGCGATGAGCCTTACTACGGGCTCGGCTACGACTTCGACCCGACCTGGTTCCTGAGCGACGCGGACCGGGCGCTCGAGGCCGAGATTATCGACGCCTGCCAGCGGGTGATCCGGCCGCTCGCGATCGAGTGCGACCGCACCGGCGCCTACCCGCGAGCGAGCGTCGACGAGTTGGGGCGGCTTCGGCTGCTCGCGATGATCGCCCCGGAGGGCTACGGCTGCCGCGCCGCCAGCCATACCCAGGTACTGATGGCGACCGAGGCGATCGCCCGCTACGGCTGCCCCTCGACGGCGGTCATCTTCATGATGCACCTCGTCGCCGTCGGCGGGCTCGTCTTCCGCGCGCACGGCAACCCGGCCATCGAGTCGCTGCTGCGACGGATGGACACGGACGCGCTGATCGGCACCGCGTCCTACACCGACCCCGAGACGGGCGGGCACTTCTGGTACCCGAAGACGTCGAGCGCGACGCGGGTCGCCGACGGCTGGCACGTCAAGAAGACAGCTGCCTTCACGACGTCGAGCGGCCACGCGAACTGGTATCTGACGCAGACGACGAGCCCCGACTTCAGCGGTGACTACTCCGATCTGAGCGTCTTCCTGCTCTACCCGGACGAGGTCAAGGGCAACCCCGACACCTGGGACGCGATGGGGATGCACGCGAACCAGTCGGCGCCGGTCGAGATCGACGCCGTCATCCCGGAGAACCGCATCGTCGGCTGGCCCGGCGACGGCGCGCGCTCGAACGACGAGGCGATCGATCCGCTCGCGTTCCTGCAGTACGCCGGCGCCTACAACGGCGTCGCGATGGCCTGCCTCGACGTCGCCCGGCGGCACGCCCTGCGCCGCGGCCACGCCCAGTACGGTCGCCGCATAGCCGACTACGCGACCTCGCAGGACAGCTACGGCGAGGCGCTGTGCGAGGCGCAGGCGTCGCGGCTGTTCGCCTACGGGATGGCGAAGGCGATGGACGATGCGACGGACGGCGGCAGCTGGGAGATGTACGCGAACGATCCGGACGCCGCACCGCGCAGCGCCTTCACCGCCTGGGGACTGGAGGCGAAGGTGCTCGCCGCGGGCCTCGCCAGCCGCGTCTCCGACCGGATGCTCCAGCTCTGCGGCGGCCGTGGCTACACCCGCGCGGGCGAGATCGAGCGGCTCGTGCGCGACGCCAAGGCGGGCTGGGTGATGGCGCCGTCGAACGAGGTTTCGCGCCAGATCGTTGGGCGCTGGGCACTGCTCGGCGTGGAGTCCGTCGACTGGTGGAACCAGAAGGTCGACGAGCGCGCGCTGCGCAACGAACTCGGCAAGCTTGACGCAGCAGAGAAGCAGCAACTCGTCGACGAACTGAGCGCGGAGCTGGCCGGAGCCGGCGACTGAGAGGAAGGCCACCATGGAGATCGTCCTGCCACCGAAGTCCGAGCACGTCACGTACGATCCGCCGGTGCTCGGGCACCTGGGGATGAAGCCCGAACTGGTCGTCCGCGATCCGGACGACGAGCGGGTCTGGGTCGAGATCGAGCCGAACGTCTGGTTCCGCCCGCTCTTCTTCGACATGAACTCCGGCTCGCACGGCGAGGTACTGCGTGTCCGCAAGGGCGGCGTGCTGTCGCGCCATCGGCATCCGTCGCCGGTGCACGGCTTCGTCCTGAAGGGCCGCTGGCACTACGTCGAGCACACGTGGATCGCCGAGGAGGGCTCGTACGTGTTCGAGCCGCCCGGCGAGGTGCACACGCTGACGGTGGACGACGACTGCGCCGAGATGCAGACGTTCTTCGTGATCTGCGGCGCGGTGCTGTACGTCGACAAGGACGACAACGTCGTGCACGTCGAGGACAACGTCGGGCTGATCGAGCTCTGCAAGCAGGCGTACGAAAAGAACGGGCTGGGCGCCGACTTCGTCGACCAGTTCATCCGCTGATGGACCCCGACCTGCGTGACCTCCTCGCCGGCAACCGGCGCTGGGCGCGCGAGACGGAGGCGGCGCGGCCCGGCTTCTTCTCGTCCCTCCTCGCGCAGCAGACGCCGAAGTACCTGTGGATCGGGTGTTCCGACAGCCGGGTGCCCGCGAACGATCTCGTCGGCCTCGCGCCGGGGGAACTGTTCGTCCACCGCAATGTCGCGAATGTCGTCGTCCACTCCGACCTCAACTGCCTGTCGGTGATGGAGTTCGCGATCGACCTGCTGAAGGTCGAGCACATCATCGTCGTCGGCCATTCGGGGTGTGGAGGTGTCGCTGCTGCACTTGCCGATCGACGGGTGGGGATCGCGGATAACTGGCTTCGCCACGTGCAGGACGTCCGCAACTGGCATCAGCCGCTGCTCGGGGCGGCACCGGAGCCGGAGCGCCTCGATCTGCTGTGTCGTCTGAACGTGATCGAGCAGACCCTGAACGTCTGCCAGACGACCGTCGTGCAGGAGGCCTGGGAGCGGTCGCAGCCGCTGGCGATCCACGGCTGGTTCTACGGCCTCGGTGACGGCCTGTTGCACGACCTGGGGATGACCGCGGCCGGGCCGGGGAGCGTCGAGGCCGCCTACGAGTCGGCCCTGGCGGGAATCCGATGACGTACCCGGCGGACAAGCGAGCGTCGCCGGAGGCGCCGATCCACGACCTGCTGGCGCGCCGCTTCTCGCCGCGCGCGTTCGCGCCGGAGCCGCCGGAGCCGGAGGTCCTGCGGCGACTGCTCGCGGCTGCGGCGTGGGCGCCGTCGAGCGGCAACGGTCAACCGTGGCGGTTCGTCGTCGGCGTGACGGGCGACGAGACCTGGCCGCAGGTCCTCGACTGCCTCGACCCGAAAAACCAGGCGTGGGCGCAGCACGCGCCGGTGCTCGGGCTCGGCATCGCGCAGATGCTGCGCGACGACAAGCCGCTGCGGACAGGCCCGTACGATCTCGGCCAGTCGATGGCGCACCTCTCGATCCAGGCGATCGCCGAGGAGGTCTACGTGCACCAGATGGCCGGCTTCTCGCCGGAGCTGGCGCGGGAAACGTTCGCGATCGATCCCGGATACGAGGCGATCGTCGCGTTCGCGCTCGGCCGGCTCGGCGACCCCGACACCCTGCCCGACGACCTGCGCGAGCGCGAGCTGCGGCCGCGGACGCGGCGGCCGCTGTCCGAGACGGTGCACCGGTTGTCGTCGTAGAGCCTACGAGCCTCCGTCGTAACGCTGCTCTCAAGGTAGATCGGTGATGCCGTCTCGGCCTCGGTCGTCGACCGTTCGACCGGTGCCTTGCGCCACGCGAACGGCGCGGCGGGTGATCTCGACGAACGCATCCCAGAAGGCAGCTCCGCGAGCGGCGTCGGTCTCGACGGTGACGCCGGCGTGCTGGAGGTCGGGGCTGATCGCGTCCACGAGCGTTCTCGCCTGGCTCGCGCGCAGGAACGAAGAGAGCTTGTCCAGGCCCGGCTGCTGGAGCCAGCGGGTGATCTGCGTGAGCGCGCGATACGTGGGGATCCAGTCGTGATGAAGTGGGAGGTTGGGCGCTTCGCCCAACCTGAGCAGCGTCGCCCAATCCTGGAGGGCGATCGAGTAGTACCGCTCGTCGGCGACGCGAGCGACGTCGATCACCCCGGCTTCGCGCAACTGGAGGAGGCCTTCGCGGACGTTGCGCTGCTCGAAGC
>VFJZ01000011.1 GCA_009885805.1 Actinomycetota bacterium
GCTTCGAGCAGCGCAACGTCCGCGAAGGCCTCCTCCAGTTGCGCGAAGCCGGGGTGATCGACGTCGCTCGCGTCGCCGACGAGCGGTACTACTCGATCGCCCTCCAGGACTGGGCGACGCTGCTCAGGTTGGGCACGGTGGGCGCGCTCGTAGGCGTCGTGGCTGACGCGGAGCTCCTGGTAGGTGTCGTGGGTGCGCCAGATCGGCAGGAGCCGGCGCCATTCCTTCGCTGGAGAGATCGTCTGGACGCGGGTGCAGGCGGTGCTGGTCGGCAGCGCGCAGCGGTAGCGCAGCGCCGGTTTTGTCCGGTCGGGGTCGTTGCGGGTGGCGTCGGGGACGAGTCCGTGCCAGACGAGGTCGGTGCCGCCGCCGCAGTGTCTGCAGCGCGGAACGCCGTGCTCGTCCCACTCGGTGGTGGCGACCGGTCGCGGCGTGTTGGTGCGGGCGCGCCAGGGGAAGACGGAGGCGATGTTACGGCGGGTGTTGAAGGCGTAGACGCTGGTGAGGCTGTAGCCGCGGTCGCCGGCGACGGCGATCGGGGTGATGCCGCTTGTGCGGGTGGCGGCGTCGATGATCGCCGGGTAGAAGCGGTCTTCGTTGATGTTGGCGGCGTGCAGGCGGCAGGTGACGGGCAGTCCGGTGACGTGGTCGATAGCGGGGGTGGCGTAGTAGCCGTGCCAGACCGCTTTGACGGTCGTGCTGGAGCCTTTCGTGTAGACGCGGGTGCCGGCGTCGGCGTCGTTCGCTCGCCACCAGTGCCCACCGATCCGGCTCCGGCGATAGCTGCGCAGCGTGCCGCGCGCGTCGACGTAGTCGATGATCGCGGTGGTGCCGTCGCTGACAGGGGTGATCGTGACGTCGCCGACGCGGACGCTCGGGCCGGCCGCGGTGTCCTCGTCGAGGGCAGCGGCCTTCTGGCGCAGGTCGCGGGCGGCGCCCGGTGCGAGCTTGCGGGCGCGGGCGCGGCGGCGGTTCGTGCACGGCTCGCCGGGTTTGCAGTCGTGGCGGAACTGGCCGTGCGTTTCTGCTTCGGTGGAGTCGACGTGCAGCCAGGCGCCGATCGCTGGTTCGTGCCGGCGGGCGCCGTGCACGAGCCGGGTGACGGTGGCGGCGAACGCCTCCTCGAACCGTTCCAGCCGCGCGAAGTGCCGCTGCACCGTCGCATACGACGGCACCGTCTCGAACCCGTAGACGCTCCAGAGCTCGGCGCTCTTGTGGGTGCGGGCGTACCAGGGCTGCACGTCGACCTCGCCGGATGCGAGGAAGGCAAGGTACGCGAGCTCCCACCAGCCCGCCATCCGTGGCCGGTGCCAGCCGTCCGGTTCGCTGACAGCGTCGCGGAGGGGCTGCCAGATCGCTCGCTGGCTTCTCAGCAGCGTGATGATCGCGATCGGCGGTGCGAGGTCGGGGTGCTCGGAGAACGCGCCGGCACCGACCAGCTCGAACGGCAACGTCCGCGGGTGTGGTGCCGGCGGGGTCATCAGCGGGTCGGTGCCGTCGCGGCGGCGTAGAGGTCCTGGAAGCGGCCGTGCCGGGCGATCGTGGAGTGCGCGACGAGTTGTGCTTCGGGGCGGGCGCGCTTGGTGGCGTGGTAGTGCTTCTGCGTCGGCCGCTCGCCGGGCGTGAGCAACGCGGCGTAGCGGCGAAGCGACTCGAGGACGTCCTCGACCGGGCGCACCGCGGGACGCCGCGTCGAGACGGCCGGTGCGACGCTCGCGCGGCTGATGCGGGCGTAGTCAGCGCGTGTTGCCCGCCGCGTCGGCCACGGCTTCGCAGCGGCGCGGCGAAGCTCGACCGTATCGCGGAGGACCTGGGCCCAGTCGCGCACGCCGCGGCCGAGCTGGACACCACCGGCGCGACACCAGTGCTCGAGCAGGCGCTTGGTCGGGACAAGCCCGGTCTCGTCGATCATCCGATCGCAGAGCAGCGCCGGCGCCGGACCAGCCTGAGACGGCGGCGGCGGCGCGGGCGGCAGCCCGGCGCCGTCGAGCGCGCGCTGCCAGGAACCGGCGCGGTCCTGGATGGTCGCGGCGCAGGGCAGCCCGAAGGCGGAGCCGAACCGGGCGGCGCGATCACGGTCAAGGCGCGTCGCGACGGCGTCGTAGTCGTCCGGGCGCGGCGAGTGGCCGAGCTCGAACGCGACCGCCCGCAGCGCGTGGCGAACGAGGCCGTCCGGAGATGGTCGTCCTTGACGCTCTGCAAGACGACCGGCCGCCACGCCCCGCGTGGCGGGGTCGGCGAGCGCCAGGGTGAGCGTGTCCGCCCAGCGAAGGCCGATCGCTGCACAGGCACCCTGAGCCGTTGCCGGCCCGGCGGCGTTCGCGACGAGCGCTCGGGCGCGCGTCCATGCCCGCATCGACACCGTCTGCGCGGCGTCAACGTCGCCTGCGCTGATCGTCAACGCGACCTGCCGGACGATCGCGAGCGCCGCCTCGCGACGAAACGCGACCGAACCAGAGGAGGTGAGGGAGGTGATCATCGGCATGCTGCGGCTGCACCTGGTCCTAGCAGCGGTCCCGGCTGTCTGCCGTGGTCCCCAGCCGAGCGTGACCTCGTGGCCTGGGGCTTGCAGCGGTTTGGTGCGCCCATACCGCGAAACGGAACACACGGCCGGAAGTCCGCCTCGATCCGGCGACGTAGACCACGACCCGTCACGCTCTGTCCCGCGTTGGATAGCTCCCGGTCGGCGGCCGTGCTGGCCGGTAGCATGACGGCATGCCCGCTGTCCCCATCGCCCGCGAGCGAGAGATGGATCACCACCCGCCTCACAGGCGACCGGTGGCCATTCAGGGCGCGTTCCGGGCCGAACCAGCGATGTGGAGCTAGCCGTGGCGCGGAGCAAGAAGCAGGAGGAGGCGAAAGGCCTCGAGGCGGCGTTGTGGGAGTCCGCGGACCGCCTCCGCTCGAACATGGACGCGGCCGAGTACAAGCACGTCGTGCTCGGCTTGATCTTTGTGAAGTACGTCTCCGACGTCTTCGCCCGCCGCCAGGGCGAGCTCGCGGCACTCGTCGACGACCCGGACTCCGACTACTTCATGCCGAGCGAGGCGGCGAAGCGGGCGATCCTCGAGTCGCGCGACGAGTACACCGCTGAGGGCGTGTTCTGGGTGCCGGAGGGCCATCGCTGGGATGATCTTCGCAACAACGCGAAGCAGCTCGACATCGGCACGCGGATCGACGCGGCGATGGACGCGATCGAGAGGGACAACCCGGACCTGAAGGGCGTGCTGCCGAAGAACTACGCGCGCCGCGAGCTGACGCCGACGACGCTCGGCGGGCTGATCGACACCTTCTCACGTGAGGACCTGGCGGCGCAGGAGCACGAGGACCTCGATGTTCTCGGTCGTGTGTTCGAGTACATGGTGAGCCGGTTCGCGAGCGCGGAGGGGAAGAACGGCGGCGAGTTCTACACGCCGCGCTCGGTGGTGAAGCTGATGGTCGACATGCTCGAGCCGTTCAACGGCCGCGTGTATGACCCGGCGATGGGAAGCGGCGGCATGTTCGTCCAGGCCGACCGGTTCATCAAGGCGCACGGCGGTGTGCGCAACGACATCTCCGTGTTCGGGCAGGAGATGAACCCGACGACGTGGCGTCTCGCGAAGATGAACCTGGCGCTGCGCGGGATCGACGCGAACCTCGCGCCGCAGTGGGGCGACACCTTCGCGAACGACCTGCACCCGGACCTGCGCGCCGATTTCGTGCTCGCGAACCCGCCGTTCAACATCTCTGACTGGGGCGGCGAGCACCTGCGCGACGACCCGCGCTGGAAGTACGGCGCGCCGCCGGTCGGCAACGCGAACTTCGCGTGGATCCAGCACATGCTCCAGCACCTCGCCCCGACCGGGACGATGGCAACGGTGCTCGCGAACGGCAGCCTCTCATCGAAGACGTCCGGTGAGGGCGAGATCCGCACCGCCCTCGTCGAGGCCGACCTGGTCGAGTGCCTCGTCGCGATGCCGAGCCAGCTGTTCTACGCGACCGGCATCCCGGTCTGCCTGTGGTTCCTCACCAAGGACAAGACCGACCGCGCCGTCAAGAGCGAGCGCGCGCAGCGCAACCGTACCGGCGAGGTGCTGTTCATCGACGCGCGTCAGCTCGGCGCGATGGCCACGCGCACGGTTCGTGAGCTCTCCGACGCCGACATCGCCCGGATCGCCGACACCTATCACGCCTGGCGCGGCGAGCCTGACGTCGATCGCTACGAAGACGTCCCCGGCTTCTGTGCGAGCGTGACCCTCGATTCCGTCCGCGAGCACGGGCACGTCCTCACGCCCGGCCGCTACGTCGGCAGCGAGGAGGCCGATGAAGACAGCGAGCCTCTCGACCAGAAGATCGCGCGGCTCACCGCCGAGATCAGGGACGGGTTTGTGGAGCGAGCGATTCTTCAGGAGGCCGTCCTCGCGGTGCTCGACGTTCTCGAGGCCCCGAGTGGTGACTGAGCCTTGGCCGTGCGTCCGTCTCGGGGACTGCGTCGACCTGCTTTCGGGGTTCGCCTTCGCCAGC
Organism: Actinomycetota bacterium; assembly: GCA_009885805.1. GTDB lineage: Bacteria > Actinomycetota > Thermoleophilia > Gaiellales > F1-60-MAGs149 > VFJZ01. Next base: position 4,504 of record VFJZ01000011.1, read on the forward strand.
AGTGACTACTGCGAACCAGTCGACGGCGTTCGTCTCCTCAGGGGGGACAACGTCGTGCAGCGGGGGCTCAGGTGGAGTGGGGCGAAGCACTGGCCAGCTACTCGCCGTTCGGAGGCCGCTGCGTACGAGCTTCGCGCCGGCGATGTCGTCGTCGCGATGGATCGTCCCTGGATTGAAGCGGGCCTGAAGGTCGCGGCGCTCCGGGCCGATGACGTCCCCGCCCTTCTCGTTCAGCGAGTCTCACGGCTCCGGGCCCAGGCCGACCTCGACCAACAGTTCCTCGCGTACGTTCTCTATGGGAGTGCATTCGAACAGCACGTTCTTCGGGTTCAGACCGGCACCGCCGTGCCTCACATCAGCGGGGGGCAGATCCGAGAGTTCGTGTTCGCTCTCCCACCGTTCGAGGAGCAGCGGCGGATCGCGGGGGTTCTGGGATCGCTCGACGACCTGATCGAAACCAACCGTCGACTGATGAAGAGCCTCGACGGCCTTGGCGCGGCCCTCTTCCTCGCAGCGTGGGATGGTGAGGAAACTTGTCCGCTCGAGTCCCTTGGCCGCATCACCATGGGGCAATCTCCCCCCGGGAGCACGTACAACGAGGTGTGCGACGGACTACCCTTCTACCAGGGCGTGCGCGACTTCGGGGATCGCTATCCGACGCCTCGCGTGTTCTGCTCCGCTCCGACCCGAACCGCGGCTTCTGACGACATTCTGATCGCCGTCCGCGCTCCGATCGGCGACACGAACGTCGCCGTCGAACCCTGTGCCATTGGCCGAGGTCTGGCGGCGTTGACACCAGTCCGGCCAGGGCTCGCGTTGCGCGCACTGAGGGCAACGCCTACGACATGGTCGGCGTACGAGGGGTCGGGCACGGTCTTCTCGTCGATCAGCGGCCCGGACTTGCGGAAAGCGCGGGTGCCCGCAGTCTTCGATGATCACCTGGAACCACTGCTCCGTACGCTCGATGCGCAGCATGGGGCGTGTGCCGAGGAGGCGACGTCTCTCCGCGTGATCCGTGACGAACTGCTCCCGCTTCTCCTCTCCGGGCGGGTCAGGGTTCGCGAGGTGGCGGCGTGAGCCCGCCGATCACTGAGGCTGATCTTGAGGACCTGGTGCTCGAGGACCTCGCGGGCGAGCGTTGGCAGGTCGCCTACGGCCCGGACATCGCGCCGGGCGAGCCAGCCGCGGAGCGCGCCGACTACCGGGAGGTCGTGCTGGTCGACCGGCTCCGCGCGGCGGTTGCGCGGTTGAACCCGTCGCTGCCGCCGGACGTCGTCGAGGAGGCGGTGAAGACCGTTCTGCGTTCGGAGTCACAGTCGCTGATGTCGGAGAACTGGCGCGCGTATCGTCTGCTCACGGCGGGCGTGCCGGTGCAGTACCACGCGGCTGACGGCTCGGTGCGCGAGGTCCGGGCACGGCTGGTGGACTGGGTGGATGTGGACGCGAACGACTTCGTCGCGGTGAACCAGTTCACGGTCATCGGACACGTGAAGCGCGAGCGTCGTCCGGACGTGGTGCTGTTCGTGAACGGTCTGCCGCTGGTGCTGATGGAGCTGAAGCGGCCCGGGGAGAAGAACGCGACGTTGAAGGGCGCGTTCAACCAGGTCGCGACGTACCGGGCGCAGATTCCGGATCTGTTCACCTGGAACCAGGTGACGGTGATCTCCGATGGCGTGCAGGCGCGGGCCGGGACGTTCACGGCGCAGTGGGAGCACTACGCGCCGTGGAAGACGATCGATGGGTCGCGCGTCGAGGCGGGAGGGGTGCCGCAGGTCGAGGTGCTGGTGCGCGGGATGTTCAACCGGGCGCGGCTGCTTGACCTGGTGCGGAGCTTCGTGGTGTTCACCTCGGACGCGGGGGTGCTGTCGAAGAAGCTTGCGAAGTACCACCAGTATTGGGCGGTGAACAAGGCCGTGCAGTGCACGGTGGCGGCGGTCAACGGCGACGGCCGGGCGGGCGTCGTCTGGCACACGCAGGGGTCGGGCAAGTCGCTTGAGATGGAGTGGTACGCCGGCAAGGTGATGCGTCACGCGGCGCTCGAGAACCCGACGATCGTCGTCTTGACGGACCGTAACGACCTCGACGACCAACTGTTCGACGACACCTTCGCGGCCTCGCTGCCGGGCGCGCCGCTACCGGAGCCGCCGGTACAGGCCGGCAGCCGCGACGAGCTGAAAGCGCTGCTTGACCGGCGTCAGTCGGGCGGGATCGTGTTCTCGACGATCCAGAAGTTCGGGCTCTCGAAGGAGGAGAAGGACGCCGGCACCGCGTTCCCGACGCTGTCGGAACGGTCGAACATCGTCGTGATGGTCGACGAGGCGCACCGCTCGAACTACGACTTCGTCGACGGCTTCGCCCGGCACCTGCGTGACGGCCTGCCGAACGCGACGTACATCGGGTTCACGGGCACGCCGATCGAGTCGCAGGACAAGTCCACGCGGCAGGTGTTCGGCGACTACATCGACGTCTACGACCTGACGCAGTCGGTCGCCGACGGCGCGACGGTGAAGGTGTACTACGAGCCGCGCCTGGCACGTGTCAAGCTGCCGAGCGAAGCCCTCGGCCGGCTCGACTCGGCATTCGCCGACGCGACGTCCGGCACCGAGGATGATGCGCGGGAGCGGTTGAAGAGCCGTTGGGCGCAGGTCGAGGCGGTCGTCGGCTCGGAGAGTCGGATCGCGGAGCTCGCCGAGGACATCGTCGCGCACTGGGAGGCTCGTCGCGAGGCGCTCGCGGGCAAGGCGCTCATCGTCGCGATGTCGCGGCGGATCGCCGTCGCCCTCTACGACGCGATCGCCCTGCTCCGGCCGGAGTGGGCGAGCGATGATGACGCCTCGGGGGTGATGAAGGTCGTGATCACCGGGTCGGCAGCGGACGAGTCCGCGATGCAGCCTCACATCCGCTCGAAGGAGGGTTTGCGTGCGTTGAAGTCCCGCGCGAAGGACTCTACTGATCCGCTCGAGCTCGTGATCGTGCGCGACATGTGGCTGACCGGGTTTGACTCGCCGTCGCTGCACACGATGTACGTCGACAAGCCGATGCGTGGCGCGAACCTGATGCAGGCGATCGCTCGCGTCAACCGCACGTTCAAGGACAAGCCCGCCGGCCTCGTCGTCGACTACCTCGGCATCGCCGAGGACCTGAAGGCGGCGCTTGCGGACTACACGGCCCGCGACCAGGAGAACGACGGGCTCGGTCAGGACCTTCGTGATCAGGCGATCCCGGCGCTGGTGAGCAAGCACGAGGTCGTCTGCACGATCCTGACCGGCTACGACTGGCGTGCGGGCCTCTCAAGCGGCGCCGCGAAGGCGTTCCTGCATACCCTCACCGGCGCCGTCGAGTACCTGATCTCCCACCACCCCGGCACCGGCGAGGCCATCTGCAGCAAGGACCAGCCCTGCCTGAAGTGCCGGTTCCTCGCCCAGACGCGCGACCTCGTCTCGCTGTACACGATCTGCGTTCCGTCGCCGGAGGCGCTCGCGATCCGCGACGACGTCGCGTTCTTCGAGGCCGTCAGGGGGCAGATCAGCAAGATCGAGGGCACCGACCGCCGCAGCGGCGACCCGAACGCGGTCCTCGACACGGCGATCAAGCAGATCGTGTCTGACGCGATGACCGGCACCGGCGTGATCGACATCTACGCCGAAGCGGGGATCGAACGTCCCGACCTGTCGCTGATCGACGAGGAGTTCGTTCAGAAGTTCAAGACCAGCACGACTCCGAACCTGCAGATCGAGATGCTCAGGCGACTGCTCAGCGACGAGGTGCGCCGTGTCGGCGCGCGGAACATCGTCACCGGCCGGCAGTTCTCCGAGCTGCTCGAGCAGTCGATCCTGCGATACCAGAACCGCACCCTCGACGCCGCCCAGGTCGTCGCGGAGCTGGTCGCGCTCGCCGAGTCCCTCAAGGCCGAGAGCGACCGTGGTGCGAAGCTCGGACTCTCCGACGACGAGCTCGCCTTCTACGACGCGATCCGCACCAACGACAGCGCGATCATGGAGCTCGGCGACGACGTGCTGAAGGCGATGGCGCAGATGCTCGTCCACATCGTCCGTCGTGACGCGAAGACGGACTGGTCGGTGAAGGAGCAGGTGCGTGCGAAGCTTCGCGCCACCATCAAGCGGCTGCTGCTGAAGTACGGCTATCCGCCGGACAAGGAAGAGAAGGCGACGCAGCTCATTCTCGAGCAGGCCGAGGCGATCGCGGCGGACGCGGCCTGAGGCCACGCAGTCGAGATCGACGCCAGTTGGTGAGTTCGGCCGTGTCTGGCTCGAGCGTTGGGATCGCGCACTGCATCTGGTCGTCCTGAACGAGCGCGTTGTCGACGGATGGGGGACGCGGGTGAAGCGCTGGATCCCTCTTGCTGACGTGTCCGAGTCGTCGCTCGACGCGGCGCTTCGAGCAGCGGTTGGGATGCTGCGCTCGTAGGCGAGCGATCCGGGGTAACAGATTCCCGGTTGGCGGGGTCACGAACCCTTCCCCGTCGACCGCCGGATTCGTTGCCAGCAAACGCCTCGCGACCTTCTGCGAACTGTCCCTCTCGGTAATGCGTTCGGGGGCTCGTTCGCCCGGGGCAGCGGGTTCGGGCCGGTCGCAGTGACCAGCCGCTGCGGGACCCAGTCGTCGACGTGGTGGATGCCGTCGAACGCGCCATGATCCAGTTCGACCACTGCGCGCAGCGAGCGGCGGTGGAACTTGACGTGGGTGAAGTCTTCGAACAGGACGTAGTACGGCTCGTTCGCCGCGCTCTGGAACTGCTGGCCGGTCAGCGCTGCCCGGTGCCGGCGCGCGAAGGCGTCGACGTCCTCGCCGACGACCACGCCGAGGTGCTCCAGGCCCATCTTGTAAACACGCTGATGGACGGGCGGGATGAGCTCGATGAGCGGGATGACCTGGCCGTCGAGGACGCGGAGCGGCTCGGCGAGGAGGATCATGGACATCGGCCGTCCGTTCCAGACGTTCTCGAGGTTGGCGACCGCGTGCCGCTCGAGGATGTTCCGGAGGTGGACGTACTGGTCCCACTCCGGGACGCGGACCGCCAGGTGGCTCAGCTCGTAGGGCGCAATGTCGATGCCGCGCACGGTGAGACGGTCGCGCTGCAGCGCCGCAAACGCGCGGTAGTCGCCGATAATGTCAGCGATCGGGTCGGCCATCAGGTCGCCTTCCGCGCCATCGTACAGGAAGCGGCCGACGCACCGTCGGCTCATCAGCCGGGCGTGAGGCGGACCAGTTCGGCATTGATGGCGGCGGCGGCCTCGTCGACGGTCCCGAGGCGCAACTCGATGTGCGCGTCGGCCGCGCCGACGAGCATCGCGTTGTACGGAATGTCGGCGTCGCCCGAGCCGCGGAAGTCGCTGCGGAACAGCACGACCGGCTTCTTCGTGGCATGGGCGTAGCCGCACTCCCAGCACGTCCCCGAGTCCGGATCCGCGCCGTCCATGATCGCGACGACGCCATTGGCCCAGTCGAGGCCCGCAAGGTCCTTCAGGAAGATGGCCTTCGCAGTCCGCTCCGACGCCGGGTTCTCCTGGGGCACGAACACCTCGTGGCCGGCCGTACGTAACCGGGTCGCCAACTGCGCGTTGAACTCGCGCTCGGGCGTGGTGAACAGGGGGCCTGCCAGATAGATCTTCACTTCAGGCCACAGTACTCTTCCGCCGGTGAGTGCGGCGGTAACGGTCCTCGGAGTGAACTGCTCGCCGAGCGGTGGCGGCAAGACGCGTGCGGCGATCGAGGCCGTCCTCGACGGCGCCGCCGCCGCCGGCGGCGAGACCCGATTGGTCGAGCTCGCCGATGGCGATGATCTCGCGCCCGTCATCGCTTCGCTCGCGGCGAGCTCCGCGTTCGTGTTCGGCTCGCCGATGTACCGCGCGACCTTCGCGGCGCCCTTCAAGACGCTGATGGACGCCGTCCCTCGTGGCTTGCATGGCGAGCAGTCGGCGCCGTTGACCGGTCGCGCAGCCGTCACGGTGGCGACCGCCGCGAGCGATCACCACTTCCTCGGTCCGGCGGGGATGCGCGACGTGCTGGTCGACTTCTTCGCCTGCCACGTCGTCTCGCCGGGCCTCTACGTTCCGGCGTACGGTTACGACGAGCACGGCGCGCTGGCCGAGCCGTTCGCCGCTCGCGCGGCGCTGCTCGGCGGTGCGCTGGTCGAGCTCGCAGGGGCGATCGCCGCCTCCACCGCATTGCGTGCGGTCACGCCGAGCGTGTAGCGCGCGAGCACGCTTCAGAAGGACAGGAGCTTGTCGCGCAGCGTGCCCGGCGCGTAGGCCGTCTGCATGGCGCCGGCGCGCTGCAGGGCCGGGGCGAGGCGCTCGGTGACGTTGGTGATGAACGCGTCGTCCCCGACATCGTTCGCGAGCAGCATCACGCCGTCGCCGCCGATGTGCTCCATCACCTCGATCAGCTCGTCGGCGATCGCCTCCGGCGTGCCGATCGGCTGCCATGAGCCGCCGACGCCGACCGTCGAGATCACCTCGCGGAACGTCATGCCCTGCGCGCCGAGGAGCTTCATGCCGTCGTACACCGACGTGTGGCCGCCCGGCTCGAGATCCATCGGGAACGGTCCGTCCGGGTCGAATCGGGACAGGTCGAGGTCGAGCTCCGACGCGTTTTGCACCACGAGCGCCTCGAACTTGGCGTCCGAGGTGAGGTCGCTGACCGTCGCGCCCGGCCGATCGCTGAAGTGGACGGCGGTGAGGAACATCACGCGCACCTCGTCCGGGTTGCGCCCGTGGGCGCGCACGCGCTGCTGCACGTCGTCGCGGAATGCCTTCATCTCGTCCGGCCCGCCGTAGGCACCCGCCAGGATCAGGTCGGCGTACTTCGACGCGAAGTCGCGGCCGCGGTCGGACCCGCCCGCCTGCGCGATCAGCGGGCGTCCCTGCGGCGATCGCGGCGAGTTAAGCGGGCCGCGCGTGCGGAAGTACTCGCCGACGTGGTCGAGCGCGCGCACCTTCGTCGCATCGACGTAGGTGTTCGTCTCGACGTCCTGCAGCACCGCTCCCTCCTCCCACCCCTCCCAGAGGCCGTTGACGACGTCCAGAAACTCGGCTGCCATCGCGTAGCGGTCAGAATGCGTCGGCATCCGGTCGAGACCGAAGTTCTGCGCGGACGTCGTCTCGCTGGTCGTGACGACGTTGAAGCCGACCCGACCGCCGGTGAGCCCATCGACGGTCGAGAACAGCCGGGCGACGTGCCACGGCGGGTAGAAGGTCGTCGAGCACGTCGCGATGAGCCCGAGTCCAGTCGTGTTGTGCGCGAGCAGCGGGAGCAGCGGGATCGGGTCGCTCTTCGGCGCGTAGATCGCGTACTTGAGGTCGAGTTCGCGGCTGCCGCCGACCGCCTCCGAGACCGACAGCGTGTCCTCGAAGAAGAGGAAGTCGAGACACGCGGCGTCGAGGCGGCGGGCGAGGTCGACGAAGTACCGCCCGTTCGACCAGTCGCTGCCGTCCGTTCGCGAGTCCGTCGCCTGCCAGGCCGGCGGACCGAACTTCGTGAAGTAGCCGAGATGGAACTTCTTACCCGCCAACCGGTCCTCCCGTCGCACCCTCACCGGATCGGAGGCGACCGTAGACGAGCGGCCCTGCACCGTCAAGTGCAGCCGGCCGCACTGTGTGCCACGACCGCCTCGACGGCCCGCGTCCAGCCTGCCCAGCGCGTCAGTCGCTCGTCCGCGGACAGCATCGGCTCGTAGACGGTCGCCGCGGGCGTCATCCGCAGCGCGTCGGCGGAGGTGAGCGCCCCGGCGCCGACGCCGGCCATGAGGGCGGCGCCGAACGCGGTCACGTCGGGCTCCTGCGATACGGACACCGGCCGTCCCAGGACGTCGGCCTGGAGCTGCATCAGGAACCCGTTGGTGGTGGGGCCGCCGTCCACCCTGATCTCGCGGGGTTCGACGCCGGTGCTGTCGGCGATGCCGTTGACGATCTCCGCCACGCTGAAGGCGATGCCCGTGAGCACGGCGCGGACGAGGTCGGCCGGCGTCGTGTCGAGGCCGATCCCGAGGACGGCGGCGCGGGCGGTCGGCTGCCAGCGCGGTGCCGCCATCCCGCTGAAGGTGGGGACGACCACGAGATCGGTGGCTGTTGATGCGCCGACGGCGATCGCGGCGCTCGCTGCGGCGCTCTCGAGCAGGCCCATTTCCACGAGCCAGTCGATCGCCGCACCGACGTCGAAAACGCCGCCCTCGACGGAGTACGCCGGGCCGGCTTCCGTCTGCCAGGCGACGAACGGGAGGAGGCCGTTGCGCGGTAGCACCGGCTCCGGGCCGACGTTCGCCTCGATGAAGGCGCCGGTGCCGTAGGTCGCCTTGATCACGTCCGGCGCGACGCAGCCCTGGGCGAACAGCGCGGCGTGGGCGTCGACGACGTCGGCGGTCACCGGCACGATCGCCGAGCTCCCCTCGCGCTCGATCTCGCCGAAGTGCGCGCCGAACGTCGGTCGCAGCTCCGGCAGGAGCTCGAGCGGCACGCCGAACACGGTCGTTGCCACGCCCTCGTCCCACTGGAGCGATCGAATGTTGAGCAGCGCCGTTCGCGACGCCGTCGAGGTGTCCGTGACGTGGACCGCCCCTCGTGTGAGCCGGAAGAGCAGGTACGCGTCGGATCCGCCGACGCGCAGGGCGCCGCGCGCCAGGGCCCGTCTCGCGGCGTCGGATCCCGTCATCAGCCAGCGGATCTTCGACGCCGAGAAGTAGGGGTCGAGCGGCAGTCCGGTCGCGCCGCGGACCTGCTCCTCGTGGCCGGCGCGTACGAGCTCGGAGCAGTAGCCGGTCGTTCGTTTGTCCCGCCAGGAGATCGCCGGTCCGACCGGAGCCCCGGTCGTTGCGTCCCAGGCGATCGTCGTCTCTCCCTGGTTCGCGATGCCGAGCGCCTCCACGTCGTCCCAGCGCCGCGTCGCCGCGGCCAGCGCGCCGTCGATCGCCTCGAGGCTCGTGCGGACGAAGTCATCCGCGTCGTGCTCGACCCAGCCCGGCTGCGGGATCCGTCGCGGCATCGGCACCGAGCGGCGGCCGAGCACGGCGCCGTCCGTGGAGATCGCGAGCGCGGTGGTCGTCGACCCGCCGTGGTCGAGGCCGATCAGGATGCCCATGGCGCGCCGGCGGCGGGCTGGAAGAACGCATCCCGGCTCCACGCGAAGGCGCCGCTCGACCGTGGTAGCGGGGTCTGCGCCGTGGTGCAGGCGACGTCCACGCCGAGCCTGCGGCAGACCCGGTCGACGACGTCCTCCGCCATCGCGCGGTGCGTCGTGAACGACCCTCCCACGATGGTGATCACCGGCAGCCCCGGGTGCTCGAACGCGAGGTGCCGACGCGACACCGCGCCGTCGGTGTCGGTCGCGCTCACGACGAGCGGTCGCACCCCGGCGTAGGTTGTTAGGCCGCCGTAGGCGTCGAGGGCGTCCCTCCCGAGCAGCGCGCGGGCACCGTCGCGGAGGTCCCGCTCCTCGTCCGGCTGGACCGAGCGCGTGGTCGGGTCGTCGACGTCGAGCGAGGTCGTGCCGAAGATCGTCGTCGCGCCGAACGGCACGAGGATGTCGAAGCCGCCCGGCGGCCGGCAGCGGTTCACGACGGCCCCCACGAGGCGCTCGGGGAGGACGAGCATCGACCCCTTCGCCAGCTGCATCGACGGCGTCGCTCCCCCGGTCGGCACGAGGCTCGGTGCCCAGGGCCCCGCCGCGATCGTAACCGTGCGCGCCCGCAGGACATCGACCGAACCGTCGCGTCGCTGCACGACAACCGCGCAGCGCTCGCCGTCGGCGTCGATCCGCGTGACGCGCGCGTGAAGCCGGATCGCCGCGCCGCGTGTGTGTGCGTCCTCGGCCAGGGCGACGACGACCGACCATGGCCGGAAGACGGCGTCGGGGACCTCGAACGCGGCGACCACGCCGCGCACGCGAGGCTCGCGCGCCGCGACCTCCTCGCTCGAGAGGCGCCGCGTCGGGATGTCCGCCTCGGCGCACCCTCGCTCGAACACCTCCTCGAACCCCGGCGGATCGCTCCCGAGCACGACGAAGAGGCCGCCCGTCGCGTCCATCGCCTGTGCGGCGATGCGCTCGAAGGTGCGCCGCTCGCGCATGCACTGCGCGGCGTACCCGACGTCGGTCGTGACGTACCGCGCACCGCTCTGCAGCATGCCGTGGAAGCGACCGCTCGTGCCCGCCCCGAGATCACCCTGCTCGACGAGCGTCACGCTGAGGCCGCGCAGCGCGGCGTCGCGGGCGACGGCGCAGCCCGTGACGCCGCCGCCGATCACGACCACGTCGGTCAGTTGAGCGTCGGCGGCCACTCGGACCCCTCTGGAGACATCACTACGATCAGTCAACGGTAGAGCAGTCGTCGCCAGTCGGCGGCTGGACGCTCCGATGCGCGGCGCCCGGCGATGCCGCACCGTCGTCCTCATGAAGGTCTGCATCGTCGGCGCGTCGGGCAAGCTCGGGCGGTACATGGTCCGGCACGCGCGCGATCGTGGCTACGAGGTCGTCGGCCTGTGCCGGGAGCAGAGCGTCGGGAAGCTCGACGCGTTCAAGGACCGCAGCACCGTGATTCCGGGCGCGACGGACGACCGTGACATCATCGCGCGCGGCAAGCCGCATCATCCCTGAGGAGGCGGACAGCACCCGACCCGCTCAACCGCCGCCTACTGCACAATCCGGGTTAGCGATACACGCTGAACGGTCGTACGCGGCAGCGACCTCGAAGGGGGCGAGAGCGAGGGCCTTCCCGTCTGGAGCCGTCATGTCGGCGATTCGACCCTCGAGAGTAACGTCGTGCGCCGCATCGACTTCGCGCCCTTCATGGTCGCCGCGCTCGAGAACGACGAGCTCGTCCACGAGGCGCCTGCGATCGTCGGCTGCCGGACGCCGTCGGCACGCGCGCACGCCGCAGGCGCCGCCGCCGTCGCGTCCGCGCGGTAGACAGACGTACGATGCCGGGACGAGGGAGGTGCGATGGCGTTTCCGGCGGGTGAGGTGGCGATCGTCGGGGCGTACGAGTCGCCCCTGCGGAAGGCGCCCGGCGTGCATCCGTTCGCGATCCAGGCCGATTGCGTGCTCGGCGCCCTCGCGGATGCGGGGCTGGAGCTCGGCGACGTGGACGGCTTCGCGACGGCGGCGTCGTTCCCGACCGAGGGCGGCATGCAGATGTCGATCTCCGAGGTCGCGGAGTACCTCGGCATCCACCCGCGCTGGTTCGACTCGACGGATATAGGCGGCGCCGCGTTCATCACCCACGCCGGTCACGCGGCGCTCGCGATCGCGGCGGGTGTCGCCGATGTGGTCGTCGTCTCGTATGCCGCGGCCGGCTACTCCGGCGTGATCCCGGGGCCCGACTACGCCACGAACGCGGCCGGGCCGGGCCAGTTCGAGATCCCCTACGGCCCGTCGACGGTGTCGACCTACGCGCTCGCGGCCGAGCGCCACATGCACCGCTACGGCACGACGTTGGAGCAGCTCGCGGCGATCGCGGTGCAGTGCCGGGCGAACGCGGGTTCCAATCCGCAGGCGCGTTTCCGCGACCCGATCACGGTCGAGGATGTGCTCTCTTCGCCGATGGTCGCGACGCCGCTTCACCGCCTCGACTGCTGCATCGTCTCCGACTCGGGCGGCGCGTTCGTGATGACGTCGCGGCGCCGCGCCGAGGCGCTCGGCCGGCGTGCGGCGTACGTGCTCGGCTTCGGCGAGGCGCTCGGGCAGCTGTCGATGAACCAGATGGAGGACTTCACGACAACCGCGGCGGTGCACTCCGGCGCTCGCGCGTTCGCCTCCGCCGGGCTGCGTCCGGAGGAGATCGACTGCGCCCAGATCTACGACTCGTTCACGATCACGGTGCTGCTGACGCTGGAGGCGCTCGGGTTCTGCGCGCCGGGCGAGGGCGGTGCGTTCGTCGAGTCTGGCGCGATCGCGCCGGGCGGGCGGCTGCCGATCAACACCGATGGCGGCGGGCTATCCTCGAACCATCCCGGCCGCCGCGGCGTGTTCACCGTGATCGAGGCCTACCGGCAGCTGACGGGCACGGCGCCCGGCGTGCAGCTGCCCGACCCGCGCACCTGTCTGGTCTCCGGCACGGGTGGTTCGCTGTCGGCCACCGCGACCATGATCCTCGGGAGGTGAGCGCGGTGGAGAAGCCGCTGCCGATCGTCGACGACCTCACTCGTCCCTACTGGGACGCGGCCCGCGAGGGTCGGCTGCTCGTGCAGCGCTGCAACGGCTGCGGGCGGCACCAGTGGTATCCGCGCGTGCTCTGCACGGCCTGTCACGGCACGGATCTCGCCTACGTCGAGGCCGCCGGCACCGGTCGTCTGCACGCGTTCTCGGTGGTCGAGAAGACCCCGAACATCGAGTTCGCGGACGACCTTCCCTACGTGCTCGCGATCATCGAACTCGACGAGGGCGTGCGCGTGGCCGCGAACATCGTCGACGTCCCGCAGGAGGAGTTGCGCTGCGAGCTGCCGCTGCGCGTCGTCTTCCGCCCGACCGCCGACAGCAGCATCGTCCTGCCCTGCTTCACCGGAGCGACCAGATGACCCGCTACCTCGAGGACTTCGAGCCCGGCCAGGAGTTCACGTCCGTCGGCCGCACCGTGACCGAGGCCGACGTCATGAACTTCGCCGGCGTCTCCGGCGACTTCAACCTGCTGCACACGAACGAGCAGTGGGTGAAGGCGAACACGCCGTTCACCGGCCGCATCGCCCACGGTCTGCTCGTGCTCGCGATCTCGAGCGCCCAGCCGACACCGGGGATGGACGGCGTCGAGACGATCGCCTACCTGGAGGAGACGCGCCGGTTCACCGGCCCGACCTATCCCGGCGACACCATCCACACCGTGCACACGGTCGAGTCCGTGCGCCCGTCGAACTCGCGTCCGGGCATGGGCGTCCTGACGACCACCGTCGAGGTGCGCAACCAGCGCGGCGAGGTCGTCCAGACCGGGCGCGACGCGGTGTTGATCACGACCCGGCCGGCAACGGCCTGAGGAGGACGCGATGGCAGTCGAAACGGTCGAGGCGCTCGTCGTCGGCGCGGGGCAGGCCGGTATCGCCGCCAGCGAGCACTTGAGCGCCTGCGGCGTTCAGCACCTCGTCCTCGAACGCCACCGGATCGCGGAGCGCTGGCGTTCGGAGCGCTGGGACTCCCTGGTCGCGAACGGCCCGGCGTGGCATGACCGGTTCCCAGGGCTCGAGTTCACCGACGTCGACCCGGACGCGTTCGCCTCGAAGGAGCGCGTCGCGGACTACTTCGTCGCCTACGCCGAGGAGATCGCGGCCCCGATCCGGTGCGGCGTCGAGGTCACCTCCGTCCGGCGGAACGCCGGCCGGCCCGGACTCCGCGCCGAGACGTCGGGCGGGCCGATCGACGCCACCTACGTGATCGCCGCGACCGGCCCGTTCCAGCAGCCGGTGATTCCTTCCGTCGTCCCGGCCGACGCGGGGCTCGTGCAGCTCCACTCGAGTGGCTACCGAAACCCGGATCAGCTGCCGGAGGGCGCCGTGCTCGTCGTCGGCGCGGGGTCGTCCGGGATGCAGATCGCCGACGAGCTCATGGAGGCGGGACGCCGGGTGTTCCTGTCGGTCGGCCCCCACGATCGGCCGCCGCGAAGCTACCGGGGGCGCGACTTCGTCTGGTGGCTCGGTGTGCTCGGGATGTGGGACGCCGAGACGCCGCCGCAGGGGGCCGAGCACGTGACGATCGTCGTCAGTGGCGCGGGCGGCGGCCGGACCGTCGACTTCCGCGATCTCGCTGCCCTCGGCATGGTCCTGCTCGGTCGCACGCTCTCCCACGACGACGGTGCGCTGCGGCTGGCGCCGGACCTCGCCGGCAACATCGCGAAGGGCGACGCGAACTACCTGGCGCTACTCGAGGAGGCCGACGCGTACGTCGCGCGCAACGGCCTCGACCTTCCGCCCGAGCCGGAGGCGCACCGCTTCGGGTCGCTCCCGGCCTGCGTGACCGACCCGATCGTCGACCTCGACCTCGCGGGCGCCGGTATCGCGTCGATCATCTGGGCGACGGGTTTCAGGGTCGACTACGGCTGGTTGCAGGTCGACGCGTTCGACGAACGGGGCAGGCCGCGGCACCGGCGCGGCGTGTCGTCCGAGCCGGGCGTCTACTTCCTCGGGCTGCCGTGGCTCTCACGACGCGGGTCGAGCTTCATCTGGGGCGTCTGGCACGACGCCAGGCACGTCGCCGATCACATCGCGACGCAGCGCGGCTACCTCGCCTACGGGGAGCACGCGAGCGGGTCGGCGTAGCCGCGTTGCTCCGCTACCCGGCAGGGCCGATCGCCGCGTACGCGTCGATGAGACCGTCGCGGACATCAGGGCCCGATAGCCACCCACGATTCAACGGTTGGTTCGCTGCGGCTTGAGCCCCGATCTGGTACTGCTCGAGAATCGTCGCGAACCGGTCGACGGCGTCATCGACGACGCCGTCGCTGAGCCGCGCGATCGCAGACTCTGGAAGGAGCAGTTCGGCTGCGAACGCTCCGGTCGTGCGGCGGCGAGTCTCGTTCGTGACGGGACTTGCCGCCGCGCCGAGTGCGCCCGCAACAACTGGATCGAGCAGCACGTGGCCAAGCGCGCGGGCCACCTCGAAACGGTGGCCCCAGGACGTGCTCGTCCGCGGAGTCTTGAGGACGGTGGCCGAAGCGCCTGCCCGCGGCGCGGCGCCGACCACCATCCGGGTCGTACCGCCCGGCGCATTTGACGTCCGGACGTTGACCCCGAGAGTGCGGGCCGCCCCCTCGAGATCCATGGGCTGATCGTCGAGTCCGAGGCCACGTCGGAGTTCGTTGGCGGCAATCCGCCCAGCGTGCTCGGGCGTGTGTGCCGAGCGAACTGCCTCGAATGCGGCCCGTCGCGCCTCTCGCCACTCGTGTATGGCGGCACTTTCACGCGAATCGATCGCCGTCGCCGCGACTGCTTCGGCCACTTCGGGAGTGAGGACGGAGACGTCACGCAGCATCTGCGCTTCGATGCTTGAGGCAGGATTCGCGCCCGCCGTGAGACCAAGTCGCTCGAGCAAGCCGTCCTCGTCGTGGGCACCGAAGGCCGACGCGACCGTTTCGGTCTCATGCGCCGTGTCGAGCGTGAGCACATTCGACGGGATCGAACGATATGTGTCGAGACCACCATCCGCCCACGGGTAGGGCGCGGACAGGTCGGCCCGGACGAGATAGTCGCCGACGAGCCGTACGAACGGTCGAACGACCGCTTCGAAGCTGTCCAGCTCGACGCTGGCGTGACCACTTGGGGTGATGAACTCGACTCCCTCGTAGCCGGCGAGTCCCGACACCCACCAGATGCTGAGGTTGCCGGAATCGGGGACCAGAGCAAGATTTGGAAGCTGTGCTCCGTCAGCGCCGCCTCGAAGAAAGTGTCGAACCCACCACCCATCACGGGCGTCCCACCACTCCTCCTCAGTGACGCCCGCCGGAGGATGGCTGAAGTACCAATCTTCGGCGAGCTGGAATGGATCGGCGCGTGGCGCGAAGCGGCTCGGTCGCTCCTCGAGCGTGATCGCCGACCAGGAGCGGACGAACCAATCGGCGATGGGCCCGAGAGGGGCGTAGACGTGATTTCGGAGTTCTGTCTCGCCTTCGCGGACGTGGCGGCAGATGTTGACGCCGTCGACCCCGATCGACCGGAATCAGATCAAATGCGAGATCTGAGCGGCTACCGATCACCGAGCCGCCTCCTGCCGCTTGAGGTACCGAAGCGACGCACGAGTCGTCGGTACTCGGCATCGTCGATCCGGCCATCGTTGCGGAGTGCCCGTAGCACGCGTGTCGGCACGTACGTCGCCGGGTGCCCGTGGAAAACGGACTCACCCTCGACCACTTCGGTGAGTCGGGCTGCATAGAGCTCGATGCTCGACTCGGTACGGCGGACGTTGTAGCGGGTTGCCGATGGATCCGCTTCATCCGGAATCGAGGCAAGAAACAGGGCGTCGCGTTCGGCGCTCGCGATGTCGTTCGGGCAGGTGACCTTACCGGGCCTCCACCGCGGCGGGACGGCGACGGACGTCAGTCTCGCGCTTATGGGGCGGGGCTGGGCCAGTACCGCACGAACCAACGATACCGTGCGCCTCGCGACACGGCCTCTAAGCCCGCAGCGGCAGGAAGTTCAGGCCGGCCACGCGTCACGACGAGCGGCGATTTGGACGCCTTCAGAAACGCGTGGTCGCGCCGGGAGCGGCTCGGGATCGGTTGCAGCGCGGTCACGTCGATGATATGGGTGCAGATCTCAGATCTTGGATCTGAGATCCGAAGGAGCAGAGATGGGCGAGACACAGTACTTCGACCCGCATGCCTGGGCCCTCGTGCCCGGCGCCACGGCGCACGTCGTGATCGACGACCAGAACGACTTCCTGCACCCCGACGGCTGGTACGCGACGCACGGCGTCGACGTCTCGCATATGCAGCGCGTGATCGAGCCGACGAAGGCGCTGAACGCCGCCTGTCGCGCGGCGGGCGTGCCGATCATCTGGACGCGGCACGGCACGCGCGGAGTGGCCGACGCCGGCCCGTTCGTGGACAAGCGCGTCCTGATTCGCGAGGGCGGTCTGCGGCAACGGACGTGGGGCTACGAGCTCCTCGACGAGCTCGAGCCGCATGCCGACGACTGGTACGTCGAAAAAACGCGCCTCTCCGCCTTCTTCAACACGAACCTCGACACGATCCTGCGCGCGCTCGGTACGCAGACGCTCATCATCTCCGGCGTGCTCACGAATCAGTGCGTGGGTGCGACGACGAAGGACGCGCTCTTCCGCGACTACCGGCCGATCGTCGTCGAGGAGGCGGTTGGCACCGCGACGCCGTACCTCCACGGTCCGGCGATCGAGATGATCCGCGTCGGCTGGGGCCAGGTGAACACGCTCGCCGAGACGCTCGCGGAGCTGCGCGCGCTATGACCACCCTCGGCGCCCAGTTCACGGCCGAGCGCTTCGACGAGTGCATCGCCTCGGTGGAGGCGGCCGAGGACGCCGGCTACAGCCACGCCTGGTTCGTCGACTCGCAGATCCTCTGGGAGGACTGCTACGTCTACATGACGACGGCCCTGGCGCAGACGCGCCGGATCACGCTCGGCACGGCGGTCACGAATCCGTCCACGCGCCACGTGACGACGACCGCGAGCATCTACGGCACGCTCGCGAAGCTTTACCCGGACCGCCTCGAGCTCGGCATCGGGCGCGGTGACAGCGCGGTGCGCTCGATGGGCCTGAAGCCCGTGAAGACGGCCGTTCTGCGCGACACGATCCCGGTGCTGCGAGACCTCCTCGCAGGCGGCACGGTCGCGATGAACGGCATCGACGTCCACCTGCCCTGGCTCGCGGACGGCGCGCGCGTCCCGATCATGATGGCGGCGACCGGACCGAGGAACCTGCGCGCCGCCGGCGAGCTCGCCGACCGGGTGATGCTCTACGTCGGCGTCGACCCCGCGGCGCTCGAGTGGGCGATGGGCCACGTGCGCGCGGGCGCCGCTGCGGCGGGCCGTGACCCGGACGCGGTCCGCTTCTCGCTTCTCACCGCGATGTGGGTGTCGGACGACCAGGAGGCGGCGTGGAACGCCTGCCGCTGGGCGCCGGCCGCGTGTGCGAATCACATCGCCGACACGATCCGCCACAATCCCGATCACGGCATGCCCGAGGTGATGACGAGACTCCCCGCCTCGCGCGACGCCTACGACTACTACGGCGGACACCTCAAGTCCGACGCCGGTCACACGTCGTACCTGACCGGCGAACTGCTCGACGACTTCACGATCGCGGGGAGCGCCGACAAGGTGAGAGCCAAGGTGCAGGAGCTTGCGGCGCTCGGGATCGACGAGATCTCCTGCGCTTATCACAACGGCACGTTCGAGCAGATGGCGACGGTCGGCCGCGAGGTCATCGACCCGCTCGGCCTCGCGCCGGCAACGACTCCGGAGGTCACCTCATGAAGCGCATCGGCGTCGACGTCGGCGGCACGTTCACGGATCTGATCCTCGTCGACGAGGAGGCCGGCAGGGTCACCGTCGACAAGATCGCCTCCACGCCGGACGACCCGGCGCGAGGCGTCGTCGAGGGCATCGAGCGTCTCTGCCGCAAGGCCGGTGTGACGCTCGCCGAGGTCGACAACCTCCTCCACGGCACGACCGTCGCGACGAACATCACGCTGACCCACACGGGCGCCGAGGTCGGGATGATCACGACCGAGGGCTTCCGCGACATCCTGCACATCGCGCGGCACAAGAAGCCGCTCAACTTCTCGCTGCAGCAGGAGTTGCCGTGGCAGTCGCGGCCGCTCGTCAAGCGCCGCCACCGGCTGACGGTGCCCGAGCGCATCACGGTGCCGGACGGCGAGGTGCTCGTCCCGCTCGACGAGGACGCGGTCCGCGACCGCGTGCGGCAGCTGAAGGCGGCCGGCGTCGAGAGCGTCGCGGTCTGCTTCCTGCACTCCTATCTGAACCCTGCGCACGAGCAGCGGGTCAAGGAGATCCTGGTCGAGGAGTTCCCCGAGGCGTTCCTCTCGATCTCGAACGAGGTGCTGCCGCTCTACCGCGAGTTCGAGCGCTTCTCCACCGTCGCGCTGAACGCGTACGTCGGCCCGAAGGTGTCGCGTTACCTGGAGCGGTTCGACGCGGCGATGCGCGCGGCGGGCTTCCGCCACGGCGTGCAGCTGATGCAGTCGTCCGGCGGGATGGCGACGGTCGAGTCGGCGTCGACGCGGCCCGTGAACATGCTCATGTCGGGGCCGGTCGCGGGCCTGATCGGCGGGATCTGGGCGGGCCGCGCCGCCGGCTTCGACAATGTCGTCACGCTCGACATCGGCGGCACCTCGGCCGACATCGGCGTCGCCGCCGGCGGGCAGCTGCGGATGCGGCACCTGCTCGACACGCGGATCGGCGACTACCAGGCGATGGTGCCGATGGTCGACATCGACACGATCGGTGCCGGCGGCGGCTCGATCGCGTACGTCGACCAGGGCGGGGTCTTCCGCGTCGGCCCGCAGTCGGCGGGCGCGGATCCCGGCCCGGCCTGTTACGGCCGCGGCGGCGTCCTGCCCACCTCGACCGACGCGCAGCTCGCCCTCGGCCGCCTACGCGACGATCGCGGCCTCCTCGGCGGCGGCATGACGCTGGACCGGAGCCTCGCCGAGCGGGCCGTGCAGACCCTCGCCGACGAGCTCGGCACGAGTCTCGAGGCGGCGGCGCTCGGCGCGCTGCAGGTGCAGAAGTACGGCATGACGCAGGCGATCGAGCTGAACTCCGTGCGCCGCGGCTACGACCCGCGCGAGTTCACCCTGGTCGCGGCGGGCGGCGCCGGCCCGCTGTTCGCATGCGACATCGCGCTCGAGCTCGAGATCGCGCGCGTGCTGGTGCCGCCGCACCCCGGGATCATCGCGGCCACCGGCCTGCTCGCCACCGATCTCCAGCACGAGTTCGTCGCGACGGAGCGCCACGCGTTGAAGGCTCTCGACACGGCCCGGGTCGACGCGCGCTACGCCGAACTCGTCGCGCAGGCGACCGCCCAGCTCGACGCCGACGCCGTGCCGCAGGAGCGCCGACTCATCCGCCGCCTCGCCGACTGCCGGTACTCCGGGCAGGGCTACGAGGTGCGCACCGAGGTGCCCGCCGGCGCCGTCGACGCCGCCTGGGTGGAGGAGCTGAAGGAGCGCTTCCACACCGCACACGAGGCCGAGTACGGGCACCGCTTCGATGCGCCGATCGAGATCATCAACATCCGCGTCGTCGGTATCGGTCGCGTCGACGAGCTGCAGGCTGCCGCGATCGAGCGCGGCACCGGCGATCCCTCCGGCGCGGTGACGCTTGAGCGCGAGGTCGTGTTCGACGTCGACGGCGTCGCCGAGCGGCATCTGACGCCGTTCTACGAGCGCGAGGGTCTCCGTGCCGGCGACCGCTTCACGGGCCCGGCGATCGTCGAGCAGTACGACACGACGACCGTGATCCCCCCGGGCCTCGTCGCAGAGATCGATGCGGTCGGCAACATCGTGATCGACTGCACCGTTCCGCCGCGCTCGGCGGCGTCGCGCGGCAGCTCGCTGTCAACACCGATCCTGATGCGCGTCGTCGGCGGCGCCTTCGCGGCGATCGCGAAGGAGATGGCGGGCGTCCTGTACCGGATGAGCTACTCGTCGATCATCCGCGAGTCGGAGGACCTCGGCGCGGGCATCTTCGACGCCGAGGGCAACAACCTCGCCGAGTCCGACTCGACGCCGATGTTCATGGGCGCGATGCCGAAGATCGTGAAGAACGTCATCGCCCGGCTCGGCGACGACATCCACGAGGGCGACATCATCCTCCACAACGACCCGTACGGCGGCGCGACGCACTCGCCCGACGTCGCGATCGTGATGCCTATCTTTGTCGACGGCCGGATCGTCGGCTACTCCGGCGCCTCCGCCCACGTGCTCGACATCGGCGGCGCCTACCCGGGTCTTGCGATCGACCTCGTTGACAACTGGTCCGAGGGGAACATCTACCGCGCGGTCAAGATCCAGGACAAGGGGGTCTGGCAGGAGGGGCTGTGGAAGCACATCCTCGAGAACGTCCGGACGCCTTCGTTCAACAACGGCGACATCCGGGCGATGATCGCCGCCTGCGAGCTCGCGAAGCGACGTTTCGCCGATCTGGTCGTCCGCTACGGCGAGGAGACGATCTCCTCGATCTCGCAGGCGTGGATCGATTACTCCGAGTCGATGCTCCGCAAGGAGATCGCGAAGGTGCCGGACGGCCGCTACGAGACCGAGGTCGGCTGGCTCGACGACGACGGCGTCACTCGCGGGAAGAAGCTGCCCGTGCAGGTTGCGGTCATCATCGAGGGTGACGAGATCACGTTCGATCTGACCGGGTCGAGCGACGAGGTGCCGACGGGCTACAACTGCCCGTACGAGGGCACGACCGTCTCCGCGATGAGCTTCATCACGCGCATGATCTTCCTCGACGAGGCGACGTTCCCCGTCTTCGTGCCGCAGAACGAGGGCATGCTCGCGCCGGTGAACGTGATCGCGCCGAAGGGGTCGATCTTCAACCCGAACTACCCGCGCGCGTGCTTCGCCCGTTTCTGCCAGGTGCAGCGCGCCGTCGACCTCGCGCTGCGGGCGCTGGCGCCGGTGATCCCGAACCAGATCACCGCCGGCAACTCCGCGCACCTCGGCTTTCTCGCGTACTCCGGGTTCGACAAGGAGGAGGGCGAGTACTGGGTGTACCTGGAGGTGGATGAGGGCTCCTACGGCGGCCGCCCGGGCCGCGACGGCCTCGACTCCGTCGACTGCCTGATCGCGAACACCCGCAACAACCCGATCGAGGAGCTCGAGTGGCGCTTCCCGATGCGCACCGAGCGTTACGAGCTGCGCGACGACACCTGCTCCGCCGGACAGTGGCGCGGCGGCATCGGGATGGTGCGCGTCAACCGCTTCCTCGTCGACACCATCGTCACCTGCGAGGGTGACCGCTACGAGTCCGACCCGCCGTGGGGCATCTTCGGCGGCCACGAGGGCACGCTCGGCCACGGCAAGGTGACCGCACCGGACGGCAGCGTCGAGATGTGGCCGGCGAAGTTCACCGGCAAGGTGCTTCACGCGGGGTCGACGATCGAGCTTGCGGCGCCGAGCTCCGGCGGGTATGGCGAGCCGCTGCTGCGCGACCCCGCAGCCGTCCTGAGCGACGTCCTCGACGGGTTCACGACCGCCGAGCTGGCGGAGCGCGACTACGGCGTCGTCATCCGCGACGGCCGCCTCGACGATGCAGCGACCGTGGCGCGGCGCTCGTGAATCCCGCGGGCGTCGTGGTGCTCCACTACGACCGGGCCTACGACGCCATCGCTGCCTACACGGGGCAGCCCGTCCGGGCAGTCGCGCCGCTCGGCTCCCTCTGATCTGAGGGCGTCTGCGGAAGCGTCAGCCGCAGACGTAGGCGGCGAGATGCGAGCCGGTGAGCGTGGAGCGCCTTCCCACGAGGTCGGCAGGCGTGCCCTCGAAGACGATCCGCCCACCCTCGTGGCCGGCGCCGGGGCCGAGGTCGATGATCCAGTCCGCGTGCGCCATCACCGCCTGGTGGTGCTCGATGACGATGACCGACGTCCCCGTGTCGACGAGCCGGTCGAGGAAACCGAGCAGTTGCGCGACGTCGGCGGGGTGCAGGCCGGTGAACGGGTCGGGCGGAACTGGAGGAGTTCGGCTTCCGGCTCGGCCACATCGAGGACATCGGGTCCTACCGGGTCGAATACGCCCGCGCGATCGATTCGGGTGAACTGAACCACGACGGGTTGATCCGATCCGCCGTCATCGGGGACGAGGCCTCGATGAGCGAGCTGCTCGCCTGGACGGACGACGGGGAGACGGCCATCGCTGACCGGAGCTCGGCCACGGCGTCCACGGAGCGCACCTTCCCGCGGCGCGAGCTGCTGCACGTGCGGTCGTTCTACCCGTCGTTCGAGTGGGCGATCGAGGCGGCGCCGTCCCCGCGGAACGCACTGCGCGTTCCGCTCGCACAGGCGCGGGTCGGCCTGGTGTCCCCCGCCAGCGGGTACGAACGCGGCCAGCGGCGGTTCTCGCTCGGCGACGAGAACGACGCGAGCTTCCGCGCGAGACCCTCTCCGTGCTCGCCGCGGAGGGCGTGGTCGGCGGGACGGCGGAGCGGGCGTTCGCGTTGATGGGCTACATCCCGGACACGGGGCCGCTGCTCGAGGAGACCGGCCCGCGCATGGCGTCCGAACTGCTTGCCGACGCCGTCGATCTGGTGCTGCTCGTCCCCGCCTGATCGGTCTGCCAGCAGTCGGTCGGGCTGCTACAGCGGGTGCTCGCCGAGCACGGCCTCGCGACGGTGTCGATCACGCAGGTGCGCGAGGTGACGGCGCAGGTGCGTCCCTCGTTGGCGTGCCTCGTCGAGACCCCGTTCGGACTCACGCTCGGGGCGGTCGGTGACGTCGCCGCGCACCGGTCGGATTGTGCGGGCGACGCTGGCCGAGGCGGAGCGTCGACACCCGCCGGGCACGATCGTCGACCTCGGCGAGCGCTGGACGCTCGACGACGAGCGTGACCGGCAACTGGCGGTCGAGGACGTCCCGCCCGACGCTCCTGCGGGAGGATAGAGTGCAGGTGATGGTGCTCGCTCGGTTACGACGGCACGGTTCGTGGGCGGCGCTGGCCGCGGCGGCGCTGCTGCTCGTGGGCGGTGTCGGCTGCGCCATGGCCGCCTCTCCCTCGACGGCGCATCACGACGACGGTGACGCTCTCGCCGGCGCGTGCGTCGTAGTCGTCTGCGCCCTCGCCGTCGTGACGATCGTCGGCGTCGTCCTCCGCCGCCCTCGGAGTTCGGCGGGGCCGCGCCCGCCGGTGTGGGCCCGGCGGCTGTCGATCGCCCCATCGAAGCGACCCGGGCGGCGATTTCATCCGCAGGCGCCGGCGCTCGCTACCGTTCGCCTGCGCTGCTGATCTCGGTCGTCGTCTCCGTCGCCGTCCCGCTCGGGGCTGCGCCATGACATCGACGTGAGGAGCACCAGATGCTGAATGAGCGAGACGCCGCTTCGCGCGGCACCGTCGTCATCGGCCGCCGTGGGTTTCTGCTCGGCGCGGCCGGTGGCCTCCTGACCCTGAGCGGCTGCGGGTTCGGCGGCGACCATGCGATGGACGGGGAGCACGGGATGTCCGGGATGTCGGGCATGGGCGGTCCGGCGACGACCGGGGGCAGCGGCGCGCCGATGGTGCCGGTGCCCACGGGCCCGGCACCGACCGGGCCGATCGGCGTCACCACGACGCTGCGTGCCGCGCCGACGGTGGTGCAGATCGGCGGCCGCCAGGTCGAGACGTGGGCCTACAACGACACCCTTGACCTGCCCACGCTCCGGCTGCGGGCAGGCGAGCGGGTTCAGGCCACGCTCTCGAACGCGCTGCCGGAGGACACGACGATCCACTGGCACGGCGTCGCCCTCCGGAACGCAATGGACGGCCTGCCGGGCATGACGCAGGACCCGGTGCGGCCCGGCGAGTCCTTCCTGTACGACTTCGTCGCGCCCGACCCCGGGACGTACTTTTTCCACCCGCATCTGGGCACGCAGGCTGACCGTGGCCTGCTCGGCGTGCTGGTCGTCGAGGATCCGGCCGAGCCGTTCGTGTACGACGCGGACGTGGTCGTGACGCTCGACGACTGGCTTGACGGCATCGACGGCCGCACCCCCGACGCGCAGTTCCGCGAGTTGCAGCAGGGCGGCGACATGCACGCCGGCCACGCGATGCCCGGGATGGTCGCGACCGACACGCCGCTCGGGTCCGACGACGGCGGCGACGTCGACTATCCGCTCCACCTGATCAACGGCCGGCCGCCGGAGGATCCCGCGACGATCCGCGTCGAGGCCGGGCAGCGCGTACGGCTGCGGCTTGTCAACGCCGCCGCCGACACCGCTTACCGCGTCGCGATCGACGGCCACGCCATGCGCGTCACGCACGCCGACGGCTGGCCGGTCGAGCCGGTCGAGGTCGACGCCCTCGTGATCGGTATGGGCGAGCGCTACGACGTGCTCGTCGACGTCACGGCCGGCGCCTGGCAGCTGTACGCCGCCTGCGAGGGAAAGCCCGGCGCCACACGGGCCATTCTCCGCACCACCGGATCGTCGGCGCCGACTCCGTCCACGGAGGCGCGTCCCAGGGGACTAACCGGACGGCTCCTCGACGAGGCGACGCTCGTGCCGACCGAGGCGGCCCGGCTCGCGCCGGGAACGCCGAATCGGGAGATCGAGGTGCTCCTGACCGGCGGGATGGGCGGCTACGACTGGGGCATCGGCGACGGCCGCTACCCGGATACGGCCCCGATCAGTCTCGCCCGCGACGAGCGCGTTCGTCTGCTGCTGACGAACGACGCGATGATGTGGCACCCGATGCACCTGCACGGCCACACGTTCGCCGTTGCCCCGACCGGGGTGCGGCGCGACACGGTGAAGGTCAGGCCGATGAGTACGGTCGTCATCGACGTCGTCGCCGACAACCCGGGCCGCTGGATGCTGCACTGCCACAACGCGTACCACCTCGCCGCCGGCATGGCGGCCGACGTCATGGTGGCGTGACCGGCGCGCGCCGCTCCTCGCGGACGAGGTCGAACGAGCCGAAGTACGGGCAGGCCGCTCCGAGCACGATCACGATCAGCCCGGTCGTCACGGACAGCGTTCGCAGTCGCATCGCGACCGCCGCCGCCGCTGTCATGACCATGTACATGATGCCGTGCGAGAGGCCGAACGTGAAGGTCGCGGGCTGCGGCTTACCGAGAAGGAACGCGCAGAGCATCAGACCGGTGTAGAGCACGGAGTGGACGAGGCTCAGCACCATCAGGTTGCGGCGGCTCAGGATCCGGGCCGCCGGTGTTGTCCATCGGCTGGCTGCCATCGCGAGCGCGCACCGTACCGCACCCCAGCGGCGAAGATACCGGCATGCGCCCCGTCCTTGTCTGCACGCACGGCTCGCGTCCCGGCCGGAATCTGATGACCGACGTCCTCGCCGAGGTGGGGATGCCATCGATGGGCGCGAACCTCGTCGCGGACGATCCGCTGCCGCCGCTCGAGGAGGTCTCGGCCGTCGTCAGCTTCGGCGGTCTGATGAGCGTCCTCGACATCGAACAGTTCCCGTTCCTCGTCGCGGAGCGGCGACTGCTTGCCGACGCCGTCGCTGCCGGTACGCCGGTGTTGGGGATCTGCCTCGGTGCGCAGCTCCTCTCGCTCGCCGCGGGCGGCGGCGTGTTCAGGTTGCCGGCGCGGTTCGTCGACTTCCCCGAACTCGTGCGTGAACCGGCCGCGGCCGACGACCCGGTCTTCGCCGCCCTGCCGACATCGCTGCAGGTCGTCGAGTGGCACGAGGACGCCGTCGACGCGCCGGCCGGCGCGACGATCCTCGCGCAGACCCCGTGCACGGGCTGCTCCGTCTACCGGGTCGGTGCCGCCGCCTGGGGGACGCAGATCCACCTCGAACTCGACGGCGACACGATGGCGGCGCTGATGACGGAGCCGGCCGAGCGGGAGGCGCTCGCCGAGGTCGGTGTCGACCCGGCCTGGTTCGCCGAGACGGCCGCGCGCGTGCTCGCGACGCAGGCGCCGTCCGCGCGTCCGGTGATGGCGGCGTTCGCCGGCGTCGTTCGCGACCGGGAGGCGTAGGCGCGAGATGCCTGCCGTTGCCGGACTCGATGCCGCCCGCGGCGGCTGGGTCGCCGTCGTGACCGAGGACGGGAGCTTCATCCGCGCGTTCATCGCACCGACGTTCCGGGACGCGCTCGCCGAGCTCGCCGACGCGGCCGTGATCGGCGTCGATATCCCGATCGGACTGCCGGAGTCCGGCGCGCGCGCCGCCGATGTCGCTGCTCGCGCGTTCATCGGTCCGCGGCGCAGCAGCGTCTTCGCCACGCCCACCCGGGCGGCGATCGAGTGCCCGAGCTACGCCGAGGCGCGGCGGGTGCTGCCGTCGCTGTCGGCGCAGTCGTACGCGCTCGGCACGAAGATCCTCGACGTCGAGGCCGACCTCGACGACCGCGTCTGCGAGGTCCACCCCGAGGTCTCGTTCACGGCGCTCGCCGGTCGCCACCTGCGTCACTCGAAACGAAGCTGGAACGGCCAGATGGAACGCCGCCGGCTGCTCGCGGGCGCCGGTATCGAGCTTCCGGACGAACTCGACGGCGGCGGCGCGGCGGCAGCGGACGACGTCCTCGACGCGGCGGTCGTCCCCAGGTCGTCTTCCGGGTCGAGCATGGGCATGCTGTGATCTCGCGAACGCCCGGTCTCCTCGACCTCGCTGGCGCCGTCCGGGTAGCTCCCGCCGCGTCCGGTGAGCGCGTTCCTCGATACGAACATCCTGATACACCATCTCACCGGGGATCCCCCTGATCTCGGCGCTCGCGCGACGGCATTCCTGACGCAGGCGGACGAACTGCTCCTCGTCGACCTCGTCGTCGCCGAGACCGTGTACGTGCTCGAATCGTTCTACGATGAGCCACGCGAACGCGTCGCGTTGCTGGTGCGCGCGATCCTCGGCTTCCCGGCCGTCCGCGTGCTCGACGACGGGCTCCTGCGTCGAGCACTCGAGGTCTACGAGCACGACCGCCTGGACTTCGCGGACGCCTATCTCGTCGCATCGGCCGAGCGCAGCGGCGTCGGCGCTGTGGCCTCGTTCGACCGCAGCATCGATCGCGCGAGCGGGGTGCGAAGGGTCGAACCCTGACTTCGGCAGGCGGCTCAGGTCGGCGTCGGCGAGAGATGCTCGTGGACGGCGAGCCACGCCCCGTCGGCCTGGCGCTGGAAGATGATTGTCTCCCGCTCGTCGCTGTCGACCTCGCCGTCGTGCGAGGCGCTGCGCGTGCGGACGCGATGGGAGAAGACGGCGACATCGCCGAGGACCTGGACGCGGCGGTCGTCCGACGTGCACTGAAGCACGTGGAACCCATCCTCGGCCACCAGGCGGTCCCACTCCGCCTGCCACACGGCGCGCGATTCGAGCCGGCCGGGGGTCGTGTAGAACACGAACGTCGCGTCGGGTGTGAACGACGCGAAGTACCGCTCACGGTCGTGGCCACCGAACG
Source organism: Actinomycetota bacterium (assembly GCA_009885805.1). Taxonomy (GTDB): domain Bacteria; phylum Actinomycetota; class Thermoleophilia; order Gaiellales; family F1-60-MAGs149; genus VFJZ01. The sequence goes on from VFJZ01000011.1 coordinate 32,055, forward strand.
CCTCGATGCACGCGTCGGCCGCGGCGAGGACCGCCTGCTCGTCGGGATTCATCCGCGCGATGGTAGAGGAATTGCGGCCGGCGCGGTCGGCGCCTAGACTCGGCGGCATGCCGGAGCTATCGCAGACGAGCGGTGCGACCAGCCCACCGCTCCCGGAGACCACGATCGGCCAGGCGCTGAGGGACTGCGCCGCCCGGCACGGCGAGCGCGAGGCGCTCGTCTCCTGCCGGGAGGGCGTGCGGCTGACCTACGCGCAGCTCGACGCCGCCGTTGACGACGTGGCGCGGGCGCTGCTCGCCGAGGGCGTCGCCGTCGGCGACCGCGTCGGCATCTGGGCTCCGAACCGCAGCGAGTGGCTGCTCGTGCAGTACGCGACGGCTCGGGTTGGCGCGATCCTCGTCAACGTCAACCCGTCCTACCGCCAGCGCGAGCTCGACTTCGCGCTGCGTCAGTCTGGTGCGTCGTTGCTGATCTACGCGGACGGCTTCAAGGGCGTCGCCTACCGGCCGCTGGCCACGGCGGCGGACGCGCCGGCGCTGCGGCGCGCGGTCGAGCTCGGACCCGAGTGGGAGGCACTGCTGGCGCGCGCCGGCGAGGTCAGCGCCGACGTGCTCGCGGAGCGCGAGGCCGGCTTGCGGCCGGCGGATCCGATCAACATCCAGTACACGTCGGGCACGACCGGCTCGCCGAAGGGCGCGACGCTCTCGCACTACAACATCCTCGGCAATGGCTTCCTCGTCGGCGAGGCGTGCGGCTACGACGAGACGGACCGGATCTGTGTGCCGGTGCCGTTCTACCACTGCTTCGGGATGGTGATGGGGAACCTGGCGGCGGTCACGCACGGCTCGTGCATCGTGATTCCGTCGGAGGCGTTCGATCCGGTCGCGGTCCTCGAGGCCGTCGAGCGGGAGCGCTGCACCTCCCTGTACGGCGTGCCGACGATGTTCATCGCCGTGCTGGCGGATCCGGAGCTCGCCCGGTTCGACGTATCGACCC
>VFJZ01000071.1 GCA_009885805.1 Actinomycetota bacterium
AAGGCGTCGCAGAAGCGGATGAAGCGCGCACCCTTGATGGATGCGTTGATGTCCAGCACGCCGGCCATGGCCTTGGGCTGGTTGCCCACGACCCCAATGGAGTGGCCGTTCAGCCGGGAGAAGCCCACGACCAGGTTCTGTGCGTAGAGCGGCGCCACTTCAAAGAACTCGCCGTCGTCCATCACCAGCTCGATGACGTGCCTGATGTCGTACGGCTTGTTGGGGTTGTCGGGCACGATCGTGTGCAACTCGGGTTCGCGGCGCTCCGGGTCGTCTCCCGGCGTCTCGTATGGTGCCGAGTCGAGGTTGTTCTGCGGGATGAACGAGAGCAGGTGACGCACGTCGTCGATGCACGACTCCTCGTCATCTGCAGCAAAGTGCGCCACGCCGGACTTGGTGGCGTGCGACAGCGCACCGCCCAGCTCCTCCATGGTTACCTCCTCGCCCGTGACGGTCTTGATGACGTCGGGCCCGGTGATGAACATGTGGCTGGTTTCTTTGACCATGAAGATGAAGTCGGTGATGGCGGGCGAGTACACCGCACCGCCGGCGCAGGGGCCGAGGATCACCGAGATCTGCGGGATCACACCCGAGGCCTGCACGTTCCTTAAGAAGATGTCGGCGTAGCCGGCGAGCGAGACGACGCCCTCCTGGATCCGCGCTCCGCCGGAGTCGTTGATGCCGACCACCGGGCAGCCGTAGCGCAGCGCCAGGTCCATCACCTTGCAGATCTTCTCGGCGAACACCTCGCCGAGCGAGCCACCGAAGACGGTGAAGTCCTGCGAGAACGCGAACACGCGACGACCGTTGACGAGCCCGTGCCCGGTGATCACGCCATCGCCGTACGGGCGCCGCTCGAGCATCCCGAAGTTCGGGTTGCGGTGCTGCACGAACCGGTCGAGTTCGGTGAACGAGCCCGGGTCGAACAGCGCCTCGATCCGCTCGCGCGCGAGCCCCTTGCCGCGCTCCCGCTGCTTCGTCGCGGCAACCGCGTCGCCGGCGACGACAGCCGCAGTCAGCTCATGGAGGTGCCGGAGCCGCTCTGCGGTCGTCCGTTGCGCGTGGCGATCCGTCATCCGGGCCGATCGTACCGATCGCAGCGCCGGCACCGCGCCGCCCGGTTCAGCAGGCCTTGCGCGCAGCGAGCTCGCGGGCGTCGTCACGAATCAGCGCAAACGCCTGGTCCGGCGGCAGACCGCTCTCGAGGGCCGCGTTCACACGGTCGCGCAACTCCTCGATCTTCGCGACGTCGGCAGGGGCGCCGTCCTCGCAGAGGGGCAGCGAAACGAGCAGTGTCGCGACCGCGAACCGGCAGCCGGAGTCGATCGGGTTCGCGACCAGGTCCGGGAGCGCCTCGGACTCGACGGAGTTGAGCCACTGCGTGATGCGGCGCGGCAACACGTAGTTGCCGCAGTCGGCGACACCCGTGGGCGTTGCGGCGACGGCGGCCTCCGTCGACCCGACCTGGTCCTGCGCGATCGTCTGCGACCCCGCGCCGCCGCAGCCGACGGCGGCCAGAGCGAGCGGGATCACGAGCAGCCGGCGCATCCGCCAGAGGGTACGCGACCGCTCGTGACCGGCTGGTAGTAGCCCGACGCGGCGGGCTCGAGCGCGGCGACGTCCGTGAGGCCGGCGCCGGCGAACGCCGCCGTGAAAGAGGGGGATCTGATCCTTTTCTTTCACGGCAGGCAACGGCGGCGAACCGCTCCTTGCCCATGCGCGAGCGAGGTTTCGAAAGTCGCCGCTCACCGCGCGGCTCGCACAGCGTCCTGGGTTCCCCACTCCTCCCGCAGTACCTCGCAGACCTCACCGATGCAGCAGTGGGCGGCGAGCGCGGCCCGCATCGGCTCGAGCAAGTTGACGTCGGCGGTGCGCGCGGCGGCGCGGACCGCGGTCAGGGCGGCCGTCGCCGCGACCGGATTGCGGCCGGCGCGCGCGGCTCGCGTGCGCTCGACCTGCCGCGCCTCGGACGCTGGATCGAGTCGGTGCAGATCCGGCTCGACGGCAGCCTCGTCGACCCAGCGGTTGACGCCGACCACCACCAGCGAACCGTCCTCGACACCGCGCTGGTGCGCGTACGCCGCCTCCTCGATCCGCTCCTGAACGAACCCCTGCTCGACGGCCGCGACGGCGCCGCCGGCGACGTCGATCTCGGCAATCAGCGCCTCCGCCTCGACCTGCAGACGGTCCGTCAGCCCCTCGACGTAGTGCGAGCCGCCGAACGGGTCCGGCTCGGCCGTCATCCCGGCCTCGTGGGCGAGCACCTGCTGCGTGCGCAGGGCAAGCGTCGCGGAGTGCTCCGTCGGCAATGCCAGCGCCTCGTCGAAGCCGTTCGTGTGCAGTGACTGGCAGCCGCCGGCGACGGCGGCGAACGCCTGCAACGCGACCCGCACCACGTTCACGTCCGGCTGCTGCGCCGTCAGCGTCGAGCCGCCCGTCTGCGCGTGGAAGCGGAGAATCTGCGACCGGGGATCCCGCGCACCGAAGCGGTCGCGCATGACCTGCGCCCAGATCCGTCTCGCCGCACGGAACTTCGCCACCTCGACGAAGACGTCGTTGTGCGCGTTGAAGAAGAAGGAGAGCCGTGCCGCGAAGTCGTCGACGGCCAGCCCCGCAGCGACCGCCGCCTGGACGTAGGCGATGCCGTTCGCGATGGTGAAGCCGAGTTCCTGCGCCGCCGTCGAACCGGCCTCGCGGATGTGATAGCCGGAGATCGAGATCGTGTTGAAGCGCGGCAGGCGCACGGAGGCGTACCGGAAGGTGTCGGTCGTCAGCCGCATCGACGGCCGCGGCGGGAAGATGTAGTTGCCCCGCGCGCAGTACTCCTTGAGGATGTCGTTCTGGATCGTGCCGCGCAGGTCGCCCGGGTCGGCGCCCTCAGCCACGCCGACGAGTTCGTACATCAGCAGCAGCAGCGCGGCGGGCGCGTTGATGGTCATCGACGTCGACACGCCAGCGCCGAGCGGGATGCCCTCGAACAGTCGCCGCATGTCGTCGACCGAATCGATCGCGACTCCCGTCCGCCCGACCTCGCCGAGGGCGCGAGGGTCGTCGGAGTCGAGTCCGAGCTGCGTCGGCAGGTCGAACGCGACGCTCAGCCCGGTCTGGCCGCGTTCGAGCAGCAGGCGGAAGCGCTCGTTCGTCTCCTCGGCGGACGCGAAACCCGCGTACTGACGCATCGTCCACGGTCGTGACCGGTACCCGTCGGCGCGCACGCCTCGCGTGAACGGGAACTCGCCGGGCCGCTCGGGATCAGGCACCACGGGCGGAACGGTAGTCCGACGCGGGATAGACTGGCGTCGATGAAGGTGACCCTCGCCGTCCTCGCCGCCGCGGCGAGCCTCGCGTGGCCGGGGGCAGCGCCGGCCGCGACCGAGCCACTGCTCGCTCAGGTGCACGTCACGGTCGGCGAGCCATCCTTCACACCCCGGCGCGAGGTGCGTCGGGAGGCGCTCGCGCTCTACGGCGTGCTCGTCTTCGGTCGGGCGCCGGTCGCCGGCTCGCTCGTCAAGTTCCGGTTCTACGGCCCCGGCGACGTCCTGCGGGCCTCGCGCGACCTGCGGGCGCGGGCCGCCGACCAGGGCCTCTATGCGCGGATGACCCGCTCGTTCTACCGTGACCGGCCGGGCCGCTGGCGGCTCACGGTCATCGTCGGCAAGCAATCCAAGACGTGGCGGTTCAGGGTCCGTTGATCCGCATCCGCGTGCGCCTCTTCGCCATGCTCCGCGAGCGGGCTGGCAGATCCGAGATCGCGCTCGAACTGCCACCCGGCTCGACGGCGGGCGACGTCTGGGCGGCTCTGGCACTCGGCCCGGAGCCGCCAGGCGTTGGCGTGGCCGTCAACCGCGCACACGCCGACCGCTCGGCGCTGCTGGCGGACGGCGACGAGGTCGCGTTCATCCCGCCCGTCTCGGGCGGCGCCGCCGAGCCGTACGTCGCGCTGACGGACGACGAGATCGATCTGGCCGCGCTCGTGGCGCGCGTCGCACACCCCGGCGCCGGGGCGATCGCGACGTTCTCGGGAACGGTCCGCGATCACTCGCGCGAGCGGGATGTCGACCGCCTCGAGTACGAGATCTTCGCGGAGATGGCGATCGCCGAACTCGACCGCATCGCGCGCGCGATCGCCGAGCGCCACGGCCTGATCGCAATCGGCGTCGTCCACCGCGGTGGACGCTGCGAGATCGGCGCGACGACGGTCGCGATCGCCTGCTCGGCACCGCACAGAGCGCAGGCGCTGGCGGCATGCCGGGACACGATCGATACCCTGAAGCAGACCGTGCCGATCTGGAAGAAGGAGATCTACCGCGACGGCGCCGCGTGGATCGGGCAGGGCTCGTGAGCGCCGGCGAGCTCCTCGTCCTCGTCCCGGAGCGCGGCGACCCCGTCGCCCTGCCGCGCGCGGCCTGGGAGGCGACCGTCGATTTCCTCGCCGAGCGGCAGGCGTTCCACCAGACCCTCCTCGACGCGTGGCGGCAGGCGCCGGGAGTGACGGTCTCCGACCTGCAGGCGACGCGCATGGCCGGGCTCGCCGATCAGGAGGCCGAGGAGCCCGGGACGGACGCGACCGATCGGATCGGCCTCGAGCGCCTCGCCGAGTTCTGCCGTGAGAGCGGCGGGTTCCTCGTCGCCGGCCCGGAAGCCCTCGCCGACACCGCCATCGCGGAGCCGGCGGCTCCGGACTTTCCGCCGGCACCGATCGCACCGCCCGAGCCGCCGCGCTGGCACGGCCGCGCGAAGCGGCTGCTGGGGCCGTTCGCGATCCTGCTCATCTTCTCGTTCAAGTGGCTCGCGAAGCTCAAGATCCTGCTCGTCGCGCTGCCGAAGATCGGCCTCCTCAAGACGGCCCTGCTCGGCCTGACCAACCTCTGGTTCTACGCGCTCTTCTGGGGCTGGCGGATCGCGGCGCTGGTGATCGTCCTGCTCTTGATCCACGAGGCGGGCCACGCGATCGCCTTCCGCGCTTTCGGGCTCGGTGTCGCGCGGATCGGCTTCACGCCATTCATCGGCGCCTACGCGATGTCGAAGCGCGCTGCGAGCAGCGCCTGGGTCGGCGCCATGTGCGCGCTCGCCGGCCCCTTCATCGGCGGCCTCGGCTGCCTCGCGCTCTGGGTGTACGGCCACACGCAAGGCTCGGACCTGGCGAGCGCCGCCGCCGCACTCGGCTTCCTGCTGAACCTGTTCAACCTCGTGCCGGTCGTGCCGTTCGACGGTGGCGCCGCCGCCGCCGCGATCCACCCGTACATCTGGGTGGTCGGCGTGATCGCCCTCACTGGACTGGCGCTGGCCTTCCCGAACATCATCATGTGGCTGTTCGTCGCCATTGCGCTCTGGCAGGCGTGGAAGATGCTCAAGCACTACCGCTCGGGTGACGAGGAAGCCCTCCTCTACTACCGGAGCGTGACCACCTCGCAACGGATCATCGTGGTGGTGCTGTACTTCGGCCTCGCCGCCCTGCTCGCGATCGGCATGGTCGAGGCGATGCCGCCGCGCCCGGGCCGGTGACGGCGCGACTGGTCGCGATCGTCGCGCTGGCTCTGGCCGGCTGCGGAAACACCGACCTCGTGCCGGTTCGGACGGAGTCGCCGGCGCCACCGACCGTGACCGCAACCGTGACGGACGGCTCGCTCGAGACGTCCCGGATCGCCGCCGCCGCGGCCCTCGACGGGTTCGCCGCCGCGCTTCGGCGCGTGCAGGACGGGTCGTTGCAGGCCGCCGAACTGGCGGCCGCGCGCCGACGCTTCGAGACCGCCGTCGCGTCCCTTCCCGACGGAGCGCTGCGCGCCATCGTCGAGGCGATGCGCGCCGTCGAGGAGGCGGCGGCCGCTGGCGACGAGACCGCGTTCGCCGAAGCCGCGCGCGCCTTCGCGGAGGCCGCTGCGGCGCTATGAAGCCCGGGCGAGCGTCGCGTCGATCAGCCGCGGCATGTCAGACCAGATATCCCGCGAGCCGAGCAGGACACCGAGGACGTCCTTCGATCCTCGACGGACGGCGACGACCAGGCACGCACCGGCAGCGGTCGTGAATCCGGTCTTGACACCGTAGGTGCCGTCGTACGAGAAGAGCATCCGGTTGTGGTTGCGGTACTCCCGCGCGTAGACCGGCGGTGGCGCCGGGAACGTGAGCGTGCGGGTGCGGACGAGCTTGCGGAACACCGGGTCGCCGAGGGCGTACCACGAGACGATCGCCTGATCGTGGGCCGTCGAGCGGTTGCGCCGGTCGTCGAGTCCGCTCGGGCTGGCGTAGCGCGTATCGTCCATGCCGAGCGCCTCGGCGGTGTCGTTCATGAGCACGTAGAACCGCCGCAGATCGCCGTCCCCGAGGTCATATCCGAGCGTGTAGGCGCTGTCGTTCGCAGACTCCAGCAGGGCCGACACGAGCAGGTGCCGACGCGTGTAACGACGACCTGCGCGCAGGTCGTCACGGGTCGGCTCGACCCTGGTCGCGGCCAGCGGGACGCGGATGCGCTTCGTCAGGTTGCCCCGCTCCGCGCTCAGCAGCCCGGTCATGATCTTCGTCAGGGACGCAATCGGCCGCCGCTCGCGGGTGTTGCGACCGAACACGACGGCGCCGCTGGCGAGGTCGACGGAGATGTAGGCGCGGGCGCTCAGGGGTGGGTCGAACGGGCCCGGCGACAGCTCGGCGGGGTAGAGCAGAGCCGGCGGCGCCGACCGCTCGAGGACCCCCGTGTCGGCGGCCGGAGCACCCTGCACCGCCACCAGCACGGCGGCGAAGATCCGGTCGAGCACGGCCGGAACCATACACTTCGGGCATGGCGGACCTGCGCAGCCTGCCCTCGGTCGACCGCGTCCTCGCGGAGCCAGCGGCGCAGGAACTCGCGGCGCGGGCCGGCCACGACGTCGCGGCGAACGCGATCCGCCGCGCGCTGGACGTCCGGCGAGCCACGATCGATGTCGGCGACGGCGACCGCGACCTGATCGCCGCCGAGATCGCCCGGACCGCGCTCGCCGACGACCGCCCGCACCTGCGTCGGGTGCTGAACGCGACCGGCGTCATCCTCCACACCAACCTCGGCCGCGCTCCGCTCGCCGCCTCGGCACTGCGTGCGGCCGAGCGCGTCGCGGCCGGGTACGTCAACCTCGAACTCGACCTGGCGGAAGGCCAGCGCGGCTCACGCCAGACGGCCGTCGCACCTCTGGTCGCGGAACTGACCGGCGCCGAGGACGCGCTCGTCGTCGCGAACAACGCCGCAGCCCTCCATCTGATCGTGTCGGCCCTCGCGCCCGGCGGCGAGGTGATCGTCTCCCGCGGCCAACTGGTCGAGATCGGCGACGGCTTCCGGATCCCCGAGATCCTCGCCGCCAGCGGCGCGCGCCTGGTCGAGGTCGGCGCGACGAACCGCACGACCATCGGCGACTACGAGGCGGCAATCGGACCGGCGACGGCGCTGCTGCTCCGCGTGCATCCGTCGAACTACCGCGTCGTCGGGTTCACCGGTGACGTCGCCGCTGCCGAGATGGCCGCGCTCGGCGCCCGCCACGGGATCCCGATGCTGGACGACACCGGCTCCGGCCTGCTCGGCCCCGACCCCCTGTTCGTCGACGAACCCGACGCCAGGAGCGCCATCGCCGCCGGCGCGACACTGGTCTGCTTCTCCGGCGACAAGCTGCTCGGCGGCCCGCAAGCCGGGATCATCGCGGGCCGCCGCGAAAGCGTCGAGCGCGTCCGCCGCCATCCGCTGGCGAGGGCGGTGCGGATCGGGAAGCTCGCACTGGCGGCGCTGGAGGAGACGCTGCGGCTCCATCGCGACCCTGCGCTCGCACGGCGTGCGATACCGGTCCTGCGGATGGCACACGAGCCGGCAGCCGCGGTCCGGGCCAGGGCCGAGCGCCTGGCGGCGGCGATCGGGGAGGGCACCGTCGTGGCGAGCGAGGCGCGCGTCGGCGGCGGATCGCTCCCCGGCCTCGTCCTCGAGTCGAGCGCCGTCGCGCTGCCGGACCCACGCAGCGCGCTCGCCGCCGCCCTCCGCCGCGGCGATCCGCCCGTCCTCGGGCGCACGTTCGACGGGCGGCTACTGCTCGACGCGCGGACGATCGACGACGACGAGGTCGAGCAGGTCGCCGCCGCGATCCTGGCCGCACCACGATGACGCTGCGGACGCTCGGCACGGCCGGCCACATCGACCACGGCAAGACCTCGCTGGTCGAGGCTCTCACCGGGACGAACACCGATCGGCTGGCAGAGGAACGGCGGCGCGGGATCTCGATCGAGCTCGGCTACGCGCTCCTCGACCTCGGCGACGGCGTCGAGCTGAGCGTCGTCGACGTCCCCGGGCACGAGCGCTTCGTGCGGACGATGGTCGCGGGCGCGACCGGCATCGACCTCGCCCTCGTCTGCATCGCCTGCGACGACGGCGTGATGCCGCAGACGCGCGAGCACCTGGCGATCCTCGACCTGCTCGGCGTCCGCCACGCCGTCATCGCCCTGACGAAGCGGGACATCGTGGACGATGACGGCGCGGAGTTGGCGCGGGCCGACGTGGACGAGGCGCTGGCAGGGACCGCGCTGCAGGACGCGCCACGCGTCGAGGTCAGTGTCCGCACCGGGGCCGGCCTCGACGACCTGCGAGCGGCGATCCGCAGCGCCGCGGCGGCGCCGCGGCCGATCTCGGCGACGGGGCGAACACGGCTGCCCGTCGACCGCGTCTTCTCCATGCGCGGGATCGGGACGGTGGTCACCGGCACCCTCTGGGGTGGCGAGCTGGCGGTCGGCGATCGCGTCACGCTCCTGCCCGGCGGCGCCGCGGGCCGCGTGCGGTCGCTGCAGCGTCACGACCGCGATGTGGCACACACGTCCGAGGGCGGCCGCGTGGCGGTGTGCCTCGTCGGCGTGGAGCGCCACGACATCGCCCGCGGAGCGACGATCGTCCGCGGCGCCCTACCGCCGTCGTCGTACCGGCTCGACGTTGCCGTGCGGCCGGTCGAGGGCGCTCGCGGCGTGCGGGACGGCGATCTCGTCGAGGTGCTGCACGGCACTGCCGGACGCCGCGCGCGGGTCGTCGAGATCGCCGCCGGCCTCGCGCAGCTACGCCTCGACGCGGCGCTCGCGACCGTCCGCGGTGACCGCCTCGTGATCCGCTCCCTCGCGCCCGCCGAGACGGTCGCCGGCGCCGTCGTCGCCGACCCAGCGCCGGCCCGCCACCGCGGCGGAGCGGACGCCGAAGCGCGGTTGCGGACGCTGCTCGCGGACGACGATGCCGCCGTCCTCGCCGCCTTCGTCCAGGACCGCCCGGGTCGCGCGATCGACGCCGTCGCCGCGGGCCTGCTCGACCCGGCAGCTGCGGCCGCGGCCGAGCGCGACCTCGTCGCGCGGCGATCGCTCGTGGCGCTGGCCGACGGCTGGCTGATCACGACCTGTGCGTACGAATCCGTCGTCGAGGCGGCCAGGCAGGCGCTGGTCGAGCAGGCACGCGAGCATCCCCTGACGCCTGCCCTGCCGCTATCGCGCGTCGCGCCCCGGGGCCCCTTCGCCGACGCCCTGCTCGCCCGCCTCGAACGAGATGGCGTGATCGAGCGCCGCGGGGCGGAGGCGGCGATTCCCGGCACGGCCGCGATCGCGGACACCTTCGCGGAGGCGTCCGATCGACTCCTCGCGGCGCTCGCGGTCGAGCCGCGTCTGGCCGACGCGCTCGCCCGGACCGGCCTCGACGCGGCGACGGGCCGCGAGCTCGTCGCGCACCTCGAGCGGGAACGGACGCTCGTGCGGCTGCCGGATGGCCTCGGTGTGCCGCGCGAGACCTACGACGAGGCGTGCCGGATCGTCGTCGAGGGGTGCCGGGCGGCGGGGCGCTTCACCCTCGCCGAGCTGCGCGATGCCACCGGGACGTCACGGCGCTACGCGCAGGCCCTGCTCGAGCGGATGGACGCGGACGGCTTCACCCGGCGGGTCGGCGATCACCGCATCCTGCGCCGCCGCGCCGAAGCCGTGGAGGGGTAACCGTCAGTGGTGCTTGCGCTGCTCGAAGGCGACGGCGATGGCGAGGATCGCGATCAGCGCGATGATCAGCACGAACATCGCGTGCGTCACCTTCTCCTCGCCGAGTTCGGCTTCGGCGGCCAGCGCGGCAGCAGGGACGAGAAGCGTCAGAAGGGCACCAAGCCCTAGCGAACGGAGCATTCGAATCACGCGCCAGACGATAGCGCAGCAGGCGGGGGGAAGGCTGCGCGTCGATCGAGCGAGGTGCGATACAATGACCTTTCTAGCGACGGAGAGAGGGGCTCGCTTGTCGTCTGCAGCCACGTTCGAAGTTGGCGAGGTGATGATCTTCGGCGCGGAGGGGTTCGCGCGCGTCGAGGGCGTCGGCGAAAAGGCGATGCTCGGTCGCACTGCGGTCTTTCTCGACCTGTTCGTGTTCGACGCGAACATGCGCGTCTCCGTCCCGGTCGAGCGCGCGCTCGAGCGCGGCCTGCGGCCGATCGCCAGCGCCGAGGAGATCGAGATGATCATCGACAACCTCGAGACCGCGACGTGGGTGTCGATCCCGTGGAACCGCGACGGGCGGCTCGTCAAGGACCGCTACGCCGAAGGCGGACTCGAGGCGATGCTCGAGGTGCTCGGCTCGCTGATCGAACTGGCCGGGATCAAGAAGCTGAACGACGCGCAGCGCACGCTGCTTGAGCGGGCGCGTCGCGCCCTCATCCTGGAGACGGCTGCCGCGCTGGCGGTCGACGAGGACGAGGCCGGCGAGCGGATCGACGCCGTGCTCGGCGCCGCCGCCGTCGTCTGACCGGCTCAACGCCTCAAGCGAGGACGAGACGGACGGCGAGGGGACTCGCGCCGATCACCCGGAACGAGGCCTCCACGACCGGCCCGATCGCGATCACGAACAGCACCGTGCCGATCCCGACCTGCCCGCCGAGCACGAAGCCGGCGGCCGCCACGACGGCCTCGATGCCGTTCCGCGCCAGCGCGAGGCGCAGACCGGTGCGGGCCGAGACGGCGAGCATGAGCGAGTCGCGCGGCCCGGCCGAGCGGCCGGCGCCGACGTAGAAGCCGGTGCCGACGCCGATCACGAGCACGCCGACGACGTTCTGGGTCAACTGCAACGCCAGCGGCCCGTCGCGCAGGTCGGGCACCGCATCGAGCGCCAGGAAGGCGTCGACCCAGGGCCCGATCGTCAGCATGTTGATGAACGTCGCGAACCCCGGCCGCTGGCCCAGCATCCAGGCCAGGCAGCCGGCGGCGAGGCCGACGAGGACGCCGACGGTGCCGAAGCTGAGGCCCGTGCGGTCGGAGACACCCTGGTGCAGCACGTCCCACGGCGCGACCCCGGCGCCGGAGCGGAGCATGGCGGCGATGCCCCAGCCGAACGCCGCGCAGCCGACGACACAGACGGCGACCCGGGCTGGCAGGCTACCCCGCAGAACCGGCGCCTCGACGTTCACGGCGATACCCTACCGGGATGGCGCCCGCAACCATCCCCTGGGCCGGCGAGGACGAGGCCGACCGGCTCCTCGCAACCGACCCGAACGCGCTGCTGATCGGCTTCGTGCTCGACCAGCAGGTTCCCGTCCAGAAGGCGTTCGTCGGCCCGAAGGTGTTGCGCGACCGACTCGGCCACCTCGACCCCGTGCGGATCGCCGCGATCGACCCGGCCGCGTTCGCCGCGATCTGTGCCGAGCGCCCGGCCATTCACCGCTTCCCGGCGGCGATGGCCGGCCGCATCCAGGCCCTCGCGGCAACGCTCGCCGAGGACTACGGTAGCGACGGAGCGCGCGTGTGGACCGACGCGAGCGACGGCGCCGACCTGATCGCGCGAATTGCGGCCCTGCCCGGCTTCGGCCCGATGAAGGTCGGGTCACTGGCGACGCTCCTGCACCGCCAGTTCGGCGTCGACCTGCCCGGGCTGGCCGCGAAGCTGCCGCAGCGTCCCGTCCTCGGCGGCGTCGCCAGCGCGGAGGAACTCGCCAGCTACCAGGCGCACAAGCGAGCGAGGAAGGCGGCGAAGCGCGCCGCGGCGGACTGATGGGGAAGGGCTACGCGGAGGGACCGGCGGCCGAGGCCGCCGAAGAGGAGCGCGATCGGCTGGAGCGCGGTCCGGAGGCTCCGAGGCCGGTGCTGCGGGCGGCCGTGTACGGCGCCACGAAGGCGGATCCGGAACAGCACTTCCTCGGCTGGGCGGACGAGGTCGACCCGGACGCGCTGTTCGCGAGCGGAGCAGCCTGGGGCCTCGCCGTCCGCGTCACCGCGGGCCCGTGAAGAGCCCGTCCCGGATCAGCGGAATCGCCAGCCCGGCGGCGGTGTAGCCCGTCACCTCCATCTCCGGCGCGCCGATCATGACGTCGACGTGGATGCCGGAGTCGTTCACGGGCTGACCACCCGGACGTCGGGTCGAGGAGTAGCCGGCGCCGAACGCGATGTGGCTGGCGGCGTTCTCGTCGAGGAGCGTGATGCCGTATGTGCGTCCCGTCGCACCGATCCGCGATTGCGCGTCGACGAGCGCCACCTCGCCGAGGCGCCCGGCGTCGCGATCGCGCGCGAAGTACGCGGCGAGGTAGTCGGCGTCGTCGTCGGCCCCGATCTCGGCCAGGCGTCCACCGACGAAGCGGCCGTGGATGCCGTCGATGCGGCGTCCGTCGAGCGTCAGCGGGCGCGTGCAGCGGAAGGTGCCGCTCGTCCGTCGCGGGTCGGGGCTGACGAACACCTCCTCGGTCGGCAGGTTCGCCCGGTAGCGATCGCCGTGGACGGTCGCCTCGTCGGCCGCTCGCCAGGTGCCGCCGGGCGCCATCCCGACCTCGAGGTCCGTGCCCGCGCCGCGCAGGACGACACGGTCGAGCGCGAGGGCGTCGAGCCACGCCGCCCGCTCGACGAGCACCGTCACGTGGCGATCCCAGGCGTCGGCAGCGTCGGTCGGCGCGACGCGGCAGAACGCCGCCAGGTCGGCGGCGACCTGACGGAGCGCCTGCTCCTCGCCGAGCTCCGGGTAGACCGGCGCCGCCCAGCCCGGAAGCGGCCAGGCGACGACGCAGAAGCGGAGCGCGTTGCGCTGCACCTCGCGCTGGTACGTGCGCATGCCCGGAACACGGGTCGAGCGCTCGCGCACCGCCCGCAGTGGATCGGAGTCGTTCATCAGCCCCGGCGCCGACGGGCCGTTGATCGAGATGCTGGCGCCGTGCGCCCGCACCACCTGCCGCATCCGCGTCTCGGCCCACGGTGGCTGGAAGTCGAGCGTCGCCGCCGGGGCATGGTCGACACGCGCTCGACGGAGGCGCGGCTCGACGAACATCGCGTCGACGTAGCGGGCGCCGCGTGCGTAGGCTGCGGCGGTCAGGGCGACGACGAGGTCGCGATGGGCGGGCTCGCCGTGGATGGCGATCAGATCGTCCTCGCGGACGTTCAGGCAGGAGCCGACGATCACGTCCGCATACCGGGCAAGCGTCACCTCGTCGAGCACCCGCGCAGACTACACTCGGCGGGTGCACCGCTACACGGACGAGACGGAGCGCCTGGCCGAGGCGATCATGGCCTACACGACGCACCGGCTGCGGATGGATCCGGTGCCGCTCGACGGCCCGAAGTCGCCGGCTGAACTGACGGCGCTCGCCGGTCAGACGATCACCGCCGACGGGCTCGGTGGCGAGGCGGCCCTGAAGCTCTTCGCCGACGTCCTCGCGCCGGCCTGCATCTCCGTCGACCATCCCCGCTACCTGTCGTTCATCCCGGCCGCGCCGACCGAGGCGGCGTTCCTGTTCGACCTCGTCTGCGGCGCGTCGTCGATCTACGGCGGCTCCTGGCTGGAGGGCGCCGGCGCCGTCTTCGCCGAGAACCAGGCGTTGCGGTTCGTGGCCGACCTCGTCGGCCTACCGGCAGGCGCCGGCGGCGTCTTCGTCCCCGGTGGCACCCACGGCAATCTCTCGGCGCTCGTCACCGCGCGCCACAACGCGCGCGGCCGGCGCATCGTCGACCGACCTGCCCGGTGGAAGGTCGTCGCGACGGCGGAGACCCACTCCTCGGTCAGGCATGCGGCGGAGGTGATGGATATCGACTTCGTCGGTGTCGAGACGGACGCCGAGGGTCGGCTGCGAGGCGCGGCCCTACGCGCTGCGATCGATGCTGCAGGCGATGGCGTCTTCGCAGTCGTGGCGACGGCCGGCACGACGAACTTCGGCACCGTCGACCGCCTCGACGAGATCGCCGACGTCTGCGCGGAGCTGGGCGTCTGGCTACACGTCGACGGCGCCTACGGCGGCGCTGCCCTCTGCGCGCCGACCGTGCGCCACCGCTTCGCCGGGATCGATCGCTGCGACTCCTTCATCGTCGATCCGCACAAGTGGTTCTACGCGCCGTTCGACTGCTGCGCGCTGCTCTACCGGGAGCCACACCTGGCGCGCGCCGCGCACACCCAGAAGGCCGGTTACCTCGAGGTGCTGGAGACGAACGGCGAGTGGAACCCGTCGGACTACGCCGTCAACCTGTCGCGGCGCGCGCGCGGCCTGCCGTTCTGGTTCTCGCTGGCGACGCACGGCACCCGCGCCTACACCACGGCGATCGAGCGGACGCTTGAGGTGGCAAGGGCGGCGGCCGCCGACATCCGCGGCCGCGACTACGTCGAACTGCTGCAGGAGCCCGATCTGTCGGTCGTCGTCTTCCGGCGGCTCGGCTGGACACCGGACGACTACGCGCGCTGGGCGCAGTCGCTGATGCAGGCGAACTTCGCGTTCGTGATGCCAACCGTCCACGATGGCGAGACGGTGACGCGGTTCGCGATCATCAATCCGCGCACGACCGAGGCCGATCTGGCCGCGATCCTCGACACGATGGCGTAGTGGAACGTCGGGGCCTGACCCCAACGTTCCACGCTACAGCGAGCCGAGCCCCGCCGGGATCAGGCCGAGCTCGACCAGCCGGTCCCAGCGGCCGATCGCGCAGCCGTTCGAGCGCGTGAACGTCGCGTCCACGGCCGCACCATCGGCGAGCACGCCCGCGATAGTGGCCTTGCCCGGCCCGCCGTAGATCTCCGTGCAGGCGACGTCTCCCGCGGGGGCGAAGTCGGCCGCTGCCGCACCCGCAGGCGCCGGCAGCGTCGAGACAACCGGGGCGGCACCCGTCGCCGGATCGGCCCAGACCGTGACGACGAGCTCGGCTGGCGCGGCCGGCGCCGCGGTCGAGCCGGAGCCCGGGTCGGCGCTGTCAGCACCGCCGCACGCGACCAGCACGAAGGGCAACGCGAGGAGTGTGAGGATGGGCTTCATGCGCCTGTGACGCTACGCGACGTCTCCCAGTTCCGAGGCACCCTGTTCGAGCAGCGCGCGGGCCTCGTCGACCGTCAGCTCGCGGTCGCCCTGCCGACGCCAGATGGCGAAGCCGCAGCCCGGCTTCTTCTTCGACTTCCACGAGTCGCAGCCCCAGCCGGCGCGGTTCGACACGACGGTGCCGCCGCACCCCTCCGTCGGGCACGGGCCGAGCGGCTCGCGGGCCGGCGCGGCGGCCTTCGGGGCCTCGAAGTCGCCGGTGCGGAGCATCTCCGCCGCCATCTCGCGCGTCACCTCGGCACCGCCGCGCGGCTTCTTCCAGATCACGAAGCCGCAGCCGGTCTCCTTGCGGCTCTTCCACGACGTGCAGCCGTAGGCGCGACTGTTCTCGACGATCTGGCCGCCACAGCCCTCGGTCGGACAGTCGCCGAGGGGGTCGCGCGAAGGCGGCTGCGGGACGGCTCCAGTCGCGAGCATCTCCCGGGCCGCGTCCAGCGTCACCTCCGGCCCCCGACGCGGCTTCTTCCAGATCACGAAGCCGCAGCCGGTCTCCGACTTCGACCGGTACGACGTGCAGCCGAAGGATCGCTCGCGCTCGATGATCTGGCCGTCGCACGTCTCCGTCGGGCAGTCGCCGACGATCTCGCGCTCGGCGCGAGCGCGTTCGGCGATCTCCTCACCGGAGACACCCTCCACCACGTACGCGAGCGCCTCCTCAGGCGTGATCACGCGACCGGCGACCCGCTTCCAGATCTGATAGCCGCAGCCAGGCTCGTCCTTCGACTTCCACGACGTGCACGAGTACGACAGCGGACGTTCGATGATCTCACCATCGCAGCGCGGACAGGGAGCGATCACACGGCGGTGCGCGCGCATCGCCGAGCGGTCCTTGTCGGCGAACCAGCGGACGGTGTCGGTCGTGAACGCGACGATGTCGTGCATGAAGGCCGTGCGATCACCACGGCCGGCCTCGATGTCGCCGAGTCGCTTCTCCCAGGCACCGGTGAGCGCAGGAGAGGCGAGAACGTGGTCGCCGAGCGCGGTGACGAGGCCGATGCCGCGATCGGTCGCCCGCAGCCCCTTGCCCTCGCGCTGCACGTACTCCTTGTCGATCAGCCGCTCGATCGTGGCGGCGCGCGTCGCCGGCGTCCCGAGCCCGGACTCCTTCATCGCCTCCGCCGCCTCGTCGTCGGCGACCAGCTTCCCGGCCGTCTCCATGGCGCGCAGCAGCGACGCGTCCGTGTACCGCGCCGGCGGCTTCGTCTGCTTCGCCAGCACCTCGGCCGCCGTGCATGTCACCGCCTCGGCCTCGGTCAGCGGCGGCAGCGCCTGCTCCCGGTCGTCGGCATCCGTCGCCGGTTCGGCATCGGCGGTCGCGCCGTAGACCGCGCGCCAGCCGGCGTCGACCGTCACCTTGCCGCGGGCGCGGAAACGCTCGCCGCCCGCCTCGGTCTCGACGACCGTCGCCGTCGACCGAGCCTCGGGGTGGAAGGCGGCGAGAAACCGGCGCGCGACGAGGTCGTAGATGCGGCGCTCGTCGGCGCCGAGACGGGAGACGTCGTGGCGGTCGTCGGTGGGGATGATCGCGTGGTGGTCGGTGACCTTCTTGTCGTTGACGACGCGGCCCAGCGGCAGCACGTCGAGCGCCTGGACGAACGCCGCACTCCGTTCGTACTCGGCGCCGGCGCGCCCGACCTGCCCGGCCACCGAGCGGATCTGCCCGACGAGCTCGGTGGACAGATAGCGCGAACTGGTACGCGGGTAGGTGATGACCTTGTGCTGCTCGTAGCACGCCTGCGCTGCCGCGAGGGTGCGCGTTGCCGTGAACCCGTACCTGGTGTTGGCTTCGCGCTGCAGGGCAGTCAGGTCGTAGAGCAGCGGCGGCGCCTCCGAGACCGGCTTGGACTCGACGGAGACGACGCGAGCGGCGCCATCCGTTGCGGCCGCGGCAATCCGCTCCGCCTCCGCGGCGCTCTGAAGTCGATCCTTCGACCCGGCGTGCCAGAGGCCGATGTAGCTGCCGCCAGCAGCCTCGAACGAGGATCGCACCTGCCAGTAATCCTCCGCCTTGAACGCGTCGATCTCGAGGTCGCGACGGACGATGATCGCGAGCGTTGGCGTCTGGACGCGGCCGAGAGAGAGGGGGCCGCGGCGTGAACCGATCCGGGTCGTCGCCGCCCGGCTCGCGTTCATCCCCACCAGCCAGTCCGCCTCGGAGCGGGCCCGCGCCGCGTTCTCGAGCGGCTTCATCTCGGCGTCGTCACGCAGGTGGTCGAAGGCGTCGCGAATCGCGCGCTGGGTCATCGAGGAGAACCAGGCGCGCCGAATCGGCTTTGCAACCTCCGCGGTCTCGTAGATGAGCTTGAAGATCAACTCGCCCTCGCGGCCGGCGTCGCAGGCATTGACGATCTCGGCGACGTCCTTGCGCTTCATCAGGCGGTGCAGGGCGGTCAGCGTCTTCTTCGAACGCGGGTCACGCGCCTCGTAGCGGAAGACCTCGGGCAGGATCGGCAGGTCCTCGTAGCGCCAGGTCTTCAGTTTCGGGTCATAGGCCTCGGGATCGACCTGCTCGACCAGATGGCCGACGGCGAAGGCGACGATGTCCGCGTCCGACTCGTAGTGGTCACCCTTCCTGGATGCGCCCAGGGCCTTGGCGACGTCGGCGGCGACGCTCGGCTTCTCGCAGATGATCAAACGCTTGCTCATGCCGTGCACTCCTCCGGAGCATCGCACGACCTTCGCCACCGCAGGCAATGGCCTCCGCTCCGCTCCGTCCGTTGCCTGCTCACGCCTATTGACGCTAGCACGCGAACGCGTCCACGCCGTCGTCACGAGTCGCAGTCATCCTGCCGATAACCGCGCTACCCTCTGTTTTCGGATCACCTCGTGTCCGCCGCCCCCGACAACGAGCCAGCGTCGCGCCTGCACCTCGAGACGGTGCCGGCAGCCGGCGACCCGGCCGCCGCCAGTGCGCTCCTCGACTACACGAGTGCGGGTACGTCCCTGGTCGCGGCGTACCGCACGCACGGCCACCTGGCAGCCACGCTCGACCCGCTCGGCACACCGGCCGCCGACGACCCGGCGCTGCACCCCGAGTACCACGGCCTGACCGAGGAGGCGATGCGCGCGATCCCGGCGCGCGCACTGCGCGTGTACGTCGAGGGCGACTCGTTGTGGGACGCGCTGCCACATCTGCGCGAGATCTACTGCGGCACGGTCGCGTACGAGATCGAGCACCTCTCCTCGCACGAGCAGCGCCGCTGGCTCCGCGACGCGATCGAGTCGCGACGGTTCTGGGTGCCGACCCAGCTGGAGGAGAAGCGGCGGCTGCTGATCCGGCTGTTGCGGGTCGAGAGCCTCGAGCTCTACCTCCGCCGCGCCTTCCTCGGCGCCAAGACGTTCTCGATCGAGGGTCTCGACATGATGATCCTGATGCTCGACGAGGCGGTCCTGCTCGCCGCGCACGAGGGCATCGAGGAAGCCGTCTTCGGGATGGCGCACCGCGGGCGCCTCAACGTCCTCGCGCACGTCCTGCGCCGGCCGTACCGCGACATCTTCGCGGAGTTCGAGGGCGAGCACGCGCTCGACGTGGAGACGCTCCGGCCGGATCATGGCTCGGGCGACGTCAAGTACCACCACGGCGCGACGACGACCCGCACGTACGAGGTCGACGGCGCGACGCGGTCGATCCGCCTCTCGCTGCTCCCGAACCCGTCGCACCTCGAGTTCGTCAATCCGGTCGTGATGGGCCGGGTGCGCGCGCTGCAGTCGGTGTACGCCGCCCCGGCGGCGCTGACGCACGATCGACGACGCGCGCTCAGCATCATCATCCACGGTGACTCCGCGTTCTCGGGGCAGGGAATCGTCGCGGAGTCGCTCAACCTCGGGGCGCTTCCGGGCTATGCGATCGGCGGCGCCCTCCACCTGATCTCGAACAACCAGATCGGGTTCACGACGGATCCGCGCGACTTCCGCTCGACGCGTCACTCGTCCGACCTCGCCAAGGGGTTCAACGTCCCGATCATCCACGTGAACGCCGACCATCTCGCGGGCTGTCGGGCGGCGATCCGGCTCGCGATGGCGTTCCGGGCCCGCTTCGGGCGAGATGTGCTCGTCGACCTCGTCGGCTACCGACGTTTCGGGCACAACGAGGGCGACGAACCGGCCTACACCCATCCCAAGATGTACGAACTCGTCCGCGAGCACGCGCCGATCGCCGCCCGCTACGCGCGCGAACTGGTGGACGAGGAAGTGATCACCGAGGACGAGCTTCCCGACATGCGAGCGCACGCCGCGCGGCGCATGAAGGAGGAGCACGCCCGGGTGCGTGAGCCGAAGTGGCACGACCCGCCGGGTGCTCCCGTGACGTGGTCGGCGCCGACGGCCGTCCCGGAGGACCGACTGAGGCGCCTGAACGAGGAGTTGCTGGCGGTTCCCGAGACGTTCACGGTCCACCCGAAACTCGCCTCGCAGTTGCAACGCCGCCGCGTCGCGATGGACGAGGGCGGCATCGACTGGGGCCAGGCCGAGTCGCTCGCGCTGGCGTCACTGCTCGGTGACGGCGTCCACGTCCGCCTGACCGGTCAGGACACCGAGCGCGGCACCTTCTCCCACCGTCACGCCGTCTTGCACGACTCCGAGACCGGCGAGCTGTACACGCCGATGGAGCACCTGCAGAGCGCGCGGGCGGGGTTCGAGATCCACAACTCGCCGCTGACCGAGAATGCCTGCCTCGGGTTCGAGCACGGCTACTCGGTGACCCGCCCCGATGCGCTGGTGGTGTGGGAGGCGCAGTTCGGCGACTTCGCGAACGGCGCCCAGGTGATCATCGACCAGTTCGTCGTCTCCTCGGAGTCGAAGTGGGGTGAGCGCAGCCGGCTGACCCTGCTGCTGCCACACGGGTTCGAGGGCAACGGGCCCGAGCACTCGTCGGCCCGGCTGGAGCGTTTCCTCAAGATGGGCGCCGAGGACAACATCACCGTCGTCAACCCGACCACCGCGGCGCAGTTCTTCCACCTCCTGCGGCTACAGGCGCTTGCGAAACTTCGCCGTCCCCTGATCGTGATGACGCCGAAAGGCCTGCTGCGCCAGAAGGCCGCGGCCTCGTCGCTGTCCGACCTCGTCGACGGCTCGTTCGAGGCCGTCCTCGACGACCCGAGCGCCGAGGGCTGGCGCGAGGACATCTCCCGCCTCGTTCTCTGCTCGGGGAAGATCTACTACGAGCTGCAGGGCCACGCCGGCAAGGCCGATCGTCCCGAGGTCGCGGTCGCTCGCATCGAGCGCCTGTATCCGTTCCCGAGCGACGACTTCCGCTGGCTGATCGCCGGGTATCCGAACCTCGAGTCCGTCGCCTGGGTGCAGGAGGAGCCGCAGAACATGGGCGCCTGGCGGCACATCCGCCATCGACTCGAGCAGGCGATCCCGGCCGGCGTGCCGCTGACGTACGAGGGTCGGCCCTGGGCCGCGAGTCCCTCGGAGGGGTATCCGATCGCGCACCAACGAGCGCAGGAGCGGATCGTCTCGGCCGCACTCGGCCTGTGACGCGGCTCGAACGTCTGCGCGTCGCGATGACGCGTCATGGGGTCGACGCCGTCGTCGCCGGGCCGTCCGCCGACTACCGCTGGCTGACCGGCCTCGTGCCACCGATGCCGACGCGCCTGACGCTCGCGATCGTGCCGCGAGACGGCGAGCCGGCGATCGTGACGCCGGGCTTCGAGGCGACCGTCGCCGACGGCTTCGTCGTCGACACCTGGGACGACGGCGACGACCCGCTGCCGCTCGTCGTCGCCCGCCTCGGCGGTGCTCGGCGGATCGCCGTGTCGGACCGCACCTGGTCGCGGTACGCGCTGCAACTGCAGGCGGCGATCCCGGCCGCGACCCTCGTCGGCGCCGGGCCGATCCTGGAGCCGCTCCGATCGGTGAAGGATGCGGCGGAGACCGCGGCGCTGCGGGCGGTCGGCGCGGCCGTCGATCGCGTCCTC
>VFJZ01000088.1 GCA_009885805.1 Actinomycetota bacterium
CCGCCGCGCTCATCGACCGGCTCGTCCACCACGCCGACATCATCACCCTCAAAGGCAAGAGCTACCGCCTCCGCAGCCGCACCGGCACGCCCACCCCAGCCAGCCGCGCCGCCGGCTGAATCGGCGTCGTCGCTACGCTCCGCCACCGCTCCAGCCGGCGAAACTCCCCTCAACTGGTGCACTATTCGCCGCCCGAAACCGGTGCACTATCCGCTGCCCCTTGACACCCTTGGTCGCACACCGCGCGGACCAGATGCGACTGCGCGCGCTCACCTGTTCGAGATCCGACCTCGACAGCCAGGACAAATGGCGCCAAGCAGCCGAACTCGCGATTAGATTGGGCCGTGAAGCGTCGTCGTCACCGTGATCAGCGTCGCGGTGTCGCGGTGCGCTATCGCAGTAGCTGTGAAAGTGTTGAGAGCCGCGGTCTCGATGGGAGGCCGTCAAGCGGGTTCAGAAGATAGAACGGGTTCACCGAAAAGTCCCCGTTCCGTCGTCGCATGAAGTTTCCGACGCCGTCGGTGCGCTCAGGTCGTACGTCGTCTTCCAACTCAATCCCTCAAGCTGGACGGCGATGTCGGCATAGCGCCCGGCCGGTGGCGGAGGAGGTGGAGGCGGGGGCGGCTGACCTGGGAAGCAGAAGCTCTTCAGCTTCGTTGCGAGGCCGTCGTGGTCGACCAGCGTGTACGCCCACCGCTTCACCCACACGTCAAGCCGGAACGACACCTCACTGTGCAGCGCCACTGCCAGGTCGATGCAGCGTGGGTTCGCAGGCTGCGACGCGAGCGTGAAGTTCGGCCCGAGCGTGCCCTGCATGCCGATGCTGCCGGCGCCGAGTGTGAGCGCGACGCTACCGCCCGCGAACAAACGGGCCTGCAGGGACGCGCTCAGGGTCGCCTGCGTCGGCTGTGCGCTGTGCGCGATCCGGAATCTGGCACCCGGATCGCCGCCGAGCCGTCCCGGGCAACGCGGGCGCCGGCGACCGTTCGTCCGCTGCCGTCGACGATCCGCGGTGTCAGGGCACCGGAGTTATGCACCGTCAGGTCGGCGAGCACGTCGCCGGCCGCTGCCGCGACCACCGTCAGCCGCTTGCCGGGTATCGCGTCGACGACCCTCTCGACGGTGCCGAGCACGCCGTCCGGCAGGTCGGCGGTCGGCGCCAGTGCCACATGCCCTCCCACCGGCGGCGCGGCGACGCCGGCTCGCAGCCAGATCGAAATCTGGGCTCCGGAGGTCGCGGCGTGCACGACGTCACCGCGGCCGTACAGCTTCGTGGTCGGCGGGATCGTGTAGCTTGAGGTGGCGGCAGGGGCCAGCTGGACGGCGTCGATGGTCAGCGTCACCGTCGCCCGGCGCGACGTGCGGACGGCGATCCGCCCGTTGTGCGAGACGCGCACGACCAGCGTCTAGGCGGCGGTGCCGGAGCGCGGGATCAGCGCCGTCGCGGAGCCGACCCGGACGGTGCCAGCCCGGCCATCGCTGGTGACGATCGCGGACAGCATGAGTAGCGCGGTGCCCTTTGTGGGACGGAACCGCTCCGGTATCGTCATCGTCCGCCGCCCAGCGCGCAGCACCACGGAGGAAGCCCAGAGCCATCCCGGCATCCTGGCGACCCTTCGGTGATCGCTGCTGCAGAGCCGGATCCGAGTAATGAAACCCTTCAGGCTGCGTCGAGCGGCGCGACCGACTCGGCGGACTCATCCACGAGTACCACCGAGCCGCTACCTGAGCCAATCCAAGTGCTGAAACCCTTCCGGCCGTTGCACCCGATCCAACGAGCCTTTACCATTGTCGACATGCGAACGTTCCCAGGCCGACACGGGATTCGTTCCCCGACGGTTCCACCCCTTCGGAGCGTGAGGTCGAAGCTCGCGATCGATATCGGCGGGACTTTCACCGACGTCGTGTTCCGCGACCCCAGCGGGGCTGTGACGACGGCAAAGGTGCCCACGACGCCGCACCGCATCGCCGAGGGCATCCTCGCCGGGATGGAGCGCGCCGGCGCCGTGCCCTCGGCAGTCGACGTGTTCGTCCATGGCACGACGATCGCAATCAACGCGTTGCTCGAAGGCAAGACCGCACCGACAGCCCTCGTCACGACAGCCGGTTTTCGCGACGTCCTCGAGATCATGCGGACGAACCGCGCCCATATGTACGACCTCCTCCAAGAGAAGCCGACGCCGCTGGTCCCCCGCCGGCTGCGACTCGAGGTCTCGGCGCGGATGCGGCACGACGGGACCGTGCTGCGAGAGCTCGAGCCCCAGGATCTGCGCCAGATCGCCGACACCCTCCGGGACGCAGACGTCGCGAGCGTGGCCGTGTGCCTGCTGCACGCGTACGCCAACCCCCGGCACGAGCACGAGGTTGGGGCGGCGTTGGGAAAGCTGTTGCCCGGAGTCGCCGTCTCGCTCTCCAGCGACCTGACGCGAGAGTGGCGTGAGTTCGAACGCACCTCGACGACCGTCGTGAACGCCGCCACGATGCCCGTGATGGCGGAGTACCTCGCCGACCTTTCCGACGAGCTCAGCCGCGCTCGATTTGCCGGGCGGCTGCTGATCATGCAGTCGAACGGCGGCGTCACCGCGGCGTCCGACGCCCGCGCTCGGCCGGTCGCCTCGCTGATGTCCGGCCCTGCAGGGGCCGTCGCTGGAGCGGTGGCGCTGGCGCGGGTCGGCGGTCCGACGGCGAACCTCGTGACGCTCGACATCGGTGGCACGAGCGCGGACGTCGCGGTGGTCGACCGAGGCGAGCCGACTGTGAGGGCGGACGCCGAGATCGAAGGCTGGCCGATCTCCGTGCCGTCGATCGACATCGCGACGATCGGGGCGGGCGGCGGTTCCCTGGCCCGCGTCGACGCTTTCGGTGCTCTGTCCGTCGGCCCCGAGAGCGCGGGCGCAGCACCCGGCCCGGCGTGCTACGGACGTGGCGGCACTGAGGCGACCGTCACCGATGCGCACGTGGTTCTGGGTCGCATCGCACCGCGCCAGGTCCTCGGCGGTGCAATCACCGTGGACGGAGAGGCCGCCCGCCGCGCCGTAACAGCTTCCGTGGCCACCCCGTTGAGCATGAGCGTCGAGGAGGCGGCCGCCGGGATCGTCACTGTCGTCAACTCCAACATGACGCGCGTGCTCTGGGAGATGATCATCGGCCGCGGACGCGACCCGCGCGACTTCACGCTCCTCGCGCTCGGTGGCGGTGGCGGGCTCCATGCGTGCGAGCTCGCTGATGGCCTTGGCGTCAGCCGCGTGATGGTGCCGCGCGATCCAGGTGCTTTCTCGGCTCACGGCATGCTCTCCGCGACCAGCCGCCACGACTTCACGCAGACGATCGGCGCGGGTATCGCGAGCGACCCCGGCTCGATCGAAGCCGCGTTCGCCTCCCTCGTGCAACTCGCGCACGCCCGACGCGCGGAGCACGAGACCGGCGATCAAAACGTTGAGTTACAGCGGATGGTCGAGCTGCGGTACCGAGGCCAGCGCCGCGGCATCCCGGTCGAGATCTCGCCCGATCTCCGAGGTCACGCGATGATCGAGTCGGCGCGCGCCGCCTTCGAGCGGGAGCACGAGAGCCTGTTCGGCTTCCGACGAGCGGGGCGTCCGATCGAGATCGTGCGGCTCCAGCTGACGATGATCGGCGCGCCGAGTGCAGCGGATCCCGTCGCTCTGCAGCCGGGGCCGTCGAGCCCGCCGGACGTTACCCATCGCGCTGTCCAGGACGGGGGCACGCGCCACAACGCCGCGGTCTACCACCGCGATCAGTTGCCCGTGTCCTTTGCGGCCGACGGTCCCTGTGTCGTCGAGGAGATGACGGCAACGACGTACGTGCCGCCTGGATGGGGTCTACGGGTCCTCGCCGACGGCACGCTCCAGCTGTCCAAGAGCGCAGCGTCGATAGGAGCCTGACGACATATGCCCACCGTCGATCCGATCACTCGGGAAGTCGTCCAGAACCGCCTCATCTCGATCGTGCGCGAGATGTCCCTGACACTCCAGCGGGCCGCCTACTCGCCGATCATCCACGAGGTCAAGGACTACAGCAGCGTCCTTCTTCGACCGAACGGCGACCTGGTGGCGGAGTCCGAAGGGATCCCATCCTTCCTCGGCGCCATGCCTCCGACGCTCACGCCCGTCCTGGCTCGGTATCCCGCCGCCTCCATGGCGGCTGGCGATGTGTACGTCTCGAACGATCCGTACCTGGCGAACGGGACGCACAAGAACGATGTCAACGTGCTCGCACCGATCTTCGTCGGCGAGCGCTTGGTGTTCTTCGCCGTCACGAAGGCGCACTGGAGCGACATCGGCGGCAAAGACCCGGGAAGCTGGTCGCCGGACGCGACGAGCACCTACCAGGAGGGTCTCGCCATCCCGCCGCTACGCCTCTATCGATCGGGGGAGCTGAACGAGGAGGTGCTCGACCTCATCCTCGCCAACACCCGCGAGCCGGAGGACAACCATGGCGACCTCATGGCGCAGATCGCTGCCTGCACTGTGGCCGGGCGGCGTACGGAGGATCTGTTCCAACGCTACGGCGGCGAAGCGGTTGCGGGATCGATCGACAGCCTGTTCGACTACGTGGAGGCGCGTATGCGCGCGGAGATCGAACGCCTGCCCGACGGGATGTACACCGCCGCCGAGACGATCGAGTCGGACGGGCTCGGCGGTCCGCCATTCGACGTCACCGCCCGGGTGGTGATCACCGGCAGCGACATCCTCTGCGACTTCAGTGACCAGGAGCCGCAACGCGCCGCGGCTGGCGCGAACATCAACCGGGTGTGCCTAGAGGCGATGTGCCGGGTGGCGGTCAAGTGCCTGCTCGCGCCGACGCTCCCCGCGAACCAGGGCCTGTACCGGCCGGTATCAGTCGACGCGACGGTCGGGACGGTGACGCACCCCCGCCACCCGGCTCCGTGCACGACATGGGGCGAGATGGGCTACGCCGTGTACGAGGCGATCTTCGCCGCGCTCGCGCCCGTGCTTCCCGATCGGGTCGTGGCCGGCATCTTCGGGTACGGCCAGACGATGGCCATCGCTGGGCACGCGAGTGGGCACGCCTCCGCGTGGGTGCATTTCATGCCCTATGCCGGCGGCTGGGGGGGACGGCAGGGCAAGGATGGGCTCAGCGCCGTGTGCCCGCTCCTGAACGGCGATAACTTCAACGTTCCCTGCGAGGTGATCGAGCACGAGTTCCCGCTGCTGGTCGAGCGGTACGAGCTCGTTCAGGACTCTGCGGGGGCTGGTCGACACCGTGGCGGGCTTGGCGTCCGCACCGACTACCGGCTGCTCGACGGGCACGCGCAGGTCTTCGCGGCGTTCAACCGCTATTGCCTACCGCCCCGCGGGCTGTTCGGCGGCGATCCCGGAGGGCTCAGCGCGCTGATGCTCGAGCGGGACGGCGGCGGGCTCGAGAACTGTCCAAAGTCCGCCGGCACGATCGTGCGCGAGGGCGGACTGATTTCGCACCGCACGGGCGGCGGCGGCGGGTTCGGCGAGCCACGCGAGCGCGATCCGGCGCTCGTACGGCGGGACGTACTCGACGGCTATGTCTCTCAGGCTGCCGCGGCGTCCGCCTACGGCGCCCCAGGCGCGGCGCCCGCTGGGGAGCCGGCGTGAGCTCGACGCGAGGAGCGCGCGAGCCGTGCGACCTGCTGGTCGAAGGCGGCCTCGTGATCACGATGAACGCCGCTCGCACGGTGATCGAGGACGGGGCGATCGCCATCGCCGACGGCCGCATCTGCGCGGTCGCCGGCGGTGTCGAACTGGCAGATCGCTTCGAGCCGCGCCGCTCGCTCAACGCACGCGGATGCACCGTACACCCTGGGTTCGTGGACGCCCACGTGCACCCGACGCAACACCTGATCCGCTTCGCCTTCCCGGAGACCTTTCACTACGACGACACCCTCGGGTTCTATATCGACTTCATCCTCGCGCTGACGCCCGAGGACGAGCACATCGCCTCCAAGCTGGCCTGCCTGGAGATGGTCAGGCATGGCACGACGGCCTTCCTGGAAGGGTGCGGATCGGTGTTGGAGCCCGACGCGGCCGCCGCCGCCGTCGAGGAGGTCGGCCTTCGCGCGTCGCTCGCGGACCCCTACGTCTGGGACGTGGGCGGCCCGTGGAGCGAGCCGCTGAAGCCGAGGATCGCGACCGACCGTCGCCGATCGCTCAGTATCCTCGGCGGCCAGCTCGCGCGCAACCGCGACCGCAGCTCCCGCGTTCGCGGTCACATCGCGCTTACCGGCCACGCCACGGCCTCGACGGAGCTGCTGCTCGCCGCGGCGGCGTGCGCACACGAGAACGGCGTTGTCCTCAACATGCACCAGAGCTATGCGGCGACGGACACGGCGGACGACGACCGCCTGCGTGGCGAACATCCACTCGTCCACTTCGAGCGCATGGGTGCGCTCTCGGAGCGCTGCACCTTCGCCCACATGAACGTGCTGCGAGATGATGAGGTCGCTTCGGTCGTGGACAGCGGCATGTCGGTCGTGTGGTGCCCCTCGGCGTCGATGCTGTGGGGCTGCGGCGGTACAATCACTGGCCCGCATCTCGACCTGTTCCGACGCGGTGTCGACGTCGCGCTCGGCTCGGATGCCTCGAACTTCTCCAGCCGCCTGGACGTCGCCGATCAGGGTTTCCTAGCGCTCTTGACCTCACGCGAGCGCACGTTGAGCCCCGACGCCCTGCTCGCTGGCGATGTGCTCGCCATGTGCACGATCCACGGGGCCCGTGCGCTCGGCATGGGCCACGAGATCGGGTCGCTCGAGGTCGGCAAGCTGGCCGATTTGGTCATCCGTCGTGCCGATCTCCCGGAGGCGGCGCCCGGGCTCGATCCGATCCGAGATCTCGTGCTGGGTGCGCGCTCCCACAGCGTCGACACGGTCCTCGTCGGCGGCGAGGTGATCCTCGAGGGCGGGCGCTCCTGCCGCGTGGACGAGGAGCAGGTACGGGCTCGCGCTGCCGCGTCGGCACGCAAGCTGCTCGCGCGGATGGGCCGGCCACTGCCCCAGCCCTCGGAAGCCAGGCGCGCGCCGAGATGACGCGACGCGAGCTCGAACGGGTCATCGTGACCGGTGCGGCCCAGGGCATCGGCCTGGCGATCGCCCAGCGTTTCGCGCGCGACGGAGCGCGGGTCGCCGGGATCGACGTCCAGGAGGCGGCCGAGAGCGAGCCGGACGTGCCCGGCGTCCGCCGCTTTGTGGTGGACATCGCCGACGAGCGGAACGTGGCTCGCGCCTTCGACGACATCGACGCGTGGTTCGGTGGGCCGCCGGCCCTGCTCTGCAACGTCGCCGCGACCTACGCGATGGTCGCATTCGTGGACACGCCACTGGAGGCGTTCGATCGTGTGATGGACGTAAACGTGCGCGGGGCGTTCGTCTGCTCCCAGCACGCGGCACGGCGGATGGCGAGGGCCGGCGGCGGGGCCATCGTCAACATCACCTCGACGGAGAGCGTGCAGGCATTCGCGTTGGCGTCGGTCTACGGCGCATCCAAGGCGGCGTTGGCGCACCTGACGAAGAGCATGGCGGTTGAGCTCGCGCGCG
The DNA here is from genome assembly GCA_009885805.1 of Actinomycetota bacterium. Taxonomy (GTDB): domain Bacteria; phylum Actinomycetota; class Thermoleophilia; order Gaiellales; family F1-60-MAGs149; genus VFJZ01. Next base: position 7,544 of record VFJZ01000088.1, read on the forward strand.
ATTCGATCATGGTCAACGCCGTGGCGCCTGGAGCCATTGCGACGGCATCGCTTCTTGACTCCTTGGACGACCTTCCGGCGGCCGCCCGGCACGACGCCGAACGCACGCCGATCGGGCGCCTGGGATCGCCGGATGACATCGTCGCCGCGGTGTGCTTTCTCGCCTACGACGCGACCTGGATGACCGGTCAGACGATCTACGTCGACGGCGGCTTCCTCGCCGCCGGGCTGCCGCTGCTCCCGGAGCTCGACGGGACGCAGAAGCTGCCCTCGAGCTGGTTTCCGCCCCGGGCCGATCCCGATGCTTGATTCGGGAGAGAGGGAGGACGAGGTCGTCCACGTCGCGCGCCGGCTCATCGCCGCTCCGAGCGAGAACCCGCCGGGCGACGAACGTGCGGTGGCGACGGCGGTCATCGAGCTGCTGACCGAGCGCGGTATCGCCGACTGCAACGTCGTTGCCCACGACCCGCGACGGCCGAACGTGATTGCCCGCCTCGACAGCGGGAGACCGGGACCGACGCTTATCCTGTGCGGACATGTCGACACGAAGCCGGCAGGCTCGCACGACGCGTGGCACCACCCGCCCTTCGCCGGAGTCGTCGCGGACGGGCGCCTGTACGGCCTCGGGGCGACGGACATGAAGGGCGGCGTCGCCGCGATCATCGTCGCGCTCGGCACCCTCCGCCGGTCCGGGGCCGTGCACCGGGGCGCGGTGGTCGGGCTGTTCACGGCCGACGAGGAGGCCGGCAGCGCACTCGGCGCCGGCTACCTCGCGAGCAGCGGACGCCTGAGCGCCGACGCCGCGATCATCGCCGAGCCTGCCGGGATCGACGACGACTGGCAGGCCCTTTTCCTGGGCACGCGCGGCTCGCTCCTGTTCCGCGTCGACGTCGACGGAGCACGCGGCCACTCCTCGCTCGAGGACCACCATCCCGGCATGTCGGCCACGATGGCAGTCGCGCACCTCATGACGGCGCTCGACGAGGCTTTCCGACGGTCGCCAGGCGTCGCCGTCAACGTCGGAGCCACGATCACCGGCGGCACGCACTACGGCGTGCGTGCGGGCTCCGCATCCTTCCGCGGCGACGTGCGGTTCCCGCCCGAGATGACCCATGCGGCGGCCGCGGCCATCCTGGAGCAGACCGTCGCTCGCTTCCACGGGAGCCACCCCGAGGTGAGTGCCAAGGTGATCCTCGACGAGCTCTCTGGCGGGCCGTTCGAGCCGTTCAGCGTCGGAGCCCGATCCGTCGTCGCCGAAGCGTGTCGCGCGGCCGCGGCCGACGTCCTGGGCCGCGCGCCTGACGACGCCATCTTCCCAGGCGGCACCGACTCGTTCTTCCTCCAGGGCGGCGCCGGCATCCCCACCGTGCCGGCGTTCGGACCGGGCTGCCTGCGCGAGGCCCACCAACCTGACGAGTACGTGTCCCTGTCATCGCTCCAGGCCGCGCCGGCGCTGCTGATCGGGGCGACGACGCGGTTCCTCGAGGCGTGACCGTGCGGGTGGCGAGACGCGTGGCGTGGGTGACCGGCGCGGCCAGCGGGATCGGCGCGGCGACGGCGCGGCGGCTCGCGGCGGACGGCGCGTCGGTCGCATGCCTGGACGTCGACGAGGCCGGCCTCGAGAGCGTGGTCGCGGAGATCGGCCGCCACGCCGGCACGGCCCTCGCGATCACCCTCGACGTCGCGGACGCGGCGGCCACGCGCGAGGCGGCCGGCCGGATCGAGCGAGACCTCGGCGCCGTGGAGGTGGTGGTCGCCGCAGCCGGCATCGTGCACGCGCAGGCCGACGTCGCGGATCTCGATCACGACGTTTGGCAGCGTGTGCTGACCGTCAACTTGACCGGCGTCTTCCTCACCGTACAGGCGGCGATCCCGCAGCTGCGACGGCACGGGCGCGGCGTCGTGATCGCGATCTCCTCCACCGGCGGCCTTCGCGGAAGCGCTGGCTACGCCGCCTACGTCAGCTCTAAGCACGGCGTCGTCGGCCTGGTGCGGTGCCTGGCGAACGAGCTAGCTGCGGACGGCGTCCGCGTGAACGCTGTGTGCCCGGGATCGGTCGACACCCCGATGCTGGATCGCCAGGCTGCCGAGCGCGGGCTGGATCGCGACGTTGCCTCGCAGGCGTGGGCGAGGGCCCACCTGATCGAGCGCCTGGTGACCGCAGACGAGGTCGCGTCCGCTGTCGCGTGGCTTGCGGGCGATTCCGCGCAGATGATCACCGGTCTGGCGCTGCCCGTCGACGGCGGCTCGCTGGCCCGGCCCCCCGAATGACCGACACAGGGAGCAGCATGGGCACGCCCTCCGATCCGTCTCGCGACCGTCCGACGTACGCGGCCTCCGCAGCGCTCTACACCCGGGCCCGTGAGTCGCTCGCAGGTGGCGTCTCGACGGCCTTCCGCATGTTCGAGCGGCCCGTGCCGCTCTTCGTCCGCGAGGCGTCTGGGGCCTGGCTCGTGGACGAGGACGGTAACGAGTACGTCGACTACGTCTGCGGCTATGGCCCAGTGATCCTGGGTCACGCCCATCCTGCGGTCGCCTCAGCCGTCGCCCACGCCGCAGCGACGATCCAGCAGGTCGGCGCCCAGCATCGCGCCGAGGTCGAGCTCGCCGAGCGCCTGTGCGCCGTCGTGCCGGCCTTCGAGCGCGTCAGGCTTGGCCTGACCGGTTCCGACGCGGTACACGCCGCGCTGCGGCTCGCGCGCGCCGCGACCGGACGGTCGCTTGTCGTCAAGTTCGCCGGGCACTACCACGGGTGGCTCGACTCGGTGCTCACGGGAACGGCCCACCTGCCTCCCGGCCTTCCCGAGACGGCTGGGCAGCCGCTGTCCGCGCTCGCCGACATCGTGGTCGTCGACTGGAACGACGAGGACGTCCTGCGGAGGATCATCGTCGACGCCGGCGATCGTCTGGCGGCCGTGATCATGGAGCCGATGGCCTGCAACGCCGGCGTCATCCCGCCGCGTGCCGGATACCTGGAGCTCGCCCGCGAGCTGACGTCGAACGCGGGCGCGTTACTGGTCTTCGACGAGGTCATCACGGGCTTTCGCGTCGCTCCGGGAGGGGCGCAGGAGGTGTTCGGCGTCGTGCCCGACCTCGCCGTCGTCGCCAAGGCGCTGGGGAACGGCTTCCCCATCAGCGCCTTTGGGGGCCGCGCCGACCTCATGGAGCTCGTTGCCTCGAACCGAGCTATGCACGCCGGTACGTTCAACGGCGGCGGCGTCTCGGTAGCTGCCGCGAACGCCACGCTCGACGTGCTCCTGGCCGAGGACGGGGCGGGCTACGCGCACATGCGCGCGCTCGGTCTGCGCCTGATGGAAGGGCTCGTAGAGCGGGCGGCCGCGGCCGGTCGGCGGCTGGTGGCGCAAGGGCCTGGGCCCGTGTTCTACACCTGGTTCCTGTCCGACGGCGGCGTCGAGAGCTACCGCGACCACCTGCGGGCCGATAGCGCGGCGTACGCGAGACTGGCGGAGCAACTCGCGCACGAGGGGGTCCGCGTCATCCCCACCGGCCGTTGGTACCTCACGACCGCCCACACCGGCGCGGACGTCGACCGGACACTCGACGCCGTCGAGCGCGCGCTGCTGCGCTTGGACGCGTGACGTCCGCGCCGCGCGTCGCGCTCGCTGGCGTCTTCCACGAGTCGAACACGTTCGTCCCGCGCGCAACGACCCTCGATGCCTTCCGCGGCGCCTGGCACGAGGGGCCTGACCTCATCGACGCGCTGGAGGGCACGCAGACCGTGACGGGCGGCTTCATCGCCGGCGCGCGGCGGCTCGGCTTCGCACTGCGCCCGGCCGTCCACGCGTGGGCCACGCCCGCTGGCGCCGTGGAACCCGCCGCCTTCAACGTGCTCTGCTCGACACTGACGAGGGAGCTGCAGGCGGTGGGGCCCGTCGACGGGGTCCTACTCGAGCTCCATGGTGCGATGGTAGTCGAGGGCCGGGCCGCGGCCGACGCGGAACTCGCACGCGTCGTGCGCGCGGCGGTGGGCGACGTGCCGATCGTGACCGTCGTCGACCCGCACGCCAACGTTGCGCCGGGCCTCGTCGACGCCGTCGACGTCCTGATCGCCTACCAGACCAACCCGCACGTCGATATGGCCGAGAGAGGCGAGGAGGCTGCGGCGCTCCTCGGGAGCATGCTGGCGGGGAGCCGGCCTGCCCAGGTCGCCGTGCGCATCCCCATCGTCGCGCCCGCGATCGCCCAGGCCACGGGCGACGAGCCGCTCGCCGAGCTCGTGTCGTGGACGCGGTCCCGGGCCGTCGCTGCCGGCGCCGCCGCTGCGTCGCTCGCGTTCGGGTTCGCCCACGCCGACGTCCCGGAGCTGGGCATGACCGCGATCGTCGCCCACGACGACGCGCGGCAGGCCGCTCATCTCGCGCGTGCCATCGCCACGCGGACATGGGAGGTCCGCCAGGGCTTCCGGCGCCGGCTGCTGTCCGCGGAGGAAGCCGTCGAGCTCGCGGCGGCGACGCCGGGCGTGGTCGCCCTCGCAGACACCGGGGACAACGTCGGCGGGGGCGCGCCAGGCGATTCGACGGTCCTGGCCCACGCACTGCTCGCTCACGGAGACCTTCGTGCCATGACGACCATCTGCGACCCCGGAGCGGTGGCCCACGCGAGCTCGCTCGGCGAAGGCGCGACGATCGACCTCGTGGTCGGACGGCCGCAGCTGCGTCTGGTCGGGACAGTACGGGCGCTGCGCGATGGCCGGTACGTCAACGACGGCCCGCTCTCGGCAGGGGTGGCATTCGACATGGGGCGCGTTGCGATTGTCGACGTCGGCCCACTCGTCGTCGTGCTCCAGAGCGTCGCCGTGATGGCCAACGATCAGAACATGCTGCGCTCGATAGGCGTCGACGTGCAGACGTTGGACGCGATCGTCCTCAAGGGAGCGGCCGCGGTCCGCGCCGGCTGGGCCTCCGCCACGGTGCGCATCGTCGACGTAGGGACGCCGGGGCCGACCACCTCCGACCTTGCCACTTTGCCGTACCAGTCCATCTCGCGCCCGTTGTGGCCGCTCGACGGGTGCGAGTGGTCGCCGTGACCTAGGCGGGCCAGGTGAGCTGCGGCGGCGGCGCACCGGCCTCGAAGTAGCGGAGCGCGGCGTCGATGTGCGCGGTCGCGCCAGTCTCGACCGCGTCGCCGTGTCCCGCCAGCAGGACGTCGGGCTCGAGCGTCCGCACGTGCTCGAGGCTCGTGCGCAGGCGGTCGGGGTTGCAGTCGGGCAGCGGTTGCAGGACGACACGTCCGCCGGCGAAGATGAGATCGCCGGCCAGGAGCGTACGGCGGCCGCGGCCTGCCTCGACCAGGAAGGCGAGATGCCCGTCGCTGTGTCCGGGGGTGTCGAGCACGTGCAGGCGGCAACCGCCGAGGTCGAGGGCGGTGCCGCCGTCGAGATCCTCCACCGACGGGCAGGCTACGAGGCGCAGGCCCGGGGGATAGGTGCCCTGCGCGCGCGCCTGTAAGAGACCGGCGCGTTCCTCGTCCCCGGCGCGCAGCCCCTCCGCCGTCCAGGGATGTGCGAGCACGCGCAGGCCGGCCCTGGCGAGGGCGGCCGCGCCCCCTGCGTGGTCGAGGTGCAGGTGCGTGAGCAGTACGGTGTCGACACCGGCTGGCGGACGCAGCGGTCGACGCCCGCAGCCCGTGTCGACCAGAACGGCCCGCCGTCGCCCGCGAACGACGTAGAACGACCCGTCGAGCGGATCCGTGAGGAGCGGGCCGAGCGCCCCGCCGCCGATGTGCTCGATCACGTAGGCCTCCGCGTCAGTAGGAGAGAAAGCCGCCGTCGACGACGATGGTCGTACCCGTGATGAACCCCGCGTCGTCGGACGCGGCGAACAGAACGGCGGCCGCGACGTCGTCCCCCGTGCCGCGGCGCCCGAGGGGCGTCCGGCGGGCGTAGCGGGTGAGGCCCGCCTCGGTCCGCCGGCTGGCCGCGGCGGCACTGCGGCGGGTCGCGATATCCCCTGGCGCGACGCCGACGACTCGGATGCCGAGGTCGGCGAGCTCCAACGCCGCCGCGCGCGTCAGCAGCTCGAGGCCGCCCTTGCTCGCGCAGTACGCGGACGCGTGCTCCTGCGCGGCGAAGCCGCCGACCGACCCTACGTTCACGATGACGCCTGCCGGCCGGAGGTGCGGCGCTGCGTCGCGGATCAGGCGGAAGGGTGCCTTGAGGTTCACGTCGACGACGTGGTCGAGAAGCGCGTCGCTTGTCTCGAGCAGCGGGGCGAGGACGGGCGCGCCGGTTGCAGCGGCGTTGTTCACGAGTACGTCGAGTCCGCCGAGCGCCGCCAGCGTCCCCTCGATGAGGCGCCGGCACCCGTCGGCGCTGGCGAGGTCTGCACCGATTGCCTCGAGCCTGCAGGGCTCGCGCGCCGCCGGAACGCCCCGGCGCAGCAGGCCCACGGCGGTCGATCCGCGCGTGCGGGACGAGTGGCCTATGACGACGTGGTCGCCCGTTGCCAGGAACGCCGCGGCGATGGCCCGGCCAATCCCGGAACTTCCCCCGGTCACGAGAACGCGGCGCCGGGCTGCGGTGGCGCTCATCCGGCGGACCGCGGGAACGACCTGTCGATGTCCTCGACGTGCAGGCGGCGGGGCCGGCCCGCTGCTTTCGTGGCAGCGAGGGTCTTGAGACCGCTGCCGGTCAGCAGCACAACGGCCCCTGGGACGGGGTCGGCCAGATAGCCGGCGTATGCCGTGGCCGCGGCCGGCTCGACGAACACGCCGTAGCGCTGGGCGAGGATGCTCTGTGCGGCAAGAGCCGCGGCATCGTCGACCGCGACGGTCCAGCCTCTTGATGCGCGAACCGCCGCGAGGGCCGCTTCGCCGTCCGGCGGGTTGGTCAGCTGGAGCCCGGAGATCGCGGTGTGGCAGGCGTCGATCGGTGCGACGGTATCGGCGCCGGCCTGCGCGGCGAGGTGGATCGGCGCGCACCCTGTGGCCTGCACGGCGACGAGCCGGGGCGCCGTCGTGGCCCGGCCCAGGGCCTGCCACTCCGCGAACCCGTCCCATAGGCTCGCGACGAGGCCGCCGCCACCGGTCGGGACGTACACGACGGACGGTGCAGAGCCGATCTGCTCAACGAGCTCGAACGCGATCGTCTTGACCCCCGCCATCGAGGCCTCGTTGAAGGCACGAGCCGTGATCGCCACGACGAGCCGCTCCGCGGCGGCGATGCGCTTCACCGCGGCGAAGACGCCGGCCTCGACGTTCGGGTCCTTGCCGAACCCGACGACCTCGGAGACGTCGACGCCATGGGCCTCGACCTGGGCGAGCTTCTCGCGCGGCGCGCCGTCGACGGTGAACAGCCGTCCGGAAAGGCCGGTGCGCGCGCCATATGCGGCGTACGCGGCACCCGCGTTCCCCGACGACGTCCCGATCCAGCCGGAGTAGCCGTGGGCGACGCCGATGCTGATGCCGACCGCCGCGATGCGGTCCTTATACGAGCCGGTCGGATTCAGGTGGTCGCACTTGAGCAGCGTGTCGCCGGCTGACACGAGCGGCGTTCCGCCCTCGCCGAGCGAGACGCGCGACACGCCCGCAGGGAGCACGAGATCGTCGTACCGGCTCGACCAGTAGTCGGGCGGCTGCCAGGGCGTCGGCAGGGTCACCGAGGCTGGCGCATGTTCACAGGCGCCATTTCAATGTTGTACTGTCGACATTCGAACGCAGTATAGAAGCCGACCGCAACGGTCGCAAGCTCTGTCCAACCGGTCATGGAACCTCTCGATCTCATCGTCGTCAACGCGCGCGTGCTCACGATGGACCCCGATCGCCGCGTCCTCGCTCCCGGGTACGTGGGCGTGCACAAGGGCCGCATCGCCATGCTTGGCGAGGGGTCCCCGCCGTCGCTGCCCGCCGGCGTCCGCGTCGTGGACGCTGCGGGCGGGCTCTGCCACCCCGGGCTGATCGACACGCACGCCCATGTCGCCTGGGGCCTCGTGCGCTGTGCCGTGCCGGAGCAGTTGAGCGAGGAGGAGATCTTCCGGCTCTTCGACGAGCGCATGCTCGGCCGCGTGCGTGACGAGGACGAACACCTGGGGACGCTGCTCGCCTGCGCCGAGATGGCCATGAACGGGACGACGTGCTTCGCCGACACCGGAAGCGCCCTGCACCACCTCGCGCCTACTGCGGAGGCCGTTGCGGCGGTGGGCATCCGCGGCATGATCTCGACCCTCAACGGCGACACCGTCGTCCAGGTTCCCGCGCTGTCCCTCCCCGTCGATAGCTGCCTCGCGCGTATCGAGGAGGGACTCCAGCGCTATCCGCTGGGCGACGAGCTAGCGTGGGCGTGCGCCGGCCTCCTCGGCATGGAGGGGGCGAGCGATGCGCTCGTGCGAGACGCCAAGGCGCTCGCCGATGGCGCCGGCGTGCCGCTCAACCTGCACAAGTCGTTCTCCCCTGACGAGGTGGCCGCCTGCCGTGCGCGCCTGGGGGGTCGTGATCCGCTCGAGGGATTCGACGACCTCGGCGTCCTCGACCGCAACATCACTCTGGTGCACCTGAACCGGTGCTCGCCACGCGAGATCGATCTCCTGACGGCCGCCGGCAGCAGCGTCTGCCACTGTCCGGCAGCCTCGATGATGTACGCGATGGGCGGCTCGCTGGAGGGACACGTCCCGCGCCTGCTCGCGGCCGGCGTGCCGGTCGCCCTCGGCACCGACTCGACCCACTGGGGCAACGCGTGGGACCTCACGCGCGCGATCTATCTCGCCGCCACCGTGCACAAGGAGGGCACGCGGACCCGGCCCGCGATCGACGCCGAGCTGGCGCTGGAGATGGCGACCATCCACGGCGCCCGGGCGGTGGGGCGTGAGCACGACCTCGGATCGCTCGAGGTGGGCAAACGCGCCGATCTCGTCCTGCACGGAACGGGGCGGCCGGAGGCCCATCCCGCGCTCGACCCGATCGCGAACCTCGTGTTCTCCGCGCAATCCAAGACGGTCGACACCGTGCTCGTCGAGGGGAACGAGGTCGTCCGCGGCGGCCGGCCGACGCGCATCGATCTGGACGCCTTGCTAGCGCGCGCCGACCGCGGTGCGCGTGACCTGCTGCAGCTTCTCGACTACCGTCCTCCGCGGCGATGGGCCGCCGCCCGGCGTCCCAGTCGCACCGAATAGCTGATGAGCATCCCGCCTTCCTTCGACGGCACGCCCCGCCGGCTCTCGGACCAGCTCGCCACCTACCTGCGCAACGAGATCTACGCGGGTCGGCTGCGGCCGGGCCAGCGTCTGTTCGAGGTGGAGCTGTGCGAGCGGCTCAACGTCAGCCGTGCGCCGCTCCGGGAGGCGATCCTGACGCTGCGGACAGACGGCCTCGTCGACGTCCGCCCGCACCGTGGAGCGGTGGTGACGACACTCGAGGACGACGACATCCGCGAGGTCTTCGCGCTCCGACAGCTCGTGGAGCCGCTCGCGGCCCGCGCCGCCGCCGAGCGGAACGACCCGATCGGGCTCGACAGGATGCGGCAGGCGTTCGACGATCTCCGCGTCGCCCTTCAGCGAGACGACCCGCTGACCATCGCCGTCGCCCACAGCGAGCTGCACCGCAGCATCGCGCAGGCATCTGGCATGCCGCGGCTCGCCGTGTTCGTCCAGGTGCTGTGCACGCAGATGCTCGCGTCCCACGGGACGGGATACGCGCTCCACCCCGACGCGACGCGCACGCTAGTCGAGGACCACGAGCCGCTGGTGGCGGCCATCGTCGCCGGCGATTCTGACGCCGCCGAGCGATTGATGCGGGAGCACTTCCGCCCGGTCGAGCCGATGCTCGACGCCTACCGGCGACTTCGCAAGGAGTCGGCGCACGAGGCCTAGCCGCCGCGGAGCCTGGTCAGTCGACGCCGAGCGCGTCCGCCAGCAGCGCGACGAAATGCCCGATGCAGGCCTCGTTGGCGCCCTCGCCGTACAGGTTGAGGATGCCCGCCTCGATCGCGCCGGAGCGCATCCCGTCCTGGACGCGCTCGCACAGTGCGATGTCCTCGCGGATGACCTGGTCGACGAACGTGTCCCACTCCGCCTCCTCGACCGGGTCGACGTCCGGCGCCAGGAACTTCACGTGCTCGCTGCGAGTGGTGACCGCGTTCAGCGGACGAACGATGAGTACCGCGAAGCTCGCGCTGCCCGGATAGATCTCGAAGAACAGGTTGGGATAGACGAAGACGAACCGCGAGAACTCGAAGCCGTTGCCGCTCCTGGCCGCGGCACGAGATGTCGCGCCGAGTGCGCCGTCCGCCTTCCGGCTGGTCGTCCGCATGGGCGCGCCCTGGACGCTCCACCAGCGCTCGAGCCGGTGCGCGTAGCGATCGAGGTCGAGCGTGTCCGCGATGCCGGGATGCGCGATCGAGCAGTGGTAGCACTCAAGGGAGTTCTCCATCACGATCTTCCAGTTCGCCGCCAGGTCGAACGTGCGACGCACCGGTCGTCCGCGTGCCGCGATGGCGGCGAGATCGAGACGCTGCTCCGCGAGGTAGGCAAACAGCGAGGCGAAGGCATCGTCGAACGGCGGCGGGTCGTCCGCCGGGCTCACGAAGACGAAGGGCGCGCGCTCCTCCACGTGCACTTGACGGAGTCGTACCCCGCCGCTCGGGGCGCGCATCCCCGGCGCGCGGCGCAGGCCGCCGTCGAGGCCGTAGGTCCAGCCGTGGTAGTCGCACTGCACCGTCTTCCGGCGCCCGCAGCCAGAGGCGAGGGTCGCACCGCGGTGCTGACATACGTTATGGAAAGCGCGGAGCGTCCCGGCGTCGTCACGCGTGACGAGGAAGCTCCGGTCGCCGAGCACGCCCGTGGCGTAGGAGCCGGGCGCCGCGACGTCGGTGGAGAAGGCGGCCAGCTGCCACGCCTCGCCGAACACGACCTGCCGCTCCAGCTCGAAGGTCAGCGGATCGAGATAACAGCTCGCCGGGAGCGTGCGATCGCGCATGGGCATGGAGCTGGCGGTCACGTGGTACCTCCCGGTTCGACTTGCGCGAGCGGGTGCGGCTGCCGGGCGGCCAGCAACCGACGCGTGTACGTGTGCTGCGGGCTGTCCAGGACGTCGTCGGCGACTCCTTGTTCCACGACGACGCCGGCGAACATCACGTGCACCTGGTCGGCGAGGTAGCGGACGACGGCCATGTCATGCGTGATCAACGCGATCGCGAGGTCGACTCGCAGCTCGTCGAGCAGGTTCAGCACCTGGCCTTGGATCGACACGTCGAGGGACGACGTCGGCTCGTCGGCCACGAGTAGCTTTGGCTCGACGACGAGGGCGCGGGCGATGCAGGCGCGCTGCAGCTGCCCGCCGCTCAGTTCGCCCGGCCGGCGGTCGCCGACCGACTCGAGGAGGTGGACGCGAGCGAGGGCCTCGGTGGCGCGCCGGCGGCGCTCGGCCCGGTTCCCCCGTCCGTGCACGGCGGCGAAGTCCTCGACGCTCGCCCGTATCGTCAGCTTCGGGTTGAGGGAGCTGCGGGGATCCTGGAAGACGATCTGGATCATGCGGTGCTGGGCCCGCGTTCGGCGGCCGCTCACATGCTGCCCGTCGAGCACGACCGAGCCCGTCGTCGGCTGCTCGAGCCCGACCATGATTCGCGCCAGGGTGGACTTCCCGCTCCCGCTCTCCCCGACGATCGCGACCACCTGACCGGGGACGACGCTGAGGTCCACGTTCGCCGCGGCCACGACCTCGACGCCGGAGGCCCGGTAGACCTTGCCGACGTCGACCAGCTGGAGCAGCGGCGCGTCAGCCACCGACGGCGCTCCGCTCTCCCGCGGCCGCCAGTGGGTGGTGGCACCAGGCGTCGCGACCGTCGCTCGCCAGATGCGGACGCACGCTGCCGCACGCGTCCGTCGCCCGCGGGCAGCGCGTCTGGAAGCGGCAGCCGGGCGGGAAGGCCGAGGGAGCCGGGACCGTGCCGCGGATGCTGGCGAGGGGGCGGCGTCGCTCTGCGAGCGAGGACACAGCATCGACGAGCCCGTCCGTGTACGGGTGGAGGCGCGCGGCCATGACCGTTGCCGTCGGGCCGATCTCGCAGAGCTGCCCGCCGTACAGGACAGCCACCCGCGCGCACATCCGCCGGATGACGTCGAAGTCGTGCGAGATCAGCAGCATGGTCAGGCCGAGCTCCGTCCGAAGCCGCTCGAGCGTCGTCAGAAGCTCGTCCTCGACGAGCCGGTCGAGCGCCGTCGTCGGCTCGTCGGCGACCAGGAAGGCAGGCCGGCGGAGCAGAGCGAGCGCGATCAGCGCGCGCTGCCGCATCCCCCCCGAGAGCTCGTGCGGGTAGCAGGCGAGAACTCGCGGCGCGTCGGGCAACGCGACCATCTCGAGCGTCTCTCGCGCCAGCGCTCGCAGCTCGTCCTTCGGCCGGCCGGTCGCCGCCCAGACGTCATCGAAATGGCCCTGGATGGTGCGGCTCGGATTGAGCGCGACGAGGGCGTCCTGGAAGACGGCGGCGGTGACCCGTCCGTGCAGCGCTGCGAGTTCGCGCGGCGGGGCGCGCAGGACGTCGACGCCCGCCACGCGGACCTCGCCGCCGGCGATCGCCGTGGACGGTAGGTGGCCGAGCAGCGCGCGGCCGATGAGCGTCTTGCCGGAACCCGACTCCCCGACGAGCCCGAGCGTTTCGCCCGCCGTCAGCGAGAACGAGACCCCGTCGACCACCGCGAGATCCTCCGCGAGCCGGGGGAAGCGAACCGTGAGATCCTGCACCTCGACCAGCGGCGGCTCGGCGGCGTGACTCATGGCGTGCTCCGCTGCGCCTGCGCCTGGGCCAGGCCGGCGCGGTCCGCGAGGAGGTTGAGCGACGCGACGGTTAGAAACAGCACGACGCCCGGGAACACGCTCACCCACCAGTTCCCCGAGACGAGCACTCGCTGGCCGTCGAGGATCATGTTGCCCCAGCTCGCCTGTGGCGGCTGGACGCCGATGCCGATGTAGCTGAGCGCTGCCTCGAAGAGCATGGCATCGGCGACCAGGAGCAGTCCGTAGGCAGCGATGGGCGCGGCGACGTTGCGGCTGACGTGGACGAGGAGGATGCGCGACCGCGGGGCGCCCGTGCTTCGCTCGGCGACCACGTAGCCCTCGCGCAGCTCCACCCGGAGCCGGGCGCGAATCAGCCGAGCGACCTGCGGCGCGATCACGATACCGATGATCAAGGCCACGAACACGAGGCGCGTGCCGAAGAGCAGGCTGACGAGCAACGCCAGCACGATCGCGGGGAACGCCAGAAAGACATCGACGGTCCGCATCACGGCCTCGTCGGCGAAACGCCGGCTCACCGCCGCGAGCATGCCGATCGCGCCCCCGACGACCAGCCCGACGACCACGGCGGTGATCGAGACCTCGAGGGAGACGGCTGCGCCGGCGAGCACGCGAGCGAACACGGCGCGCCCGAGCTCGTCCGTCCCCATCGGGTGCGAGAGGCTCGGCGCCTGCAGGATGTCGACGGACGACTGGTCGGCCTTCTCGGCGAACACGGTGAGCCCGAGGAGCGCGCCCACGACAACGAGACCCAACCACACAACAGGGATGACGTGCCACGAGCGGAGCACTCGCAACGAGGGGCGCGCCCGCGACGAGGTCACTGGCGTCACGGCCATCAGGGCGCCTCGTCCGAGTCGCGCACATCGAGCATCGCCTGGAGCACGTCGATCGCGAGGCTGATCAAGAGAAAGGCGACCGTCGTATAGAGCGCGGCGGCCTGGACCACGGGGTAGTCGCCCTGCTTGGCCGCGTTTAGGGCCGCCACCCCGATGCCGGGCAAACCGAAGACCTGCTCGACGAGGAACGCGCCGCCGAGCATGTACCCGGTCTGGATCCCGATCACGCTGGTCGGCTCGATCAGGCTGTTGCGCAAGATGTAGCGCTCGACGATCCGGCGGCGGGGGACACCCAGGCTCGCTGCCGTCAGCACGTGTGGCCGGTTCGACTCCTGTGCGACACGCACCTGGATCACCCTCGCGATCAGGCCCGCGGGGCCGATCGCGAGAGTGATCCACGGGAGCAGCATGGACTCGAAGAAGGCCTTGGGGTTTTCGGTGAAGGGCACATAGCCCCCGGCCGGCAGCCACTCGAGGTTGAGCGAAAAGAACAGAATCAGCACCAGCCCGAGCCAGAACTGCGGCAGCGAGAGCGTCATCACCGTGCCGATCGAGACCAGGTTCGATACGAACCCGGACCGCGTGAGGCCGCCGATCGTGCCCACGATGAAGCCAAGCGCGACCGCCAGCGCGAGTGCTCCCAGGGCGAGTACCGCGGTCACGCGCGCGCCGTCGGTGATCGCGTCGACGACAGGCGTGCGGGTGATGAAGGAGATACCGAAGTCGCCCCGCACAGCGTCTTTGAGCCAGAGCCCGTACTGGGTGACCAGCGGGTCGTCGAGGTGGAAGCGCTCGTTAAACTCGGCCTTGGCCCGCTCGGGCGCGAAGAAGCCGAGCGCGACCAGCTTCGGGCTGGAGAGGGACGCCCGTCCGATGGCGAAGACGAGGACGCTCATAGCGAAGAGCGTCGGCGGCACGTAGAGCAGCCGCCGACCTATGAGCCGCCTCCGCCGGCGGCGCCGGAGCGCTGCCCGCGAACCTGGCGCTGGCGCCTCGATCGACCGCGTAGCAGAGGCCACGACGCCCGTCAGGACGACACGTTCACCAGCGAGGGGATGTCGTCCTCGGGCGGCGTGTAGCCCGTGACGTAGCGCTGCCACGCACCGGTTACCTTCGTCCACAGGATGATGTAGTTGTTGAACACGGACTTCGAGAACAGCTCCTGCGCCGCGAGGTACGCCTGGATCTGGGCTTCCTCGCTCGTCTCGGAGAACGCGGCGTCGACCAGCTTGTCGTAGCCGTCGTCGCGGCCTTCGACCTTGCCGTAGAACCCGTCGCGCCCGGCGCCGTAGTTGAAGGCGCGATACGGGACGTCGGCGAAGCGCCCGATCGCGTACCAGTTCCCGTAGGCGACGTAGACGTCGTACTCCTTGGTCGCCACCACGCCGTATCCGGCCTCCGTCTCGGTCAGGCGGATCGTCCCCTTCATGCCGGCTGCGTCTAGCTGCTCCTTCATGAGCGTCCCGAGCTGGGTGAGCCACGGGATCGTCGAGACCATGAGCTCGAACTCGAACCCGTCGGGATGCCCCGCCTCGGCGAGCAGCGACTTGGCCTTGTCAGGGTCGTAGGGGTAGACGGCGGACGGCTCGACGTAGTACGGGTGGTACGGCGGCAGCTGGGAGTTCGCGACCGTCGCGTTGCCGCCGGGGAACACGGCCTCGATGAGCTTCTCGCGGTCGAGCGCGTGGAGGAACGCCTGCCGGACCTTCTCGTCCTTGAACGGCCCCTTGAACTGGTTCATCTCCACTAGCGAATGGCGGCCGCCCTCCGTGGCGCCGGCGTCGATCTTGTCGCCGGCCAGCGTGCCGATATCGCGGTAGGGGACGCCGTCGATGAGGTCGAGCTGCCCGCTGGTCAGCTGCACGATGCGGCTGGCATCCTCGACGGAGTAGTTGAGGCCGATCTTGTCGAGCTTCCCGGGCGTGGCGCCGGCGTACTCGGCGTAGCGGTCGAGGCTCACTGCCTGGCCCGGGGTCTGCGAGGCGAACTTGTACGGGCCACTGCCGACAGGTGCTGCCGAGAAGGCGTCGTTGCCGGCGGCCGCGAAGGCCGCCTTCGGCATGATCATCGGGATCGAGAGCGCGAAGTGGAAGTTCGGCAGCTCCTCGGTGACCGTGATCGTCAGGGTGTTCCCTTCGCCCTCGACCTTGTCGATGGTCTGCAGGAAGGTTCCGAAGAACGAGCCGGTATCGGGGTTCTTGTAGTAGTCGAAGGTCCAGGCGACGTCGACGGCGGTCAGCGGCGACCCGTCGTGGAACGTCGCGCCGTCGCGGATCGTTGCGGTGAAGGTGTTTGCCGCCGACCGCTCCGGTTCGGCCGCCAGCAGCCACGGCGTCCACGTCTTCGACGCGAGGTCGTACTGCATCAGCGCCTCGAAGACGTGCCGGATGACGGTGATGGAGGCGAGCTGCGGCGAGAGCGCCGGATTGAAGCCGACGAACGCGTTTGCTAGGCCTCCCGTGACGGTCCCGGGGTGGGGCGACGCGAGGCCCGCGGTCGTCACCGTCTGACCAGGCGTGGTCGAGACCGTGGTCGTCGTCTTTGTGTCACCGCAGGCCGCGAGTAGCGGGATGCCGACGACGGCAGACGACGCCGCCAGCGCCGAGCGCACGAGAAGATCGCGGCGCGAAAGGCCGCCTTCTTTGGTCGCCCCGTCGGGCTGACGCTGTTCGGTCATCTCCGTCCCCTCCCTTGATGCGCCCGTGGCGCTTTCCGATGTGAAGCATGCAATGGCATCGAGGCCCATGCGTGGCTGTGGCAGTTCACGCCACCTCCACGGGAGTGCCCCGGCGCGCCGAGGTTCCGATCGCGAGTGCGACCTCGACGGCGCGGCGCGCCTCGTCGATCGTGGCGCCCGGCCAGGAGGCGGGGTCCCTGACAGCGCGAAGGAAGTGCTCGTCCTGCATGCGGACAACTCCGCCCGGCAGGCCGTACACGTCGTACTCGTACGTCAGCTCGGGCGCGAGGTCGCCGCCGCGCCCGGCGCGGAGCTCCAGGTACCGGCTCCCCTCGCGCCCCACGACGAGAAGCGACGTGTCCCAGGCAACGCCCGCCTGCGAAGGGAGCGCCCAGCAGAGTTCAAGCTGCCCGACCGCGCCGCACGCAAAGCGCATGGAGACTGCGAGCGCGTCGTAGGAGTCCTCGTGCAGCAGCGATGGACCGGCCTCGGCGCTGACGCGTGTGATCTCTCCCGCGCACCACCGCATCACGTCGATGTCGTGCACCCCGAGGCACAGCGCCAGGTCGGTGCGGCCCGCGTAGATCCGGCCCTCGTCGGCATCCATCCAGCGTCGCCCCGACAGGCTCAGCAGCGAACCGAGCGCGCCTCGTGCCACCGCCTGCTGCAGCGCGACGTAACGCGGGTCGAAGCGGAGCGTGTGCGCAACGAACAAGGGCCGCGCATGCTGTGCCGCTGCGGCCGCCATGGCGTCCGCGTCCTCGAGGCAGCTGGCAAAGGGCTTCTCGCAAAGCGTCGCCGCTCCGCACGCCAGCGCGGCCTCAACAGCCTCACGGTGCACCTGCTCGGGCGTCGCCACGATGACTGCGTCGACGTCGCTCTCGGCAAGCGCGTCGAGCGTGGACGCGAAGGCTGCCTCCGCCGGACACCACGCAGCGGCGGTCGGATCGCTGTCGATGCAGAGGACGAGTTCCGCGTCCCGCGACGCCCGCAGCGCCGCCACGTGGCAGCGTCCGATCACGCCAAGTCCGACCACGGCACAGCGCAGTCGGCGGCCCGGGGACGGGGACGTCCATGGCTCAGGCATTAGATGTCGACATTAGAACAGTCGATGCCCAAAGTCAAGCATCCGTCTAACCGGACACGGCCCCGTTCCGAGGCCTCATACACCGACGACGGGCAGCGTGATCGACGAGGGCCGCGCAGCGTCGTGATGCACGGTCTGCCAGGCCACGACTCGCGTGTCGGAGGCGTTCGTGACCTCGCGCCCGCCGTCGTTGTGGTTCCGATCGTAGGCCGGGTAGAGCGAGCTCGTGACCGCGATCCGGATGCGGTGGCCTGAGCGGAACGTGATCGCGGTCATCCCGAGTTCGACACGGTATGGCGGCGGCGCGCCGGCGGTCCGCTGGATGCCCTCGAGGACGTTGAGCACGCGACCGTCAGGGTGTTCATCGCACAACTGCACCACGACGTCGGTGTCGAGCGCAGTGCTCTCGAGGTGGATCGAGGACTCGATCGCGCCCATGACGCACAGGTCGTCCCGCAGTGGCTCGGACCGGTAGACCAGGACGATTGGATAGCGGTGGGCGGGCCGCTGGTCATACGGGCCCATCGGCGCCGACTCCGGGAAGCAGCAGGAGCGTCCGCCAAGGCTCGACGTGGGCTCGGCCGGGTCGTAGTAGAAGGCATCCGGCGGGTCGTCGGCCGGCGCCTCGAACGCCAGCTGCCCGTCCCCGTCCTGTCCATTGGCGCGCCCGCCGCCGGTCAGGTACAGCGACAGCGACCGCGCCGGCGGCGGGAACGTGTCGCCGGCCCACCAGCGATTCGTGCCCATGACGAAGACGTGCGCCGCCGGCTCCTCGTCCACGCCGTTGCGGCGGTCGCCCAGCCAGCGGTCGAACCACCGGATCTGGAGCTCGTCGATCGTGTTCCGCGCGTCGTCTCCGAAGTCCGCGTCGCCCATCTGCGCGCACCACGGGAAGTGCCACCACGGCCCAATGTGGAGCCGCTGGCGCGACCTCCCGCCGGGTCCGCCGTGCTCCTGGACGTCCGCGAAGGCGCGGATGGTCCCCTCTACGAACATGTCGTACCAGCCACCGATGTGGAGGCCCGGAACGTCGATCTGCGGCAGCCGCGGCGTGAGGTTCGACGACTGCCAGAACGGATCGTGCGGGTCGGGATGGTCGATCCACCTGCCCAGGAAGCCGCCCGGTTCGCCGTCGGCGACGATGGCTGCCTCCCGTAGCGGGCGCGTCCCGGTCTCGACACACGCCGGCTCCGCACCTGTCACCTCCAGCATCCAGGAACGCGCGAAGTGGAGGTTGAAGGCACCGCCGCGCCAGGCCCAGCGATGCCCGTCCGGGGCGATCACGGCCGGTGCGATGCAGCGAAGCGCTGGCGGCGAGGCCACGGCTCCAGCCAACTGCACCCAGCCGAGGTACGAGCCGCCGTACATGCCGACGCGACCGTCTGCGCCAGGCAGCCGAGCCGCCCAGGCCACCGCATCCTCGCCGTCCTCGACCTCGTGGACGAGAGGGACGAAGTCGCCCCCGGACGCGTGTCGCCCGCGCACGTCCTGCACCACGACGATGTAGCCGCGGGCCGCGTACCAGGGCGGCGGCGCGTACGTGAACGTCGCCCCTGTCGCCTTGTTGTACGGCAGCCGCACAAGCAGCACCGGGAATGGGCCGGTTCCGCGTGGCCTCCAGACGTCGGCCGCGAGGACGGTGCCGTCTCGAAGTGCGCACGGCACCCCTCGCTCGACGTCTACCAACATGTCCAGCCGCCGTCGACGACGATGTTCGCGCCCGTCACGTACGAGGCTGCCGGCGACGCGGCGAAGACGATCACGTTGGCGATCTCGCCAGCCGTTGCCAGTCGCGCCACGGGTATGCGGTCGGCGATCTTCGCGCGTGCCCCGGCGTCGATCGTGGAGCGGACGATCTCCGTGTCGACCGGCCCTGGGCTGACCGAGACGACGCGTACGCTGAAGGGCGCCCACGACGTCGCGAGGACGCGCGTCATCTGGATCACGGCGGCCTTCGTGATGTGGTACGCAGCGTCGTCCTGCCGGGGCGCGTCGCCGCCGGTGCCGTACAGGCGCCAGTCCATCGCGCGTTCCCCGTAGATCGAGGCGACGTTGACGATCACTCCGCCGGCGCCGCGCTGGATCATCGCCCGCCCTGCCCGCTGGGCCACTTGGAAGGTGCCCACGAGGTTGATGTCGACGATGCGCCGGAAGACGGCGAGGTCGAGGGACTCCGCGCGGGACTCGAACGGGGTGATCACGCCGACGTTGTTGACGAGGACGTCGACGGGACCGCACGCACGCTCCACCTCTGCGAAGGCGCGCTCGACCTCGGCCTCGTCGGCGATGTCGGCGCCGAGGGCGAGGCCCCCGACCGCCGTGGCAGCCTCGTTCGCTGCCGTGGCGTCGGCGTCGAGCACGGCCACGGTGTCGCCGCGCTCGGCGAAGGCTCCGGCGACCGCGCGCCCGATGCCCCGGCCCGCGCCGGTGACCAATACGACAGAAGCTGCCAAGCGTGCTCCGCGTCCGTGGGGCGACACGCGTTCCCCGTTGACTCGATCAAGTGTACACGGATAGAATTGTCGACATGATGCCGGTCGCTCTGACGTCGACATGACGCCGGTCGCTCTGGTGACGGGCGGCGGCCGGGGCATCGGACGCGCGGTAGCTGAGGTGCTCGCCGAGCGCGACTATCGCATCGCCGTCGTCGACTCCGACCCCGCCCGCTGCCGCGACCTGCCGGGGTGGCTGGGGGTCGCCGCCGACGTGGCCTCTTCCGGTGACGTGGAGGCGGCCGTAGCCGCCGTCGAGGCAGAGCTCGGCCCCGTGGACGTGTTGGTCAACAACGTCGGCATCGGGAGCCCGCCGCCGAACGTCGCGGAGGACGTCGACCCCGCCGACTGGCGCCGCGTGATCGACGTGAACGTGAACGGGACGTTCCTGATGTCCCAGCGCGTCGGCCGCACGATGATCGCGCGGGGCGGCGGCGTCATCGTGAACATCGCGTCGATCTACGGGGAGCGGGCGCTCGACTGGCGCCTGTACGGCACCGGCGGCGACGCGCCCCGACAGGACGATGCCGCGTACCACGTGAGCAAGGCCGCCGTCATCCAGCTGACACGCGTGCTCGCCGTCAGCTGGGCCCGCTTCGGCGTGCGCGTCTGCGCGATCAGCCCGGGGCCTGTCACGACCGAGTATGTGCGCGAGACGAGCGACGACGTGGCGCTGTCGCAGATTGCGGGGCGGGTTCCGCTGCAGCGCCTCGGGTCGCCGCGCGAGATCGCGGAGTGCGTCTGCTTCCTGTGCTCGGACGAGGCGTCGTTCGTGACCGGCTCGAACGTCGTCGTCGACGGCGGCTGGACCTGCTGGTGACGTCCTTCGAGGCCCTGCGCGCCCTGTTCCCGCTCTGCAGCCGACGGGCGTACTTCTTCGCCGGTGCCCAGGCGCCGCTGGCGACGCCCGTCCGTCACGCCATGGAGGCCGTGATGGAGGTCTGGGAGCAGGACGCGTGGCGCATCGAGGAGCGCGAGTGGCGGCACCTCGACGACGCCGGCGAGACGATCGCAAACCTCTTCGGCTGCGACGCGTCGGAGGTCGTGATCGCCGAGAATACGTCGCACGCCATGAGCATCGCGACCGGGTTGGTCGTGGCCCGCTGGTGGCAGCGCGGCAGCCCCCCCGCCAACGTCGTTGTCCACGCGAACGCGCACCCGGCATCGTCGTACACCTGGCTGAACCTCGTGCGCGTCGGCGCGCCCCTCGAGATCCGCTGGGCCGAACGGGTGTCCGACGTGCGCTCGGGCGGGTTCGCCGGACTGGTCGATGACGCGACGCTCGCCGTCGTGCTGAGCCACGTCGACCACGCGCTAGGTGCACGGCTGGCCATCCCCGCAGTGCCCGAGACGACGGCCGTCCTGCTCGATGCGGCCCAGAGCGCGGGCGCACTCGACCTGACGGCGGAGGTGCGGTTGTGCGACTTCGTCGGGTTCCCTGCGTACAAGTGGCTGTTCGGCCCGCCTGGCGTCGCCTTCCTGATCGCGCGACGCTCGTGGCTCGACGAGATTGGGCCGCTGTTCGCCGGTTGGGCCTCGGCGGAAGACACAATGAGGATGGAGCTCCGCAGCCTCACGGTCGCGGCCGGCGCGCGGGGCTTCCGGCTCGGCATGCCGAACTTCGTCGGGGTGGCGGGCGCCGCCGCCGGCCTGCGCATCACGGCCAACGCCGGCATCCAGGCCATCGCGGGCCGCATCGAGTCGCTCACCGAGCGCTTCTACGCCGGGGTCGACGCCCTCGGCCTCGCCAGTCCGACACCGCGTGCCTTCCCCCAGCGTGCCGGCATCGTCGTCCTCGACCTCCCCGATCCGCTTGAGCTGCAACGGACGCTGCTCGACGGCGATATCGACGTCGGCGTCGAGCTCGGCCGGCTGCGCATCGATCTCCACGCGTTCAACACGGAGGCGGAGGTCGACCTGCTGCTCGACCGCCTCGACCGCCTGTGCAACCGCCGATGACATCGCCCGGCGGCGCGTCGTCGGTTCCCGCGGACGTGCGCGATCGCGTCCTGGCGGCCGTCGACGAGCTGGAGGGTGAGCTCGTCGACCTTGCCGCGCGCCTCGTGCGCATCCCGAGCGTAGCCCCGAACTACCCCGGCGTCGACAACGACTCGGAACACGTGCGCGGGGGCGAGGCCGCCTGCAACCGCCTGCTCGCCAGCGTGATGGCGAGCTTCGGCTGCGAGGTCTCGACGGTCGAAGTGGCCGACGGGCGCCCGAACGTCGTCGGCGTCCAGGCCGGCTCGGGCGGCCCGGGTCACCGCAGCCTCGTCATGAATGGCCACGTCGACGTGGTGCCATACGGACGGCCGGAGGACTGGGATCGCGACCCCGTAAGCGGCGACGTCGCCGACGGGCGCATCTGGGGACGCGGCGCCTGCGACATGAAGGGGCCCGTCGCCGGGATGGTCAAGGCCGCAGAGGCCCTGCACCTCTCAGGCGTGCGACTGCGCGGCGACGTGGTCCTGCAGAGCGTCGTCGGTGAGGAGGTCGGAGAGTTCGCCATCGGCACCCAGGCGGTGCTCGACGCCGGGTTCACGGGCGACGCGGCCATCTCGGCGGAGCCGACCGTCGACATCCGGGACGGCACCATCGACGTCGAGATCATCTCGTGCCGAGCCGTGCTGCTGAAGCTGACGGTGCTCGGCAAGGCGACGCACGTCGGCTTCCGCAACGAGCTGATCCACGCCGGCGGACTGGGCGACGCCATCGGTGTGAGCGCCATCGAGAAGGCGATCTTCGTCATGGATGCGATCGCGCGGCTAGAGCGCAACTGGGCGCGGGTCAGCCGCCCGCCGTTCCCGGCCGGCAAGTTCGTCCTCCATCCCGGCGTCATCCGCGGCGGCCCCTCGGGCGTCGAGATCCCGTACTTCGTCTCCGACCACTGCACGATCGACTACAGCATCTGGTTCGACCCGTCCCGCACCCACGAGTCGATCCAGGCCGAGATCGAGGAGTTCGTTCTGCGCGCGTGCTCGCTGGATCCGTGGCTCGCGGCGCATCCACCGCAGTTCGCGTGGTACGACCAGTACGGACACCACGAGATCGCGCCCGCCGCGCCGCTCGTGCAGGCCGTGGCAGCGAGCCACCGCGCAGTCGCTGGAACGGACGTGCGGTTGCGGGCCGGCTATGCGTCGGGAGACGGGGTGGTGCTGTTCGAAAGCGGCGTCCCGACGCTGGTGTACGGGCCGGGCAACCTAGCGCGTGCGCATGCGGCCAACGAGTACATCGACATCGCGGAGCTGATGACGGCGACCAAGGTCTGGGCGCTCACGATGGCCGAGTGGTGCGGTATCGACTGAGGAGGTCCGATGCGCCCGCTCGAGCACCCCGACATCGCTAGTGCGACGCCCTCCCGCGACGGACGTTCGCTGACGGATGGGTGTGCGGACGCTAGACGGTAAACGCGCCCTCGTGACCGGCGCCTCCCGCGGCATCGGTCGCGCGATCGCAATTGCCTTCGCCGCCGAGGGTGCGGCGGTCGCGATTGGAGGGCGTGACGTCACGCGAACCTGTTCCGTTTGCCAGGAGATCGGCGAGCGAGGGGGTACGGCCACGCCATGCCCGGGTGACGTGGGTGACGAGGCGGGAGCAGCGGACGTCGTCGACGCCGCGATCCGTGGCCTCGGCGGCCTGGATGTCGTCGTCAACAACGCCGGTGTCATCGCGCCGTACGAGCGCCAGCCACACGAGTGGGAGCCGGCCGACTTCGACGCGGTGCTGCGGACGAACCTGCGGGGTCCGTTCCTGGTGTCGAGACTCGCCATCCCGCACCTCCTGGCTGCCGGTGGGGGCGTGCTCCTCCACGTCAGCTCCATCGCCGCCGTGACGGTCTGGGAGGGTGAGTTCGCCTACGGCGTCGCGAAGGCCGGCTTGAACATGTTCTCGCACCATCTCGCAGTCGAGTACGCCGCGCAGGGCATCCGATCGAATACGCTCCTGCCAGCATCAGTGGCCACCGAGGCGCACGAGGCCGCACTGGCGCGTGCGCCGGATCGTGCCGTCGTCGAACGGGACCTCCTCGCCCGCCATCCGGTCGGTCGTTTCGCAGACGTTCGAGAGATCGCTTCGGCTGCGGTGTTCCTCTGCAGCGACCAGGCTCCATTCCTCACGGGAGCTGAAGTGCGGATAGATGGCGGCTACAGCCGGCGCTGATGGGCTCGCCGCCCCGTGCCCAACGCTGACCGGCGCGGAAGGCATAGCACCGAGCTCGCCCGCGTCGCGTCGGTCGGCATCCCGATCCCCGCTGCGCTCGACGAGCTCGCGTCCGGCAGGTCTGGCGAGGTTCTAGACCGTCTCCGGGTTGGCGACGGAGTGCCTGACCACGGTCGGCCGTGGGGTAGCGCCGACCGATACGACATCAGGACGAGAGCTTCGGCGCAGCATCAGGGATGGGAGTGCAACCCTTGGGTCGAGGCACTCGCGCCGACCTCCGGCTCCTGGCTGAACCTTGTCGTAGGCTGGTTCGCCTAGCTCACCAACCAGCGCCTCCGGCGCGGCAGCTTCTGCAGCCAAGCCCCGGCCACCTCCGCGACGGAATCACCCTTTGGGTCGACGAATGTGTCGACGGACGGCACCCGACGTCGCCGTCGGGTGCCGGCCGTCTGATTCGTTGAGCCTTGTGGACGTTCGGTTGGTACGCTGGCGCGGTGAATCCGCCCGGCGGGTGGCTCGCCCCAGTCCGTCGGACTGCGGGAACGCTGCGGGAACATCAACGTGGGGACGGGTGTCAACCGGTGGGGCCGTGTGCGACGTTGGGACGCTGATGGGTGCTGGGATCGAGGGGCGCGGGCGGCCGCGCGTGCCTTGGCGTTCCGCATCGGTTGCCGGATGGTAAGGAGGGGGTCAACGGTTCGAGTCCGTTGGAGGGCTCTCGGAAAAGCGCCGCATTTGCGGCGCTTTTCACGTTCGCTGGACGCATTTCCGTTGGCTCGAGGAGGTCGCGGGTGGGTTGTGGCGTTCCCGCACTGTTCCCGTACAGCCGTTGGGCGGGGCGGCGAAGGCTGGATTGGAGCGGAGCCGAGGCAACGATGACCCCCTCTCCGTTGGAGAGGATCTCGACCTCGCGGCGCGCGGTGACATCGGCGACGCGAGGATTGGCCGCCGCCGGTTCGGCTTGGCGCCGGCCGGGATGTTCGGCGGGTCCGCAACGGCGGCTTGTTGAACACCACCGCCTCGTTCGTGGCCGAGCGCGGCCGGGCCGGCGCGAGACGCGCGTGAACCCAGCCGGATGGCCGTGATCGCTGACGCTTCCCCGATGAGGCGACATCGTTCATGTCCGCAAAGGTAAAGCTATACTTGACTTACGCATGACTACTACCAGTCCTGATGTCCGCGGTCTCGAAGTCGACGCTTACCAGCAGAACGGCTACTTCACCAGCGCGCAAGCGCGGGAACATGGCGTCAGCCGCCAGCTTCTGGACCATCACGTCAAGCAGGAACGATTCGGGCGGGTGCGGCGGGGGCTGTATCGCATTCATGGCTTTCCGAGCTCCGAGCACGACGACATCCGCGAGCAGTGGATGGCGGTCGGAGCGGAGAAAGCGATCGTCTCGCACGACAGCGCGCTCGCGCTGCTCGGCCTGAGCGACAACATCCCCGACGAGATCCACCTCCTCGTCCCACGGCGGTACCGAGGGCTCCGTCGCCCGCCGGGCGTCGTCATCCACACCCGCCCCGACGACGAGAAGGTCGGCACCATCTCGCGGGAAGGCATGCCGGCCACGACGCCGGCACGAACGCTCGTCGATGTCGCCGACGAGCTGCAACCCGAACAGGTAGCGATGGCCGTCCAACAGGCACTGAGCCTTGGTCTTGTTACGCGCCGACAGCTTCAGCGGGAAGCTGCGCGTCAAGGAAAGACGCGCGTCCTGAAGACGCTGCTTCCAGAGCGATGAACTACGCGACCGCGGCAGCG
>VFJZ01000081.1 GCA_009885805.1 Actinomycetota bacterium
GAATTGACGGGAGCTGCCCCTAGTACGAGAGGACCGGGGTGGACAGACCTCTGGTGTATCAGTTGTCGTGCCAACGGCACCGCTGGCTAGCTACGTCTGGAAGGGATAACCGCTGAAAGCATCTAAGCGGGAAGCCCACCCGAAGATGAGTTCTCCCATCCCCTTGAGGGAGTAAGGGTCCTGGAAGACCACCAGGTTGATAGGCGGGATGTGGAAGCGCAGTAATGCGTGCAGCAGACCCGTACTAATATCCCGAGGTCTTGAGTATCACTACGATGAAGCGCTACATGCCCCTATGCAGCTTTGAGGGTGCGCGGTTTCCGCGCCCGGAGAGCTCTTCGAGATTTCCGGCGGTTATGGCGAGGGTGGTACACCTCTTCCCTTTCCGAACAGAGTAGTTAAGCCCCTCAGCGCCGATGGTACTTGGCCCGAAAGGGCCTGGGAGAGTAGGTCGCCGCCGGATTCAACGTCGAGGCCGGCACCCGGTAACGGGTGCCGGCCTCACGACGGTCCTGGGCCCGTTTCTCAGGCGACGTCGTGTGCTGTGCTGGCGTCGACGAGCGGGACGTTGTAGCTCGTCAGGCGCCACGCCGGAAGGTCGATCACGGTCAGGCTGGCGTACCCGACGTGCGCGACGCCCCGCCGCGCGTCGCGCCAGCTCCCACCCGCTGCGTGGGCGACAGCGGTGCGGATCGGGCCGCCGTGGGCGACGATCACGACGCAGGCTTTCGCGGCGTACCCGGCGGCGATGGCGTCGAGCGCGGCGATCACGCGGTCGTGCATGTGCTGGAAGGTCTCGCCGCCGGCCCACGACGTCTCGCCGGCCTCGTGGCGCTCCATGGCCGTCGGGTCGTCGGTGCGGATCTCGGGGACGCTGCGACCAGTCCAGGAGCCCGTGTCGATTTCCCGCAGTGCCGTGTGCTCGACGACCGAGAGTCCCAGCAGGGCCGCCGCCGGCGCCGCCGTCGCGACGGCGCGGGCGAGGTCAGACGAGTGGATCGCCACCGGCTCGAGCGCCGCGACGAGTGGGGCGAGCAGCGCCGCCTGCCGTTGCCCCGTCGCAGTCAACGGCCGGTCCGCGTGCCCCTGCCAGCGGCGTTCGGCGTTCCAGTCCGTTTCGCCGTGGCGGAGCAGGTGCAGCAGGGCCATCTGCCTCGAATATACTCTGCCGCCCTGTGGACCTGGGATTGAAGGGACGACGTGCGCTCGTCACCGGCGGCACGCGCGGCATCGGGCTCGCGGTCGCGCAGAGTCTCGCGCAGGAGGGAGCGCGCGTCGCCGTCGTTGCGCGGCGCCCCGCCCACGTACCTGGTGCCGAGGTGACGATCGCTGCCGACCTGTCGCTGAGGGGCGAGCCCGAGCGGGCGGTCGCCGAGGCGGTGGCGGCCCTCGGTGGCCTCGACATCCTCGTGAACAACGCCGGCGTCGCCGTGCACCGGACGTTCGATGAGGTCACCGACGCTGACTGGCAGGCCTCGTTCGACCTCAACGTGATGAGCTACGTGCGATCGATCCGCGCGGCGCTACCGCACCTCCGCGCGTCGGACCAGGCGCGCATCGTGAACGTGTCGTCAACGGCGGGGAAGCGCCCATCGACCTCGATGCCCGACTACAGCGTGACCAAGGCAGCCGTGCTGTCCCTGTCGCGGCTCGTCGCCGATGTCGAGGCACCGCGGGGTGTCCTGTGCAACGCGCTCTGCCCGGGTCCGGTCGGGACGGATGCCTGGCTGGCGGCCGGCGGCCTGGCCGACCAGGCTGTCGCCCGCGGCGGCGGCGACCGCGCCGCCGTCCTCGCGAAGGTCGCCGCTGGGCGACCGCTTGGACGGATGGCCGACGCCGAGGAGATCGCGCAGGTGGCCGTCTTCCTCTGCTCGGCGGCTGCCTCCTACGTGACCGGCGCCGCGTGGAGCGCCGACGGCGGCACCGTGCCCATCATCGTCTGACCAGCGGGTAGCCTTCGCCGTAGATGGCCGAGCGGGTACGGATCTACGACACGACGCTCCGCGACGGCATGCAGCGCGAGGGTATCTCGCTGTCGGTCTCGGAGAAGCTGCAGATCGCTCACCTGCTCGATCGGCTCGGCTGCGACTACATCGAGGCCGGCTTCCCGGCCTCGAACCCGAAGGACTGGGAGCTGTTCGAGCGGCTCGAGCACGAGCCGCTGCAGACCGCACGGGTCGCCGCCTTCGGCATGACGCGGCGCCGCGACGTCCGCGCGTCCGACGACGAGGCGCTGCGGGTCCTCGCGGACTGCTTCGCGCCGGTCATCACGATCGTCGGTAAGACCTGGGACCTGCACCTCGACAAGGTTGTTCGGGTGACGCGCGACGAGAACATCGCGATGATCGCCGACTCGGTGCAATTCCTCGTTGCCGCCGGCAAGGAGGTCATCTACGACGCCGAGCATTTCTTCGACGCGTACGAGGCCGATCGTGACTACGCGATCCGTTGCCTGACAGCGGCCGCCGACAGTGGTGCGGCGAACCTGACGCTGTGCGACACGAACGGCGCGACGTTGCCAGCCCGCGTGTCCGTCGCGGCAGCCGCTGTGGTCGCCGTCCTCGGCGGCCGGGTCGAGATCGGGATACACAGCCATAACGACGCCGAGTGCGCGGTCGCCAATGCGCTCGCCGCCGTCGACGCCGGCGCGCGGCTCGTCCAGGGAACGCTGAACGGCTACGGCGAGCGGTGCGGAAACGCGAACCTGATCGCGATCATTCCCAGCCTGCAGCTCAAGCTCGGCTTCGACTGCATCGCCGCGGAACGCCTCGCGGCGCTGACTGCGGTGTCGCACGAGGTGGCCGAGATCTGCAACCTCCAGCCGGACGAGCACGCGGCCTACGTCGGCCGCAACGCGTTCGCCCACAAGGGCGGCATGCACGTTGCGGGGATGCAGGCCGACGTCCGCGCGTTCGAGCACGTCGATCCGGGTGTCGTCGGCAACCGGCGGAACATCCTCGTCTCCGAGCTCTCCGGACGCGGCACGGTGCGGGAGAAGGCCGAGGCCCTCGGTGTTCCACTCGACGCTGCCGGCGTCGATCGCGCACTTGAGCGGCTGAAGGACCTGGAACACCGTGGCTACGCCTTCGAGGCCGCCGACGCCTCGTTCGAGCTGCTGCTCCGGGCGGAGGCGGGCGAGGTCGAGCCGCTGTTCACGCTGGAGGCGCTGCGGGTGATCACCGAGAAGCGCGCCGACGGCAGGGTCGAGACCGAGGCGACGATCAAGCTCCGTGTCGGCGGCGAGCGCGTCGTCCAGACGGCGGAGGGAAACGGGCCCGTCAACGCCCTCGACACCGCCCTACGCCTCGCGCTCGAGCGCCACTACCCGCAGCTGGCCGCCCTCGAGCTCGCCAACTACAAGGTGCGGATCCTCAATCCGCACAGCGGCACCGGCGCCGTCACCCGCGTCCTGCTCGACACCACCGACGGTCACGACGAGTGGGCGACGGTCGGCGTCTCGGCGAACATCATCGAGGCGTCCTGGGAGGCCCTCGTCGAGAGCCTGACGTACGGTGTGCGACTCCGCCGGACGGCCTCCGTGGAGTCGTAGCCGTGCCGCATCCGTCGGGCCCGGTCGCGGCGCGTTTCGTCGAGCGGATCCGGGCCGAGGAGGAGGCACGACTGGCTCCGGCGGCGGCACGCTCGTACGCCGGGCTCGGGCGCGAGGGCCCCGAGGAGGAGGAGTGCTCGCTGCGGACGCCGTTCCAGCGTGACCGTGACCGGATCGTCCACGCGAAGGCGTTCCGGCGCCTGAAGCACAAGACCCAGGTGTTCATCGCCCCGGAGGGCGATCACTACCGCACCCGCCTCACCCACACGCTCGAGGTCGCGGGCATCGCGCGCTCGGCCGCGCGAGCGCTGCGTCTGAACGAGGACCTGACCGAGGCCGTCGCCCTCGGGCATGACCTCGGCCACCCTCCGTTCGGCCACGCCGGCGAGCAAGCGTTGTCCGACGCCCTCGAGCGGGCGAGCGGTCGACGGTTCCTGCACAACGAGCACTCGCTGCGGGTCGTCGAGCACCTCGAGCGTGACGGCCGAGGTCTCAACCTCACCGGCGAGGTCCGGGACGGCATCCTGCACCACACCGGCGCCATCGATCCGGCCACCCTCGAGGGTCGGATCGTGAAGATCGTCGACCGCGTCGCCTACGTCAACCACGACATCGATGACGCGATCCGGGCCGGCGTGCTCGATCCGGCCGCGTTGCCGGTCGAGCAGATTTCCCTGCTCGGAGCGACCGCCGCCCGCAGAATCGATGGGCTCGTCCATGATCTTGTTGAATTCTCAGAGAAGGGCGGTGATATTCTGCTCTCCCCAGCGATGGGCGCGGCCCTCCTCGCCCTTCGGCGCTTCATGTTCGACCAGGTCTACCTGCGACCCGAGTCGGATGGCGAGCGCCGGCGTGTGAGGCATGTCGTGACCGCACTCTTCGACCATTTCCTCGACCACGAAGACGCCTTGCCGACCAGCGCCGAGCCCGAGCGCCTGATCCGCGTCGTCGACCACGTCGCCGGGATGACCGACCGCTACGCGTTGCGGACCTATCGCGACCTGTTCGAGCCAGAGGGCTGGCGGTTCCAGGCGTGACCCTCAGCGGTCGGATTGCGCAACGCTCGCTCGAGGCCGTGCGCGACCGGGCCGATCTCGTCGAGCTGGTCGAGGCCCGCACCGGCCCGGGGCGGCGGTCGGCCGGGCAGGTGATGCTCCGCTGTCCGTTCCACGAGGAGCGGACGCCGTCCTTCCACGTCCACCCGGTCGAGAAGCTGTACACCTGTTTCGGCTGCGGCGAGAAGGGCGGGCTGTTCGACTTCGTGCGGCGCATCGAGAACCTGACGTTCCCGGAGGCGGTGGAGTGGCTCGCGGACCGGTACGGCGTGGAACTCGAGCGGGAGGACCTGACGCCCGAGGATCAGGCGCGGATCGATCGCACGAAGAAGGTCGACGCGCTGCTCGATGACGTGGCGACGTTCTACGAGCGGTACCTCGAGAGCGCGGAGGAGGCAGGGTCGGCGCGTGCTTACCTCGTCGAGCGGGGCATCGCCGCCGCGTCGATCGAACGGTTCCGACTCGGCTTCGCGCCCGATGACTGGGATCGGGTCGCCGGGGCAGCGCAGCGCAAGGGCTATACGGCGCAGCTGCTGATCGATGCCGGCGTCTCGTCCTCTGGCCGGCGCGGGCCGATCGATCGTTTCCGGGGACGCATCACCTTTCCGCTCTGCGACGCCCGCGGCCGGGTGCGTGGGTTCGGCGCCCGCGTCATGGCCGGGGGTGAGGGGCCGAAGTACCTGAACAGCCCCGAGTCCGAGCTGTTCAAGAAGAGCCGACTGCTCTACGGCCTCCATCTCGCGCGGGCGGCGATCGCGAAGCGGCATCGCGCGATCGTCGTCGAGGGCTACACGGACGTGATCGCACTCCACGCCGCGGGCTTCGAGGAGGCCGTCGCCGCGATGGGGACGTCGCTGACCGAGGAGCAGGTTCGCGAGCTGCGGCGGCTGGCCGACCTCGTCTTCCTGTGCTTCGACGCCGACGCCGCCGGGCAGGAGGCGGCGCTGCGTGGGATGGCAATCGCGGAGCGCAGCGGCCTGCGGGTCCGGATCGTCGCGCTGCCGGCCGGCGAGGATCCGGCGGACATCCTCATCCGCGGCGGCGACGCCTTCGAGGCGGCCCTGGCCGCAGCACTGCCGGTCCTCGCCTTCCGCATCGATCGCGCCCTCGCACTGGTGGGCAGCGACGGCGCCGACGCGGCGTATGCCGCCTGCCGGCAGGCGCTGGCCGCCACGGCAGCGGGGCCGGAGCGCGATGCGCAGGTACGACGGGTCGCCGGCGTGCTGCGTCTGTCACGCGAGTCCGAGGCGATGCTCGTCCCCGGGCGCCTGCGGCTGCCGCGTGGCGGGGCGCGCGAACGCGCGCGCCCGGAGTCTCGCGATCGCCGACCGGACGCTCGACTGCGGCTGCTCGCGGCCTGTCTCGTCGCGAGGGAGGCACCGGACGAAGCCGTCGACGATGCACTTGCGACCTGGATCCGTGCCCGCGTGGCCGCGCCGACGGCGTCGCCCCCAGCAGCCTGCGAGGGCGATGCCGCGCGCATCCTCGCGTACGCGGCGGAGTACGGCGAGGGCGACGATGCGCTGCGTGCGGCCCGCGCCGCGGCCGAGAACCTGCGCGTCGCGACCGGGATCTGGGAGCTCGACGACGCCATCGCATCGCTAAAGGCGATGCTCGAATCCACCGAATACACCCGGGACAGTCAAATCGAGCTGAGTCGTTTGAAGCGCGAGCGGGCCGTCCTGAAGGACCGCCTCGCTCGGGGCGGCGCGGCGTAGGAGCGCAATGGAGCCCGACCGCTTCGACTACATAGAGCAGGTGACCGAGGCCGATCCCGACGGCACGGGCGACGCCGTCGATGCCGTTCCGCTGCTCGGGGCCGTCGCGTTCGACGAGGTTGACGTCGTCGAGGACGATCTCTTCGACGAGGTGGTCGCACCGGTGGCTGACGAGGCCGAGGCCGACGAGAGCGGTCCGACGATCGACGTCGGCGTCCGGCATCGCGACCACGATCCGGTGCGGGCGTACCTGCGCGAGATCGGCAAGGTCACGCTCCTCACCGCCGAGGAGGAGGTGTCGCTGGCGAAGCGCATCGAGCGCGGCGATCAGGCCGCGAAGCAGGCGCTGATCGAGGCGAACCTGCGGCTCGTCGTCTCCGTCGCCAAGCGGTACGTCGGACGCGGCATGCTCTTCCTCGACCTGATCCAGGAGGGCAATCTCGGCCTGATGCGCGCCGTGGAGAAGTTCGACTGGCGCCGTGGCTTCAAGTTCTCGACGTATGCGACATGGTGGATCCGCCAGGCGATCACCCGTGGCATCGCCGACCAGGCGCGCACGATCCGCGTGCCAGTGCACATGGTCGAGACCATCAACCGTCTCGTCCGCGTCCGGCGCCAGTTGGTGCAGGAACTCGAGCGCGATCCGACGAACGAGGAGATCGCGTTGAAGATGGAGATCACGCCGCAGCGCGTGGAGCAGATTCTGAAGATCGCGCAGGAGCCGGTCTCGCTCGAGACGCCGGTGGGGGACGAGGACGACTCGAGCCTCGGCGACTTCATCGAGGACGACGAACTGGCTCGTCCGCACGTCGCGATCGACACGAAGCTGCGTCGCGAGGAGCTGCAGGGTGTGCTCGCGCTCCTCTCGCACCGTGAGCGGAAGGTGCTCGAGCTTCGCTACGGCCTCGCCGGCGAGGATTCGATGACGCTGGAGGAGGTCGGGCGCTACTTCGGCGTCACGCGGGAGCGGATCCGCCAGATCGAGACGCGGACGCTGTTCAAGCTGAAGTCGATGCGGGCGGCGGGCCGCTTCTCGGACTGACCGCGCGCTGTCGCAATGGTGCCGCGCACCTTTGCGACACGCCGCCGGCTATACTCGAAAGGCCGATCCTCGGTAGCTCAACGGCAGAGCATCCGGCTGTTAACCGGAGGGTTGAAAGTTCGAATCTTTCCCGAGGAGTTCGCGAAGAACCTGGGTTTGGATCGTCCGATCCGTCCGGAGGAGCTCACGAGTTCAGAAGGTCGAGAAGCTGGCGCGGCGTCAGAATCGGCGGCGTCGGGTTCACGATCCCGAGCAGGTGGGTGTCTCCGGAGACGAGGAAGCGCCCGCCGGCTGCGCGGGCCAGCGCGACGAGGTGCGTCGCGCGGCATGCGACTCCTCGTAGACGGGCGCCGCCGCTGCCTCCTCGTCCAGGTCGTTCGTCGCTCGAATCTCGGTCACGACGTCGAGGCCGAGATAGGAGCGCAGCGCCGTCTCGACGAGCTCCGAATCGCGGACGCCGGCGCGTGCTGCGGCGATGCGCGCCGCGCGCAGGACGTCGTCATCGAGTGCAACGGTGACGCGTGTGGTCATGCGCGCACGATAGCACTATTGTGCAGACGTGCTTCCTTGCAGTTCACCGGTCCGGATCGACGACTGTGAGCAGCGGTTGGTCGTAGAGGTCGAGTTCGGCTGCGTCCGGGGGTTCGAACGCCGCGACGAATGCTGCGACGTCCTCCTCGGTGATCGGGCGCGAGGCGAACGTCGATTCCATTCCGCGGTTCTGGATGCGACGCCACAGCACGTCGGGCGCCGAGTCGACGGGCGGCTTCCCGCAGCGTGTCACGCTCCACCCGTGGCCACGTTCCCCACTCGACGATCGCCGTGCCGCCGTTGCGGAGGACATTCTCCGCCATGTGCCACCGCAGTCGTTCGATTCGCTCACGGGCGCGGCATCCCAGAGATCGATGGCCAGGCTCGCCATCCACTCGTCGGGGCAGAAGCGGACGCCGGGGTAGGCGTCCTCGATTGCGCGCGCCCGCGTCGTCTTGCCCGCACCGGGGAGGCCGCAGACGATCACGAGCCGTCCGGCGCCGGCACCGCCGCGGCCGCTCGAGCGGTCAGCCATCGAGGAAGGCGACCACCGCATCGGCGTACGCCTCCGGCTCCTCGAGGTGCGCGCAGTGCGCGCTCTCCTCGAAGACGACCATCCGCGCACCCTCGATGCCGTCCGTGATCGTCTGCGAGCAGGCCGGCGTGATCTCGTCGTGGCGGCCGCAGGTGACGAGCGTGGGCACGCGGATCGCGCCGAGGTTGGCGGAGCGATCCCAGCCGCGCAACGCCTCGCCGATGACGTCGAACTCGGTCGGCCCGTTCATGGTCAGGTAGACCTGGTTGCCGTCGAGGTTCGCGGCTGTCCGCAGCATCGCCTCGGGCCACGGGGCGAGCCGGCAGAGGTGCAGGCGGTAGAACTCGAGCACGGCCTCGCCGTACGCCGGGTCGTCGTAGGCGCCGCGCGCGCCGAGGTCGATCAGCGTCGACCGGGCCGGCTCGTCCATCACCTCGATCAGCCGCCGCGCCTCGGCCGTGAACTGCGCCGTGCTCGCCGAGGTCGAGGCGAGAATGGCGCGGCGGATGCCGGTCGCGCCGCGGCAGAGGTACTCGATCGCGAGCCAGCCGCCCCACGACTGACCGAAGAGGTCGCACGTGCCGAGGTCGAGCGCCGCACGCACCGCGTCGACCTCCGCAACGAAGCGGTCGAACGTCCACAGCGACGGGTCATCCGGCTGCTCCGAGCGCCCGCAGCCGAGCTGGTCGTAGAGGACGACCGGCCGCGTCTCGGCGAGCCGCTCCGCGAAGGGCCGGATGTAGTCGTGGCCGGCGCCCGGCCCGCCGTGCAGCGTCAGCAGCGGCGTCCGGTCGCCGCCGCCGAGGGTCTCGTACCAGACACGCCCACCGGGGACGTCGATGAAGCCTTCGCTCATGGCCCGAGACTACCGTCTCCGCAGGGCGATCAGGGAGAGGAACTCGAAGACGACGTTCGCGGCGAGCAGCGCCGTGATCTGGCCGGGCCCGTCGTACTGCGGAGCGACCTCGACGACGTCGAACCCGACGAAGTCGATGTCCGTGAGGGAGCGCAGCAGCCGCAGCGCCTGATGGCTCGTCGGGCCGCCGACCTCCGGGGTGCCGGTGCCGGGGGCGAAGGCGGCGTCGACGAAGTCGACATCGAAGGTGAGGAACGTCGGGCCGGCGCCGACGCGCTGGCGCGCCCGCCGGGCGAACTCGGCCGGCGTCCAGTCGCAGATCTCGTCCCACGGCAGCGTCTCGACGCCGAGGTCGGCCGGGATCCGCTCGTCCGCCTCGCCGTACAGCGGGCCGTGCATCCCGGCCTGGAACATCCGCGCCGGATCGAGGATGCCCTCCTCGATGCCGCGCCGCATCAGGGTGCCGTGCGCGAGCGGCAGGCCGTTGTAGAGATCCCAGAGGTCGGTGTGGCTGTCGAGGTGGACGAGGCCGAGCGGTCCGTGTCGCCTCGCCAGCGCCCGCAGCTCGGCGAGCGTGCAGCTGTGATCGCCGCCGATGCCGACGGGGATCGCCCCCGCCTCGACGATCGGGCGGATGAAGGTCTCGATCCGCTCCAGGGTCTCGGCGACGTACCCGGGGGCGGTCGGCGCGTCGCCGTAGTCGATCGTCGACAGCTCGCCGAACACCTGGACGCGCTGGACCGGGTTGTAGGTGCGGATCATCCCG
This sequence comes from Actinomycetota bacterium, assembly GCA_009885805.1. Taxonomy (GTDB): domain Bacteria; phylum Actinomycetota; class Thermoleophilia; order Gaiellales; family F1-60-MAGs149; genus VFJZ01. Next base: position 10,054 of record VFJZ01000081.1, read on the forward strand.
CTCAGCGACCGCACCGCCTCGGGCCCGAACCGGGCGCCGCTGCGGAACGACGTCGACCCGTCCCAGGGCATGCCGAACACCGCCGCAGCGGCGTTCGCGGCGTCCTGCGTGTGGGGCAGACGCGCGAACGTGCGCGGCCCCGTGAAGCGGGGCGCCGTCAGCGCGTCCCATGGCTCGTACATGGTCATGGCCAGGAACGGTACGATGGCTGACCGATGAGTGACATCACCCGACACCACACGAACCAGCGGATGAGCCAGACCGTCATCCACGGCGACACCGTCTACCTCGCCGGGCAGGTCGCCGCCGACCCGTCCGCCGACGTCGCCGGCCAGACGCGTCAGATCCTGCAGCAGATCGACGGCCTCCTCGCCGAGGCCGGCTCCGACAAGACGAAGGCGCTGATGGCGACGATCTGGCTGAGCGACATCTCGACGTTCGACCAGATGAACGCCGAGTGGGACGCCTGGGTGCCGGCCGGCCACGCTCCGGCGCGGGCCTGCGTCGAGTCGAAGCTCGCGTTCCCGCAGTACACGGTCGAGATCCGCGTCGTCGCGGCGAGGTAGCTCGGTGCGCGTCGTGGTCATCGGCGCCGGCGTCGTCGGCGTCACCACTGCCTACGAGCTCGCGCGCGACGGCCACGAGGTCGTCGTGATCGAGCGGGGCGAGGCGCCCGGCCGCGAGACGAGCTGGGGAAACGCCGGGCTGATCGCGCCCGGCCACTCCTACACGTGGGCCTCGCCGAAGGCGCCGGCGATGCTCGTCAAGTCGCTCGTCTCCAAGGACCAGGCGCTGAGGTTCACGCCTCGCCTCGAGTTCGAGCTGTACCGCTGGTCGCTGCTGTTCCTGCGCAACTGCACGGCCGAGCGGGCGCGGACGAACACGCTGCGCAAGCTCGCGCTCTGCACCTACTCCCAGGGCCGCCTGCACGAGCTCACGGCCGAGACGGGCGTTGCGTACGACCTGATCTCGAAGGGCCTGCTGTACTGCTACCGCGATCGCGAGTCGTTCGATGCGGGCGTCGCGCACATGGGGATTCTGCAGGACGCCGGGCGTACGATGCAGGTGCTCGACACCGACGCGGTGATCGCGCTCGAGCCGGCGCTCGCCGGCGCGCGGTCGCTCGTCGCGGGCGCGATCCTCTGCCCCGACGACGAGTCCGGCGACTGCTCGGCGTTCACCGCCGGCGTCGCCGAGCAGCTCGCGACCCGCGGCGTCGAGTTCCGCTACTCGACGACCGCGCACGCGATCGTCGAGTCGAGCGGTCGCGTCCAGCACGTGGAGACCTCGCGCGGACCCGTCGAGGGCGACGCCTACGTTCTCTGCGCCGGCCCCTGGGCGGCGAAGCTCGCCCGCGGCGTCGGCCTCAGGCTGCCCGTCTACCCGATCAAGGGCTACTCGGTCACCGTCCCCGTCATCGATGCGGCGGCGGCGCCCGATGTCGGGGGCGTCGACGAGAACAAATTGGTCGCCTGGGCTCGCTTCGGCGACCGGATCCGCCTCACCTCGACAGCCGAGTTCGCCGGCTACGACACGACGCACGAGCCGTCGGATTTCACCGTCATGCTCGACACCGCGAAGTTGCTGTTCGGCGACGCCTGCGACTGGTCGCAGCCGACCTACTGGGCCGGCCTTCGCCCGATGACGCCGGAGGGGACGCCGATCATCGGCGCGGCACGCCAGCCGAACATGTGGCTGAACGTCGGCCACGGGCACATGGGGTGGACGATGTCGTGCGGCTCCGCGCGGCTCTTCGCCGACATGTTCGCCGGCCGCGCGACCGACATCGACGTGACCGGCCTCACCCTCGCGTCACGGTAGCGTTCGACAATGGCCACAACCGTGAAGCCCCTGCTCGTCAACCGCCAGCACATGCCGTTTGAGCTCGACGGTGGCGTTGCCCCGCGCGCCGCGATCGGCCTGATCGTCCTCGCGACCGATCACACGATCGAGCACGAGTTCCGCCAGATCGTGCCGCGCGTCGACGGCGCAGCCGTCTTCCACACGAGGATCCTCAACGACCCCGACATCAACCCGACGACGCTCGCGGCGATGGAGTCGCGCATCGCGGGGTGCGCGGAGACGCTCCGGCCCGGCGAGCGCATCGACGTCGTCGCGTACGGCTGCACGTCGGCGTCGATGGTGATCGGCCCGGCCGGCGTCGCTGCCCGCGTCCACGAGACACGCCCCGGGGTGGCCGTGACGAATCCGGTGACGGCGGCCGTGACCGGGCTCGGCGCGATGGGAGCGACGCGGATCGCGCTGCTGACGCCGTACATCGACGAGGTCAACCAGGGGATGCGGCGCTTCTTCGTCGGGCAGGGTCTCGAGGTTCCCGTGATGGGCTCGTTCAACCACGCGGACGACAACGAAGTGGCCCGCATCTCCGAGGCGTCGATCGAGGATGCCCTGGTGGAGCTCGGCGGCCACGACGACGTCGACGGCGTCTTCATCTCCTGCACGAGCCTGCGCGTGTGCGGGATCGTCGAGCGGGCCGAGGAACGGCTCGGCAAGCCCGTCACGTCGTCCAACCACGCGCTCGCCTGGCACGCGCTGCGTCTCGCAGGCGTCGACGAGCCACTCACCGGGCTCGGGCGGCTGTTCCGGACCGCGCTGCCGTGATCGAGATCGAGCGGAAGTACCTGCTCGCCGGCGCGCCGCCGGCGGCGGTCCTCGCCGCGGCGACCACCTACGCGATGGCGCAGACGTATCTGAACTCCCCCGCAGGCTCGACCCGGCGCGTTCGCTGCCGCCGCGGCGCCGACGGCGTCCGCTACTTCCTGACCGAGAAGCGGCCGCTCGGCGGCCTCGCCCGCGCCGAGGACGAGCGCGAGATCGACGCCGCCGAGTACGACTCGCTCCTCCGGGACGCGCGGCCGGACAGCGGCACGGTGGTCAAGACGCGGTACGTCGTTCCGCACGGGGCGCAGACGCTCGAGATCGACGTCTTCGAGGCGCCCGCCGCTCTCGTGCTGCTCGAGGTCGAGTTGTCGAGGGAGGACGAGACGGTCGCGCTGCCGGCGTGGGCGGCCAGCGCCATCGACGTCTCGGACGACGGGCGCTACACGAACGCGGCCCTCGCCCGCTCGCTCGGCGCTCGTTAGCGCGTCGGCAACGGCCCGAGCGCGCCGCGCCAGAAGAGCAGCGGCGCCACGTCGTCGGCGCTCTCGGCCGCCGACACGAGCCCGGTGAAGATCACGTGGTCGCCGCCGGGCAGCAGCGAGTGCAACGAGCAGTCGAGGTAGGCCGCGGCGCCGGCGATATGCGGATGCCCGAGCGGCCCCGGCGCCCAGTCAAGCCCGTCGAACTTGTCGTCGCCCTTCCTCGCGAGCGCCTTGCAGACGTCGGCCTGGTCGGCCGCGAGGATGTTGATCGTGAACGAGCCGGCCGCCACCAGGACGGGCCGCGTACGCGACGTGCGCGCCGCGCAGACGAGCACCAACGGCGGCTCGAGCGACAGCGACGAGAAGGCGTTCGCGGCGAAGCCGTACGGCTTGCCGTCGTCGCCCACCGTGATTGCCGCGACGCCCGTCGGGAAGGCGCCTGCCACGGTACGGAGCAGATCGGGTGCCACCCCACCCACCGGCTCGGGCGGCTCTCCGTCGGGCCAGTGCTGTTCATCGCCGCGCATCAGCGCCCATGATAGCCTGGCTGTACCATGGTAGCGAGCCTGCAGTCACGGGTCGCGGCGCAGATCCGCGACGGGATCGTGACGGGCGACTACCCCGCCGGGGCCGGGCTCTCCGAGGTGACGCTGTCGGAGGAACTCGGCGTGTCGCGCACGCCGGTCCGGGAGGCGCTCAAGCAGCTGGCGACCGAGGGCCTGGTCGAGATCGTCCCCCGCGTCGGCACGTTCGTTGCGGAACCCTCGCGCCGCGACATCGCCGAACTCTACGAGCTCTGCGAGGTGTTCCGCGGCCTCGCCGCCCGGCTTGCGGCACAGCGCGGCGCGTCTGCCGGACTGGAGCGTCACGTCACCGACGACGCCGCCTTCGGCGAGGCGCTGATGGTGGCGGCCGACTCCCTGAAACTGGCGCTGACGCACCGCTGGCACATGAATCAGCTATCGTCGCTCGCCGTGCCCGACCGAGGTGACGTCGCGACCGCGGAGCGCCAGCGTGTCGTCGACCGGATCGCCGCCAAGGACGCCCACGGCGCCGAGCACGCCATGCGCGATCACGTCCGCGCGACCCAGCGAGCACTGATGGGGCAGTGAGGTTCTCCGTCTTCCACAACCTCGGCGCGCCCGGCCGGCTGCACGAGTACAGCCGCGTGATGGACGAGGCCCGCGCGTTTGCCAGCGCCGCCGAGGCGGCCGGCTTCTGGTCGATCTGGTACACCGAGCACCACTTCGGTCACGAGGGCTTCGAGGTCACGCCGAACCCGGTGCTGATGAGCGCGGACATCGCCGCGCGGACGTCGCGGATCCGCATTGGCCAGGCCGCGAGCATCATCACGTTCTGGCACCCGCTGCGGCTCGCCGAGGACCTCGCGATGCTCGACCATCTCAGTGGCGGCCGGCTCGAGGTCGGCGTCGGGCGCGGGCTGTACGGGCGCGAGGCGCTCAATCTCAACCCGATCGCCGATCCGCGGAACGAGGCGCAGAACCGTGCGCTGTTCGGCGAGACGCTGGACGTGATGGTGAAGGCCTGGACGGAGGAGTTCTTCTCGCACCACGGTCGCTTCTACGAGTTCCCGCAGCCGGGCGTCCGCTGGAACCACCCGCTGAGCCCGCCCGATCCGCGCTTCTGCGATGAGCGGGGGATGCTGACCCGGATGTCGGTCACGCCGCGCCCGCTCCAGCAGCCGCACCCGCCGCTGTGGCAGGTGATCGACACGGCGCCGTCGATCGAATGGGCGGCCGCACGCGGGATCCAGGGGATGTTCTGGTTGCCGCCGGTCTCCGCCCTGAAGACCCGCTTTCAGCTCTACCGGTCGGCGGCGGCGGCCGCCGGGCGCGACCTGGCGCCGGGCGAGGGCCTCGCCCTCGTCCGTGACGTCTACGTTGCGCCCACGATGGCGCAGGCGCGACGTGAGTTCGAGGACGCCGTGATGACGTCGTACCGGTGGATCCTCCACTGGCGCGGCCTCCGCAACCTGCTCCACGATGGCGAGGCGCTCGACCCCGAACTGGAACTCTCGTACGACTTCCTCCACCCGCGCAACCAACTGGTCGGCACACCGGCCTACGTGCGCGAGCGGATCGCGGAGCTGAGGGACGAACTCGGCCTCGAGCACCTCGTGCTCTGGACGACGCACCCGGGGCTCGACCACGCCCGCGCGATGGCGAGTCTCGACGCGTTCGCGACCGACGTGATGCCGGAGTTCACGTGATCCGCCGCGTCGTCACGCGGCTGGAGGAGATCCGCGCGGAGCCTGGCGTCGGCGCGTGCCCGCCCGTCCGGCGCGTCGCCGCGGCGGCCGTGATCCAGAACCCGTGGGCCGGTCGCGGTCGCGTCGACGACCTCGCCGCCGAGGTCGAGGCTGTCGCACCGGGACTGGCCGTCGCGCTCACCGACCGCGTCAGCGCGATCCTCGGCGGAGCGGCTGCGGTCGAGGCCTTCGGCAAGGCCGCGATCGTCGGCACCGACGGCGAGATCGAGCACGGCGCGGCCCTGATCCACACGCCGTGGTTCGGCGACATCGTCCGGGCGGCGTTCGGTGGTACCTCGATCATCGTGTTCGCGGACACGCGTGGGCCGGCCGGCACGCCGATCGTCGTCCCGATCTGGCACACGACGGCAGCGGCGACCCGTAGCCACTATGCCACGGTCGAGATCGCGATCGCTGATGCGCCGCGGCCCGACGAGATCGTGGTCGTCTGCGCCGCCGCCGACGGCGGCCGTCCCCTCGCCCGGATCGGCGATCGCACGACCGACACCGCAACCGTTCGACTGGAGGAGCACCGACCGTGAACCTGCGCAAGATCGTCACCATCGTCGAGGAGCAGTTGACCGAGGGCGGCCGCGAGGTCGCGCCCGTTCATCGTGTGGCGATCGTCCTCGCCGTGATCGACAATCCCTGGGCCGGTCGCGGCTTCGTCGCCGACCTCGGACCGGGCATCGACGAGATCGCGCCCCAGCTCGGCGCGTTGCTCGCACCGCGCTGCGTCGCCGCGCTCGGCGGCCCGGTCGAGGCGTACGGGAAGGCCGGCATCGTCGGTCTCGACGGCGAACTGGAGCACGCCTCGGGCCTGATCCACACGCTCAAGTTCGGCAACCACTTCCGCGAGGCGGCCCGGGCGACGACCCTGCTTCCCGCCGTGGAGAAGGTGGCGCCGGCCGGGGCCAGCTTCGATATCCCGCTCAAGCACGTCACGGACGCCACGATCCGGTCGCACCACCAGACCGTCACCGCCTACGTCCCGGACGCGCCGCGTCCAGGGGAGATCGTGATCGGGCTCGCCGCGGCCAGCCGGGGGCGACCGCAGGAGCGGCTGGCGCCGCTCGCGACCGAGCAGTGATGATCGACGGGCCCGTCCTGATGCTGCACGGCGTCGGCCTCGATCGCTCGATCTGGGAGCCGGTCGCGGCGCTCCTGCCAGACGCCGACCTGCACGCCCCGAACCTTCCTGGCCACGGCGGCGACGTGCTCGACGGTCCCGTCACGCTCCGCGACCTCGCACCGCCGCTGCCCGAGCCCTGCCACGTCGTCGGCTTCTCGCTCGGCGGACTGGTCGCATCGCGCCTCGCCGCCGACCGGCCCGAGTCCGTGCGGACACTGACCCTCGTGTCGTGCGTCGCCCGCCGGACGGCGGCAGAGCAGGACGCGGTCGAGGCGCGGTTGCGGCTCGCGGAGTCCGACCTGCCGGCATCGTTCGCCGCCGCCGTCGAACGCTGGGAGCGGCCCGAGGTCGCCACCGTCCTCGCGCGCAACGACCATGCGAGCTATCTCGCCTGTTACCGGCTGTTCGTGGCCGGCGACGTCGAGTGCGAGCCGCTTTATCCGGCGCTGCCGATGCCCGTGCTGGCGATCACCGGCGCCGACGACCCGGGCTCGACGCCCGCGATGTCCCGTACGCTTGCCGCCGCCTGCCCCCGCGGCGAGGTCGAGATCGTCCCCGGCGCCCGTCACCTGCTGCCGCTCGACGCGCCGCAGGCCCTGGCGGACGCCATCGTCCGCAACAGCAGGAGAGGCTGATGGCCACAACCGCCCTCGAGCACCACCGGCACTACATCGGCGGCGCCTTCGTCGACGCTGCCGAGGGTGCGACCTTCGAGTCCTTCAATCCCGCCACGGGTCGTCCGTTCTATCGCGCCGCCCGCGGCACCGCCGAGGACATCGATCGCGCCGTGACCGCAGCGCGTGTGGCGTTTGCGGATGAGGCCTGGCGCGGCCTCTCGCAGACGCGCCGCGGGCACCTCCTGCGCCGGCTTGGCGATCTGATCGGCGAGCACGCGGAGGAGCTGGCCGTCGCCGAGGCGACCGACAACGGCAAGCTGATCCGCGAGATGCGTGGCCAGCTCGCTGCCTTGCCGGAGTACTACTACTACTTCGCCGGCCTCGCCGACAAGGTGCACGGCGACGTGATCCCCGCCCTGCGTACGGAGATCCTCAACTACACCCTGCGCGAGCCCCTGGGCGTCGTCGGCGCGATCACGCCGTGGAACTCGCCGCTGCTCCTGACGTCGATGAAGATCGCGCCGGCGCTCGCCGCGGGCAACACGATCGTGATCAAGCCGTCCGAGCACACCTCGGCGTCGCTGCTCGCCGTGATGCCCCTGGTCGAGGAGGCAGGCTTCCCCGCGGGCGTGGTCAACGTCGTCACCGGCTTCGGCGATGCTGGCGCGGCGCTCGTCTCCCACCCGGACGTCACGAAGATCGCCTTCACCGGCTCCAGCGAGACGGGCCGGCGGATCGCCGCCGAGTGCGGGTCGCGGCTGGCGCGGGTGACGCTCGAGCTGGGCGGGAAGTCGCCGCAGGTCGTCTTCGACGACGCCGACCCGGAGAGCGCGGCGATGGGGATCATCGCCGGCGTCTTCGCCGCCGCCGGCCAGACCTGCGTCGCCGGCTCGCGGGTGCTGCTGCAGGACGGGATCTACGATGAGGTCCTGGAGCGCGTCGTCGAGCGGACGCGTCGCATCGTGATCGGCGATCCGCTGGACGAGGCGACGGAGCTCGGGCCGCTGGCGCTCGAGGCGCAGCTCGCGAAGGTCGAGGCGTACGTCGCCATCGGCCGTGACAGCGACGGTGCCACCCTCGCCCTCGGCGGCGGCCGGCCCCCGATCGCGGCCGAAAGCGGCGGCTGGTACCACGAGCCGACGATCTTCACCGACGCGCACAACGAGATGCGGATCTGCCAGGAGGAGATCTTCGGCCCCGTTGCGATGTTCATGCGCTTCCGCGACGAGGCGGAGGCGGTGCGGCTCGCGAATGACACGCCGTACGGGCTCGCGGCCGGCGTGTGGACGCGCGACCTCGGCCGTGCCCATCGCGTCGCCGGCGCCATCAACGCCGGCACGATCTGGCTCAACACCTACCGCGCGATGTCCCCGATGTCGCCGCTCGGCGGCTTCGGTCTGTCGGGCCTCGGCAAGGAGAACTCGCCCGACGTGATGCGGGAGTACACGCGCCTGAAGTCGGTCTGGGTAAACACGAGCGACGCGCCGACCGCCGACCCGTTCGTGCTCCGCTGAGAGACATGGCCCATTCTGCGTCTTGCTGCGAGAACGGAGCAGACGGTGGTGGGGGTCGCTGACCCCGAGCTAGCGTCTCATTCGATTCGACAGGGCCCGAGCGAAAGCGATCACGGGACGCGCGGTCGCGGCCGATAAGACCCCGATGCTGCAACGACTTCCAATCGGCCGGAGGCTCGTGGCCGCGTTCGCCACGGTCGCGCTCCTGATGCTCGTGGTCGGCGCCGCCGCGCTCTGGTCCGGAGCGCGTCAGCGCACGGCCACGGAGACCCTTGCCGAGCTCGCCGAGACGGAGCGCCTGGCGATGCAGGTGAAGTTCCGCGCCGCGGACTTCAACGGCTGGCAGACGGCCTACGCCTTCGACATCATCCGCGGCGCCGAGGGCGCGGCGGCCGACGAGGCCGCCAGCCGCAAGGCCTTCCTCGACTCCGCGGCGTCGTTCGGACGCGAGCTGGAGGCGGTCGGAGAGCGCAGCCTCGAGCCGGCGGAGCGCGAGCAGTTCGACGCCGCGCGCGCCGCCTTCGAGGAGTTCATGGCCGTCGACGTGGACGTGATCGCGGCGTACCGGGAAGGCAGCGATCTCGGCATCTCGCAGGCGAACGATCTGGTGCTGGGCCGGGAGATCGAGCTGTTCACGGCGGCGTTCACGGCCGCCGATGCGCTCGCCGTCGGCGTGGGCGATCGGTCCGAGGCCGCGCAGCGCGACGCCGCTGACACGGCCGGCCTGGCGCGCCTGATCGTCCTCGGCGCGCTTCTCGTCGCCATCGTCGCCGCGACGCTGCTCGCGATCGCGGTCACGCGTTCGATCGCGCCGCGGCTGCGGGGGCTGGCCCTGTTCGTTGAGCGCGCCAGCACGGGCGATCTGCGTGTCGGCCGGGCGCCGCGCTCCGACGCACGAGACGAGGTCGCCGATGTCGAGTTGAAGCTCAACGCAACGTTCGGCTCGATCGGAGCGCTGATCGGGTCCATCCAGGAGGCGGCGGCGGACCTCGCCGCCTCGGCGGAGGAGCTCGCCGCCTCGTCCGCCGACGTCGGGCGTAGCGTCGGTCAGGTCTCGGCGGCGATGGGCGAGGTCGCCGGCGGCGCCGAACGACAGGCCACGGTCGTGCAGGCGGCGATCGAGTCCTCCTCCCAGACCCAGGAACTGGCCGCGGCGGGGATCACGGATGCGACCCGCGCGACGGCAGCCATGGCATCGGTGACGGCGTCCACGGAGCGGGTGTCGGGCGCCATCGCCGGCCTCGGCCTGCAGAGCCAGGCGATTGGCGGCTTCGTCGACACGGTCACATCGATCGCCGAGCAGACGAACCTGCTGGCGCTGAACGCCGCCATCGAGGCCGCGCGCGCCGGCGAGCAGGGCCGCGGCTTCGCCGTCGTCGCCGAGGAGGTGCGCAAGCTGGCGGAGGACTCGCAGCGCGCCGCGTCGACGATCTCGACCCTGATCGGTGAGGTGCAGCGAGCCGTGGCCGAGACCGTCGAGATGGTGTCCGTCACGACGCACGACGTCACCGAGTCGGCCACCATCGTCGAGCGCGCGCGCGAGTCGTTCCAGGCGATCGCCGACGCCGCGCGCGCCGTCGACAGCGCCCTCGGCGAAGTCGCCTCGGTCTCGGAGGAGGCCTCTGCCGCGACGCAGCAGGTGAGCGCTAGCTCGGAGCAGACCAGCGACACGGCGCTCGAGATCGCCGGGAGCGCGCAGATCGTCGCGCGGACGGCCGAGGAGCTCCAGGCGCTGGTCGTGCGCTTCGAGGTCTGAGCCTGGTCGTGTACCGTCGGGCGTCATGCCCAACGACCTGGTACTGATCGACGACGCCGCGGGCGTGCGCACGCTCACGCTCAACCGGCCGGAACGGCGCAATGCCCTCAACGTCGCCCTGCTGATCGCGCTGCGCGAGGCGATCGGCGCTGCCGCTGCCGACGACGACGTGCGCGCGCTCGTCGTGACGGGCGCGGGGAAGGGGTTCTGCGCCGGCGCCGACATCGCCGAGTGGTCGGAGGCAGTCGAGCGTGGCGACGACGAAACCGGCGCGGCGTGGGAGCGCAACGCCCACGCGCTGATGCAGGAGCTGCACGATCTGGCGACGCCGACCGTCGCCGTCCTGAACGGCGCCGCCGTCGGTGCGGGCCTCGATCTCGCCTGCTGCTGCGACTTCCGCATCGCCTCCAGCGAGGCCTTCTTCGTCTGCTCGTACACGCGCGTCGGCTATCCGCCCGACGCGGGCGGGACCTGGCTCTATCCGCGCCTGCTCGGCCTCGAGCAGGCGAAGCGGTTCGTCTTCACGGCCGAACGGTGGAGTGCCGCCGAAGCGCTGCAGCGCGGGCTCGTGACCGAGATCGCGGAGCCGGACCGACTGGGCGAGGCCGGCGCGGCGTTCGCCCGGCAGCTCGCTGCCGGGCCGACGGTTGCCCTCCGGCTCGCGAAGCGGTTGCTGCACGACTCGGCCGGGCGGACGCTCGCCGAGCAGTTGGCCGCGGAGAAGGCGGCGGGAGCGATTTGCGCCGAGACCGCCGACCACCGCGAAGCCCTCGCCGCGGCGGTCGAGCGGCGCGACCCGGTCTTCCGCGGACAGTGATCGGCACCAGGCTTCTGCGGCCGCGCTCGGTCGCGTTCGTCGGCGGATCGCTCGCTCCGGAGGCGATGCGGATCTGCCGCGAGGGCGGCTTCGGCGGCCCGATCCACGCGGTGCACCCGACCCGGCCGGGTGCGTACCGGACGATCGCCGATCTCCCCGAGGCGCCCGATGCCGCGTACATCGCGGTCAACGCGCACGCCACGATCGAGGCGGTGCGCGAGCTGGCCGCGATCGGCGCCGGCGGCGCCGCGTGCTACGCGGCGGGGTTTGCGGAGGCGGGCGAGCACGAGCTGCAGGCGGCCCTGCTCGAGGCGGCGGGCGAGATGCCGATCCTCGGCCCGAACTGCTACGGGCTGATCAACCGTGTCGACGGGTCGAGCCTGTGGCCGATCGAGTTCCCGCTGCCTCGCGTCGAGCGTGGCGTCGGACTCGTGCTGCAGTCCGGCAACATCGGCATCAACATCTCGTGGGCCGACCGCTCCCTGCCGGTCGCGTTCCTGCTCAGCGTCGGCAACCAGGCCCGAATCGACGTCGCTGCGGCCGTCGCGCTGCTGGCCGCGCAGCCGGAGACGGCGGCGATCGGTATCTACCTCGAAGGGTTGCCGGACGCCGCTGCCTTCTCTCGCGCCGCCGCCGATGCGGCGCAGCGGGGGATTCCGCTCGCTGTCCTCCGGTCGGGGAAAAGCGCCGCCGGCGCGCGCGTCACCGCGACGCACACTGCGGCCCTGGCCGGTTCGAGCCTCACTTACGACGCTCTGTTCGATCGGCTCGGGATCGCCGCCTGCGAGACGGTTCCGGCGCTGCTCGAGACGCTGAAGGCGCTGGCCGCGATCGGCCCGCTTCGTGGTCGGCGCGCGGCCGTCATCACCTGCTCGGGCGGAGAGTCCGCGCTCGCCGCCGACGCCGCCGAGCGGGCCGGGATCGTCCTCGATCCGCCCACCGCTGCCGCCCGGGCGGCGATCGCCGCCGAGCTGCCGCCGTATGCCGCCGTCGGCAACCCGCTCGATTACACGCCGGGGCTCTGGGGCCTCGCCGATCCGCTGCGCCGCATCTTCCGCAGCTCGATCACGGCTGAGATCGACGTCTCCGTGCTCGTGCTCGACCACCTCGCGACAGCCGTCGACGACGAGGGCGTGGACGCGGCGACGGCCGCGCTGATCGAGGCCGCCGCGGCCGTTGGCAGCCCGGCCGCGATCGTCTCGACCGTGCCCGAGAACGGCCCGCCGGCGCGCCGGCTGGGCCTGCTCCGGGCGCACGGTGTTGTTCCCCTGCAGGGGATCGGCGAGGCACTGGCCGCGCTCGGCGCCTGCGCGGCGTTCGGCGAGGCGGTGCGTCGCGGCATCACGGCGCCGACGGCAGTCCCGCTCGGACTGAGCGCGGGCCGGCTGCTCGACGAGCACGCGGCGAAGGCGATGATCGCCGCGGCCGGCGTCCGGATTCCGCGCGGCCTGCTCGTCGCGCCGGCCGCCGCGGCGGGGGCGGCGGGCTCACTCGGTGGACGCGTGGTCGTCAAGCTCTGCTCGCCCGACCTGCCGCACAAGGCGGAGCGCGGCGCGGTGGCGGTCGGGCTGCGCGGGCCGGCCGAGGTCGCGGCAGCCGTCGAGCGCATGATCGCCGTGAACCGCGATCTGCCGCTCGCCGGTGTCCTCGTCGAGGAGATGATCGACGGCGTCGTCGCGGAGGTACTGGTCGGTATCGTCCACGATCCGGTGGTGGGGCCGGCCGTGATCGTCGGCTCCGGTGGCTCGCTGACGGAGGAGTTGGCGGATGCGTGCGCACTGCTGCCGCCGTTCACGCCTGACCAAGTCGAAACGGCTCTCCGGTCGTTGCGCATCGCTCGACGGATCCTGCGCGGTGACCTCGCCGCCGCGGTCGTGGCGGTCTGCGCGATCGGGACGCTGATCCCGAACGTCGTGGAACTGGATGTGAATCCCTTGCTGATCCTGGAGAACGGGTGCGTGGCGGCGGACGCCGTGATTCGTCTGGGGACCGTCGAATCGCCTTAAATCTCCGTAAACTGCGAGCGAAACTCGCGATTGGCTCCTCACTGCGCGCCGCTGGCCTGCCGATGAGCGCACCGTGGGAGTCCGCCTCGTCACCGTTGCAGTCGCGTTGGTTGCGCTCGCCATGCCGATGCACGCCGTCGCCGCCGTCGCCGTCGAGTCCGGCGCGATCCGCATCAACCGGTCGGTCGCCGGGGTCACGATCGGCGACGAGCGCTCGCACGTCGTCGACATGGTCGGCGCTCCACTCGTCGAGTACGGCGTCGACACCTGGGGGTGGAACGGCGCCAGGTCGCAGTTCGGGGTGTCGTTCGAGGAAGGTCGCGTCGTCCGCGTGACGGCCTCCGGACGAGGGACGTTCTGCATCAGGAGCGGCGTCTGTCTCGGCAGTCGCGGCGGCGTGGGTTACCTGCGCCGGCGGTTCGGGGCGCGACTCCGCTTTCTGCGGATCGAGGATGGCTCGCGCGTCGCCATCGTCACCGGACGCCTCGGCCAACGCCGGGTCTTCACGATCTTCGGTCAGCTGACCTCGACGAAGACCACGGGCCGGTTCCGCAGCGTGCTGATCGGCGACTGCGATCGCGGTATCAGCCGGCCCTGCTAAGCCGACGCATCCTGCTACCGTCGCGGCGATGGCGACGATCGACGAGGTCTATCGCGCGAGCCTCGCGGATCCGGAGGGCTACTGGCGCAGCGCCGCCGAGGCCGTCGACTGGGAAACGGCGCCGCGGACGATCCTCGACGCCTCGGCGGCGCCGTTCTACCGCTGGTTTCCGGACGGTGAACTGAACACCGCTTTCAACTGCCTCGACCGGCACGTCGCCGCCGGCCGTGGCGACCAGGTCGCCCTCGTCTACGACTCGCCCGTCACCGGCACGATCCGCCGCTACACCTACGCCGAGCTGACCGACGAGACCGCCCGGCTCGCCGGTGCGCTCGCCGGGCTCGGCGTTGGCAGGGGCGACCGTGTCCTGCTGTACATGCCGATGGTGCCGGAGGCGGTGATCGGGATGCTCGCGTGCGCCCGGCTCGGCGCCGTCCACTCCGTCGTCTTCGGAGGCTTCGCGCCGCGCGAGCTCGCGATCCGGATCGACGATGCGACGCCGACCGTCGTCCTGACGGCGTCCTGCGGGATCGAGGGGCAGCGCGTCATCCCCTACAAGCCGCTGCTCGACGAGGCGCTGCGACTGGCGGAGCACGAACCGCGGACCGTCGTCGTCCTCCAGCGCGCGCAGCTCACCGCCGCGCTGCAGGCCGGGCGCGACCGTGACTGGCACGACCTCGTCGCCGCGGCCGAGCCCGCAGGGTGCGTACCGGTCGCGGCCACCGACCCGCTCTACATCCTCTACACCTCGGGGACGACGGGCCGCCCGAAGGGCGTCGTCCGCGACAACGGCGGCCACGCCGTCGCCCTGCAGTGGTCGATGGCGAATGTCTACGGCGCCCGCCCCGGCGATGTCTTCTGGGCGGCATCCGACGTCGGCTGGGTCGTCGGGCACTCGTACATCGTCTACGCGCCGCTGCTCGCGGGCTGCACGACGATCCTCTACGAGGGAAAGCCCGTCGGCACGCCCGACGCGGGTGCGTTCTGGCGAGTCATCGCGACCCACGGCGTCCGCATCCTGTTCACGGCGCCGACGGCCTTCCGGGCGATCCGGAAGGAGGATCCGCAAGGCCGTCGCCTCGCCGACTACGATCTGTCGTGCTTCGAGACGCTGTTCCTCGCCGGCGAGCGGACCGACCCTGACACGCTGCGCTTCGCCCAGGATCTCCTCGGCGTCCCGGTCATCGACCACTGGTGGCAGACCGAGACCGGCTGGCCGATCGCGGCCAACTGCATGGGCCTCGGGCCGCTGCCCGTGAAGCCCGGGTCGCCGACTCGTGCAGTGCCCGGCTATGACGTCCGCGTCTTGCGCGAGAACGGTGATCAGGCAGAGCCGGGCGAGACGGGCGCGATCGTGATCAGGCTGCCGCTCCCACCGGGCGCGCTGCCGACGCTGTGGAACGACGACGAGCGATACCTGAGTTCGTACCTGGAGGCGTTCCCGGGTCATTACCTGACGGGCGATGGCGGCTACCTGGACGACGACGGCTACCTGTTCGTGATGGGCCGGACCGATGACGTCATCAACGTCGCCGGCCACCGCCTGTCGACCGGTGCGATGGAGGAGGTGCTGGCGACGCATCCGGACGTCGCGGAGTGCGCTGTCTTCGGCGTCCCCGACGAGCTTCGCGGCGAGGTGCCGCTGGGGCTCGTCGTGCTGAAGGATGGCGTCCGCCGGCCGGATCAGGAGATCGTCGACGAGGTGATCGCTCTCGTGCGGTCGCAGATCGGCGCCGTCGCCGTGTTCCGCGACGCCCGCGTCGTCCCGCGGCTGCCGAAGACCCGCTCGGGCAAGATCCTGCGCGGGATGATGCGCGCGATCGTCGCCGGTGACGAGGTCGTCGTGCCGTCGACGATCGAAGACCCGGCGATCATCGACGAGCTGCGCCGGCAGCTGCGCTGACCGCACCCGGCCGCCGCGTCATGTTCGCCCAACCGGGGGAGCGCAGCGGCGGGCGCGACGCCGACAACTGGATGCATGGGGATTCGTGCTGAGCGACGACGTCAAGGTGGCCAGACGCTGCCGCTGTTTGCGATGTTTCTCGTCGTCCTGCTCGGCGCGAGCGCGCTGGTGCTGGACGTCGGCTACTGGTGGGTGACGAAACGTCAGGCGCAGGCCGCCGCCGACGCGGCCGCGCTCGCCGCCGCCGCCGATCTACCGAACGCCGACGCGGCCGTCTCCGACTCCTCCGGCTACCGGGTGCGCAACGCCTGGCCGGGATCGCTGCAGCTGTCGGTGTCCTCCGTCGAGACCACGTCCGACACCGTGACCGCCGCGACGCAGATCGACGTGCCGGGGATGTTCTCGCGTGTCTTCGGGATCGACACCGTCGATGTCGGCGCCCGCGCGATCGCCCGTAAGGGCAGCTACATCGGCTGGGCGAACAACCTCGCTCCATGGACGATGACCAACGAGGACCTCGTCTGGGGGACGGAACTCGATCTCAAGGTCGTCCCCGGCGACCAGTACGCGCCCGGCAACTTCGGCGCGATCAACCTGATCGTGCCCGGCAACGCCGTCTGCGTCGACGCGAACGGTGCCAACGACTACCGCAACCTGATCGAGAACGACGTGCAGTCGTGCCTGATCAGCATCGGTGACGAGCTCGACCTGAAGACGGGCAACATAGCGATCCTCGATGCAGCGCTGCAGAACCGTGGCGCGACGAACCCGTTCAATGCGAACACCCTGATCTCGACGGCCCCGAACGGGGAGCCGCAGCTGACCGTCCTCGAGCATCCGAACGTGATCGTGATCCCGATCATCGACGCGTTCGTGAACGGGTCGCACCCCGTCACCGTGGTCAACTTCGCGTACTTCGTGATCACGAGTTGGACGAAGACCAACGTCAAGGGACGCTTCATCAAGACGGGCGCGCCGTCGGCCCGCATCTGCCCGTCGACGCCGGGCGGCGCCCAGCTGTGCCCGGTCGGCGCCTACGACCCCAACGGCATCTCGGTCGTCACGCTGGTCGGCTGACGACGTGCAGATCACCTTAAGGTGATTGCACGATATGCCGAATATATTGCACAAGAAGCAAATAGCCTCGATCGGAGGCATCTGCACCCATTCGGCCAGGGAGGGCGGAACGGTGGCAAGGAGACAATCAGAACTGTTGGAAGACGTCAGCGTCGCGGATCGCGTCGTGGACCTCGAGTTCACGGTCGGTCAGGTCTGCAAGATCGCGGGCATCACCAAGATGCAGCTCGACTACTGGACGGTGCGGGGCGACATCCCGACCCGTGGCAACAAGCAGCGGCTGTACGACGCGCACGCCGTCGAGACCGTCATGCTGATCAAGCAGGCCCGCGACCTGGGCTTCGACGTCAACGCGGCGATCGGCGCCGCGACGGAGTACCAGGGCATGCGCGACGCAGAGCGGCACCAGGCCGCCGAGCGCCGGGCCGCCTGACCCCGCCGCGGTGGAGCGGCGCCGTCCTCCCGCGGCGCCCGCTCAGGCTCGACCCTGCGGCCTGCGCGATGGGCTCGCCTGGATTCGAACCAGGGCGCGACGGATTATGAGTCCGCTGCTCTAACCGCTGAGCTACGAGCCCGCACGAGCGAAGCGTAGGCTGCGCGTCGCCCGACGAGCGTCACGGCGAGGAAGATCGTTGCGACGACGACGAACGCGGGCGCGGTGCCGCCGCCCGTTGCGGCGCGCAACGCGAGTGCGCCGGCCAGGGCCGGCGCAAGGAGCAGAGCTGCGCGACGCCATGACGCCGGGTCGCGGCGCAGGCCGCCGAGGAGGAACGCCGCCGCCCACGCCGCCGCGAACGGCGCAGCGACGGCGGCGACGCCGGCGACGGTGACGCCCTCCGCGTGCGTACGGCGGCCGAGGGCGGCGAACGCGAGGATGACGGCGAGGTCGGCGGCGAGGTGACGCACGCGGCCACGGTATCGGGCGAGCCCATCCGCCGCCCCCGGCCCACACCTGCGCGCGGACCGGGGGCGGGTGGGGGATGGGGGGATCTAGAGCCGCCGCTCGATCGTGACGGGGTTGGTCAGCGCCTCGATGCGGCGCCGCCCGAGGTGGATGCGGTCGGGGTTCATCTCGCTGCCGTCGGCCGACAACTCGAACGTCACGTCGGCGGAGCAGTTCATCGTCATGTCGAGGCCGTCGATGCCGCCGTAGTTGTTGAAGGTGAACGTCAGGCTCGTCTTGTCCGGGCCGAGCGTGAACTCGTCGCCGTGGCCGGGCTCGAGCCGGTACGCGGACGGGTTGATCTCCTTGCCGTCGTTCGTGCGGATCGTGCCGGTGAAGGTCAGCTTGTCCGAGCCGCGGTGGCGCATCCGCAGGTGCCAGCCAGCGCCGTTGTGGTAGATGAAGGCGTCGCCGGCCCGGGTCACGCGTCGCATGGCGCGACTGCCGGGGTTGCCCTTGACGGCGCTCGGCAGGTGGCCCGTGGCGCAGGGCGCGACGCGGGTCTCCTCCGGCGGTGTCACGGCGGACGCGGTCGGGGCGGTCGCCGCGACGAGGGCGATGGCGCCGAGCGCGATGATCGATCTGTTCATGGTGGTGCCTCCGTGGGGGTGGGACGTTCCTGCTGTCTCTTCGACCGTACGGCCGGGATGTAAGGGCGGCGGTCGGCATCGGTTAGCAATCGATGTGCAGGAGGGAAGGAATCTCGGAGCCGCCTTCCCCTGCTAACATCCACTTATTCCACGCATAAGAAACAGTGATGAGATGAGATTCTTTGCCTTTCCGAATCCGGTCAACGAGGTTGCCGCCCGACTCGTTGCCGCCGTCGTCGCGGTCTGTGCGATCGCGGTCGCGGCGGGGGCGACCTGGCTGCTGTGGCCGCTGGCCTACGGCTTCGTCGCGCGCGCGCTGGCGGGCCCGCGCCTGTCACCGCTCGCCCTGGTCGTGACGCGCGTCGTCGTGCCACGGCTGGGTCTCGAGCCGCGCCCCGTCGCCGGGCCGCCGAAGCGCTTCGCGCA
>VFJZ01000095.1 GCA_009885805.1 Actinomycetota bacterium
CGACGCGGTCGACGCGGTCGACGAGGTGGCGATCGATCCGCCCGCCCCGGCGGTCACACGGGCGTCGGCCGCTGCTGGTCTGCACGTCCTGTTCGAGCTGGGTGACGAGGAGTGCGCCGTGCCCGTCGCGCAGGTGCGGGAGACGCTGCTGTACCGGCCGCCCCACCCCATGCCGTCGTCGCTCCCGTGCTTCCTCGGTGTGCAGGACGTCCGCGGCGAACTCGTCGCCGTCTTCGACCTCGCCGGGCTGATCGGGCACGATGGCGGCGCGCCCGGCGCCGTCCTCGTGGTCGTCGACGACCTGGGCCGCGCGGCGGCCCTGGCGGTCGGCCGGATCTGTGGCGTTCAGGAGCTGATGGAGGCCGACCTGCGCCCGCCGCGCGGGTCGGCTGCGGGCGTGACGGCCCTCGCGACCGGTCCGCGCGGCCTCGTCCTGGTCCTCGACGTCGCGTCGATCGTGCCGACGTTCACCGCTATGCCCCGAGAAGCGTGACGTCCGGCCCGTGGCGCTCGCGCGTCTGTTCGTAGGCTGCGATCTCGTCCTCGCGCCTGAGCGTCAGGGCGATCTCGTCCCAGCCGTTGAGGAGGTTCTGGCGGACTCGCGGGTCAGTCTCGAACGCCACCGTGCGGCCAGAGGCGAGCGTGACCAGTTCCGTTTCCAGGTCGACGGTCGCCGGCGCCGGCGCTGACTCGAGCAACTCGCGGACGTCCGTGGCCGGCAGGGCGACGCACAGGAGACCGACCTTCGCGCAGTTGGATCGGAAGATGTCCGCGAACGACGGCGCGATGATGGCCCGGTAGCCCCAGTCGCCGAGTGCCCACGGGGCGTGCTCGCGCGAGGAGCCGCAACCGAAGTTCTCGCCCGCGACGAGGATCGGCGCCTGCCGGAACTCCGGGCGGCCGAGGATGAAGCCGGGGTCGTCGTTCCGCCAGTCGAAGAAGAGGAATTCGCCGAAGCCGGCCCGGTCGATCCGCTTCAGGAACTGCTTCGGGATGATCTGGTCGGTGTCGACGTTGGCGCGGTCGAGCGGCGCCGTCGCGCCGGTCACGCGGACGAACGGTTCCATCAGAAGTTCCTCACGTCGACGAGGTGCCCGGCGATCGCGGCCGCGGCGGCCATCTCTGGCGAGACGAGGTGGGTGCGCCCACCGCGGCCCTGGCGTCCCTCGAAGTTGCGGTTGGACGTCGAGGCGCAGCGCTCTCCCGGCTGCAGAACGTCGGCGTTCATCCCCAGGCACATCGAGCAGCCGGCGCTCCGCCACTCGAAGCCGGCGTCGAGGAACACCCGGTCGAGGCCCTCGCGCTCGGCCTCGAGCTTGACGGCCATCGACCCGGGGACGACCATCGCCGAGACGGTGTCGGCGACGCGCCGCCCGTCGATGACGGCGGCCGCCGCGCGGAGGTCCTCGAGCCGGCCGTTCGTGCACGAGCCGATGAAGACGCGGTCGATCGCCACGTCCTGGAGCGCCGTCCCCGCCTTCAGGTCCATGTACTTCAGCGAGCGCTCGTCGTCGGCGGTCGCGGCCTCGGGCACGCGGCCCGTGACCGGCACCGCCTGGCCGGGACTCGTGCCCCAGGTGACCATCGGGGCGAGGGCGGCCGCGTCGACGACGATCTCGCGATCGTAGGTCGCGCCGGCGTCGCAGGTGTAGATCTGCCAGCGCTCGAGGTCGCCGGCGCGGACGCCCGGGCGGCCCTCGAGGTAGGCGTAGGTCTTCGCGTCGGGCGCAACGTAGCCCGCGCGCGCGCCGCCCTCGATCGACATGTTGCAGACCGTCATCCGGCCCTCCATCGAGAGCGCCGTGATCGCCTCGCCGCTGTACTCGGCGACGTGGCCGGTCATCCCGGCTGTGCCTTCCTGGCCGATCAGGCCGAGGATGAGGTCCTTCGCGACGATGCCGCGACCCGGTCGGCCCTCGAAGCGGACGTTGAGGGTCCGCGGCTTGCGCTGCGGCAGCGTCTGCGTCGCGAGCACGTGCTCGACCTCGCTCGTGCCGATCCCGAACGCGAGCGCGCCGAAGGCGCCGTGCGTTGCCGTATGCGAATCGCCGCATACGATCGTCATCCCGGGCTGGGTAATCCCCAGTTCAGGCCCGATCACGTGGACGATGCCCTGCCGTCGGTGGCCGAGGCCGTAGCAGACGACCCCGAAGTCACGACAGTTGCGATCGAGTGTCTCCAGCTGGATGCGGGACAGCTCGTCGTCGATCGGACGATCGATCGCGATCGTCGGGACGTTGTGGTCGGCGGTTGCGAGCGTCCGGTCGGGCCGCCGGACGCCTCTACCGGCGAGGCGCAGCCCGGCGAAGGCCTGTGGACTCGTGACCTCGTGCGTCAGGTGCAGGTCGACGTACAGGAGGTCGTCCCCGATGACGTGGTCGTCCCAGATCTTCTCGAACGTGGTGCGCGGCAAGGTGCGCCTAGGGTACCGCGACGTCGAACGATCGTGCGGAGCCGGCGCGCAGTCGCACGAGGGTCGCCGTCCCGGGATCGACCTCGAAGCTCACCCGCTCGTCGGTCGAGACGGCGCGCGCGAGTTCGACCCACGCCCCGTCCACGAGACCCTCCAGGGCGACCGTGCCGTTCGGGGACGAGCGGGCCGTGACGCGAAGGGCGCCGTCGTCTCCGCGCACCGCGCTGCGCAGGTCGAGGAGGCGCAGGGAGAACCAGGTCGAGCGCAGGCCGAGCGACGTGCGGATGTCGGAGCCGCGCTTCGACACCGCTCCGGCTCGCGACGTCAGCGTGAGCGTGTCGACCCGTCCGGACGGGTTGCGCGCGACCGCGATCGATCGCACTGCGCCGCCGCCCAGCAACCGTGCCAGTTCTCCGGCACGGAACGTGCGCGGCTTCCAGCGGTAGTACGGCGAGATCGCGTCGCTCGGGTCCGGGACGGAGACCAGGTACGGCAGCGGCGCTCCGCGCCAGATGTCCTCGACGTTTGCCGTCCGGCCGCCCGACGACGAGTAGAAGAACGTTCTGGCGACGGCGCCGTCCGAGACGACGACGAGCCCGGCGGTGGCGGCGACGGCGGCATTGGTCGTCTTGCGCTCGGCCGTCAGCCCGCCGTACATCTGACTGCGGGTGTCCGGGAACACGTCGAACGCCTTTGACGGTCGCTTGCTCGTGAAGGCGTACGAGCGAGCCGCGACCGCCTGCGCGCGGAGTGCGTGGGCGCTCCAGGCAGGCGGCATCTCCCACGCGATCACGCCGCGGACGTAGTCCTCCAGCCCGACGTGGTTCACGGCCCGGATCGCCCCGCCGACGCGAGCGAGGACGAGTGCGCCGCGATACTTGCGGGTGCCGAGAGACAACGGCGTCGGCGCGGCCAGGGTCACGGTCGCGCCGCGCGCGACCTCGTTCCCGGCCCCGTCACTGACGGCGAGGCGGCCGCCGCCGACCGGTGTCGCGCGTAGGGGGCCGAGCACCGGCTGCGGCTCGGCGCGGTCGACGGCGATCGTGGCGCCGTCCGGCGCGCGGAGAGTCAGCGCCGCCGCCTCACGGAGCAGCACCCGGACGACCTCGCCCTCACGCGGCTCGAGCACCGTGCCCGGGTAGTAGGTGGCGATGATCTCCTCGAAGGTCGCACCCTCGCGGGCGAGCCCCTCGGCGCCGTACTGCGACATGCCGACGCCATGCCCGAAGCCGCGTCCGGTCAAGGTAATCAGCGGCGCGGCGGTCGCGGTTGGAACGGCGACGACGGCCACGGCCACGGCGGCCAGCAGATTCCGCACCGACTCAGGATACTGCAACGGCGCGGATCTGCGCGCCGACGCGGGTACGCTGCGGCGCAGATGTTCGTCCGTGAAACGCTTCCGAACGGTCTCCGCATTCTCACTGCCCGGATGGACGGAGCGCCCTCTGTGGCCGTCTTCGTCGGCATCGCCGCCGGGTCGCGGTACGAGCGACCGGAGGCGGCCGGCATCGCGCACTTCGCGGAGCACATGTTCTTCAAGGGCACCGAACGGCGCCCCACCGCCCGCGACATCGCCTCCGAGATCGATGGTATCGGCGGCGAGTTCAATGCCTTCACGGGCAAGGAACTGACGGCCTACTACGTGAAGTGCGCCGCCGACTCGGCGCCCGTCGCGATCGACGTGCTCTCGGACATGGTGCTCGCGTCCCGCTTCGACGCGGACGAGATCGAGCGCGAGAAGGGCGTCATCGTCGAGGAGATCAACATGTACCTCGACACGCCGCGCGACCTGATCGGGCAGGTACACGACGACGTGCGCTTCGGCCCGACACCGCTTGGCCGCCCGATCATCGGCTCGAAGGAGACGGTCGGCGCTGCGACCCGCGACACCTTCATGGAGTACCTCGGCGCCTGGTACCGGCCGGAGCGGATCGTCGTCGGCCTCGGCGGCGCCGTCAGCGAGGCGATGGTCGCCGCGGTCGCGGAGCGCTTCGGCGATCTCGAGGCGACGCCGACGCCCGCGCGTCCCAATTCCGCCCTGCCGCGGCTCGACGGGCCCGTCATCCGCATCGAGCGACGCGACTCCGACCAGGCGCATCTGATCTGCGGTGTCGACGGCTACCCGGCCTCTCACCCCGACCGCTACGTCGTCGCCACTCTGCAGGCGATTCTCGGCGGCGGCATGTCATCGCGCCTGTTCACCGAGGTCCGCGAACGCCGAGGGCTCGCCTACTACGTCTTCGCCCACCACGCCGGCTACTCCGATGCGGGTGCCCTGCTGGTGCAGGCCGGCGTCGACACGAAGCGGATCGACGTCGCCGTCGCGACGATCTGGCAGGAACTGCGCCGGGTCGTCGTCGAGCCCGTGCCCGCCGAGGAACTGGCGAAGGCCAAGCGGTACCTGACCGGCAGGACCGTCCTCGGTGTCGAGGATGCACGCGGGATGATCCTGCACGGCCTGCGCCGCGAGCTGATCGAGGGTCGTGTCGCCGAACTCGACGAGGTGTTCGCCGGCATCGAGGCGGTTACCCTGGACGATCTCGCCCGGGTCGCCGCCGACCTGATCCGCCTCGACCGCGTGACGCTCGCCGTGATCGGGCCGTTCGACGACGACGCGTCCCTGCGGGCGGCATTCTCCTGAGTCAGGCCGGAGCGCCCACGGCTCCGCGGGCCGGCCGGCGCCGGTACGATCCAGCCCGATGACGGCCCGCGAAGACGCCGATCACCTGCTCGCGAGGGCGCGTCTCGGCCTCGGGCGCCTCCTGCCGGCTGACGCGACGCTCGCCGACGCGCACACCCATCTCGGGCTCGACGAGGACGGTATGACCCTCGACCTCGAGACCGCGCTCGCGGCGATGCGCAGCGCCGGCGTCGGCCGCGCCCTCGTCTTCCCCCTGCACGAGGCCGACCGGCACCCTTCCTACCGCGCTCCGAACGACCGCGTGCTCGAGTGGGCGGCGTCGTCTGCTGGCATGCTCGTCCCGCTCGCACGCCTCGATCTCACCGAGAGTCCGATCGCCGAGGCCCGTCGCTGTATCGCGCTCGGTGCGCGCGGCATCAAGCTGCATCCGCGGGCGCAGGCGTTCACCGTCGATGACGACCGGCTTGAGCCGGTGTTCGCCCTCGCCGAGGAGCACCGCCTGCCGGTACTGATCCACGCGGGTCGCGGGATGCCGCCGATCGGCGACCACCTGGCGACGGTCGCCGAGCGCCATCCGGGGGCGATCCTGATCCTGGCGCACGCCGCCATCGTCGACCAGAACCACATCTGCGACCTGGTCGCCGGGCGCCCGAACGTGTTCTTCGACACGTCGACGTGGGGTGTCACCGATCTGCTGAACCTCCTCGCTCGCGTCTCGCCGCAGCAGGTGCTGTGGGCGACCGACACGCCTTACGGCAATCACCTCTCCTCGCTGATGCTGATCGGCGCCCTGCTCGACGAACTGGATGTCGCCGAACCCTTGCGCCGAGGCATCTTCGGCGAGACGCTGCAGGGGATCCTGCGCGCCGAACTGCCGGTGATGACCGATCCGGTTGCGCCGCTCCACTCGACCCTGTCCCACTCGCGGCACCGCGTGTCGACGTATCTCGCGGCTGCGACGCCGCTGATCTGGATGGAGCAGGCCGATACGGTCGGGATTGGGGGGCTGGCTGCCGGCGCGTGTCGAGACAGAGACGATTCCGTGCTGGAGCGTGCCTCCGAGTTCGTCGACGCGGGTTGTCGCCTCTGGGAGGAGACCGGCCCAGCGGGCGTGCGCAGCGGCGCGCTGGATGTCTATCGGCTCTTCCAGCTCGCGCAGATCGCATGCTGGTGCCCGAACGCGGCGGAGCGGTCGTTCCTGTGACCGTCGTCCTCTGCGTCAACGGCGAGCGGCACGAGTTCGAGATCGATCCGCTCGAGCGGCTCGCCGACGTCCTCCGCGACCGGATCGGCCTCGTCGGGACGAAGGTCGGCTGCGGCGAGGGCGCCTGTGGAGCGTGCGCGGTGCTCCTCGACGGGCGCGCCGTGGCCTCGTGCCTGCTCGCGGTCGGCTCGGCTGCCGGCCATCGGATCGAGACGATCGAGGGGCTGTCGCGCGACGGCCTGACGCCACTCCAGGAGGCATTCATCGCCGCAGACGCCCTGCAGTGCGGCTTCTGCACTCCCGGTCAGATCGTCGCTGCGACCGGGCTGCTGCGGGCCGAGCCGGCGCCGACGCGGGCGGCCGTCCGGCAGGCGATGAGCGGGAACATCTGCCGTTGCGGCTGCTACCCGAAGATCGAGCAGGCGATCCTCTCGTGCTCCGGGGGCGACGGATGACACGGCTCGTGAAGACCGTCACCGAGATGGAGGGGCGGTTCGAGGAGAAGTGGGTGCTCGTCGAGGACGACGGCCTCGTTTCGTGGGAGGCCGAGGCCGCACTCAGGCATGTCGGCCACCCGACACCCAGGCTGACCGGCCCGCAACGCGTGTCCGGGGCCGCGCGCTACACCGTCGATGTCGCCCTGCCAGGGATGCTCCATGCGGCCGTGCTCCGCTCCCCGGTCGCTCACGGGCGAGTGACCGCGTTGCAGGTCGCGGCGGCCGAGGCGATCGCCGGCGTCCGCGCCGTGCTGACGCCGGCGAGCGAACTCGGCTTCCAGCAGCGCTCGGGGCCGCTCCACGACGAGCCCCTGTACGCCGGTGCGCCGCTCGCCGTGGTTGCGGCCGACACGCTCGCCGCCGCGCGCGAGGCCTGTCGGGCCCTCGCGCCGTCGATCGAGCCGCTGCCATTCACGGTCGACATCGAGACGGCGTGGCAGGAGCAGCGCTTCGACGGCGACCTGCACGAGGAAGCACGTGGCGATGTCGAGGCGGCGCTCGCGGCCGCCGCTGTCCGCGTCGAGCTCGTGGTCTCGACGCCCGGCCAGCTGCAGACGCCGATCGAGCCGCACGCCGCGGTCGCCTGGTGGAAGCCTGACGAGCTCGTCTGCTTCATCGCGACGCAGGGGATGTTCGACGCGCGCGCCGAGCTCGCCAAGCGGTTCGATCTGCCGCCCGAGCGGGTTCGCGTGATCACCGAGTACGTCGGCGGCGGCTTCGGCGGCAAGCAGAACGCCGGCTTCGAGGCGCTGATCGCCGCCGAGCTGTCGCGACGCACCGGCCGTCCCGTCCGCCTTGTCCTCGACCGTCACGGCGAGCAACTCGACGGTGGCTGCCGGCCGGCGACCCGGCAGACCGTGCGGCTCGGCGCCACTGCGGACGGCATGCTCACGGCGATCGACGCCGAGGCGTTGGTCGAGTTCGGGATGTCCGGCTGGCGCGCCGTCACGACGCCGGCCCTGACGCTGTACCGCTGCGCAGACGTCCGCGGCATCGAGGCGAACCTGCGGCTGGAACTCCGGCGCGGCAACGCCTTCCGCGCACCGGCGGTGATGGAGGGCATCACGGCGCTCGAGCAGGCGATCGACGAACTCGCGATCGAGACCGGCCTCGACCCGCTCGAACTGCGGCGCCGGAACTTCGCCGACCGCGACCAGTCCGCCGACCTGCCCTACACCTCCAACTCGCTGCTCTGGTGCTACGACCGGGCCGCCGAACTCGCCGGCTGGCCGGATCGCGACCGCTGGCGCGAGCCGCAGGCCGACGGCCTGCTGCGGGGAATGGGGTGCGCGGCGCAGATCTGGTGGGGCGGCGGCGGCCCCCCGTCGCACGCCTCCTGTCGCCTCGGCGGCGACGGCGTCGCCCAGGTTGTCGTCGGGGTGCAGGACATCGGCACGGGAACACTGACTGCGGCCCGGATGGTGGCGGCCGAGGAACTCGGGCTGCCGCTCGATCGCGTCACCGTCCGCGGGGGCGACACGGCACCCGCTATCTACGGGCCGGTCGCCGGCGGCTCGCAGACGACGCCGTCGGTGATGCCGGCCGTGCGCGGTGCGGCGGCGGCGGTGCGACGGAAGCTGCTTGCGCTCGCCGGGGACGTCTTCGAGGCCGAGCCCGACGACCTCGTCGTCGACGACGGTCGCATCCGCTCGCGCGACGGCGGGCTCGACGAGCCCTACACCGCCGTCACGGCGAAGCTCGGGCAGGCCTCGATCGACGGGTCGGGCAACCGCGGACCCAACCCTGACGGCTACCGCGCGAACACGTTCGGCTGCCAGATCGCCCGGGTCGCCGTCGATCCCGGCACTGGCTCGGTGCGGGTCGAGGGAATCTGGGCCGCCCACGACATCGGCCGGGTGATCAACCCGCTGGGGGCGTCCAGCCAGGTGGAGGGCGGCATCCTGCAGGGCATGGCGTACGCCCTCAGCGAGCAGCGCGTGATCGATCGGACGACAGGCGTGCCCGTCAATGCGACGATGGACGACTACAAGGTGCCGACGATGATGGACACACCGCCGATCGTGGTCGCGTTCGCGCCGCTGCCGGACACGCTGCTCAACACGGTCGGCGCGAAGGGGCTGGGCGAGCCGCCGATCATCCCGACGGCAGCGGCGATCGCGAACGCGTTCCGTCACGCGACGGGCCGGCGCGCCGCGGCGCTGCCACTGACGCGCGCACGCGTTCTGGAGGCGATCGCGTGAGCAGGCAACGGCCGCAGCGAAGCGCCGGCCCTTGCCTGCGGTGGCGAACGCCGTGCGACCATGCTCCGAAGGAGCGCACGGCGTGAGCACCTTCTGCCGCCCGACGACACTCGCTGACGCGCTCGCTGCGCTGGCGGAGCCGGGTTCGCGCGTGCTCGCCGGAGGCACCGACCTGTCGGGACTGATCGATCGCGGCCTGGCGTCGCCGACCACCGTCATCGACGTTCAGGATGCCGGCCTCGACCGGATCGAGCGTTGCGGCGCCGGTGTCCGGATCGGCGCCACCGCGACGCTCGCCACCGTCGCCGTCAGCGACCTCCTGACGCGCTGGACCGCGTTGCGGGAGGCGGCCGCAGCGGCCGCCTCGCCGCTGCTCCGCAACGTCGCCACCGTCGGCGGCAACCTCTGTCAGCACACCCGCTGCTGGTACTACCGTGGCGTCGAGTGGACGTGCTGGCTCGGTGGCGGCGATACCTGCTTCGCGCAGATCGGGGAGCACGAGCGGCATGGGCTGCAGCCGGGGGACTGCATCTCCGCGCATCCGTCCGACCTCGCTCCGGCGCTGATCGTGAGTGACGCGACGGTCGTCGTTGCTTCCGCGACGGGAATCCGTGAGCAGCCGGTGGCCGCGCTCTACCGCCGCCCGGACGTCGACGACCGCTCGCTGCTGACCCTCGGGCCGGACGAGGTCATCACGCACGTCGTGCTCCCGGCGCCGCCGGACGCCTCGGTCTACCTGCGCGAGGGTCAGCGCGAGGCCTTCTCCTTCCCGCTCGTCGGGCTCGCCGTCGCCCGGTTCGGCGAGCGCCTCGTGATGGCGGCCGCCGGCGTGGCGAACATCCCGCATCTGCTCGACCCGGACGACGTCCTCCATGACTTGCCCGGCAATCCGCAGAGCGCCTGGAAGCGGACGGTGCTGGCGACGCTCGCGAGCCGCGGGCGCACGGCGGTGACGATGTGATCGCCACCGTCGTTCTCGCCGCCGGCGGCGCCACCCGGTTTGGGTCGCCGAAGCTGCTCGCCGAGTGGTGGGACCGGCCGCTGATCGAATGGTCGCTGCGATCGGCGCCGGCGGACGGGCCGCGCCTCGCCGTGGTCGGTACCGAGACGATCGCGCTCCGTCCCCTGTTCGCCAGCTACGGGTTTGCCGTCATCCGCAACCCACGGCCGTCGGATGGCCTCGCGTCCTCCCTCACGACGGGTCTTGCACACCTGCCGGCCGGGGTCGAGGCTGCGCTGGTGCTCCTCGGCGACGCGCCGGACATCCCGGCCGCCGTCGTCGAGCGAGTCCAGTTGGCGTATCGCCGTGAGAATCGTGCCGTCGCGGCGACCTACGAGGGTGAGCGCGGGCACCCGGTGATCCTGCCCCGCGGCGACTGGGCGGCCGTGCCTGCGACCGGCGAGCGGGCGGGTGCAGCGATCGAGGCCGTCGCCGTCGAGTGCGGCGATCTCGCGGCGGGCTCGATGGACGTCGACACCCCGGACGACCTCTTCCAGCTCGCGGCCCGCCGCGCGGGTGTCGAGTTGATCGACGGCGTCGCCACCCTGAAGGACCTCGACGCACGACTTGCCGACACGCCGCGCTTCGTCCTCCGGTCGGTCGACGGCGAGCGCACCCGTCGCGCCGGCGGGCGTAGCCTGGTGCCGGTGATGGCGCTGCGCGACCGCGCCCTCGCGCGCGGCCGGATGATCGCCGTGATCGCCCGGGTCGGCGACGACTACGCCGCGCTGATCGGCTGAG
Organism: Actinomycetota bacterium; assembly: GCA_009885805.1. Classification (GTDB taxonomy): domain Bacteria; phylum Actinomycetota; class Thermoleophilia; order Gaiellales; family F1-60-MAGs149; genus VFJZ01. The sequence goes on from VFJZ01000095.1 coordinate 10,698, forward strand.
CAGCCTCCGCGAAAGTGTTGGAACCGGGGGTACGGATCCATGCCGTTACCGTCGATGGGAGGGCAGGAGAAGAAGGAGCGTTCCCGTGCGTATGCACGTTCAGAGCGCGCCCGGGGTTCGTATCCCCGAGGCGATCGTGTGGCTCGATGCAGGTGAGGCGGAGGTCCGTCGCACGCCGGAGGCGGCCGACCTCCTCGGCGACCTGCCGCTGGTCACGGCGCTGCGTGCGTCGTCCGTCGCCAGGCTCCGGCGTGCGATCGAGTCATCGCGGTTGCTCGACGAATCGCGCCGTGACGTCGAGCTGACGTTGCGCGACGGCCGCCTGCTCGTCGCGACCGTCCTCGCCGACGCGGGCGAGGCCGTCGTCGTCGTCCGTGACGTTTCCCGCTACGCCGCCCGGATCGGCGAGCTGCAAGAGGCCGCTGACCGGGATCCGCTGACGGGGCTGCTGAACCGCCGGGCGTTCGTGGAGCGCGGTCGCGCCGAGCTTGTGCGCGCAGCACGCCACGAGCGCCCCGTCACGGTCGCGATCGCCGTTCTCGACGGTCTCGCCGGCAGCAACGAGCGTCTCGGTCAGGCCACGGGTGACGCGATGCTGGCCGCCGCGGCGCGATTACTGGCGGCTGGCCGACCAGCAGATCTCGTCGGCAGGTTCGGTGGCGATCAGTTCGCGCTCGTCCTGCCGGAGACCGGTCTGGAGGGCGCCGCCCGCCGTCTCGGGCGGGTCGGCGCCGACCTCGACGCCGCGTTCGCCACTGCCGCAGTCGGGCTCCGCCTGTCGTGCGGCGTTCACGTGCCCGAACCGCACGAGACGCTCGAGATGGCGCTCTGCACGGCTGATCGCACCCGGCGCTCCTGAGGAATGCGCAGCGGGCCCACGGCGTTCCCTTCCGAGTATGGGTGCCGCCACCGTTGTTGCCGCGCCAGACTGGTACGCTCGCCCGGTGGTGACAGTCCGCCCGCCCGAGCGCGTCGAGTTCGAGGAGGCCGTGCTCGCCTTCGCGGACGACGTCTGGCGCGTCGCGCGCCGGCTCGCGCGTGACGTGCCCGAGGCGGAAGATCTCGTTCAGGAGACCTACGTCCGCGCGATCCGTTCCTGGCGCTCGTACGAGCCGGGCACGAACCTGCGCGCGTGGCTTCTGCGCATCCTCCACAACCTCGCGATCGATCTCGCCCGGCGCCGCCAGCGGGCCCCCGACGCCGAGCCGCTGGAGGAGGGCGACTACTACCTCTACAACCGGCTCGAGCAGGGTCTCTCCGGTGGCGTTGCCGAGATCGATCGCCTGATCGACCAACTCTCGCAGGGGCCGGTACTCGAGGCGCTCGCGGAGCTCCCGCAGATCTTCAAGGAGGTCGTCGTGCTCGTCGATCTCGGCGACTTCTCCTACCAGGAGGCGGCCGACATCCTCGACGTGCCGATCGGCACGGTCATGAGCCGCCTCCATCGCGGTCGGCGTGCGCTCAAGAAGGCACTCGCGGACGTGGCGGTCACGGCGTGATCGGACAGGTGGCGTGCCGGCAGGCTGAGCAGGCGCTGCAGTCGTACGTCGATCGTGCGCTGTCGGACGACGACGTGGCTGCGATCGAGCGCCATCTTGCCGGCTGCCAGGCCTGCGCCCGCTGCTATCGCCTCGAGCGCCAGATCCGCGACGGGCTCCGCAAGGCAGGCGACGAGCCCTGCCCGGAAGCACTCAAGACGCGCCTGCGCAACCTCTGCGCGGAGTGCGACTGCGAGGAGTGAGCACGCCGTGAGGCTCCCGTTCGAGCCGCCGCTGCAGCCACAGCTGGCGAAGGCGGCGAAGGAGTTGCCGCTCGGCCAGGAGTGGCTGTACGAGCCGAAGTGGGACGGGTTCCGCGTGATCGCGTTCGTCGACGGCAGCGAGCAGTACCTGCAGTCGCGCGGCTCGCGGCCTCTCTCACGGTACTTCCCCGAGCTGGTGCTGCCACCCGGTCGCTACATCGTCGACGGCGAGATCGTGATCCTCGATGACGCAGGACGTCCGAACTTCGAAGCGCTGCAGACCCGGCTGCATCCCGCGGAGTCGCGCGTGCAGCGCCTGGCGGCGGAGTGCCCCGCGACGCTGATTGCATTCGACGTCCTCGCAGACGGTGACGCCTCGCTGCTCGAGGTACCGTTCGCGGAGCGGCGAGTCCGTCTCGAGCCGCTGCTCGGCGATCTCGTCGCGGCGACCCCCGCGAGCCTCGACCCAGAGGTCGCCGCGGGCTGGCTCGACACGACCGAGGGCGTGATCGCGAAGGATCTCGCGGCGCCGTATCGACCCGGGAAGCGGGCCGGCATGGTGAAGGTGAAGCGGGTGCGGACGATCGACTGCGTCGTCGTCGGCTACCGGCCGGGCGTCGAGCAGGGCACCGTCGGATCGCTCATCCTCGGCCTCAACGACGCGGCCGGCCGGCTGCAGGTGATGGGCCACTCGTCGGGGTTCAGCGCGAAGCTGAAGCGGGAGCTGGTCGACCGCCTCACGCCGTACGAGACGGGCGCGCGCGGCTCCGGCGACGCGTCGCGCTGGAGCGGCGATCGGGAGCTCGGGTGGGTGTCTCTGCGGCCGGAGCTGGTCGTCGAGGTGTCGTTCGACCATGCGTCCGGCGGGCGGATCCGGCACGGTGCGCGACTCCATCGATTCCGTGGCGATCGCGACCCCGAGACCTGCCTGCTCGCCGACTTCGAGTAGCCTCCCGGCCATGCGTTCCCTCGCCGTGCTGCTCGCGAGCCTCGTGCTCGCACCCGTTGCCGTCGCCGCGCCGGGCGACACCACCTGGATCTCCCGCTGGGACGCGACGGTCGGCGACGCGAATGCGGTCGCGCTGTCGGCAGACGGTCGCTACGCCGCCTTCTCGACCGTCCGACCGATGGTCGCAAACGATTTCGGCGGGCTGCTCGACGTGTACCTGCTCGAGCGCGCGACGGGGATCCTGACGCTCGTCTCGCGGTCATCCGACGGCCTCGGCGCCGGGAACGCGGAGTCTGATGGCGGCTCCGACCCGAACAACTACCTCGGTCTCGACCTCTCGGTCGACGGACGCTTCGTCGTCTTCGAGTCGCGGGCGTCGAATCTCGTTGCCGGCACCGTGGAAGCGGGCCCGGCCGACGACGATGTCTTCCGCTTCGATCGTGTCAACGGGACGACGGCGTACGTCTCCGTCACCCCGGCCGGAGCGCCGGGCGACGCCTTCTCGCGCGCGGCGCAGACCTCGGGCGACGGTCAGGTCGTCTGCTTCGTCAGCGCTGCCGACGACATCGCCGGCGCGACGGCGAGCACGTCCGACGTGTTCGTCCGCAGCATGCTCACGGGCGTCACGTCGCGGGCATCGGTCGCGAAGACCGGCTCCGGGTCGCCGAACAACTTCTCCGAGCGCTGCGACGTCTCCGCCGACGGGCGCTTCGCGACGTTCGTCTCACCGGCGACGGACATCGTCGACGGCTTCACCGACCCGCAGGCGCACATCTACCGCCGCGATCTCGCGGCCGGCGTGTCCGTCGGCGTCGATGCCGTCGCGGGTGCGCCGGCGAACGGCGGCGCGAACTTCCCGCAGCTGTCCGGCGACGGCTCGAGCGTCGTCTTCGAGTCCGCGGCGACGAACCTGATCGGGGTGGATACGAATCTCGCCGGCGATAGCTTCGTCCGCGCGCTGGCGGGCCCGACGTTCGAGCGGGTGTCGGTGAACGACGACGAGTCGCAGCGCCTCGGTGGCGGCGTTCGCCCCTCGATCTCGGCCGATGGCGGCCGGGTCGCCTTCCGTGACGGCGCGAACTTCTTCCTCCGCTCTCGAGCCGCCGGCACGACGGGGTCGCTCGTCGCGTCGGACTTCGGCTCGCTCGCCGGCAGCGGCCGGCTCTTCTCGTTCCGTTCGTGCGCGCACGACCTCCCGACGCCGCCCCTCGAGCTCATCACCGACACCGACGTCGACGTTTTCGCGCGGGAACTCGCCGCCGCCGACGACACGACGGCGCCGACGATCACGATCGGCAACGGCACCGCGACGATCGGTCTTGATCCGTCGGGCGTGGCGCTGGTGCAGGTCGGCGCGGACGTCGTCCGGCCGGGTGCCACGTTCCCGATCGCGGGCGGCGCGATCCTCGTCGTCGCCGACGGCGCCGGGAACGCGGCGACCACGACCGTGCCGGCGCGGGCGACCGCGTTGAGCGTCCGCGTCCGCGGCGGCAAGGTGCGGGCGACGTTCTCGCTCGACGCCACCGCCCGTGTCCGGATCATCGTGCGCCGGGGGACGACAGTCGCCCGCTCGACGGTGTTCCGCACCCTCGCCGGCGGCAGGCGCTCGCTGTCGGTGAAGGCGCCGTCGCGCGCCGGCACCTATCGCGTGCAGGTGGTCATCGAGGGCCGGCCGCAGATCGTCTCGAAGACGTTCCGTATCCGCTGATCAGGCACGCATCCGGCGGTACCAGCGCGGATAGGGCGATGCAGGGCGAGCGCGAGGGCGATGGTCGCCCCGAGCGCGGCGAGTACGCGTCAGTGCGCGGCGAGCCCGTCCGCGACGACGGCGAGAACCAGTGAGGCTCCGATCGCCGTCACGTAGTCCAGCGGCACCCGCCCGATTCGGCGCGGATACCACCAGACGTCGTCCCGGCCTTAGGCGAGCGGCCCGAACGCCGGGTTGAGGACGAACCACAGGTAGTCCCAGGCGATCGTCCAGGCGAGGAGCGACGCGATCACGAGAGCCTCGCTCCGCCAGGTCAACGCCAGCCCGCCCGCGTACGGGAAGTGCAGCGCGACCACCGTGATCGGGACCAATGAACAGGGGGGTAGCCGGTCAGTGGCCGTCCCGTGAGACGGTCGACGAGACCGCCCGGGCGCTGCCACGTCGGCAGGCGCGCCGCCCAGCCGTGCTCGTCCTCGATCTCGATCTCGACGAGGGCGAAGAGGACGGCCCAGACGGCGAGCAGGACCGGCCAGTGCCAGCCGGTCACGAGGTCGCCGCCCCGAGTTGGTCGAGTAGGGCGGACGTGGCCCGGCTGTTGTCGGCACGGCCGTGGCCGGCGAGCGCGTGGCCGAAGTCGTCGGAGCGATCGACGAAGTCCCGGACCGTGCGCGGATGGACGATCGGCGCGCAGAGCCCGTAGCCGAGGCGTTCGATCCAGCGCGCGTTCAGGACCTGCTCGAACTGGCCAGCGATCGGCGTCGACAGCACCGGCTTGCCGAACTGGACGGCCTCCGACAGCAGGGTGAAGCCGCCGCCGGCGACGACGCCCCGCGCGGTGCGGAGGTCGTCGACGAACGTCGCCTCGGAGAAGGGCCGGAAGCGCAGATTGCCGTCGCGCTCGTCGCTCTCGAGGTCCTTCCGCACGCCGTAGACGCGGCACTCGACGCCAGTTGCGGCCAGCGCCTTCGTCAGCGCCCCGCCCGCACCGGCCGTCTGGTAGACGAGGAGGTGGTCGCCTTGCTCGGGGGTCGCGGCGAAGATCTCGGGGCGGAGGATCGGCGGGACGAGCGTGGTGCGTCGCCGCGCGACGGGTGGCTCGAAGAACGTCGTGATGACGTAGTGGAAGGCGCGCGGCGCCTTCAGTGCGACGAGCGCTCGGGCCGCCGCGTAGTCCGCCTCGTGGCCGGCGATGACGGCGCGCGGTTGGCGGCAGCGGTCGAGGATCTGGATGTTGTCGACGGCGATCACCGGCAGCCGGTGACGGCGGGCGAAGAGGTAGGAGAACGACTCGAAGTCGCTGACGACGGCGTCGGGCGCGAAGTCCTCCGCGAGGCGGAACGCGCGGCGGACGTTGCGAGGCCAGCCGTCGACGGCGCCACGGAGGTTGGCGAGCATGGTGTCGAAGCGGCGGACGCGATTGTCCGCGTACGCCATCGTCAACCCCCAGATCTCGGTGACGCCGCCGAGGTGTTCCTCGAGGTAGGGGGCAGCGCGCCCGGAGGCGACGATGCGCACCTCGTGGCCGTCCGCCCGCAGCGCGTCGATCATGACCCGGGACCGCGTGGCGTGCCCCATGCCCTCGCCGACGACGCCGTAGAGAATGCGAAGCGGTCGAGTTGCCGTCCGACCGGACGACGCGTTCACGCTCACCTGATCCCGATCAGGCCGTCGTTGCCGCCCGGCCGCGCGTCCGCGTGGTCGAGCAGGCTCGCGATCGGGTCGGCCAGCGGGAGAATCGTCGCCGAGACGCGAAGATCGGTGTCCATCAGCCCGCCGCGGACGGTCGCACCGAACGGGCTCCAGAAGACGCCCTCGGCGGTCACCGTTGGCTCCGGAAAGAGCGCGGCGTGATCGACCGGGACGCCGACGCCTTGTTCATCGGCCCGGCCGCGGCGAACGACGGCGCGGACGATGTGCCGGTCGTCAGTGACGCCGAGCGAGCGGTGGAGCGTGCAGAGGCGCTCCAGCGCGGCGTCGTCGCGTCGGTCGAGGGTCGTCGCGATGCGTACATCGTGGCCGTCGGCGACGAGGCGGGGGATCGCCGCCACGACCCGCCGGTAGTTGCCCGGTCCGCGTGCCGCGTCGTTCGTCTCGGGCTCGGCGGAGTCGAGCGAGATCTGGAGGGCGACGTCGCGGCCCGCCAGCGGGCGCAGCCGTTTCCGGAGCCTCGGCGTGAAGAGCGTGCCGTTCGTGAGGACGACGATCGGGAGGATCCGCGCCAACGCGGCGATCGTCTCGACGATGTCCGGCCGCATGAACACCTCGCCGCCGGTCAGGCCGAGGCGCCGGAACCCGAGCTCGCGCGCCTCAACGGCGACGGCCACCATCAGATCGTGGGCGAGCTCGCGCCGCGGTGCGCGCGGGCTCGACTCCGTCAGGCAGTAGCTGCAGGTCAGATTGCAGTGGTAGTTGGCGTAAAGCCAGACGCGCGGTCCGATCACCTGCGCGTCGATCGCCGTGCGGACGCGCTCACCGAGCCCGGTCATCACCCGCCCATGCTACCGAGCCGGACGCGAACGACGTACCCTCCCGGCGTGTCCCTCGCCGCCGATCTCGCCGCGCGTCTGCGCGACCGCATCGACGCCGGCGACCTCGCGCAGGGGACGCGTCTGCCGCCCGTCCGCGAGCTGGCCGCGACGGAGCACGTCTCGTCTGCCGTCGCAGGTGAGGCGTACGGGATGCTGGCCCGCGAGGGGCGGGTCGTCTCGCGGGTCGGCCGTGGCACCTACGTCGCGCGCAGCCGGGAGGGTGACGGACTGCTGGTCGACTTCGGCACGAACCGTCGACCGCCGGCCCCCTCCGCAATCCTCGACCTCCAGGAGCGCCTTGCCGGCGCGCAGCGTTCCGGGACCATCAACCTCGCCGCGGGCCTCCCGATCGTCGACGAGCGCGTCGCGGCGGCGGTGTCCGCCGAGCTCGAGGCGGTCGTCCGGGAGGAGGGCGCCGCCCTGTTCGGCTACGGCCCGCCGCGCGGCGACCCGGGACTGCGCGAACTGGTTGCCGAGAGCTGGCGGGCGCGCGGGCACGTCGCCGATCCCGAGGCGATCCTCGTCACCACGTCGGGGCAGCAGGCGATCGACCTCGCCGTCCGTGCGCTCGTCGAGCCCGGCGACGTCGTCCTCTGCGAGACGCCGACCTACGCCGGGGCGGTCGACGCCCTCGTCGCCTCGCGGGCGCGGATCGTCCCGATCGGGGTGGACGCGCACGGCCTCCGCGTCGAAGCGGTCGCCGAGGCGATCAGGCTCGAGCGGCCGCGGCTGCTGTTCGCGAACCCGACCGGTAACAACGCCACCGGCACCGTGCTGACCGACGAGCGCCGTGCCCGGCTGGCGGCGCTCAGCGCCGAGCATGGCCTGGTGATCATCGAGGACGACACGGGCGCTGAACTCGTCCACGATGGGCCGGTGCCGCCGCCGATCGCCGCGTACGACCCCGAGGCGCCGGTGATCCTCGTCAAGAGCTACGCCAAGACCGTGCTCCCGGGCCTGCGGCTCGGGGTGATCCTGCCGCCGCCGGCCTTCGACCGCCGCATCCTGGCGGCGAAGCTCGTCGCGGATCGGTACACCTCGCCGCCGCTGGTGCGCGCGCTCGCCGGCTACCTCGCTCGTCCCGAGGCGGCCGTCCACCTCGAGCGCACGCGCCTCGTCTATCGCGACCGCCGCGACGCGTTCGTGCGTTCACTGGAGCGCCGCCTCGGCGGTCGTGCCACCTGGCTCGTTCCCCGGGCCGGCTTCAACCTCTGGCTGCGCCTGCCCGATCGAGTGTCGGAGGAGGAGATCTTCGCCCGCGCCGCCGAGCGCGGCGTGATCGTCTCGCCCGGCCATACCTACGTGCCGCCGGGAGTCGCGACGGCCCACCTGCGCCTGTCGTTCTCGACGACGACGCCGCAGGAGGCGGATCGCGGCCTCGCCCGGCTTGCGCTCGCCCTGCGTGATGCGCTCGGCGGTGGCGGCCGCGATCGCTCATTCGAGAGCGTCTGACTCGGTGCGTCGGCTCCGTCTTCCCTCGTTCGAGCGACTCGTCGTCGCGACCTGGCTCGCGCTCCTCGTCAACTTCGTCTCCGGCGCGCTCGTCCGCGTCACGAACTCCGGGCTCGGCTGCCCCGACTGGCCGCTCTGCAACGGCTCGCCGACGCCGCCGCTGGCCGGTCATGCCGTGATCGAGTTCTCGAATCGCGTCCTCGCCCTCGCGGTCGTGCTGACCACGGTCGCGCTCGCCGTGCGCGGCCGGCGGCGACTGGCGTACGCGATCGCGGCCGGGACCGTCGCACAGGTGCCGCTCGGCGGCCTGACGGTCCTCGTCGACCTGCATCCGATCGCGGTCGCCAGCCACTTCCTGCTCGCGATCGTGGTCTTCTCGCTGGCGACGGTGCTCGCCGTCGACACCGGGATATCGGCCTCGACTGCGATCCCGGCCGGCCGGCGCCTGCGTCAGGCCACCATGGCGATCGTCGCGTTGGGCCTGGTCCTGATCGTTTCGGGCGCGGTCGTCACGACCAGCGGCACGCATCCCGGTGCGGATGACGTGCCGCGCCTGTACGACCTCCGCGACGTCGCGTACTGGCACGTGCGGATCGCGCTGACGTTCGTGGTCGCCCTCGCCGTCTACCTGTTCGCCCTGGCCCGCTGGCGAGCTGCGCCGGTGCTCGTCCGCCGCTTCGCCTGGACGGTCGTCGGTCTGACCGCGCTGCAGATCGTGATCGGCGAGGTGCAGTGGCGGAACGAGCTGCCCTGGTACCTGGTCTGGGCGCACGTCGCGAATGCGACCCTGCTCTGGGCGGCGATCGTCGCACTCGCGCGCAGCTCGTCTCCTAGACCGTCGCGTCTCGCTGCGTGAGCCAGGGCGCCGTGTTGAAGAAGCTCGCGACGGCCGCTCCGGGCGGCACCAGCGCGTCGCACGCCTCCGCGATGCCCGGCGGCAGGACCATCTCGCCGGCCGGAACGAGGCGTTCGAGCTGCTCGACGCTCTTCGGGCCGATGATCGCGGAGGTCACGCCGGGCTGTTCCTTGACCCAGAGCGCTGCGAGCAGGGCAGCATCGTGGCCGGCCGCCGCCGCCATCGCCGCGAAGGCGTTGCCGGTCTCGACACCGGCGGCCGTCACGCGCTCCGCATAGATGCCGCCGCGCTTCGCGGCGCGCGAATCGCCCTGCGGTGCCTCGGCACTCGTGTAGCGGCCCGCGAGCATCCCCATCGCGAGCGGCGACCAGCAGAGCACGCCGACGCCGTGCCGCCGACAGGCCGGGAGCAGCTCGTTCTCGATCCTGCGGTCGAGCAGGTTGTACGGCGACTGCTCGGAAACCACGCGGACGAGCCCCTTCAGCTCCGACGTCATGATCGACTCCATCACGTGCCAGGCGGGCGATGTGGAGCTGCCGACGTACCGGACCTTGCCCTGGCGGACGAGGTCGTCGAGCGCGCCGAGCGTCTCGTCGAGCGGCGTGTCGAGATCGGGCCGGTGTGACTGGTAGAGGTCGATGTGGTCGCGGCCGAGGCGGCGCAGCGAGTCGTCGCAGGCGCGCAGGACGTTGAGACGGGAGTTGCCGCGCTCGTTCGGGCCGGGACCGGTCGGGTAGTGGAACTTCGTTGCGACGAGGACGTCGTCCGCGTCGCCGCGGAGTCGCAGAGCCTTGCCGATGACACGCTCCGCCTCGCCGCCGGCGTAGGAGTTGGCGGTGTCGATCAGGGTGATGCCGGCGTCGAGCGCGGCGTGGATCAGCCGGATCGACTCGTCCTCCGGTGTCGGGTTGAGGATGTTGTCGGTGCCGAGGGCAAGGGCGGAGACCCGGGCACCGCTCCGGCCGAGACGCCGCTGTTCCATCAGCGAGCCGTGTAGCCGGCGTCGACGGGGACGATGGCGCCGGTCATGTAGCTCGCCGCATCCGACGCGAGGAACACGACGACCGCGGCGATCTCCTCGGGTTGCGCGAGTCGGCCGGTCGGGATCGACCGATCCGCCAGCTCGCTCAGCTCGGCGTCGGTCAGGGGTACGGCGCGACCGCCCCGTCGAAGCATCGGCGTGTCGACCTCGCCGGGGGCGATGGCGTTGACGCGGATGCCGTCGCGAGCATGGTCGAGGGCCATCGCCCGCGTCAGCTGGTGCACGGCGCCCTTCGCCGCGCAGTACGCGGTGTGGCCGGTGCCGCCGACGCCGCCCCAGATCGAGCCGAAGTTGACGATCACGCCGGCGCGGCGCGGGCGCATGTCGCGGACGGCCGCCCGGCTCATGAAGAACGTGCCGTCGACGTTGACGCGAAACTGCCGGTGCCAGTCCGCCTCGGACGTCGCGAGGGCGTCGGCACGGACGATCGTGCCCGCGGCGTTGACGAGGATGTCGACGTGGCCGTGACGGGAGACCGCCTCGGCGACGGCGCCGTCGCAGAAGGCGACGTCGCCGACATCGCCCGCGACAACCGTCGCACCGATGCGCGCGGCGACGTCGGCGGCGCCCGCTCCGTCGAGGTCGACGATCACTACTCGAGCCCCCGCCGTCGCCAGTGCCCGGGCGCAGGCCGCGCCCATGCCGGACGCCCCACCGGTGACGATCGCGCAACGGCCCTGCACGCCGTCAGAATACGCGGCGGCGTCCGATCAGGGCGCGAGGCCGACAGTCGGCCGCATCAACCAGCTCCTCGACGCCGCCTCGAGGTTGCGGCGCCGCGGGACGCGACCACGGACGCCCAGCTCAACCACACACCGTTCCCGTAAGCGATCGTCCGCCGAAGCCGAAAAGGATGGCGGGCTACAACACAACGTAATGTTGTGAGTGACGCCCTTGTTTGCGGTGCTGTCTCTACCGGCGAACGAGACCGATGTAGCGACCGCCAAGCTCGAGGGCCCGCAGTTGATGGCTGCCGAGGAACCGACCTTGAGCATTGACGTGAGCGGCGCTCGGATTTTGTCCGACACCGCCGAGGGAACGGTGATACTCCTGCCGACCAAGAGTGGCCAGGCGTGCTTCACCTACGAGGAGGCCAACGGCGTGGTCTCCGGCAACTGCCGCCCCGTTGCCGATGTCGCTCGGTCGGGACTCTGGATCTCGGGCAGGGGCCGATCCCACCGGTGGTGGGGCGTCGGCGTCATGCCTGACGGGGTCACGTCGGTCGACTTCACTCTGCGCAATGGCGGCACTCAGAGCGTGCCGGTTGTCAACAACGTCTACCGCGCGCCTCCTGGCGGACTCTCGGCCCGGGTGACGATCGACGGCGTGACGACGAAGGCGATGGAGATCTACGGCCCGGACGGCGCTGGCTGAACCGACGAACAGCCTCTGCGACGGCAGTTCATCCGCGGATGCGCCTGCCCGCGGGGTCGTAGAGCGGTTCGGCGCGAACCTCCGCGCCGACCCAATCCCCGAAGATGTCGACCTCGAGGCGCGTGCCGACTTCGGCGAGGGCCGCCGGCACCCACGCCCAGGCGATCGACGCGCCAACCGCGAAGCCGTAGCCGCCGGTCGTGACGCGCCCGGTCGGCTCGGCGCCACTGCGGCGCACCGGTTCCGACCCGAGCGCGATCGCGCGGGGGTCGTCGAGGACGAGGCAGACGAGGCGAGTGGCCGGATCACCCGCCGCCCGCGCCGCCCGCACCGCATCGCGGCCACGGAACGCGACGTCCCGGTCCGGCTTGACGGCGAACGACAGGCCAGCCTCGTCGGGCGTGGTGTCGGGCGTGATGTCCGCTGCCCAGGCCCGGTAGCCCTTCTCCAGACGCAGCGCGTCGATCGCCCGGTACCCGCAAGCGCGGAGTCCGAAGGCCTGGCCGAGCACGAAGATCGTGTCCCAGAGGGCCGCGCCGTACTCCGTCGGGCAGTAGAGCTCCCAGCCGAGCTCGCCGACGTACGTGACGCGGACGGCGAGGCAGGGGACGTCGCCGATCGACAGTTCCTGCGCCGTCATGTACGGGAAGTCCGCGTTCGCGAGCGAGGTCCGGGTCAGTGGCTGCAGGATGTCGCGGGCGCGGGGGCCCCACAGGCCGAAACAGGCACGGCCGGCCGTGACGTCGGTGATCGTGACCGAGCCGTCGCTGGGAGCGGCCGCCTCGATCACGCGACGGTCGTGCGTGCCGAACGCCGTGCCCGTCACCAGCAGGAAGCGATGCTCGCCCGTGCGGATCACCGACAGGTCGCAGTCGATCCCGCCGCGTTCGTTCAGGATCTGCGTGTACGTGACCCGCCCGATGTCGCGCGTGACGTCGTTCGCGCACAGGCTTCGGAGCAGGGAGGCCGCGCCCGGCCCTGCGACCTCGATCTTCGCGAAGCTCGACTCGTCGAACAGCCCGGCCGCCGTCCGCGTCGCCGTCGCCTCGGCGCCGATCGCGGGCGACCAGTTCTCGCCAGCCCAGCCCCGTGGTCGCAGCGCCTCGTCACCCGCGGCCGCGTTCGACTCGTACCAGTTGACGCGCTCCCAGCCTGACTTCTCACCGAACACGGCACCCAGCGCTGCATGACGGGCGTAGGCGGGCGACACCCGCAGCGGACGTC
>VFJZ01000097.1 GCA_009885805.1 Actinomycetota bacterium
GAGCCAAGTGAGCTCGGTGCCGTGCTCGAGGGCGATGCGCGCGTAGGTGTGGCGGAGGGAGTGGAACGTCCGCAGGGCGCCGGTGGGGCCCTCGCGTGGAACGCCGGCTCGGCGCATTGCGGGATAGAGCTCGCGTTTCAGAATCGTCGACGACACCAGGAACCCGTCCCGAACGTCGGCGGGGAAGACGAGCTCGCTGTCGGCGGATGTGTCGCTTTCGCCCCACCAGCCGCCCAGCAGGTCGACCAGGTCGTGGGTGATGTCGGCGTCGCGGCGTTCGTGGTTCTTCGGGCTGCCGAGGTGGACGTCGGTGATCGACCGTCGGACGCGGATGACGGCGTCGGCGAGTTCGACGTCTCAGAATCCGGGCTAATGCGCGCGCGTGGCCGTGCCGATACCGCAGGCGTGGCCGGCATCCCGCACCTGCCCATCGGCCCCTTGCCGGACTTCGAGCGCGCATCGAAGGCGGCGCTCGCGTTTCTGCACGAGCATCTCGGCATGGGACTGTGGATGGTCACCCGCGTCGCCAGCGAAGACTGGATCGTCCTCACCAGCGAGGATCACGGCTACGACGTCGCGCCGGGCACCGTCTTCCCGTGGGCAGACTCATTCTGCTCGCGGATGGTGCAGGGAGAAGGGCCGCGGATTGCGCCGAACTCGGCGGACATCCCGGCGTACCGCGACGCGCCGATCGCGGGCTACACGCCGATCGGCGCGTACATCGGAGTACCGCTGCAGGCTTCGGACGGCGAGCTGTTCGGCACGTTGTGCGCGATCGACCCCGCCCCGCAGGCCGCGGCGATCGCCGACGCGCTACAAATGGTCGAGCTGATCGGTGACCTCCTGAGCGGCATCCTCGCGCTGGAGCTGCGCGTTGCCGAGGCGGAGCGGTCGTCCGAGCGGGCCCGTCGCGACGCTACACTCGACTCGCTCACCGGCCTTGCGAATCGCCGCGGGTGGGATGATCTGCTCGTCGCGGAGGAGGGTCGCTGCCGCCGGCACGGCCACCCCGCGATCGTGGTCTCGATCGACCTCGACCGACTGAAGTGGACGAACGACACGCTCGGACACGAGGCCGGCGACGAGCTCCTTCGAACCGCCGGCCGGGCGATCGCAGCAGCGCTGCGCCAGCATGACGTCGCGGCGCGAATCGGTGGCGACGAGTTCGCCGTTCTGGCAGTGCAGGCGGACGCCGCGAGCGGCGCCGTCCTCGTCGATCGCCTGCAGCGCGCCTTCGCCGGCACCGGCGTCGGCGCGTCCATCGGCGTCGGTGCGCGGGATCCGGCTCGCGGCCTGAGCGCGGCGATGGCCGAGGCCGACATCGCCATGTACGAGGTGAAGAAGAACCGGCGCGGCCTGATGCCGATGGACGAAGTCGCCTGATCCGGTCGGCGTCGGCGGGCGTGCCGCCTGCGTCGTCCCGCCGAGCGTCTCCCGTGCCCTCTGGCACGCACGCCGCGTGCCCTCCGAGCTGCGGGGAATCTCATCCAGGGCGAATGCGGGTCGAGTTGGGTTCGAGCGGCTCGGCGCAGTTCACGCAGCGCGCTCGGCCGTGATCGCGCGCCGGCGTACACGCGGTCGGTGGTCATCGCGCTGTACACGTCCGCGGCCGCGGATAGCATCCTTCGGCGCCGCCATCGTCGGCGGTCTGCCCTCCCTGAGCGACGCCGCTCCGGGCGTCCGCCATCATCACGAACGCTATGACGGGTCGGGCTATCCGGATGCCCTGACCGGCGAGCGGAACCGGGCGAGGAGGGCGACCGCCGTCGCTCAGCTGGCCGAGAACCAGAGGTAGTCCAGCCGACGGCGCTGGTGGCGCCAGACGGCGCACATGCCAACGGCGAAGACGACGCCGCCGGCCAGTAGCCCGAACGCGGCGTTCTCGGGGGCACTGCCGGAGCGGGCGGCGATCCCGACGACGAGATCGCACGCTACGGCCACGACTCCTACCGCTACGAGCGGCCACGGTCGCGCCAGCAACTGATAGGCACTGCCGACGCCGAGCGCGACGACGAAGCAGCCGTAGGCGATGAGGGCGATGCCGAGGGCGTCATGGGCGCGGCCGTCCTCGACGAGGTGTCCGGCTCCGAGTGGGAGCCAACCGGGCCAGCGGGCGACCGTCAGCCACAGGCCGAGCGCGATCACGGCGTAGATGACGGCGACGCCGAAGACGTATCGGGACATGACGCGTGCGGCGCGGTGTCGTTCCTCCCTCGCCTCGTCGGGGTCCCGCCGCCGCGATGCAGCCTCGAGAAGCTCGCCGAAGCGAACGAGCACATGCTCGAGCGCCGGTAGCGCCAGTACGAGTGGTACGAGGGCGATCTGCAGCGCCGCCTCGTAGGCCGGGTGAAACGCGACCGGGTCGCCGCCGAGCCACGCCACGAGGCGGTCGGTGAAGATGAGCGCGAAGTACACGAGCCCCCAGGCCGCGTACCCGCCGACCGACAGCGGCAGTAGCGCGAGTGGCAGCGCGCGACGGGCAGGAGACGCGTTGCGCGTCCGCCGGCGGAGCACGATGACGACGACGCCGACCAGCACGCAATCGGCGGCGAAGAGCCCGCCGGCGTGGACGAGCAATGGCGACAGCCCCGCGCGGAGGCCGCCGGCGACCACGAGCGTCGGCAGCAGAATCGCCAGTGCTGCGAACGTCGAGCGGCGGACGGCATAGAGCGCGGCGTTCGCGATCCACATCGTCGGCTGCAGCGCAAGATAGATGCAGAAGGCGGCCGTGGCCGGTCCTGCGTGGCCGACGGCGGCGGCGGCGATCGCCACTGCGGTTGCGAGCATCGCGCTGGAAACGGCGGCCAGGCCCAGGGAGCGCAGCGTCGCTCTCCGCAGCGCTCGCAGATCCTTCTGGTACCGGTAGTAGTAGAGCCGATGTGTGAGCGCCTGGCTGGCCGGCCCGGTCGCTATCAGGCTGACGACGAGCGCGAGCCCGATCGCCGTCTGCTCGTCGATCGTCAGGCCCCGCGAGCCCCACAGCGAGACGTGCAGCAGGGCGAGCGCGAGCCCCTGCACGAGCATCGGCAGCGAGTAGGCAAGCCCTCGGCCGTAGCGCCGGGCGAGCTTCTTCCAGCCGGGTGTACCGACTCGCGCGGGCCGGGACGCCGCGGGATCCGGCGATGCGTCGTGCAGTTGGAGGCAGCGCGCATGCACCAGCCGGCCGAGCTGGAAGACGTCGGTACAGCCGGGCGCGATGCGACCGGCGTCGACGTCGCGGATGCCGTCCGTCTCGAGCGCGGCGACCGTCGCGCGCTCGTGGAGAGGTCGTCCGAGCGTCGCCAGTACCCGCTCGGCCGCTCCGTCGACGTCGTCGACGGCGGCGTATGACTCCGCCGTGGTCATGCCGCCAGGGGCTCTGAGACGGTTGCGAGCAACGGTGTCGGCACGGCGGTCGTGAGCCGGTCGTACAGGGCGTCGTAGCGTTCGACCACCAACGAGGAGCGGAACCGGGCGAGCACGCGCTCCCGGCCGCGGCGGCCGAGCTGCGCCCGGTTCTGCGGGTCGGCAAGCAGCGTGACGCAGCTACGGCCGAGTGCTACGGCGTCTCGTGGCGGCACCAGGATCCCCCAGCCGTCGAGCATCTCCGACACGCCGCCGACATCGGTTGCGGCGACCGGCCGGGCACACGCCAGAGCTTCGAGGACGGTGTACGGGAACGCCTCGGACACGCTTGACAGGATCCCGATGTCGCCCTGGTTGAAGATCTCGGTCGGCTCCGGCGCGAGGCCTGCGAACACGAAGCTGTGCTCGAGTTGGAGTTCGGCGACGAGCGCGCGACACCGCTCCACGTAGGGCGGGTCGGCGGTCAGTGACCCGTACAGCAGGAACAGCACATCGGGAATGGTCTCCCGGGTCACGGCGGCCGCGCGGATCATCGTCTCGATGTCCTTGAGCGGGAACACGCGGGCCGCTGCGACGACGGTCGGACGGTTGTAGCCGGGGCTCGTCCTGGGCTTGTCGCGCGGCACGAACGCGTCGACATCGACGCCGTTGACGATCGGCAGGAGCTTGTCGTCGCTAGCCCCGAGGCGGCGCTCCCAGCGGGTGTTCCACGCACAGACCGGGGAGATCACGTCGGCGTGTGCGTAGGTCAGCGCTGCCGTCAGCTCCGCCAGCGCGAGGAGGAAGCGACGCTGGGTCGCCGGCAACCGCGTCGTGGAGACGGCGATGTAGCGCTCGCGAAGATAGACGCCGTGCTCGGTGACGAGCAGCGGCGTTCCCCGCTCGACGCGCGCGACGATGCCGGGGAGGGCGGCGAGCCCCGCGAGCGTCGCGTGGCACAGGTCGACCTCCGGAATCGGAACGGCGATCGGCATCAGCAGCGCCCGCAGCCAGCGAAGGCAGACGACGAGATCCTTGGCCCGGGCCCCGCGGGCCCACGGTGCGACCGCCGCCTGCTGGCGGAACGCGTCCCACGCCGCCCTGCTGGTCAGCGCGGCGACGAAATCGTGCTCGAGAAAGAATCGATGGAGCTCGACCAGCCGCCGTCCTGCGCGGAGCGGGTCAGCCTCGGGCGCTGCGAGGTCGTCGAGCAGGGCGGCGAAGAGCCGGCCGAACGTCGCCTCGACGTCGCCTCGTACGCTCGAGCGCCGGCGCATCAGGTCGCGGGCGCCGTCTGCCGGCAGTCCCCACTCGAACGGATGCTCGACGCCCCAGAGCGGCAGCTGCCGCACCGTGACGTTGGGCGGAAGGTCGTAGAGTTGACGCGCCGAGACGTCGCCGGTGACGGCGAGCACCGTGAAGCGCACGTCTGGCAGGCCGCGGACGATCTGGTTGCACCAGGTGCTGACGCCGCCGTCGACGAAAGGATACGTGCCCTCCGTCAGCAGCAGGACGTGCCGCACGAGACTCCGAGCTGCGAGTAGAGAGCTGCATACGCCGCGGCCGTGTCGGCCGCCGTCCACCGGGCAGCACGGGTGCGGCCCGCGGCTGCCAGTGCGTCGGCATGCGTCGCGTCGTCGAGGATCGCGATGATGCCCGCGGCGAGAGCTTCGACATCCCGGGGGGCGACGATCACGCCGGCATCTCCGAGCGTGTCGCGAACGCCGCCGACGTCGGGCGCCACGCACGGCACGCCGTGCGCCATCGCCTCGAGCAGGACCAGCGGCATCCCCTCGGTCTCGGACGCCATCGCGAGGCACGCCAGCCTCGGATACCAGAGCTCCGGACGGCTCGCCCCGACAAACCGAACGGCGCCGCGCAGGCCAGGCTCGGCGGCGAGCCGCCGGAGGCGGCGCAGGTAGGCGGTCGAGGCCTCGGCCGGTCCGATCACGACCAGTCGTGCGTCCGGCCTGGAGGAGCGGACGACGCGCATCGCGCGAAGGAGACGGGGCAGGCCCTTGACGGGCGCGATCCGTCCGACGAAGCCGACCAGCGGCTCGGCGGCCGCCGCGACCGTCGCGGTCTGCGGGGCGCCGTTCGGGATCACGACCATCCGTCCCGCCGGCGCTCCGGCTGCGACGTGGCTTCTGGCGACGGTGTCGCTGACGGCACCGATCAGATCGGCCGCCGCGTAGCCGCGCCGTTCGCGCGCGGCAAAGCCCGTGGGTTTGTCGTTCCCCTTGCCCTGGTCGTGGTCGTCGTCGTCTTCCCAGTCGTCGTCCCCCTTGTCGCTGTGATCATCGTCATCGCCCTTCCCCCCGCCGCCGCCGCCATGTGACGAATCGAGGCCGAACGCCGCGACACCCTCCGGGCGCCAGGCGTCGCTCATGGCGTGGCACGTCAGCAGCAGCGGGCGGCCCGTGGCCCGGACGGCGCGGCCCGCCCGCGCCGCATCGGCGGCGGTCAGCGCGTGATAGACGCGAGCCGCCGGCAGGTCGCCGCCCGACGGCGCGGTGGCGAACCTGAGGGCCGGAAGCTGGACGGCAAGGTCGGTCGCCCACCGGCTGACACCGCCGATCGTCGTGGCATCGATGCCGTTCGCCAGCAGGCACACGTCAAGGTCACGCGGCAAGCGCTGCAAGGCCATCCTCCCGGTCCGCGACGAGCGTGAAGAAGCTCTCGGTGCGAGTGAGCGCGAAGATCTGCTGGGCACTTCCGCGCGGTGACACGATCGCGAGACGTCCGCTCATCCGATCCGACTCGCGCTGCAGGCCGATCAGCACGCCGAGGCCCGAGGAGTCGATGAACTCGACGTCGCTCATGTCGAGCACGAGCGTGCCGCCGCTTGCGGCGAGGGCCGCGGCCCCCTGATCCTTCAGGTCCGGGGCCGAGCGCAGATCGATCCGGCCGCTGATCACCGCGACGTGAGCCCCGTCAAGCGTGCGCAGGTCGATGTTCAAAGGTCCTCCTCGAGAAGGGCAACTAACGTATCGGCACAGGCCGGGTCGAGTTGAGTTCCGCGCCGCGCGCGCACCTCTCCGAGCACCTGCTGGGGCGTCATGCCCCCGGCCGGATCGAGCATCTCGGCGTAGAACTCGGCCGCGGCGAGAATGCGGGCGCCGAGAGGGATCGCCTCGCCCACCAGGCCGCTCGGAAATCCGAAGCCGTCCCACCACTCGTGGTGCGCGCGAATCAACGGCGCAACGTCGGCCGCCCCGGGGACGAGTGAGGCCATCTCCGCGCCCAGCGCTGGATGCGCGAACTCGGCCGCGAGCGGCTCCTCGGCGGTGGCTGCCAGCAGGCCGGCGTCGTGCACCAGCGCCGCGCTCGCGACGAGGTCGCAGAACTGCTCGTCCGCACCCAGATCGGCCGCGATCGCGCGAGCGGTGCCCGCCACCAGCCGGTGATGCCCCTGCGACGCCGGTGAGCGCGCGTCGAGAGCCTGACAGAGCCCGCGCAACGCGTCGATGTGACGATCAGCGGTCGCGCGCGCGGCGTGGGAGCTCTCGAGCACGAGAGCCGCCTGTTCGATGAGCGTTTCGAGCAGCCTGGTGCAGTCGGCGGCGAGCTCCCCGTCGTCGGTGGCGATCAGGCCGAAGATGAACACGGGCTCCTCGGCCCCGGCGGGGCCGCTGACGGCGAGCAGGCCGCCGACGCCGATGTCGTTGAGGCGCCGTGCGTCCTCGATCACCAGCAGGCCGGGCAGGCCGGGGACCGAGGCCAGAATGCCACGGCCGGGCGTGACGTCCAGCTCGCCGAACCCCTCTGGCAGGTCGCGCGACGCGACGATTTCGAACGTCGAGTCATTCCGAACGGCGACGAATCCGCCGCGACTACGGCTGCTCGTGGTCGCCAGGTCGATCAGCAGCTGCAGGGACCGGCCGGCGTCGATCGTGCTCCCGATTGCGCGACGGCCGCGGTCGACCTCGCCTCGCAGGGCATCGAGTTCCGACTCGAGTGAGGCGGTTCGCAGCGCTTCGCGGAAGGCGCCATCGAGGAGCGCGGAGAGGCCGACGAGTCGCGCCCGTTCCCGCGTTCCGAGGCGGTCTCGACGGAGCGGTCCGACCGCCACCATGCCGTCCGACAGCGGTAGCGAGGCGAACGGGCGTCCGAACAGGCGCATGACGCCGACCACCGGCTCGACCGTCAGTTCCAGCGGCAGGCCGGAGACCGGGCTGCCGTCGTCGCTCTCGTCCACGAGCGACCGGCCCTCGCCGGACGGGGCGGCGAGGTACTCGTCGCCGTACTTTCGAGCCAGTAGGAGCCGCCCGCGGTCGTCTCGACGCCAGATCGCCGCCGTCGAGCACTCGACGAGGCCGGCGAGTTCGGCAAGCAGGGCGCTCAGGATGTCGCCCTCGCGCGCCATCGCGCCGAACAGCCGGGTCGCGACGTTACCGGGGTCGATGCGAGGGATCCGTCTGACGCCGGGGACGACGTTCCCGGCGTCGGAGATCGTGATCGCCTCGGGCAGTACCGTACTCATGGGGCCGCCGACAGTGATCGGGTCATCAGCAGCCGGTTCTCCCCCTCGACGCGTCGCCATTCGAGGCGGTCCATGCACCGATCGATCAGGGCCAGGCCACGGCCGCCCACCGCTGTCGCGTCTGGCATCGCGTACGACACCGCAGATACATCGACTGGCTGCCCGGCGTCGCACACGGCCGCGCTGAAGCGCGCCCGGCCGAGCCGGAGGACGAGACGGAACGACCCGCCAGGCTGCTCGTAGGCGTGCTCCACGACGTTCGCGCAGGCCTCCATGACCGCGATCTCGCAGGCACCGGCCACCGCCGGGTCGACGAGGGCCAGCAGGTCGCGCACGGCGAGAGCTGCGTCGCGGGCACCGTCGGGATCGGCCGGGAGCGTCAGTTCGCGCTCCGTCCTCACTGCAGGCGCTCCAGGAGTACCATGGTGCGGTCGTCCGTGTCGGGTGCCGCGGCGACCAGAGTGGCTGGAGACACGCGGCGATTGATCGCGGCAACGAGCGCGGCGCGGCAGTCCGCCGGCTCACCGTCGCCCTCCACCAGCCCGTCGCTGAACAGAGCCAGGCGATCGCCGCGCTCGAGGCGAACCGTGCCAAGCGGGTAGTCGGCAACGGGAAGGAGGCCAAGCGGCTGGCCGCCACCCGGGACCGGCCGCTCGACGTTCTCGGCCGACAGCAGCGCGCAGTGGCCGTGACCCGCATCGGCGTAGAGAAGATCGCCCGTCTCGACGTCGAGGCGGGCGAGGAACGCCGTCAGGAACCGGCCGGCGCGGCCGAGCGGATCGAACAGCACCTCATTGGTCGCGCGCAGTGCCGCCGCCGGGTCATCACCACGCAACGACGCAGCGCGCACCGCCGTCTGCGCCATCGCCGCCAGCAGTGCCGCCCCCACACCCTTGCCGGACACATCGGCGAGCAGCACGAGCAGGGAGCGGCCGCCGTCCAGCGCGAGCAGATCGAAGCAGTCGCCACCGACCTGGCTGGCCGGCAGAAACCCCGTCTCGATCCGCCAACCGGGGAGCGAGGGCGTGTCGGGAACGAGCGCGGACTGAATCGCTGCCGCCGCGCGCACCTCGCTGTCCAGGTGGTGTTCGCGGTCATGGCGGGCGCGGCGCTCATGGCCGCGCCGGTGTGCGTCGACGACGGCTGCGGCGATTCCCTCCGCGCCGCACGGGCGGCGCAGGACATCGTCGACCCCGGATCGCAGCGCCTCGCGCTCGTCCTCGTCGCTGTCGCTGTCCGTCAGCATCACCACGCCGGAGCACACGCCGCTCGTGCGGAGGACTTCTACGAGTCGCCGGCCGGACAGGCCGGGCAGGTCGTCCTCGACGACCAGGACGTCCGGCTCCGAGCGGCGGATGTGCTCCACGGCCGACGAACCGTCGGCCGTCGCGTCGACGCTGTAGCCTTTCTCCAGGAGGATGCGCATCACCCACGCTCGGCTCAGGGTCGAATCGTCAACCACGAGGACGTTGGCCATGGTAGGCACACGGGCCTTATCGGCGATCCCGCCGTCGCGCTTGACATCAGGGCTCGCCGACCCATCCGGTGGCCGGGGTCGCGGCGTTCTGTGAGCGGCGCCATGTTCCTGGAGGAGATCCTTCGCGCTGCTGTCATGCGCGGCGGCAGCGACATCCATCTGAAGGTGCCAGCGCCGCCAGCGCTGCGTATCGATGGTCGGCTCGAGCGTCTCGACGAGTTTGCGACGATGAAGCCTGCCGTGGCGGAGTCTGTTCTCGCCGTGATGCTGGCGTCGCTCCCGCACTCGTCGAAGCAGAACGAGTTCGACCGGACGGGCGATGTGGACTTCGCCTATGCGCATCCGGGCCTCGGACGATTTCGCGTGAATGCGTTCCGGCAGCGCGGCTCCGTCTCGATGGTCATCCGCGTGGTGCCGTTCGGCGTTCCGCGTGCCGACGAACTCGGGATCCCGGCTGGCGTCCTCTCGCTTCTCGACCAGCAAGACGGTCTCATCGTCCTGACCGGCGGCGCCGGATCCGGTGTCACGACGACGCTCGCGGCACTCGTCGATCATCTCAACGGCAGCGTGGTCCAGAACATCCTCACCTTCGAGGATCCGATCGAGGTCCTGCACGCCGACCGCCTCTCCACCGTCTGCCAGCGGGAGATCGGCCTCGACACACCGTCGTTTGCGCAGGGCCTCGATCGCGCCCTCCGCCACGACTCCGACGTGATCGCGGTCGGTGCCCTTCCCGACCTCGCAAGCGTTGAGGCCACCCTCGCGCTCGCACAGAGCGGCGCTCTGGTCCTGGTCGCGCAACGGAGTCCCGACGCTGCCGGTGCGATCCGGCGCCTGACCGAGATCTACCCCGACGATCGGCAGCGGCAGGCACGTTCCGAACTTGCCCGCGCGATTCGCGGCGTGGTCGTGCAGAAGCTGGTTCCGCGAGCCGACGGCGCCGGCCGATGTCTCGCGTCGGAGGTACTGCCGGCCACGCCCGCCGTCTGCCAGGCCATCGAAGACGGCGTCCCGGCCGCGGCGATCGAGGCCCACATCGATTCGCAGGCGAACCCGGGAGCGGTGTCGTTGAACGAGTCGCTCGCAGAGCTCGTCGTTCGCGGAACCGTGACGCTCGAGTCGGCGCTCGCTGCTGCTCGCGACCCCGGCGGACTCGAGCGCCTCATCGGGCCGTCCTCGTCGTAGGTGAGCCGAGAGTCGTCGTTCGTCGCGCGCTGGCCGTAGCGGCGACGGCGAGCTAGGATCACCGGGTAGTCGAGTCCGGGTGTCTGCACGAAGGAGGGTCCCGATGGTGGTGACGGAACGGCGTGCCGTTGAGTTGACCGGCGAGACGCTGCTCGGGATGTACGAGCGGATGGTGCTGATCCGCGTCTTCGAGGAGACGACCATGCGCCAGTTCGCCGACGGTCAGATCCCGGGCTTCGTCCACCTGTATGCCGGTGAGGAGGCGGTCGCGGTCGGCGTCTGCACGCACCTCGCCGACTCGGACTTCATCACCAGCACCCATCGTGGCCACGGGCACTGCATCGCCAAGGGGGTCGACATCGCCGGGATGGCGGCCGAGCTGATGGGCCGGCGGACGGGGATCTGCAAGGGGAAGGGCGGCTCGATGCACGTCGCCGACGTCGAGAAGGGCATGCTCGGCGCGAACGGCATCGTCGGCGGCGGCTTTCCGCTCGCCTGCGGCGCCGCCCTGACGGCGAAGGTCCACGGCACCGATGCGGTCACGATCTGCTTCTTCGGCGACGGCGCGTCGAACCAGGGCACGTTTCACGAGAGCATCAACCTGGCTGCGATCTGGAAGCTGCCCGTCGTGTTCGTCTGCGAGAACAACGGCTATGCGGAGGCGACGACGTTCGCGTACCACTGCTCGGTCGCTGACGTCGCGACGCGGGCGGCCGGGTACGGCATCCCCGGCGTGATCGTCGACGGTCTCGACCCGCTCGCGATGTTCTCGGCCGCCGGCGACGCGATCGCGCGGGCGCGACGCGGCGATGGGCCGACCCTGATCGAGGCGAAGACCTACCGGTTCTACGGGCACGAGGAGGGCGACGCCGCCACCTATCGCACCGCCGAGGAGGTCGAGGCCCATCGCCGCCGCGATCCGCTGATCACGTTCGGCGCGCATCTGACCGGCACGGGGATCGCGACGGAGGCCGACCTCGACGGGATGCGGGCGCGGGCGCAGACAACGGTCGACGCCGCCTACGCCGCGGGTGCGGCGGCGCCGTGGCCGGATCCGGCCGAGACCCTCGACGACGTCTACGTCAGCTACCGGGGGCGATGAGGATGGCAACCGTCGCGACCCGCACGCTGACCTACGCCGAGGCGGTCAACGAGGCGATCAGGATCTCGATGCGTCAGGACCCGAACGTGATCCTGCTCGGCGAGGACATCGCCGGCGGCGCGGACGTCGACCATCTCGTCGACGACGAGGCCTGGGGCGGCGCGCTCGGCGTCACGAAGGGGCTCGTCCAGGAGTTCGGCCGCGGGCGCGTCCTCGACACGCCGATCACCGAGTCGGCCTTCATCGGTGCGGCGGTCGGTGCCGCAGCGACGGGTTTGCGTCCCATCGCCGAGCTGATGTTCGTCGACTTCTTCGGCGTCTGCATGGATCAGATCTTCGACCAGGGCGCCAAGCTGCGGTACATGTTCGGCGGCAAGGCGCGCTGCCCGCTCGTGATCCGCACGACGATCGGCGCCGGGCTGAACGCGGCCGCGCACCACTCCGGCTGCCACTACTCCGTCTTCACGCACATGCCGGGCATCAAGTGCGTCGCGCCGTCGACGCCGGCCGACGCGAAGGGCCTGCTCCTCGCCGCGATCCGCGACGACGACCTCGTCCTGTTCTTCGAGCACAAGCTGCTGTACGGGCTGTCGGGCGAGGTGCCCGAGGGCGACGAGTCGATCCCGCTCGGCACGGCCGACGTCAAGCGCGTCGGCAACGACGTCACGATCGTCGCGATCTCGCGGATGGTCCACCAGGCGCTGGAAGCCGCCGAGCAGCTTGCGGCGGAGGGCATCGAGGCAGAGGTGGTCGATCCCCGCTCGCTGTCGCCGCTCGACAGCGACTCGATCCTCGCGTCGGTTGCGAAGACGCACCGGCTCGTGATCGTGGACGAGGACAACCCGCTCTGCAGCGTCGCGCACACGATTGCCGCGATCGTCGCCGACGAGGGCTTCGACAGCCTCGACGCGCCGATCAGGTGCGTCACCGCGCCGCACACGCCGGTGCCGTTCAGCCCTCCGCTCGAACAGGCGTACATCCCGAGCCCCGAGCAGATCGCCGCTGCCGTCCGGGCGATCCTCTAGCCGTCGCGGAAGGTCCTGTCGGATGCCGGTACTCGTGAAGATGCCGAAGTGGGGCCTGATGATGAAGACCGGCACCGTGACCGGGTGGCTGTTGGCCGAGGGTGACGCGGTGGCGGCGGGCCAGCCGCTGTTCGTGGTCGAAACCGACAAGGCGGTCGACGATGTCGAGGCGCCGGCTGCTGGCGTGCTTCGTCGCATCGTCGCCGCGCCGGGCACGGTGGTCGCCGTCCGCGGGGCCGTCGGCGTGATCAGCATCGACGGCGAGACACTGAGCGAGGACGCGGTCGACGCCTTCGTCCTCGCCCACACGGCCGCCTTGATGCCCGCCGTCACGGCGACCGGCTCCGTCGTGCGGCCGGTACGGGCTCCGCGCGCTGCCGACCACGACGCCGAAGGTCGCGTCACGGCCTCCCCCGCTGCCCGCAAGCGCGCCCGCGAACTCGGTCTCGACCTCGCCGCGGTGACGGCGACCGGCCCGGGCGGCCGCATCACGAGCGAGGACGTCGAGCGAGCGGCGTCCGACGATCGCACGGCCGAGGCCCGTGAAGACTGGCTGCCGATCGATCACGACCTCCGTCTCTACGCGCTGTCGGCCGGCTCGCCGCGCGATCCGGCGGTCGTGTTCGTCCACGGCATCGGCGGCTCCTCGGCGTCCTGGCAGGCCGTCGTCGGGCCGCTCGCCGACAGGCATCACGTGATCGCGATCGACCTTCCGGGCCATGGCCGGAGCGACATCCCCGACCCGGCCCACGCCGACTACAGCGTCGACGGCCTGGCGCGGGCGGTCACGACGGCGATCGCGCAGCTTGGCCGCGAGCGCGTCACGCTGGTCGGGCACTCGCTCGGCGGTGCCGTCGCGATCAGCGCGGCGCTCGCCGCGCCGAGCATCGTCACGCGGCTCGTGCTGGTCGACAGCGTCGGTCTCGGCGACGACATCAGCACCGACCTGCTCACGCTGCTCGAAGCGGCCCCGAGCGAGTCCGCGTCACGCGCCCTGCTCGAGTTGTTCTTCCACGACCAGCGGCTCGTCCTCGCCGCCGGCGTCGCCGAGCATCATGCGGCGCTCGCCCGGCCTGGCGCGCACGCGGCCATCCGCGCGATCGCCGATCGCGCGTTCGCGGGAACCGGGCAGCAGGCGGTGGCTGGCTGCCGGCTCGCCGACATCACCCAGCCCGTCCTCGTCGTCTGGGGTGCACGGGATCGCGTCGTCCCCGTTGCGCACGCCGAGCGCGCCCGCGCCTCGATCGCGGGCGCCGAGGTCGCGATCATCCCGGACGCCGGGCACGCCCCCCAGGTCGAGGCGCCGGCGGCGTTCGCGGACGTCCTGATGCGGTTCCTCGCCGGCACCGGGAGCTGACCTGCCAGGCCGGGAAGCCGGCCTGACCGCGGCCGCTACGAGCCGTCGTCGAGCAACTCGTCGACGGACGCGACCCTCGCGTACCCGTCGGCGAGCGCCGCGAGAAACGCGGCCTGGACGTGCTCTGCCGGAACCTCGACGTCGCCGAACGTCAGCGGCATCGTGGCGCAGGCGTCGTGCGCGACACTGACCTCGTAGCCGAGGTCGGCGGCCGCGCGGACGGTGGCGTCGACGCACATGCTCGTCATCATTCCGCAGACGACGACCGCCTCGGCTCCGGCCGCCTCGAGTTCGTCCGCGAGCGTCGTCGAGTGGAACCCGTTGGCGAACGCCTTCCGGACGACGGGCTCGCCCTCGGCGGGCGCGACCGACACGTGGATGTCGATCCCGTCCGTCTCGGGCCGCATGTACGTCGCCGACGGATCGTCCCAGACGTGCTGCAGGTGGATCACCGGTTCCTCCGAGGCGCGGAACGCGGCGAGCAGGCGCCCGGCGTTCCAGGCGGCGGCGTCGGGTTCGTCGAGTGGGTTCGCGCCGCCCGGGAAGTAGTCGTTCTGGATATCGACGAGCACGAGGACGCGGGCCATCCGCGGATCGTACCGGCGTTCCGAGCCGGTACGCTGTGGCGCCTGTCGACGACCCGACCCGAGGTGCTGCCGTGACCGAGATCCCCGCCGCGATCCGCGACCTGTTGCTGGCCCCGCCGGCCCTCACACCGGCCGTGCGAGACGTCTACGAGGCGCCCGCCGCGGACGTCGTCCGGCCGGCGAGCGAGGTCGAGCACGCGCTCGCGAACCTGCTCGGGATTCCCTTCGACGTCACGATCCTCGGTCGCCGCGGCGCGAAGGACGGGCCGGCCGGGGTGCGGCGCGGGTTCCTGACGTGTCTCAGCTACGAGCCCGGGCTCGGGGTCGATCTCTCCGGCGACCGGATCGCTGACTTCGGCGACGTCGACGTCTTCCACACCGATGTCGAGCGGACCTGGGATCGCGTCTCCGACGTCGTCGCCAGTCTCGTCGGCACCGGCACGCCACTCGTCTGCATCGGCGGCGACCACGGCCTCGCCTTCCCGGTCCTGCGTGGCGCCGCGCGTGGCATCGGCGGGCGCCGGGTCGGCGTGATCCAGGTCGACGCGCACTTCGACGTGCGCATCACGCACCACGGCGAGCCGTCGAGCGGTGTGCCGTTCCGGTGGATCCTCGACCGCCACCCGGAGTCCTTCGCCGGCCGGAACCTGGTCGAGTTCGGGATCGGCGGCTGGCTCAACACGAAGACCTACCACGACTGGCTGACCGAGCAGGGCGCGCGCATCGTCACGCTGCGCGAGATCCGCCGCGGCGACTGGGATGCCCTCGTCGCCGAGGCGCTCGAGATCGCCGCCGACGGCACCGACGCGATCTGGATGAGCTTCGACATCGATGCGATCGAGGGTGCGACGGCCGGCGCTACCAACGTCCCGGCGATCGGTGGCCTATCGCCGTTTCAGGCGCAGGAACTGGTCTACGCGTTCGCGTGCCATCCGAAGGCGATCGGCCTCGACATCATGGAGGTCTCGCCGCCCCTCAACCCGTCCGGGATGACGGAGCGGCAGGCGGCCTCCCTCGTCCTCGACTTCGCGGCGGGCTGCAAGTGGCGCCAAAGGTGCCCGGCACCTTTGGCGCCAACGCGATCGCCATGACACCGGTGAAGCGCGTCTGCCTGCTCGGTGCGGAATCGACCGGCAAGACGACGCTCGCAGGCGATCTCGCCACCGCGTTCGGCAGCCTCGTCAACCCGGAGTACGGCCGCCCCTACACCGCGATCGGTCGCGTGCCTGGCGCACCGTGGACGAGCGAGGAGTTCACCCACATCGCACGCGTCCAGTGCTGGTACGAGGACTTCCTCGCCGACTACGCGCATGGCGTCCTCTTCTGCGACACCGACGCCTTCACGACGGCCGTCTTCCACGAGGTCTACCTCGGTCGCCCGGCAGAGAAGTTCGGCGACCTCATTACCCGGCCGTACGACCTCTTCGTCGTCTGCGGGCTCGACGTTCCCTGGCGTGGCGACGGCATCCGCCAGTTCGAGGATCAGCGCCGCTGGATGCACGAACGCTATCTCGAGCGGGCCCGCGCCAGCGGCCGGCCGTGGCTGGAAGTGACCGGGGCCCGTGAGCCCCGTCTCGCCGCCGCCGAGGCCGCCGTGCGCGAGCTTCTCACCGTCGGCTGACGAGGTAGCCGGCGCCGCCGACGTCGACGACATCGCCCTCGACGAGCTTGCGTCCCCGGCGCTGCTCGACGCTGCCGTTCACGGAGACCTCGCCGCGGGCGAGGATCGTCCGCGCCTCGCCGCCGGTCTCCGCGATCCCGGCCAGCTTCAGGAGTTGGCCGAGGAGGATCTGTCCGTCACGGACCGCGACCGTCTTCATCGGCGGATCGTGCCGCACGCGCCGCCCGTCGCACCGCACTCCTCGGGGGAATCAGTCACAATCCGCACCAGCGTGATTCACCTGCCGCCCACCCTGCGGGACCGCGCGGCCGAGCGGGACTACCGATTCACACGGATGGCGAGCGCGCTTGCCGGTCTGCGCATCCTCGTCGGCCTGATCTGGCTCTACAACCTGTCGTGGAAGCTCCCTCCCGACTTCGGCAAGGACGATGCTGAGGGGCTGCCGTACTACCTGTCGCTCGGCGCCGAGCATGGCCTACCTGGCTTCTCGTTCTTCGCGAGCGAGGTCGCGGTTCCGCACGTCGGCGTCGTCGGGTGGGCGATCTTCGGCGCCGAGCTGACCGCGGGCCTGCTGCTGGTGCTGGGTCTGCAGACGACGTTCGGCGCCCTTCTGGGGACCGTGAACGCGATCACGATCGCGGCGCTCGTCGCGCCCGCTCCCGGCGAGTGGCGGATCGGCTATCTGATGCTCGTGGCACTGAACGTCGTCCCGCTCGTCGCGCCGGCGAACCTGCGCTACAGCGCCGACTCCGCGCTCGGCCGCGTCTGACCCCGTTGGTAGCCTGCGCCGATGCGTGTCTGCGTCGTCGGGCTGGGCGCGATGGGGATCGCCGCCGCTCGCTCGCTCGCCGCCCGTGGTCATCGGGTGATCGGTCTCGATCGCCACGGTGTCGCGAACGGGATCGGCTCCTCAGCGTATGACTGGCGCATCTTCCGCCTCGCCCACGAGCGTCCGGAGTACGTGCGGCTGGCGCGGAAGGCGCTGATGCACTGGCGAGAGCTCGAGCGCCGGGACGGCGTCGCCCTGCTCCGGGCGACGGGTCTCCTCGAGATCGGGGGGCCGCACGCGGCGATCGTCACCGCACTGCGGTCGGAGTCGGTGACCGTGACGGAACTCGACGGCGCCGACGTCGCCGATCTCTGCCCGGGTCTCGCTCCGCGTCACGGCCGTCCCGCCCGGTGGCAGCCGGCGGCCGGCGTGCTCTCGGCTCGTGACTGCCTCCTTGTCCAGGCCGACGCTGCGGCGTGTGACGGCGCCGAGATCGCCGTGGAGGGCGTCATCGGCATCGACCGGCACACCGACCGGGTCACGATCCGGACGACCGACCGACAGCTCGAAGCGGACGTCGTGGTGATCGCCGCCGGTCCGTGGACGAACGATCTGGTGCGACCGCTAGGGCTCGACCTGCCGCTGGCGCCGGCCCTCGGTCAGACGTCGCTCTTCCGCGGTCAGGGCTGGGGCCGTCAGCCGTGCCTGATCGAGTGGCTCGAGGGTCAGGACGTCGCCTATGGCCTTCCCGTCGAAGGCGTCGGGTTCCAGCTCGGCATCAGTCCCGGTGCCCCGTTCGTCCCCGACGATGAAGACCGGCGGCCGGACCACGCGGAGGCGATGACGCTGTCGCGCCACGTCGCCGCCGGCTTCGCCGGTCTCGACGCTCATCCGCTGCGCTCGGCCCGCTGCCCCTGGACGATGACGGCGGACGGCGACTTCATCATCGACCGCGACGGACCGCTGGTGATCGCCGCGGGTTGCTCCGGCCAGGCGTTCAAGTTCTCACCGGCCATCGGCGAGCTGATCGCCGACCTCTGCGAGGGCGGCGAAGCTGATCCGATGTTCCGGCTGGGTCGCCCCGCCCTCAGGGCTGTACCACAGATCATCTCCTGAAACCTCCGCAAAGCCGCGGCGTTTCATCCGTCGGGGTGATGAAGGTCAGGTGCCGCCCGGCCGATGGTAGCGTCGTGCCTCGACAATCGCGTGTCCGCCGTCGCCTGCTCGCAGCCGGGCTGCTGGCGATGTCCCTGCTCGCGCCCGCGACTGCAGCCGCCGACGATCTGGTGCTGCTGGAGAACGATCCGGCGGTCGCCCTCCAGGGCACGCTGACCTTCCAGCGCGTCTACATCAACTCGACGGTCCGACTGACCGGCGACCTGGTGTTGAACGCGGACTCCGTCTACATCGGTCCGCGCGCGGCGATCCAGCCGTGCTTCGTGCCCGATCCGATGAACCCGGTCGACGGCGGTGATCCCAACGGCTGCACCGACGGCCGCTCGCTGACGATCCGCACCACCGGCGAGGTCCTGATCTCGCCCGCGGTCGACCTCCGCGGCGGCACCGGTCCGGCGCGGCGTGGCGGCGCACTGACGATCACGGGATCCTCGATCACGCTGTCCGCGGCCGTCACGACGAGCGGGTTCGGCGGGATGCCGTCCGGGATCGTGAACCTCGTCACCACCGGCCTGCTGCGGACGAGCACGATCGTCGCGCCCGGCACGACGGTGAACCTGAACGGCGGCCGCGGCGTCACGATGGCCGGCGACCTCGACGTGCGCCCGAGCGGCGCGGCCACGGCCTCCTCGGCGTCTGGGGCGGTGTCGCTGCGCGGGTTTGCACTCGCCGATGGGGCCGCGGGAGCCCCCGGTATCCCCGGCGGGCCGGGCGGTACGGTGAACGTCAGCGGCGGTGACGTCCGCGTCGCCGGTGCCAGCGCCAACGGCGGCGGCGCTCAGGACCTGACGGGCGGCAACGGCGGCACGGTCCGCGTCACGGCGCGCGGCCGCGGCGCGGTCGGGTCGCTGAGCGCCAACGGCGGTTCGAGCGCCCAGGGAGCCGGCGGCAACGCCGGCGTTGTCGAGCTTCTCGGCACGCGTCGGGCGACCGCCACCGGGCTGTCGGCGTCCGGCGCACAGGCCCCCGCCGGTGGCGGTAACGGCGGCACGGTCCGCGCCCGTGGGTCGTCGATCACCCTGTCGAGCCTCGGTGCAGGTGGCGGTGGCGGAACGAACGCGGCCCTGAATCCATCGGGTGGCGCCGGCGGCATCGTCGACATCGTGAGCGCCGGTCGCGTCCACCTCTCCGGCTTCGGCGTGGCCGGCGGCAACGGCAGTGGTGGCGGCAACGGTGGCGGCGGCGGGTCGGCGTCGGTGAGCGGCGGCCGCCTTGTCGTCTCCGGCACGGTCGACGTCTCCGGCGGCACCGCGAACGCCGGTAGCGGCGGACCGGCGGGCACGGCGACGCTCCGCAGCGCAACCACGCTCCGCATCAGTGGCGGCGTCGACGCTGCAGGTTCCGCGGGCGGCGCCCTGGCGGGGAAGGGTGGCACGATCCTGCTCGACGCGAAGGGTCTGAGCTACGCCGGCGGGACGCTCACCGTGTCAGGGGCCCAGGGCGGGCTGGCCGGCTCGAACGCCGGCACCGTCACCGTGCGGAGTCCTGCGATCGACCTCGCATCCGCGCCCGCCGCGGCCGGTGGCAGCGGCGGCTCGCCGGGAGCGCCCGGTGGCGCCGGCGGCACGGTCGACATCGTCACGAGCGGCGACCTGACGCTCGGAGGGTTCGCGGTCGCCGGCGGTAACGGCAACGCGGCCGGCAGCGGCGGCAGCGGCGGCGTCGCGAGGATCGCCGCCGCCGCGCTGCGACTCTGGGGCGGCATCGACGCCACGGGCGGCTCGACCGGGAACGGCGGCAACGGCGGCGCGAGCGGTTCGATCGCCGTCACGACCGTCGGCGCGATGACGATCGGCGGGACGCTGGACGCCAGCGGCAGCGGCGCCGCGCAGGGCGGCGCCTCGGCCGGCGGCCCCGTCACGGTGACAGCCGGAGGCGACGCCTGGCTCGGCGGCATCAGCACGGCGGGTGCCAGTGGGGCGGGCGGCGGTTCGGCTGCCGGCGCGATCACGGTCCGCGCCGCCGCACTCGACATCGGCGGCGTAACGTCCAACGGCGGGTCCGGTCAGGGAGGATCCGACTCGAACGGCGGCGCCGGCGCGAACGTCGTGATCATCGTCACCGGCGAGTTGACCTCGCCCAACGGGTTCGCGCCTGCCGGCGGCAACGGCGCGGGCAGCGGATCCGGCGGCCCCGGGGGTATCGTCGCGGTGACGGCCGGGGACATCCTGGTCGGCGCGATCGACGTCACTGGTGGCAGCGCCGGTCAGGGCAACGGCGGCGGCGCCGGCCGCGCGACGTTGATCTCCTTCGGCGACCTCCACGTGCTGAACGGCGTTGATGCCTCCGGCACCGGCGGAGGGGCGAATGGCGCCGCGTCGGACGGTGGTGCGCTGACGCTCCGGGCGTCGCAGTCGCTCGTCGCCGGCTCGATCACGCTGGGGGGCGGCTCATCGCCCGTCCGCGGGGGGCACGGCGCACGCCTCGACCTGATCGCCGACGACGCCGTCGTGGGCACCGTCACGGCCAGCGGCGGCAACGCTACGCAGGCGCTGGCGAACGGCCCCGGCGGCAACGGCGGGACGATCGTCGGTCGTCTCACGGGCCCGCTCGATGTCACCTCGTTGACGACGGCGGGTGGCAGCGGCGCAGGAGCCGGTCGCGGCGGTAGCGGCGGCCCGATCGACATCACCGCAGCCGCGATCGACGCCGGCTCGGTCATCGCGACCGCCGGCGCCGGCGGCGGCGCCGGTGCGCAGGGCGGAGCCGTGAAACTCGCCGCGACTGCCGATCTCAATGTCTCGTCCGCCGTCGCGACGAATGGCGCCGGTGGTGGCGACGGCGCAGCCGGCCAGCCCGGGTTCGCCGGTGGCTCCGCGGGGGCGATCCTGCTGCGGGCGACCGACGGGGTCCTGACCCTGCCGGGGCCTGTGACCGCGCTCGGCGCCGTGGGCGGCGATCCCGGCGCCGGGTTCCCGACCGGTGCCCCGGGTGGCACCGGCGGACGGGTCGACATCGTCGCCCGCCGTGTCGGCGCGCTCCAGTCGATCGCGACGACGGGTGGCGACGGCTCGGGCCCCGAAGACACGGCCGGGGCCGGCGGCGATGGCGGACCCGTGTTCGTCTGGTCGGACGACGGTGTCCTCGACGGCTCCCGCTTCGTCACGAGCGGCGGCGGCGTCGGCATCCCCGGCGGGCTCGAGGGCCCGCAGACCCAGCAGTCGTCTCCGACCGATGTCGTGGCGAAGAAGAAGACCGTCGCGTTCGCGCTCCGCAGCCCGGATGCCGCCCGCGTCGGCCTGCTCGCCGTCAACGGTCCGCAGGCCGGTCGCGTGACGACGACCGCCGCCGTCGCCGGTCCCATCAAGCTGCCGAAGCGCCTCATGTGTGTCGGCGTCCGCTACGCGGTCGTGGCGCTCCAGCCCGCGCTCGGTTGGGTCTCGAACGGGGCGGGCGTCGTCAAGACTGCCGCTGGCAAGGGCAAGGGTTGCAAGAAGCCGCCGGTGTTGAAGGCCGGGAAGAAGAAGGTCGCCGTCTCGCTCGCCGCAGTCGCCAGCGGCGGGTTTCACGTCGTCATTCCGGCCAGTGCCAGGGGGCTCGGTATCGCCACTGCCCAGATCGTCGCCGGCAAGACCGTCCTCGCGGCCGGCGAGCCGCTTGCCGTGCTGCGCTCGGGGAAGTTCAAGCTTGATCTGGTGCTGCCGCCCGCCCTTCGCCGGCCCGGCACCTACAACGTTCGTGTCGTCGGGAAGGCCATCGTGGGGAAGAAGACGCGGATGGTCACGCTGACGCTCGAGCTGCGCGCGTGAACAGCGCGCATCGGTACCAGCAACCGACCAGGAGTGACAAGGGGGGATCTCCGTGAGTGAGGTGCATGCACCGAGAAGGAAGAAGAAGCGCAAGAAGCAACCGCGGCTGACCGAGGCCATGGTTGACCGGCTCTTCTGGCGAGCTGGATTCGGGCCGACGAGCGCTGACCGCGCGAGATGGCGAGGTAAGACCGTTCTGTCGCTTGTCGACTGGTTCCTCTCCGCGCGGCCGACGCTGAAGGGCGCCGCACCGACCAGGGATGGCAACCCGCTCGACCCGACGGCCGAGGACGTCGACCTGGTGCTCGAGTGGGTCGACCGCATGATCCGTTCGACGAATCCGTTCCCCGAGCGCATGGCGTTCTTCTGGCATCGCCACTTCGCGAACGGTCGAGACGGCGGTCCGTCCCAGCAGATGATGCGGAAGCAGATCGCCCTGTTCGGGCAGTTCTCCGACTTCGGTCGTAATCCGAACGCGAGCTTCCGCGCACTGGCGAACGAGGTCACAATCGATCCGTCGATGCTCCGCTACCTGACGGGCGAGGACAACGTCCGGGGCAGTTCGAACGAGAACTACGCGCGGGAGATCATGGAGCTGTTCGTGCTCGGCACGCGCGACGACAAGGGCAGGTTGATCTACAGCGAGGGCGACGTCAAGCACCTCGCCAAGGCCTTCACCGGCTGGTCGATCGACGAGGTCGACCCCGACAACCCGCGTGGTGTCTTCGGGTCGAATCGCTGGTCGAACGGGCTCAAGAGTCCGTTTGGAATCAACGGCAACTTCAAGGCGTTCAAGCCGGGCGACCCGATGTACCGGGCCGCCGACGACGTCGTGGAACTGGTGCTGCGGCGCCCGGCGCGCGTCGGCGATGCCGGTGACGCCGGACGCAAGCCGTACGAGACCCACGCCCGCTTCCTGATCCGCAAGCTGTGGCACGAGTTCATCGTGACGCCGCCGGACAGGGCGACGCTGGACGGGTTGGTCAAGACGTACCTGACGCCGCGTGGTGGCAGGCCCGGACTCCTGCTCCGCCCGGTGCTGCGCAAGATCCTGTCGCACAAGCGGATGTTCGAGTCGCTTGCAGAGCCGAACATGGTGAAGCCGCCAGTGGTCTACCTCGTCGGTGTCTATCGGGCACTGGATGCGAGGATCAGCGACCAGGTCGCGTACGACTTCCTCGAGCAGATGGGGCAGCTGCCCTACAACCCGCCGAACGTATCGGGCTGGGAGGGCGGCCTGTCATGGCTCAACACGAACACGGTGCTCAGTCGCTTTGCGCTCGCCGGTGAGCTGATGGACCAGACGGCGCCGAAGGACAGGTCCGGTGAGACCGCCCCGCAGGCCTTCGACCGCGCGTTGCGCGAGGTCGGTCGACCGTGGCTCGCAAAGGGTTCCCGTGCGGCCGTGAAGGACTACGCGGCGCGTGCCCCCTCCGGACGCTCCGACCTCAGAATCGAGCGGCAGCGGATGATCCGCGCGCTCATCCTTGCTGGCCCCGACGCTCAGGTGATGTGATGGCGACGACTGATGGATACGAGGCGCTCAAGTGCGCCGACTGCGCGCGTTCCGACTCCGCTGTGACCGACCTGCGGCCGAGCCAACAACTGGCGATCCCGGTCGAGGCGATCGAGTCCGGGGCCGGTGAGGTTGCCGGTTCGCGTCGGCTGACCCGACGGCGGGCACTGCAGAGCGGCATCGCGGGGATGGCGGCGATCTACGCCTCCACGCAGCTCGACTGGAACGTGATCTGGCGGGCGGCGGAGGCCGAGGCGGCCGAGAACCCCGGTGCCCGCAAGCTGGTGCTGATCTACCTGCAGGGTGGGGCCGACAGTCTCAACATGTTCGTGCCGCAACTCGACCCCCACTACAACGTCTACACGGGGCAACGGCCGACGATCGCCCGGCTCCGGGGGCCGTCGGTCAACCTGCAGCAGGTCGGCTCGACACCGTTCAGCGGCGGCGCCGGGGCCCAGATCGGCTTTGCGAACCCACTGCTGTCAGGGGTGAACGGCAACCAGTTGTACGGGATGAACGGGATGATCCCGGCCGGTGCCGGTGGTCTCGACACGCTGTTCGGTGATGGCTCCGGCGGCGTCGGCTCGGATCTTGCGGTCTTCCCGGCGGCCGACTACAACCCGGCGAACCGGTCGCACTTCGACTCGCGGGACTACTGGTTCCAGGGGGCGCTGAAGAAGCAGACGACCGGTTGGATCGGTCGGTGGCTCGATGCCGAGGGCTCGCAGGAGAACCCGTTGCAGGCGATCTCTCTGGACTCCTCGCTGTCGAAGCAGATCCGCACGTCCCGTGCTCCGGTCTGTGCGCTCGACGGGTTGCAGGGAATCCAGTTCGACGTCCGAAACGTGACGACCGCCGCGAACAACGCGAACCTGCAGATCGAGAAGCTCGCGGCCGTCGCGGCCGCGAAGTCCAACGTCGCGCTGGCCCGTAGCCGGCAGTCGTTCGGTCTGACGACGTCGGTGTCGCGCAAGGTGAAGACGCTCGTGGCGCAGCCGTCCACGGCGCTCTACCCGAACTCGTTCCTCTCGAATCGGCTGCGTCTCGCGGCGCAGTTGCTCGCGGCGCCGCTCGGCACGCGGGTCGTGACGGTCGACTGGGGCAGTTTCGACAATCACGGTGACCAGGTGTCCTCGATGGATCCGCAGCTCGCCGTGCTCGGCTCCGCTCTCGCCGCCTTCCAGGCCGACCTCGCCGCTCGCGGTGTGGCGGATCAGGTGCTGACCGTGGTGTTCTCCGAGTTCGGCCGTCGCGTCGGGCAGAACGATTCCGACGGCACCGACCACGGTGCCGGCGGCCCGATGATGCTGATGGGTCCGCGCGTCAAGGGCGGGCTGGCGAGCCAGCCGTCAGATCTCGCCGCCCCGGACGACAACGGCGACCTGGTCGTCTCGACGGACTTCCGTCACGTCTACAAGGCGATCTTCCAGGAGTGGTTCGCGGCCGATCCGAGCCGCTACCTGCCCGACCTCCCCGCCGGCGCGATCAACCGCTTCGACGGGACGTCGACCATCCTCAAGGCGGCATGACCTCGCGCCGTCTCCGTCTCGGCCTTGGTATCGCGGGCGTCGCCGTTCTGGCGGCGCCCGCATTCGTTCCTGCCGTCGATGACGCCGACGCACGCAAGCGGCGCACGGTGCTCCCGCTCCCGCACGTGAAGCTGTGGAGCTCGATGGCGGTGAACCTCGCGGAGTGGTCCGTGAAGCCCGGGCACCTGCACTTCAAGACGGGTGACATCCGGCTGCACGTCTACAACGCCGGCATGGACGACCACGATCTGACGATCGCGGATGCGTCCGGTCGCATCGTGGCGTCGCGGGGCGTCGTCGCCAAGATGGGCTCCAAGCCGGGCGAGGTCGTGTTCACGGCGCGCCTGGCGCGCGGCCGCTGGAAGCTCTACTGCTCGCTGTTTGCCGGTACGACGGACGACCACGAGAAGCTCGGCATGGTCTCGTACGTCCGCGTGTACTAACGTGACTGACGCGATCGTGCCGCGCGCCCATGCGCCAGGCGAGTGACGCATTCGTGCCGCACGCCTTTGCGACAGGGCCTGTCGTAGACGCATTCGCGGAGGGCCGTCGCCTATCGCATTGCGCCCGCACGGCTCTTCGCGACGTGATCTTTCGCCTGTAGCCATCGGGGATTGCCGTCGCGTGTCGCAAAGGCGTGCGGCACGAATGCGACAGCGGCACGCCGTCGCGTGTCGCAAAGGCGTGCGGCACGAATGCGACAGCGACGGTGCGGACTCAGCGCACGTTGATCACGATGACGGCAACGCGATAGCCCTTCTTCGTCACCGTGATCGTCAGCTTGCCCGGCCGCAGCGGCCGCACCTTGACGAGCGCCTTGCCGTTCGTTTTCGTGAGGCCCTTGCGACGCACGCCGGCGCCCGTGATGCTGATCTGCGCGCCGCGGATGGCGTTGCGACTCGCATCGGTGATGGCGATCGTCAGCGTGCTCGACTTACCGCGCCGCGGGAGGCCGGACACGGTCACCTTCAGCTGGGGCGGCAGCCGGAACGCCAGCGCCTTCGTCATCTCGCCGATGTTGCCGCTCTCGTCGATCGCGGCCACGCGCCAGTACAGCGTTCCGCCCCTCTTGTACGCGGTCTGCTTCAGCACCGGTGCGTACGTCGGGTTTTCGACGGTCACGAACTCGACCTTGGCGCCGGAGAAGTCCTGGCGCTGGGAGACCTCGACCTTGTAGCTGGCAGCCGCGAGCTTCGGGCTCCAGCGGAACATCGCGCCGGACCCGTTCGACGGTGTCTCGAGCCCCGTCGGCGCGGCCATCTCATTGCGGAACTCCGCGATCGCACCCCACGGGCCCTGCACGACCTGCGTCGGGCTGGCCGTCGGGAAGTTCGCGCGCACCTTCCAGTGCCATATGCCCGTCCCGTCGAGCTTCGCGAAGGTGACGGCCGCGGCGCGGTAGCCCTTGAACAGCTTCTTCGTTCCGTCCGGCTGCTGCAGTTCGAAGTCGTAGGTGATGGCTCCCTGCACGGGCGACCACGTCCAGGTCGGGATCAGCTCGGACGACGCGACGTTGCCCGGCGATGGTGTCGGCGCGGGCAGCGTCACCTGGAAGGTGTCGCTCGCCGACCAGGTCAGCCCGATCTCGTTCCAGTCGTTGGCCCGAACGCGCCAGTAGAGGTCACGGTCGGCGGGGTAGCTCGACTCCGGCGTGTAGGACGTCGAGGCCGTCTCGACCTCCTCGACGACGTCCGAGAACAGCGAGTCGGTCGACACCTGCAGCGTGTACGTCCGCGCCCAGTGGGCGAGTGTCCAGCGGAACGTCGGCCGGTTCGTGAACACCTGGCCGTGCGTCGGCGTCAGCTTCTGCGGCGCGGCCGACTCCTTCTCGAACGAGCGCGCCGCGGCGAGCAGCGGGTTGATGACGGGGTTCTCGCCGGTCCAAACCGCGGCCGGCAGCACCAGCCAGTAGTAGGCGGTCGTCTCGTCGGCGTAGGAGACGGCGTTGTTCGAGAGCCGTGGCGCGTACGCCGGCCCGCGCACCCAGGCGTAGTCGACCACGGTCGTGAAATTCGAGTCGCGCGAGACGAGTACGAAGTACCCCTGGGCGCGCACGGTCGGGTGCCAGGTGAAGTACGGCGTCTGATCGGTCGTCGACCCGTGACTGGGAGCGATGTAGTCGGCGGCGACCGGGTACTCCGCGGAGCACGTCAGCGGCGGCTGCGAACCCGTGCACGACGTGTCGTCCGGGTGGCCGACGAACTGGAACGCCGACTTGTCCGCGCCGGGACTGAAGCCGTCGTCGATGTAGGTCCAGTCGCCGGTGACGTCGTGGAGGATGCCGTTCTGGTCGTAGCCCTTGTCGGTCAACGCCCGCACCCGTACGCAGTAGCGGTTACCGGCGACCAGGTTCTTCGAGCCGTCATGCCCGAGCGCACGGCCGTGGTTCGGCCACGGCTCGTCGTCCGGGTTCGGCCCGAGCGGAGTCCAGGCGTTTGTGGCGACGATGTTGTTCCAGTACTGCGAAGTCACTGACGCCGAGCAGGCGCCACCCGTGTACCGGCGCACCTCGACCTCGTAGGCAGTGGCGCCCAGAACGGGGTCCCAAGTCACGATCGGTACCTGTGTCTGGTAGCCGGTCCCCGGGTCGCCATCCCAGTCGGTCCCGGCGACGTCGGACAGGTTGTCGACGAAGCGCAGGTTCTGGATCGATGGATTCGGATCGCCCGGATCGCGGGTGTCGAACGTCTTCCGGAACCAGTCGTCGCTGCTGCTCGGGTTGTTCCAGAAGTTCCAGGCGCCGAAGTTCCCGGTCGGGTCGATCGCCCTGACGCGCCAGTAGTAACGGTTGTTGAGCAGGACGGTGCGCGGCGAGAAGACGGTGGAGACGGTCGGGTCGTCGCAGCAGAACTTCGAGCCGGCGGCGAACTGCGCGTCGGCGTTGATCTCGACCTCGTAGCGTGCCGCGCCGGGGACCGGGCTCCAGGAGAAGCGCGGGTCGACGACGTCGTCCGCCGGCGCCAGGTCCTCGTACGCCAGCGTCGTCTGCGACGGCCACAGCCATGTGAACGCCCACACATCGGAACCGGTGCCGCGGTTGCCGGCACCGTCGATCGGCACGACCGACCAGTAGTAGCTCGTGCCCGTCGTCAGCCCGCTCGTGACCGAGTACGCGGAGGCGTCCGTCTCCACGACCCTGGCCGGTCCGCCGTCGAGGTTCGAGAGATCGGGGGAGGACGCGAAGGTCACCTCGTACTTCGCGGCCCCTTCGATCGGCTGCCACCTCAGCGTCGCCGCCGTCGGGTAGGCGAGGGTCGCCCCGTCCGCCGGCGCGAGCGGCACCGTCTGGCCGATCCACGCACGCCGGAACGACCGCGGCGTCGACCAGGGGCCGACCTTGCCGTTGACGTCGACCGCCCGTGCTCGCCACCAGTACCGCCCGTTCGGCAGCGCCGACTTGACGGACGCCCACGTGTTCCACGTCTCGAGCGCCGTCGAGCCGCCGAGTTCGACCGGCGCGTCGAAGCCGGCGTCCGCAGCGACCTGAACGGCGTAGTGGTCTGCGCCCGCCACGGCCCGCCAGCCGAACGACGGGATGTACTGGAAGGTCGCGCCCTCGGCGGGTGCTATTGGCGCCGGCGCCGCCAGCGCACCGAGCGCCGTGGCGGGGAGTGCAAGCACGAGCGCGAGGATCGCGAGGACGCGGTACATGGAGTTCGCATCGGCCCATCCGGACCGATCCGCCTACCGCGAACGGGGGATTCGGCACACTACGACGCGATGGCCGACGTACGCATGATCGACGTGGGCGACAAGGCGGTGACCCGGCGTCGTGCCGAGGCGCGCGCCGTCGTCCGCACGACCGACGAGGTGCTGCGTCGGCTCGGCGAGGGCACGGTGCCGAAGGGCGACGTGCTTGCCACGGCGCGCGTGGCCGGCATCATGGCCGCGAAGGCGACGCCGCAGATCCTGCCGCTCTGCCATCCGCTGCTGCTGACGCACGTCTCGGTCGACCTCGAGATCGACCGCGCCGCCGGCTGCGTGACCATCGCGACCGCCGCCGAGACCACCCATCAGACCGGGGTGGAGATGGAGGCCCTCTGCGCGGCCGCCGCGGCCGCGCTGTGCGTCCATGACATGTGCAAGGCACTCGACCCGGCGATGACGATCGACGGTATCTGCCTGGTCGCGAAGTCCGGCGGCAAGTCCGGCGAGTGGAGACGGCCCTGAGGGCGGCCGTCGTCACCGTCTCCGACGGCGTCCACGGCGGCACGCGCGCGGACGGCTCCGGTGATGTGCTCACCGAGGCGGCCGAGGCCGCGGGCTTCGCGCTCGGCGCCCGGCTCGTCGTCCCCGACGAGCATGACCGCATCGCCGCGGCCGTGGTGGGGCTCTGCGACGACGATATCGCGCTCGTCCTCGTCACCGGCGGCACCGGCTTCGCGCCGCGCGACGTCACACCGGAGGCGCTGGCGTCGGTCTACGAGCGTCGAGCGCCGGGCATCGACGAGGCGATGCGCGCCGCCTCGATGGCCGTCAAGCCGCACGGGATGCTGACCCGCGGTATCTCGGGCATCCGCGGGCGCACGCTCGTCGTGTCGTTTCCCGGTAGCCCGCGGGCGTGCGCGGAGAACTTCGCGGTCGTCGCACCGGTCCTCGACCACGCCCTGCGCCTCCTGCGCGAGTCGCCGACGGAGCACCCGTGACGGCGGTCGCCGCGCGGCTCTCCGCGCTCGTCAAGTTCGAGCACACGCTGTTCGCCCTCCCGTACGCGTACGTGGGCGCAGTGTTGGCCGTCGACGGCGCCCCAGAGCTCGCCGACCTTGTCTGGATCACGGTCGCCATGGCCGGCGCCCGCTCGCTCGCGATGGCGCTGAACCGGCTGATCGACGCCGAGATCGACGCTCGCAACCCGCGGACGGTGCGGCGTGAGCTCCCCGCCGGGCTGCTGTCCCGCGCCCAGGTGATCGCTTTCTGTCTCGGCTCCGTGGTCGTCTTCGCCGTCGCCGTCTCGCAGCTCGCGCCGATCACCCGCTGGCTGGCGCCGATCCCGGTCGTCGCCTTCGTCATCTACCCGTACCTGAAGCGCTGGACGCCGCTCTGCCACCTCTGGCTCGGCGCGGTCGACGGCCTCGCTCCGGTCGGCGCCTGGATCGCGATCACCGGCACGGTCGACGCCGAGGCCTTCCTGCTCGGTGGCGTCGTCTGCTTCTGGATCGCGGGGTTCGACGTCATCTACGCGACGCTCGACCACGATCACGACCGCGCCGAGGGCCTGCACTCGATCCCCGCCGACCTCGGGCTCGCCGCCGGCCTGGCGGTCGCCCGGCTGCTGCACGGCCTCGCCGTCGCCTGCATGGTCGCGGCGGGGATGGCGCTCGACCTCGGCTCCGTGTACTGGGTCGGCGTCGCCGTCTGTGCCGCCCTCCTCGCGTACGAGAACGCGATCGTCAAGCCGGACGACCTCTCGCGCGTCAACGCCGCCTTCTTCAACGTCAACGCCCTGCTCGCGGCGATCTACCTGGCGGCGGTCATCGGCGACGTCGCCACTCGTTGAGCATGCCGACGGTCGCGCTCGAGGAGTGCTCGAAGCGCTTCGGTGAGCGCATCGCGCTGCGCCGTGTCTCGCTGGCTGCCGCGTCCGGCGAGGCGGTTGCCCTGATGGGCGCGAACGGGTCCGGCAAGTCGACGTTGCTCCGCGTCGTCGCCGGCCTCGTGCGGCCTTCGGCCGGTGCCTGCCGCGTGGATGGGGTGCCGAGCACCGGGCTGAATCGCGCCGGCCGCGGGCAGATCGGCTATCTGTCGCACCGCTCGCTCGCCTACCGTGGGCTGACGGCGGCGGAGAACCTCCGGCTCGTCGCGCGTCTGCATCGTCGCCCGGCCTCGGTCGTCGAGTCCGCTCTCGTCGAGGTCGGTCTCGAGGACCGCTCGGCCGATCGCATCGAGACCTTCTCGCGCGGCATGCTCCAGCGCCTCGCTCTCGCCCGGCTCGTCCTTGCCGAACCGACGCTGCTGCTGCTGGACGAACCGGCGACCGGGCTGGATGCCGAAGGCGTTGCTCTGCTCGAGCGCCTGCTGACGCGCTGGCGGGGATCCGCGACCGTACTCGTCGCGACCCACGACGAGCAGTTCGCCGATCGTCACGGCGATCGCACCGTGCGCCTCGCGAGAGGCGAGGTCGTCACGTGATCGCCGACGCGTTCGTGTTGGCGCGCAAGGACCTCCTGCTCGAGTTCCGCCGGCGCGAGGTCGTGCTCGGGATGATTCAGTACGTCGTCTCCACGCTCGTGATCGTGCACTTCGCGATCCTCGGCGCTGATGGCTCCGAGCGGGCGGCGGCCGGCATGTTGTGGGCGGCGATTCTGTTCACGGCGATCCTCTCGCTGAACCGTTGCTTCGCCGCCGACCAGGAGGAGGGCGCGCTCGAGACCCTGCAGCTCGCGCCCGTCGATCGGGCGGCGATCTGGCTCGGCAAGGTGCTCGCGCAGATGGCCTACCTCATCGCGATGGAACTGGTCGCCCTGCCCGCGTTCTGGCTGTTCTTCTTCGGCGACGAGGGCCCGGCGCCGCTGCCGGTGATCGCGGCCGTCCTGCTGGCCGATCTCGGCCTGGCCACCGTCGGCGTCCTCGTCGCGGCGCTCACGCAGGGGGCCCGCGCCGGCGACGTGCTGCTACCGGTGCTCTTCCTACCGATTTCGATCCCGCTCGTGATCGGCGCTGTCACCGCCACCCTGGAGTCCTTTCCAGACGGTGACGGAACGCTGCGAGCGCTCGGGTTCCTGGGCCTCTTCGATACACTGTTTGCGCTCCTTGCCTGGGGCACGTTCGAGCATCTCACCGGAGAGTGAAAAGGTCGTGACCCGTATCGGTGGTGGTGCACCCTGGGTCGTCGCGAGTGGGCTCCTCGTCCCCCTCGCCATCGCTCTCGCGGCCTGGTGGGTGCCGGACGACGCTGACCAGGGCTACTCCCAGCGGATCTTCTACTTCCACGTGCCGATTGCGCTGACGACCTACGCGGCTTTCGGGTATGGCGCCGTCTGTGCTGCGATGTACCTGCGCACGCGCGACGAGCGCTGGGATCTCCGCTCCTATGTCGGCATCCACGTCGGGTCGATCTTCGGCTGCCTCGTCCTCATCACCGGCGCGCTCTGGGCGAAGGTCTCGTGGGGTGTCTGGTGGGACTGGTCCGATCGCCAGCTCA
Source organism: Actinomycetota bacterium (assembly GCA_009885805.1). Taxonomy (GTDB): domain Bacteria; phylum Actinomycetota; class Thermoleophilia; order Gaiellales; family F1-60-MAGs149; genus VFJZ01. The sequence goes on from VFJZ01000097.1 coordinate 32,042, forward strand.
ACGTCTTTCTGGTTCTGTTCCTCTTCTACTGCGCCTACTTCATGCTCCGGTTCTCGCTGGACGAGGGCGAGCGGCGGTTCGCGTACTCGGCCGTCTACACCCTGCTCGGGGTCGGGCTGATTCCGCTGTCGATCCTCGCCGTCCGCGTCGCCGAGTCGCTGCTGCACCCAACCGTGTTCACGGCCGACGGCGCTGCGATGACATCCGAGATGTTCACCACGTTCCTCGTCGCGTTGGCCGGCATGCTCTGCCTCGGCGCCGCGATGATCACGTTGGAACTGCGCGGGAAGCGCCTTGCACTGCGAATCCGCGAGGTCCGGCGCCGGCTGGAAGGGACGAACCTGTGAATCTGCGCACCGCCGTCGAGTACGTCGCCGCCGTCTACCTCTTGTCTTGGGCCGTGATCTATGCCTATATGGTCATCATGTTTCAGAAGATTTCGCGGCTTGAGAAGGAGCTGAAGCGGCTCGCAGGTACGGAGCCCGACGCGTGACGGCCCTGGTCGTCATCGGTGCGTCGTTCCGCACCGCCCCGGTCGGCGTCCGCGAGCGGCTTGCGCTCACCGCCGAGCGCAATCGCTGCCTCGTCGCGGGCATCGTCGGCAACGGGGATGCGGCCGAGGCCGTCGCGATCTCGACCTGCAACCGCACCGAGCTGTACCTGACCGGCGACGACGCGGTCGCCCTCGCCCGCACGGCCCTCGCCGAGCTGCGCGCGGTCGCGGGCGAGCACGATCTGCTCCCCGCCGAGGTCTTCTACGATCACCGCGGCGATCCCGCGGCGCTGCACCTCTACCGGGTCGCCGCCGGCCTCGACTCGCTCGTCCCGGGCGAGGCGGAAGTGCTCGGACAGGTGCGCGAGGCGATCGCGCTCGCCCGGGCGGCCCGCGGCGCCGGCCCGGTGTTGTCCCGCCTGTTCGACGGCGCGATCGACAGCGCCCGCCGTGTCCGTGGCCAGACCGCGATCGGTGAGAACGCCGCCTCGATCGGCAGCGTCGCCGCCGGCGTCGCGGCCGCCGCCGCGTCCGGACTCGAAGGTGCGGCTGTGCTTGTGATCGGCGCCGGCCAGACCGCCGAACTCGTCGTCACGAGCCTCGCTGCGCGTGGTGCCGGCACGATTCGTGTGACGAACCGGACGCTCGAACGAGCCGTCGTGCTGGCGACGCGTTTCGGTGGCGAGGCGGTGCCGATGAGTCGGCTCGCCAGCGAGGTGGCGCGGGCCGACATCGTCGTCTCCGCGACCCACGCGCCACACGCCATCCTCACGCCGGCGGAGGTCGGTGATCGGACGGCTCGCCCATTGCTCGTGATCGACCTCGCCGTTCCGCGCGACGCCGATCCCGCCCTGCGGCTCGTGCCTGGCGTCGTCGTCCACGATGTCGACGCGCTCGAGACGACCGTGTCGCGCAACCTGGCCCTCAGGGAGTCCGAGGCGGTTGCCGGCGAGGCGATCGTCGCGCGAGAGGTCGAGGCCTTCCGTCGCTGGCTCGTCGCCCTCGACGTCGTGCCGGCGATCACCGGACTGAGGGCGCTGGCCGAGGCCATTCGCCGCGACGAACTCGACCGGGTCGCCGGCCGCTTCGAGGCGATGACGCCGCGCGACCGCGAGCTGATCGAGCAGGTCACCCGCACGATCGTCAACAAGCTCCTCCACGAGCCGACCGTGCGGATGAAGGACGGCCCCGAACTCGCCCGCACCGTCCAGCGGCTCTTCGATCTGCCCGTCCGTTGACGCCGATCCGTCTCGGCACGCGCACGTCACGGCTCGCGATGGCGCAGGCCGACCGCGCCGCTGAGGAGCTGCGCGGCCGCGGTGAGGCGGTCGCCATCGTGCCGCTGTCGACGGCTGGCGACCGCGACGCGCGCCGTACCTTCGCCGAGATCGGCGAACGCGGCATCTTCGCCGCCGAGATCGAGCAGGCGCTGCGCGACGGGCGCATCGACGTCGCCGTCCACTCCGCCAAGGACCTGACCGCCGAGGACTCCCCCGACCTCGCCGTCGGCGCCTGCCTTGCGCGCAACGATCCCCGCGACGCCTGGGCTGGGCCGGCGCGTGGCTGGGCCGAGGTGCGACAGGGCGCGCGGGTCGCGACGTCGTCCGCGCGGAGGACGTCGCAGCTCGCGCGGCTGCGGCCGGATATCGTCATCGAACCTGTGCGTGGCAACGTCGAGACGCGGCTGCGCAAGCGCTCCGAACGCGGTCTCGATGCGGTCCTCCTCGCCGGCTGCGGTCTCGATCGCCTCGGCCTGACGGCGGAGATCGGCTTTCGGATCGATCCGGACGAGATGATCCCGGAGGCCGGGCAGGGCGTGATCGCACTCCAGGTCCGACGCGACGAGGAGGCCCTGGTCGCGTCGCTTGACGATTCGGCGACGAGTGCGGCACTGCACGCTGAACGCGCCGTGACGCGCGCGCTCGGCGGTGGCTGCACGACGCCCGTCGCGGCCCACGCGGCACCGCTCGCCGCTGGCGGCTGGCGGCTCAGTGGCTACGTCGACCGGGACGGCACGATCGCGATCCGCGAGGTCGAGGGCGACGACCTCGCGCTGCTGCCGGCGCGACTGCTGGAGGCGCTTCGCTGACCATACTCGCCGGCTGCACGGTCGCAGTCACCCGTGCGAGCGACCAGGCCGCGCCACTCGTCGCGCGTCTGCGCGAGCTCGGCGCCGAGGTCGTCGAGGCGCCGGCGATCCGGATCGAGCCGGTGGCGGGAGAGCCGATCGTCCCGTCGCGGTACGACCTGATCTGCGTGACCAGCCCGAACGCCGTGCCCTTCCTCGTCGAGCGCAGCGGCGGGGCCGCCGCGTTTGCCGGCATCGCCATCGCGGCGATCGGCCCGGGAACGGCGGCCGCGTTACGCTCGGTCGGGCTGGAGCCGAGTGTCGTCGCGGCCCGGTCGGTTGGCGAGGGGCTGCTCGCTGCGCTCGGCGGGATGGTGGCGGGGCGTCGCGTGCTGATCGCGCGCGCGGCCGATGCTCGCGAGATCGTTCCCCGCGGCCTGGCCGAGGCGGGCGCCGCCAGCGTGGAGATCGCCGTCCTGTACCGGACGATCCCGCTGTCCGTCAGCCCCGCGGCGCTCCGTGGCGCCGATCTCGTCACGTTCGCCTCGTCGTCGGCCGTCCGCTCCGTCGTGTCGTCGCTGCCCGCTACCGACCTGCCCGCGATCCGTGGCGTCTCGATCGGCCCGGTGACGTCCGCGACGATGCGCGAACTCGGCATCGAGGTCGTCGGCGAGGCCGCCCGGCATGACCTCGACGGACTCGTCGCCGCGGTCGTCGAGGTTGCCGGGAACCGGTAGTCCTCCCCTCCCGTCACAGTGGACGTATCGCCAACGCGACGCCTTCAGGAGGCACCACGATGCGTACGTCCTACCGGATTCCGATCGCCGTCCTCGGCGGCGCCGCTCTGATAGCGGCCGTCCTCGCCCTCAAGCCGTCGGCGGAGACGCCCGGCGCGCCAGCGGCGGCACAGGCCGCGAATGCGGCGACCGACCCGGGTGCGCTGATCCCGTACCTGCGCTTCACCGGGTTCGGCAGCGTGACGGTGCAGCCCGACACCGCCGGCATTTACGTGTCCGCGGTCGGAACGTCGAAGACGTCGGAGGATGCCCTCGCGAAGGCGTCGGCGAAGATGGAGAAGGTGCAGGCGAAGCTGCTTGAACTCGGCATCGCCGCCGAGGACATGGCGACCGGCAGCGCCTCGACGTACCAGGACTTCGAGTCGAAGGACTGGCGCGCCGAGATCTCGCTGAACGTGAAGGTGCGTGAGATCGGCCGCGCCGGCGAGTTGCTGGCGGAGGCGAACGCGGCCGGCGCCGACGCAGTCTCCGGACCGTCGTTCTCGGTGGAGGACTCGCGCGTCGCGTACGCATCGGCGCTGCGCAAGGCGATCGAGGATGCGCGGGCGAAGGCCGAGGCCGCGGCGGCGCAGATGGGCGTGAAGGTGGCCGGCGTCGTCTCCGTCGACGACCAGTCTGGCGGTGGC
>VFJZ01000096.1 GCA_009885805.1 Actinomycetota bacterium
CAGCGGGCGCTGGCGCTGGTGGGGCTCGAACGGCTGGGCGACCGCCCCGCCACCAAGCTCTCCGGCGGGCAGCAGCAGCGGGTGGCGCTGGCCCGGGCGCTGGTGTTGCGGCCGACCGTGCTGCTGCTGGACGAGCCGCTCGGCGCGCTCGACCTGAAGCTGCGGAAGGAACTGCAGCTCGAACTGAAGCACCTGCAGACGCAGACGCAGACGACGTTCGTCTACGTCACGCACGACCAGGAGGAGGCGCTGACGATGTCCGACCGCATCGCGGTCATGAACAAAGGCATTGTCGAGCAGATCGCAACACCGCGCGAGCTGTACGAACGGCCGGCGACGCCGTTCGTCGCCGGCTTCATCGGCGTCTCGAACCTGCTTCGCGTGCGCGTCGACCGGCGCGAGAACGGCCTGGCCCTGATGGATTTCGGCGGGGGCGAGCGCATCGTCGCCGGCGATCACGGCGCCGACTCCGAGCTCGAGATCACGGTGCGGCCGGAGAAGATCAAGCTCATGGCCGGCGATGTCGCCGGCACCAGCTCGCAGGTTTCAGGCGTCGTCAACGACGTCGTCTACCTCGGCTCGATGACGCAGCTGATGATCGAGTTGCGCACCGGCGAGGCACTGGTTGTCCACAGGCTGAACGACGAAGGAGTCGCCGACCCCACGGTCGGCGAGAGCGTCGTCCTGCACTGGGCGGCCGATCACTCGTACGTGATCGGCGGGAGGGCGTCGGCAGGAGCCGACGCGGGTGGCAACGGCGACGGGCCGACGCTCGTCGCACAGACGGAGGGAGCGTAGATGGATAACGGGCCGTTCATGAACCGGCGCGGGTTCTTCACCGCCTCGGGCGGCATCTCGATCGCGGCGCTGCTCGCGGCGTGCGGCGGGGACTCGGGCTCCGATACCCCGGCGCCCGCTTCGACGCCCGAGCCAGCGGCATCGGCCGCAGCGACGACGGCACCACCGGCTGTCGCCACGCCGAAGTTCGACCCCGCCTCGGAGACCGGCGAGATCAAGATCTTCGAGTGGGCCGGCTACGAGGTTCCAGAGATGTGGGATTCCTACCTCAAGGGCCCGTACAACGCGACCTCGCCGCTCAAGTTCACGTTCCTCGAGAACGACCAGCAGGCGCTCGCGAAGGTCGCCTCCGGCGTGCAGTACGACCTCATCCATCCCTGCGTCGCCTACTGGCCGGACTACAAGGCCGCCGGGCTGATCCAGGCCTTCGATCCGTCCCTGCTGCCCGACTACGAAGGCATCCCGGCGCCGGTCCGCGCCGGTGGCGTCGACGCCGATGGGCTCATCTACCACGTGCCGTTCGACGTCGGCTTCTCGACGCTCGTCTACCGCGCCGACAAGGTCGACCCGGCCGAACTGAGCTGGAACGTCCTGCAGGACGCGAAGCACAAGGGTCGGATGTCGCTGTTCTCCGACGATGTCTCGATCATCAAGATCGGCCATCTGATCAACGCGGGGGTGCCGGTCAACCCGAACGTGATGACCTCCGAGGAGATCGCCGCGTCGATGGAGACGATGAAGAAGGTCGCGCCGAACCTGCGGAACTTCTGGGGGTCGCAGACCGACACGGTCAACGACTTCGTGAACGGCAACATCGACATCACGTACGCCTGGCCGGACGGCTACTGGAAGATCAAGAACCACGAGAAGATGGCAGGCGTGCCGATCGAGTACATGTGGCCCAGGGAGGGCCGCCTGGCGTGGGTCTGCGGTCTCGTGCTCGGCTCGCAGGCAGCGGCACCGGGCCGTGCCACGGCCGCCGTCGCGGCCTCGAACACGCCGGCCGTCGGTGCGTGGCTGACCGACGTCTACCAGTACGGGTCGGCGCAGCAGAACGGCGTCACCGACCTGATCAAGGACAAGGCGTTGCTGACTGCCTTCTCCCTCGACGACCCGACCGCCTTCGCGCCGCCGCGCGCCTGGTTCGAGGAGCCGCTCCCGAACCGCGCCGAATACGTCAAGGCCGGCCAGGAGGTCAAGGCGTCCGCTGGCGCCTGACCGATTGTGACGGGCGGGGGCTGCGTGGGATGACCACGCAGCCCCCGCGTTCTACCGCACGCTAGGAGGGTTTGGTGGCATCGAACGTCGAGATTCCGCGGGCAGCCGAGATCGGCGTTCGCGTGCGCCGCGAAGGTCGGTTCCGCGCCGGCCAGCGCCTGTCGACGTTCGGCCTCGTCGGGCCGACGGTGATCGCCCTTGCGATCTTCTTCCTGGCACCCCTCTGGTACATCTTCGAGTTCTCGACCGGGCAGAAGTGGGTGGCGCCGAACGATGCCGCTGCACTCATCAGCGGCGAACTGACGTCGATCAGCGGCGCGCTCTGGTCGGACTTCTTCGGCGACGGCGTGATCATCGAACTGATGCCGAATCTCGGCGACCAGGGCGCCGCGCACGTGACGGTACCGGCGGCGCTGATCGGCCTCTTATTCGTCGTGCTGATCCTCGCCGCCGTGATGGGCAGACGGCTCGTCCCCCGCTACGGCGGGCGCGTCGTCGGCTTCTCGTTCGTGGCCCTGCTCGTCCCCTTCATGACCCTGCCGGCCGGCGACCACATCCTCCGGCTCGTCCAGTTGTCATCGGAGTCGACCGACCTGCGGCTGTTCTTCAAGTCGGTGTCGATGGCGACGACGTCGTCGGTGATCGCGGTCCTGATCGCCTTCCCCGTCGCCTACTACCTCGCCTTCTGCGTGACGAAGTCGAAGTACACCTGGCTCCTGATCGTGATCACGCCGTTCCTGACCAGTTACCTGCTGCGGATCTTCGCCTGGAAGGTCGTGCTCGGCGACCAGGGCCTGATCAACTCGGGTCTCGCGTCGCTGGGGGTGATCTCGGCGGACGCGCCGCTGACCTTCCTGATCTACAACCAGTTCACGGTGATGATCGTGCTCACGTACGCGTGGGTGCCGTTCATCTGCCTGCCGATCTTCATCGCGCTCGAGAACATGGACCGGCGCCTGCTCGAAGCGGCCACTGACCTCGGCGCGAGCCGCCTGCGGGCGTTCGCCAAGGTCACCCTGCCGCTCGCCGCGCCTGGCGTCGTCGCCGCCTTCCTGTTCGTCTTCATCCCGTCCATCGGCGAGTACATCACGCCGTCACTCGTCGGTGGAACGAAGGGCTACATGTTCGGCCAGGCGATCGCCGATCACTTCATCGGCGGCGCCTTCGACTGGCAGGGCGGCTCGGTGCTGGCGCTGTTCCTGCTGACGGTGGTGCTGTTCCTGACCGCAGCCACGTCGAAGTTCTTGCGGGCCGGGGGGGGGACGGCGTGAGCGCCGCCTCTGCGCCCGCCCCGCGGCGTCGACCGAAAGGCGGGGGTGGGTCGGTAGCGCTCTCCCGCAACGGGCGTGTCGCGTTGACCGGGTTCTTCGTCGCGTTCCTGATCTTCCTCTACGTGCCGACCGCGCTGCTGATCGTCTTCTCGTTCAACGAGTCGACCGTGGCGGCGTTCCCGCTCGCGGGCCTGACATTCGACTGGTACTCGGCCGCCTTCGAGAACCCCAACATCCGCGCGGCGTTGCTGAACAGCCTCAAGATCGGGACGGCCTGTGCCTTCTTCGCGACGCTGCTCGGGCTGATGGTGTCGTACCCGCTCGCACGGCGCAAGGTGTTCTTCAAGGCCGGCATCTCGGCGCTGCTGCTGCTGCCGCTCGTCGTACCAACGGTTGTGCTCGGCGTCGCGCTGCTGCTGCTGTTCCAGCGCGGCTTCGTCTCGATCCCGCTCGGTCTCGGCGCTGTCCTGATAGCGCACGTCGTGATCGCGTTGCCGTTCTGCGTCCTGCTGATCCTCCCCCGCGTCGCCTCGATCGACCGGCGGCTGGAAGAGGCGGCGCAAGACCTCGGCGCAGGCGGTTTCACGACCTACCGCCGCATCATCCTGCCATTGATCATGCCGGCGGTGCTGTCGGCCTTCCTGATCGCCTTCGTCGTCTCGATCGACGAGGTCGTCGTCGCGAGCTTCCTGACCAGCGACAAGGTGACGTACCCGATCTACCTCTATTCCGGCCTCAAGTTCCCGGAACAGACGCAGACGCTGATCCCGATCGCGACGGTGATGATCATCCTGTCGTTCGCCCTCGCCTTCGCGGCGGAGGGCCTGCGACGGGTCGGCGAACGCCGCGTCGGCCTCCGGAACCCGGTCGGCCGATGAGGTGGGCGGCCGTCGCCGGCCTCGTCGCCGCCGCGCTGCTCGGCGGCTGCGGCGGTGCCGAGCCGTCGGCCGAACCGGCGCCGGTGGTCAAGACCCCGCAGCAGCTCGCCGCCGAGAAGCTCATCGCCGAGTACGAGGCGACGCCCGGCTGCGGCGGCTGCACCGGCGAGCTACGGGCGAAGGAGCGAGCCGCCAAGCTGTTCACGTACGCCGGCGAGGGCCTGGTCGCGGCGACGCGGTAGCTGCCCGTGGCGCCGAACGTGCCCGGCACCTTCGGCGCCAGAGGTAGATCGCCTCACCAACTGGTCAGCGTCTCGCAGCCCTCGGCGGTGACGCCGATCGTATGCTCGAACTGGGCGCTACGACTGCCGTCCCGCGTGACGGCCGTCCAGCCGTCGGCGAGGAGACGGGCCCGACCCGAGCCGAGCGCGATCATCGGCTCGATCGTGAACACCATGCCCGCCTCGAGCCGGGTCTCGGCGCGGGGCTCGTAGTGGTGCGGCACGGCGAGGGCGCCGTGAAAGTCGGAGCCGACCTCGTGGCCGACGAACTCGCGCACGATGCCGAAGCGACCCGCCAGTTCGGCCTCGATTGCACGCCCGATCACGTTGACGGAACGCCCGGGCGCCACCGCAGCGATACCGGCCGCCAGCGCTCGACGGGCGGCATCGAGGAGGCGCACCGAGTCGTCGTCGATCTCACCGACGCCGAGCGTCTTGCAGAGATCACCGTGCACGCCGTCGAGGTACACCGACACGTCGATGCCGATGATGTCGCCCTCGTTCAGGCGCAGCGGGCCCGGGATGCCGTGGCAGATCACCTCGTTGACTGCCGTGCAGATCGAGCGCGGGTAGCCGAGGTAGCCGAGGGGACTCGGGTAGGCGCCGTGCCCGATGATCGCGTCGTGGCCGATCGCGTCGAGCTCTTCGGTCGTGACACCCTCGCACACCGCTCGCTCGATCGCGGCCAGGACCGTGGAGGCGACGTCACAGGCGCGCTGGATCCGCGCGATCGTGGCGTCGTCATGGAGCACCGGGCGGCGCGGTGGCGACTTCGGCTCACCGCCGGTCGCGACGTATGGCGGCCGCGGCGTCGTCACAGGCACCGGCCTCATTGGCGCGGCTCCGCGATCACGTCACGGGGCGGCATCTCGCCCCGGAGCACCGCCGCCACGGCCTCCGCCGCGCGCTGGTAGGGCAGCCGGACCGACGCTTCGGACGCCCACGCGGCGTGCGGGTTGAGGATCGTCCGCGGCCAACGCAGCGCCGGTTCGTCGGGCAGTGGCGGCTCGGCGGGCAGGACGTCGAGCGCGACCCCCCCGAGGTGACCTGACCGGAGGGCGGCGCCGAGGGCGTCCCAGTCGATCAGGCCCGCACGAGCGCAGTTGACGAGAAACGATCCCGGGCGGAGCGCGGCCAGGGCCGCCGCGTCGATCAGGTGCCGCGTCGACGGGTCGAGGGCGACGTGGAGGCTGACGACGTCGGCGCCCGCCATCAGCGCGGCGAGGCTGTCCCGGGGCTCCACGCGCTCGGCGCTGATCGCCGGCGGCGGGACATGAGCGTCGTACGCCGAGACCTCCATCTCGAGGGCGAGACCGCGCCGCGCCATTGCCCGGCCGATCCGCCCGAAGCCGACGATGCCGAGCGCCGAGCCGGCGATACGGCGCGGGAAGGCGATCATCGGATCCCACGCTCCGGCGCGTACGGTCGCGTCGTGCAAGGTGACGCCCCGCAGCAGGTCGATCGCCATCGCAAACGCGTGGTCCGCCACCTCGTCGTCGCAGTACCCGGTCACGTTCGTCGCCCACACGCCAGCGGCGGCGATCGCAGCGCAGTCGAGATGGTTGAACCCGGTGGACGGGGCGGCGACGATCCGCAGCGCTGGAAGGCCGCGCAGCTCGGTCGGGCCGATCGCGTAGTCGGGCCCGGCGACGAGCGCCACGACGTCGGGCGCCACGGGGACCCGCTGCAGTTGCTCGACGCTGATCGCGAGGCCGGCGCACGCGCGCTCCACCTCCGCGACGTCACACCACGGGTCGAGCAGGACGACGCGGCTCACGGGCGCTCCGGCAGCAGCGCCGCGTCCCAGTCCCCCGAGACCAGGCTCTCGGCGACGACGGCCGCGGCTCCGGGCCCCCACGTGACGCCCTGAGCGTTGTGCCCGCAGCAGAGGACGAGGCCGGACGCGCCAGGTACGGGACCGTGCAGCGGCAGGCCATCGTCGGTCATCGGGCGCTCGCAGACGCGCGTCTCGACGATCTCCAGTCCGGCGAGGACCGGCACGAGTTCGAGCGCGCGCCTGCAGACGGCGGCGAGGGCGGTGGGCCCCGACCCGATCGCCCCGAGCGACGCACCGATCACGATCCGGCCGTCGTCGTCCTGGACGAGGCCGCAGGCGACGCCGGCCGACTCGGCCTCGTCCCGCGCCAGCCCGTCGACCGTGACGGGGCGAGGCAGGCGCGGCCAGGTCGCGTCCTCGATGATGCGACGGAGACGGAAGCTGGCGGGCGCCGTGACAGCGATGACGCCCTCGACGCCGCGGACCGGCACGTGGAAGCCCACGCCGCGGACGATGCGCCACGACCACGGCCCGGCGGCGATCACCGTCGTCCGCGCGAGCAGCTGGCCGCGATCGCTACTCACGCCGACGACCACCCCGGCTCGCCGCACCAGACTGCGGGCCTCGCAACCGACGAGGATCTCGGCGCCGTAGGAGCGAGCCTCGTCGGCCCACGCAACGGTGGCTGCGCCGGCGTCGATGCGACGCGCCTCCCTGATGCAACCCGTGACGAACCCCTCTCCGAGCAGAGGCTCCTCGCGCGCAAGGTCCTCGGACGCCAGCGGCACCTCATCGGCGGCGAGTTGGGCGGGGTCGCCCGCAACGACGAGCGAGCCGATCGAGTCGCGATCGAACGCGAAGGCGTCGCCAGTCGCGAAGTGCAGGTCGCGGTACTCCTTGACGCTCCGCCGGGCAATCGCCTCGAGCTCCGGCGGATGGGGGCCGACGACGAGGCCCGCGTTCCGTCCCGACGCTCCGGCCGCCAGGCGCTCGCGCTCGCACAGTGTCACCTGCATGCCGCGTCGCGCGCACTGCGCGGCGAGCGCCGCGCCGATGATCCCACCGCCGACCACGAGCACGTCCGCCACCCGTGTAGGGTAGCCGCGCGCCGGCTAGGCGACGGCGGCCGACGGCCGCGGCACCAGCGCGCGGCGCTCGTCGAGCTCGTCGAGGATCGCGCGACGCTGACCTTCGAAGGAGAAGACCTCCCCCTGGCCGGTGCGGTACGCCAGCGAGTTCGATCGCAGAACGTGCACGAAGACGTCGACGAGGCGCCGGTCGAACTGGGCGCCGGCGCCGCGGCGAAGCTCCTCGACGGCTTCGTCGGGCACCATTGACGAGCGGTAGGGTCGCATCGACGTCATCGCGTTGTAGGCGTCGGCGACGCCGATGATGGCCGACGCAAGCGGGATGCGGTCGCCTTGAAGCCCATCGGGATAGCCGGCCCCGTCGGGCCGCTCGTGGTGGTGGCGGATGAACCGCGCGATGTCTGCGAACAACGGCGCCTCGGCGGCGATGCCCTCGCCGATCTCGGGATGGCGCCGCACGACCGCGAGTTCGTCGTCGGTGAGCGGACCGGGCTTGTTGAGCAGTTCGGCGGGGACGCCGATCTTCCCGATGTCGTGGAGGAGTCCCGCCAGGTGGATCGTCGCGACATCCTCCGCCGGCAACCCCTCCGCGGCGGCGATGTCACGCGCGTAGACGGCGACGGCGGCGGAGTGGCCGGCCGTGTGCTCGTCCCGGGCGTCGAGCGCCCGCGCGAGAGAGAGTGCGAAGGCGACATTGCCCTCGCGCAGGGAGGTCGCGAGTTCGATCTTCTCGCGGTAGACGCGCAGGAGCAGATGGAGCGAGACGACTGGCACGAGAACCATCAGCAGCGAGCCGAGCCCGGCGAGTTCGTGCCCGTAGACGAACAGGGCCGCAACCGGCAGGCAGATCGCCGCACCGACGATGTCGGCAAGGGCGAACACCCGCAGCTGGGCTGGCACCGGCGCGACCTTGCGGGCGACGATGACGGTCGACGTGCCGATCAGGTTGACGGCGAACAGGGCGCCGGTCGCCGCGGCGGCCTTTGAGAAGGTACCGAGCGTCGCGGCGGCGGCGAGGCCGGCGGCGATGCCCTCGACTGCGTAGAGACCGGAGAAGGTCGCCCACTTCGCACGCGGCCCGCGCAGTTCGACCGCAGCGGCGGCGACGCCGACCAGCGCGCCCGCTCCCGGTCCACCGAGGATCGCGGCGACCACGATCAGTACGGACGAGGCGGCGACCTCGACCCGCGACGTGAGGTGAGAGCCGGCCAGTTCTGCGACGAAAGCCGCGAGGCAGAGCGCGACGACGGCCGGTGCGCCGAGACGGACGCCGCCCTCGAGCGCTACTACGGTGCCGACGAGACCGGCGACGGCAAAGCCCGTCGCGAGCGCGATCGTCCGGACGTCAGAGATGCTGCGGCGCGAAACTGCATCGACAACGTGCACGCCAAGATCCTCCCCAGGTCGCCGCAGGCCGGCGGACTAGGGAAGATAGGCGAAAGTTTCCTCAGATTCAAGTGCGCGGGTCGGAGAACGTCCGACCCGGGGCGTCACCAGGCCTTGCCGTGGCCAGCCAGAGCGGCCAGCGTGGCGAGAATCGAGGCGACGGAAGCGAGGCGTGCGCGGTTCTTCAGCATGCCGGCAGCCTGGTGGACGAACCGCCGTCAACGCAAGAGCAACGCTTCGCAAGATTGGCGCAGGTTCACCGCGTGTCCGGCCAGGACACGCGGTGAACCCACCCCTTACGCGTCGTCTTCGCCCGCGCGGTCGAGCCCTTCGAGCGGCACGTGGCCATCCTCGCGAACGGCGAGTTCTGTTTCGAGCAGATCGTCGTCGTAATCGACCGCGCCGCTCAGCGTGTCGCTGTACCCGTCACGCGGCTCGATCTCGATCGAGCGGTACTCGCGGAGCCCGGTCGCGGCCGGGATCAGCTTGCCGATGATGACGTTCTCCTTCAGACCCATCAGGCGGTCCTTCTTGCCCTCGATCGCGGCGTCCGTGAGCACCTTCGTCGTCTCCTGGAAGGAGGCGGCGGAGAGGAAGCTCTCGGTGGCGAGGCTCGCCTTGGTGATGCCGAGGATCTGGCGATCACCGGTCGGAAGCTCCGCCCCCTTGACACTCGCGAGACTGTCGCGGGAGCGCACGAAGCTGGCGATCTCGACGTACTGACCGGGAAGCCACTCGGTTGACCCCGGATGGTCGACGAGGACGCGCCGTGTCATCTGCCGCGCGATGACCTCGATGTGCTTGTCGTTGATCTCGACGCCCTGCGCGCGATAGACCGTCTGCACCTGCTCGACCAGATAGCGCGTCGCACGGGCGACACCGGACGCCATCAGGTCGGTCGGCGCGAGCACGCCGGGCAGGATCGTCTGTCCCTCGACCACGATCTGGCCCTCGAGCGAGACCGGGGCGAGGAGACGCGGGTGCTGGATACCCCTCGTCAGCCACTCGTGCAGCTGCCGGGTCATCCGCTCGCCGCGGTAGAAGATGACGGTGTTCTCGCCCTCGATCTCCCGCACCTCGATGTCCTCGCGGCGCGGCAGCACGAAGACATGCTCACCGGTCGTCTTCGTCCGGTTCGTCGTGCGGCCGACGATATGCGCGACGGCGCCAGCCGTCTTCGGCGTCCGCGCCTCGAACAGCTCGACGACGCGGGGCAGGCCCTGCGTGATGTCGAGCCCGGCGACACCGCCGGTGTGGAACGTCCGCATCGTCAGCTGCGTGCCGGGCTCGCCGATCGACTGGGCGGCGATGATGCCGACCGCGTCGCCGACGTCGGAGCGCTCGCCGTTGGCGAGCGAGAGCCCGTAACAGGCCCCGCAGACACCGACCTCGGCCTCGCAGGTGAGCACCGACCGCACGGGCACCGTGCAGTCGCGCTCGATCTTGTCGTTGAGCGCCCACGCCAGCGTGCGCAGCTCGAGCTCGGTCAGCCGGTCGCGATCCTCCGGCATGGTCGAGAAGCCCGCGTAGGCGTCGTCCTCCATCCGCCGCAGGAACTTCTCGGGCGTCCGGAGATCCTCGACCGCCTCGATCGGCAGAAACGGATCCTCCCCGGCCTGCTCGCGGGCGAAGATGTCGGCCAGCTCCGGTAGGCCGAGCTCACCGGCAAGGACGACCGGATCGTTCATCTTCGTCGCCGCGAAGACGTCGAGCATCGATCGGACGGTCCCGAGCTTCGCCTCGTAGATGAGGCGGGCGAGATCGCGCGAGATCGGCGTCCCGCCCGGGTACAGCCCTTCCGAGGTCTCGATGTCGCGCGCCAGCACCCGCCCGACCAGCTGGTCGTTCGGTCGCGGCTCGAACGTCCCGCCGCGCGCCTCGATGCGCCCGTCGCGGAAGTCGAAGAACGTCTTCCGCTCGAGCAGGAACGCCGGCACGAAGACGTACGTGTCGGTCTCGCAGTCCCGCTGGCGGACGATCACGTCCTGGGAGACGTCGACCAGCCGCCGCGTGAGGTACCCGGAGTCGGCCGTGCGTAGCGCCGTGTCCGCGAGACCCTTGCGGGCGCCGTGGGTCGAGATGAAGTACTCGAGGACCGACAGGCCCTCCATGAAGTTGGAACGGATCGGGCGCTCGATGATCTCGCCCTTCGGATTCGTCATCAGACCGCGCATGCCGGCCAGCTGACGGATCTGCTTGAACGATCCGCGCGCCCCGGAGTTGGCCATCATGAAGATCGGGTTGAGCTCGTAGAGGTTGCGCTGCATCGCCTCGCCGACCGAATCGGTCGCCTTCTCCCACAGCCCTCTGATCTTCTCGTGACGCTCCGACCGCGTGATCAGCCCGGTCGTGTACTGACCGTCGACCCGCTTGACGCCCTCCTCCGTCGCCGCGAGCAGTGCTTCCTTCTCCGGCGGCGTGACGATGTCGTTCTTCGAGATCGAGACGCCCGACCGGCTCGCGAAGCGGAACCCGAGGTCCTTGATCGTGTCGAGCACCTGGGCGACCTGCGTCGCGCCATGCTGGTCGACCAGCCAGGTGATGTAGTCGGTCATCTCACGCTTGGTCAGCGCGACGTTGATCTCGCGGACGGCGTCGTCGTCGAGGTCGTCCGGATGTCGTTCGAGGACGTTGGCAAGCGAGAGCCGCAACTCGTGGTTGAAGATCGCGCGGCCCGGCGTCGTCAGCGTGCGCGACATGTCGGCGCGTCGCAACCAGATCGGCTCCTGCAGCCGGACGGCGCCGTGGTCATAGGCCAGCTCGACCTCGTCCGCGCCCGCGAACACCGGAATCCGGCGATCGCCCGGCTCGGCCGCGAGTGCGGCCAGATCCTCGGTGCAGTGGGTCAGGTAGTAGAGGCCGATCACCATGTCCTGCGACGGTGTCGCCAGCGGCCGACCGTTGGCCGGGCTGAGGATGTTGTTCGACGACAGCATCAGAATCCGCGCCTCGGCCTGGGCCTCGACACTCAGCGGCAG
>VFJZ01000031.1 GCA_009885805.1 Actinomycetota bacterium
CCGCAGATAGGGTCACGGGGGCCGCTGGCGACACCGACGGTCCCGGTGCAGCGGGCGGTGGTGGTGGCGGTGGGGGCGGCGGTGGGGGCGGCGCCTGGTGAATCCTTCAAGTCCGGGGGCCGGCCGGCCGATGTATGGCGGGAGCGCGGTATCCGTGCCGCGCACGCGCTAGCGGGGGGCAACGCCGGGGGCGGTCGTCATGGCCGCCTCCGGCTGCCATCCTTTGGCCGATGATCACCGCGGTCGAGAGCCGGCTCTGCCCGTCGCTGCCGGGCGTCCTCCACGTCCTGCTCCACGATGCCGACGGCGTCGTCGGTCTCGGCGAGACGATCGGTCACCCGGAGGCGGTGGCGGCGCTCGTGGCCTCGCTCGCCCCGCGCATCGCCGGCGTGCCGCTGACGGCAACGGCGGTGGCTACCGCCATCCGCCCGCACCTGTACGACGATCGCCGCAGCGGCGGCGACGCCTCGATCGAGAGCCGCGCCGCCTCCGCGCTCGACATGGCGGCCTGGGACGGCCATGCGCGCCGTCTCGGCATCCCCCTGGCGGAGGCCCTCGGGGGCCGCTGGCGCGACGCCGCACCCGTCTACACGACCTGCCTCGACGCCGACCACGACCGCACCCTCAGCGACCCGGCCGGGCTGGCGGCGGATGTCGCCGCCGACGGCTTCGGGCTCGTCAAGGTGTGGCCGTTCGCCGCGGGCCGCGATCTTGCCGCGGACGTCGCGCTCGTCCAGGCGATGCTGGGACACGGCGTCGACGTCGCCGTCGACCTCGCGTGCATGCTCGCGCCGGCCGAGGCGATCCGCGCCGCGCACCTGCTCGACACCCTCGGGTTGGCCTGGATCGAGGACCCGCTGCCGCCGGGACCGGCCCTCGCGGCGCTCGCCCGCACGCTTCGCACGCCGGTCGTCGCGGGCGAGTCGCTCGCCGGTGCGCCCGCCATCGACGCGCTCCTCGACGGCGGCG
This sequence comes from Actinomycetota bacterium, assembly GCA_009885805.1. Classification (GTDB taxonomy): domain Bacteria; phylum Actinomycetota; class Thermoleophilia; order Gaiellales; family F1-60-MAGs149; genus VFJZ01. Next base: position 970 of record VFJZ01000031.1, read on the forward strand.
GGGTCGGGCTGCTCCACGTCGACGCCGGCTGGTGCGGGGGACCGACGGGCGTTCGCGAGGCGGCTGCGTTGGCCGCCGCGCACGGTATCGGCGTGACGCTGCACGACTGTTCGGGTCCCGTGACGTGGGCGACGTCGCTGCATCTGGCGCTGCACCTGGACAACGTTCCCGTCGTGGAGTGCGCGCGGACGCTCCTGCGCGACGTCTATCCGCGGGTCGCCTCCGGCGCGCCGAGCCGCTCGGGGAGCCTCGCGGCGCCCGGCGGGCCGGGGCATGGCGTCACGCTCAAGCCCGGGGCCTGACGCCCGGGGCCTGACCCCGCGCACGGCGCGAATGGGGCCTGTCCCCACTCACCGCCGTTTCGGGGGACAGGCCCCGGCCGTTTCTTGTGCCAAAGCGCTACGAGAGCGTCACGGGGACGCACGGGTCGCGCGAATCTGCCCGGTTTCGCCGCTGCGACGTTCAGGATGGGGCGCCGAGCAGCGCCGCCGCGAACTCGGCGGCGTCGAACGGGCGCAGATCGTCCAGCGTCTCCCCCACGCCGATCAGCTTGATCGGCAGGCCGAGTTCGTGGGCGATCGCGATCGCGATGCCCCCCTTCGCGGTGCCGTCGAGCTTCGTCAGCGCGATGCCGGTCAGCGGCACGGCGGCGCCGAACAGCCGGGCCTGCTGCAGACCGTTCTGCCCGGTCGTCGCGTCCACGACGAGGAGGGTCTCGTGCGGCGCACCCTCGAGGCGGCTCGCGATCACGCGACGTACCTTCCCGAGCTCCGCCATCAGGTTCGACTGCGTGTGGAGACGGCCGGCGGTATCGATGATCGCGACGTCGCGGCCGCGGGCCTCGGCCGCGGACACGGCATCGAACGCGACGGCAGCCGGATCCTGACCGCTCGTCGACCCCACGAAGTCGGCGCCGGCCCGCCCGGCCCAGGTCTCGAGCTGCTCGCCCGCAGCGGCCCGGAACGTGTCGGCGGCGCCGATCACCACCGTGCCACCGGCGCGGCGCACATGCTCCGCGAGCTTGCCCACCGTGGTGGTCTTGCCGGTGCCGTTGACACCGACGACGAGCACGACGCTCGGTCGCGCCGTGAGATCGATGCGGGACTCGGCGCCGGCGAGGAGATCCGCGACGACACGACGCAGCGCGGCGGTCAGGTCCTCCGTCGTCCGCAGCCCGCCGGCGGCCGCCTCCTGCTCGAGACGGCGGACGATCTCGACGGTCGCCGGCACGCCGCAGTCGGCGAGCAGCAGCGCCTCCTCGAGCGCCTCGAAGACGTCGTCGGCGGCGGGGTCGAAGGCGATCGCGGCGATCTGCTGCTGCAGCGCCTGACGACTCTTCGCGAGGTTGTCGACGAGCCGGCGCAACAGCCCGCGGCGCTGCTCGGTGGCGGGCGCCGTCGGGGTCTCGCTCTCGCCCCCGTCGAGGCCGCGAAACATGCGGCCGTAGTCGATCACACGACGGCCGGGTCGAACGCCTCGCGCCGGTCGCGCGGCAGACGCCGCGAGACGACCTTCGAGATGCCGTCGTTCGCCATCGTCACGCCGTAGAGCACGTCGGCCGCCTCCATCGTCCGCTTCTGGTGCGTGATGACGATGAACTGCGCATGCTCGCGGTAGCGATCGACAAGCGACAGGAACCGCTCCACGTTGGTGTCGTCGAGCGCGGCGTCGACCTCGTCGAGGACGTAGAACGGACAGGGTCGCGCCAGCATGATCGCGAAAAGGAACGCGATCGCCGCCAGTGCCTTCTCGCCACCGGAGAGCATTGCCAGCCGCGTGATCTGTTTGCCAGCCGGGCTCACCTCGAGCTCGACGCCGGGCTCGCCCGGCCCGATCGCCGGCGTCGGCTCGTCCGCGACGCCGTCGTCGTCCACGAGAACCGCTGCGGGTGGCTCGACCAGGCGCAGACGCCCACGGCCACCCGGGAAGAGCGTGTCGATCACCTGCGCGAAGTTGCGCTCGACCTCGACGAACGTCGCGTCGAAACGCTCCGTGATCGTCGCCGTCAGGTCGCGGATCAGCCGGCGCAGCTCGCGGATGCTCGACTCCAGGTCGGCGATCTGCTCGGCGGTCTCGGCGTGCCGCTCCCGCGCCTCGTCGTAGGCGTCCTTCGCGAGCGGATTGACCGCGCCGAGCTGCTCGCGACGACGCTCCAGCCGGTCGATCCGGTAAGCCAGCGCCGCCTCCTCGTCACCGGCGAGCGGTTCGAGCCGGTCGACCACCTCGGCGCCCGCGCGCAGCGCCACCTCGGCCCGCCGCCGGACGTGGTCGGCGAGCCGCTCGTCGACGTGCGCCGCCTCGACCTCCAGCGCGGTCGCCGAACCGGCGAGGTCGCGCGCCTGCCGCTGCAGCGCGTGCTCGGCCTCGGCACCGGTACTCAGGCCGGCGGCGAGGGACGTGGCGCGCTCCTCCAGGCGACTGAGCTCCGCCCGCTCAGGCTCGCGCAACTGCTCGACCCGCTGCAGACAGGCGGCGAGGCTCTCGATGACGGCCGGCAGCGCGTTCTGGAGCGCCTCGAGGAGGGCGACGCGCGCGGCGTTCGCGGCCGCGCGCTGTTCGGCGAGCGCGGCCGTGCCGGCGTGGCGCTCGCGATCCGCCCTGGCCCTGGCGACGCGCTCGCCGAGGGCGGCGCGCTCGGCCCGCAGACCGGCGACGCGCTCGGCCAGTCCCGCGCGGCGCGCGTCGACCTCGTCACTGACAGCCGTCAGCGCCGCCAGGAGCTCCACCGACTCGCTGCGCTGCGCCTCCAGCGCCACCCGCTCGGCGCCGGCCTGGGCGCTTCGCTCGCCGAGACGTTCGGCCTCCTCCTGCGCTGCCGCCACCCGTTCGGCGCCGCGCTCCGCATCGCGGGCGGCGGCGTCGGCGTCGCGCTGCGCGTCCGCGTGTGCACGCCGGGCCTCGCCCGCGGCGCGGACGGCGACCGCGACCGCGGCCCGGACCGCGGCCTCGACGGCGTCGGCCTCGGACAGGGCGGTCGCCGCGGCCATGAACGTCGACTCGGCCGCCGCCTCGCTGGCCAGCGCCGTGTCGAGCGCCGTCGTCGCGTCATCCCGTTCCCGGCGCAGCGCGAGCAGCGCGGCGCCGCCGGCCCCGCCGCGGAACACCAGGCCGCGATCGGCGTCGATGCCGCGGCCGTCGAGCGTCACGGCGATACCGCACTCGACGCGCTCCAGATCGGCGACGCCGTCGACGAGATGGATGCCGTCGAGAAGACCGGGCGCCGCGCCCGGCAGGAGGCGGACCCGGTCCGCGAGCGGCGTACCGATCGCCGGCGCCCGCCGCGCGGGAGCGCGGTCGAGGCAGAGCAGCGCCACCGCGCCGAGTCCGTCGTCGTCGAGCAGCGCGATCGCGTCCGCCGTGACCGCAGCGACGGCGTCGGCGGTCCGCCAGGTCAGCGCCGCCACGACTGCCGCCTCGGTCCCCGGCTCGGGCTCGACGAGGTCGAGCGCCAGCGCGGCGCCCCGCTCACGGAGCCGTCGGACGGCCGGCGCGATGCCGTCGCCGCGTTCGATCGCCCCGCTCGCGGCGTCGAGCCGCGCGAGCGCCGCTCGGCCCGCCGCGGAAGCTGCCGCCCGCGCGTCGCGCGCGGCTCGTTCCGTCTCCCGTCTCGTCTCCTGGACAGCCCGAGCCGCTCCGGCCGCCTCCTCGGCGCCCTGGAGCGCTGACGCGGCGGCCGTACCCGCCTGCTCGGCGGCAGTCACGCGAGCGGTCAGCTGATCGCGGCCGGCTGCACGGGACGCCGCTTCGGTGGCGGCCGTCCCGGCACGCACGGCGGCAGCCGCAGCGCGCTCGGACGACTCCTGCTCGTCGCGCGCCGCCCGCGCCAGCCGCCCCTCGATCTCCGCCAGGTGGCGGCGGGCGGCGAGTGTCGCCTCGCCGGCAGCGGTCGCCTCGGCCTGCAGGGCCCGCAGCGCGGCCTCATCGGCGTCGTCATCGGCCGCGGCGAGCGTGGCAGCCAACCCGTCGGCCTCGGTCGCCGCTGCGAGCGCGAAGGCGTGTGCCGCGGCGGCGTCCTCGGCGAGCTGCGCTGAACGCCGTCCGGCACGCTGGACGTCGTCGTCGAGCCCGCCGACGTGCTCGACGAGCCGCTCCCGCCTCGCACCGAGGCGGTCGCCGGCACCGGCGAGGGCCCAGAAGCGCTCCGACGCCCGCTCGCGGCCCGAGACGAGCGCGGCGAGCTCGCGCTCGGCGGCGGCGCGGGCCGCCGACGAGGCGGCCAGCGCCTGATCGACCGCGGCCTGCTCGCCGGTCACGCGCTCGAGGTCGGCGGCGATCCGCGCGCGCTGCCGCCGCGCCGAGGCGATCTGCGACGAGCCGAGCTCGATGCGCGCGGCGTCGATCTCCGCGACGAGCAGGGCGGCGCGTTCCGCTGCCGTCGCCTGCAGGGCGAGCGGTCGCAGCGCGGCCTTCAGCTCTCCCTCGAGGTCGCGCGCCCGGGCCAGGTTTCCCTCGACGCGTGCGAGCTTGCCGGCGGCGCGATGCCGCCGGCGCTTGTATTTGCCGAGGCCGGCCGCCTCCTCGATGAAGCCGCGGCGGTCGTCGGGTCGCGAGAGCAGGATCTCGTCGACGCGTCCCTGCGAGACGATCGCGTGCAGCTCGCGGCCGAGCCCGGCGTCGGCGAGTGCCTCCTGCACGTCGAGGCGGCGCACCGGCACCCGGTTCAGGAGGTACTCGGTGTCGGCGTCGCGACGGAGGCGACGCATCACCGACACCTCGGGCCGGCCGGAGCCGAAGCGGCCGTCCTCGTTGTCGAGCACCATCTCCACCTCGGCGAAGCCGGACGCCTGACGCCGAACGGAACCGCCGAACAGCACGTCGGCAGCGACCTGCGTCCGCAACTCGGTCGGCGACAGGCTCGCCATCGCCCACTGCAGGCCGTCGGCGACGTTCGACTTGCCGGAGCCGTTCGGACCCACGATCACGGACACGCCGGGCTCGAAGTGCAGCTCGACGGGCTCGGCGAAGCTCTTGAAACCGCGCAGGCGAAGCGTCTTCAGGTGCATTCAGGAACCGGCCGATCCGTCGTCGGCGAGGGCGGCGAGGGCAGCCCGGGCCGCCTCCTGCTCCGATGCCTTCTTCGACGCACCCGCGCCGCGGCCGGACTCGACGCCATCGACCACGGCGACCGACTCGAACTGCCTGGCATGCGCGGGGCCGATTGCACTCACGACCTCGTACTGTACGGATCGGCCCTGACGTTGCAGGATCTCCTGGAGGTCGGTCTTCGGATCGAGCCCGGCGCCCTCGGCCCACACGAAGCGCCCGGCAAACGCTGCGACGACGGCGCGCCGGGTCGTCTCGTAGCCGTTCTCCAGGAAGATCGCACCGATCGCCGCCTCGACCAGGGCGGCGAGAACGGTCGGCGTCGCGGCCAGCCGCGCGGCGTCCTCGCGACCGAGCGCCTCACCCTCGGCGAGGAGCAGCCGCCCCAGGCCGAGTTCGGCACCGACGGCGGTGCAGGCCCGCCGGGAGACGATCTGCGCCTTGAGGCGGGCCAGACCACCCTCGGCGACGCTCGGATGGCGCCTGCAGAGCTCCTCGGCGACGATCGCGCCGAGCACGGCATCGCCGAGAAACTCCAGCCGTTCATACGAGTCGCCGCGCTCGCTGAGCCACGAGGCGTGGCTCGACACGCGCCGCCGCGCACCCTCGGGAAGGGCTGCGATCAGCGCCGGCAGCGACCCGGAGCCGACGTCAGTCAGCGTGCTCGACGATGAAGTCGACGGCCTCGCCGACGGTCGTGATCGACTGCGCATCCTCGTCGGAGATCTTGACCCCGAATCGTTCCTCGAGATCCATGATCACCTCGACCAGGTCGAGCGAATCAGCCTCGAGATCGTCGCGCAGGTGAGCTTCCGCTGCGACGTCCTCCGGCTTGACATCCAGCCGCTCGACCAGCATCTCGCGGACCTGCTCCAAGACCTCTTCGCGACTTGCCAAGACCACCCTCCCGTACATCAGTTCCCAGGACGCGCGGGCCGAATGTAGCAGAGCGGTCGCCGGGCGCCGTCAGGCGTCGGCAACGGCGCGGGTCGCCGTGCGCCCGACCCGGCCCGCCACGTGCCCGCAGACGTCGTGCCGCACGCCCTCCGCGGCCATCCGGCAGGCGTTGGCGATCGCGACCCGCGACGACGAACCGTGCGCCGCGACCGAGATGCCGGCCAGGCCGAGCAGGAACGCCCCGCCGTACGTCTCGGGATCCATCCGCACCCGCAGATCGCGAACCCCGCGGCGAAGGAGCAGGCCGCCCGCCATCGTCAGTGGGTTCGCTGCGGCGGCGGTCCGGATCAGACGGAAGATCTCCCGCGCAGTCCCCTCGGCGGTCTTGAGCGCGACGTTCCCGGTGAAGCCGTCGGTGACGACCACCTGCACCTTGTCGAGCAACAGATCACGCCCCTCGACGTTGCCGACGAAGTCGATGCCTGGCTCGGCCGCCAGCAACTCGTGCGCGTCCTTCGTGAGGGCGTTGCCCTTCCCGGGCTCCTCGCCGATCGAGAGCAGACCGACGCGCGGGGCGACCACACCGAGCACGTCCTCGGCGAAGCAGGCGCCCATGTGCGCGAACTGGACGAGCATCTCAGGTCGCGGATCGACGTTCGCGCCGGCGTCGATCAGGGTCAGCGGCCCGCCGTGCGACGGGATCACGGCGGCGAGCGCGGGGCGCAGGACACCCGGGATCCGACGCATCGAGAACGTCGACGCGGCCAGGAAGGCGCCCGTCGACCCCGCGGAGACGGCCGCGTGCGCCCACCCCTGGCGGACGGCGCCGGCCGTCACGACGATCGAGGAGTCGGGCTTCGATCGGACCGCCGCGGCCGGCTCCTCGTCGAAGGCGATCAGGTCGGGCGCGTGCCGGATCGTGAGGCCAGGCGGCAAGGCGCCGTGCAGCGCCTCGTGGATGACATCACCGTCGCCGACGAGGACGATCTCGACCTCGCCAGGGATCGCCGCCGCCAGCGCTCCAGCGCAGATCTCCCTGGGTGCGCGGTCGCCACCCATGGCGTCCAGCGCGATGGAAACGACACCCACGGAGCCGGGCGACTCAGCTCGCCGCGGCCTGGTACGACCGATCGCGGTAGGTACCGCAGGTCGGGCACACGCGGTGCGCGAGCTTGGGCGACTGGCACCGCTCACACGTCGCAACCGCAGCGGCGCTGATGCCGTGCTGGTGGCGACGACGGTCGCGCCGGGATTTCGAGGTCTTCCGCTTCGGGACGGCCATCAGGTCGATCCTCGCTCGTGGTCGATACGTGCGAACGCGGGCCAACGGGCCCGCGCGCCGACGGAGCATACCGCAGTCACCCGTGCCTATGCTCCGCCCATGGATCTCGGACTGCAGGGACACGGGGTGCTCGTGACCGGCGGCGCCGGCGGGATCGGCGCGGCGACCGTCCGGGCGTTCACCGCCGAGGGCGCTCGCGTCGCCATTCACTACCGCTCGAGCGAGGCCGCGGCAGCTGCGCTGGCAACCGAAACGGGTGGTGTCCCGCTGCGCGCCGACCTGACCGTCGAGGAGGAGGCGGACGCGCTGATCCCCGCCGCCGTCGCCGCGCTCGGTCGCCTCGACGTCTGTGTCGCCAACGCCGGTGTCTGGGCGGGCGACGACGTGCCGGTGGTGGACATGCCGCTCGCGCGCTACCGCGAGGTCGTCGAGGGCAACCTGACCGCGACCTTCCTCACCTGTCGTGCCTACCTGCGTCACGTCCGCGAGACGGGCCACGGCTCGCTGGTCATCGTCGGGTCGACGTCGGGGATCTTCGGCGAGGCCGGGAACGCCGAGTATGCCGGCGTCAAGTCGGCGCTGATGTTCGGCCTCGCGCGCAGCCTGAAGAACGAGATCGTGCACCTGGCGCCGCGCGGTCGCGTCAACGTCGTCGCGCCCGGGTGGACGTCGACGCCGATGGTCGAGGGCTTCCTCGACGAGGCCCTGATCGCGAAGGCGACCCGCACCTATCCGCTGCGGAAGGTCGCAACGCCGGAGGACTGCGCCGCCTCGATCGTCTTCCTCGCCTCCGAGCGCGCCGCCGGGCACCTCTCGGGCCAGATCGTCACCGTCGCCGGCGGCATGGAGGGCCGTCTGCTCTGGTGAGGTCGACCCGCTACCGGTGGCGCTAAAGGTGCCCGGCACCTTTAGCGCCACGCCAGGCTCACGGGATCCGCGAGAGACGGATCAAAGCTGAGCGTCAGGCCCCAGCAGATCGCGAAGCACGGCCCAGCGCCCGTCGGGCTCCTCCGGCGGGCACTGGCAGGGTCCGGCGTTGAGGTCGGCCCCGCACCCCGGGCAGAGCCCGAGGCAGTCCTCACGACAGAGAACCTGCAGCGGCATCGCGAGAATGACCGCGTCCGACGCCATCCGCTCGGTGTCGATGGCGTCGTCGCTGTAGTACGGCGACGTCATCTCCTCCTCGGCCCCGGGCTCGGGGTGCAGGGCGTGGTACTCCTGCGCGCTCACCGGCAGCGCGATCGTAGCGGCGCCGAGGCAACGATGACAGGGCCCGCTGACCTCGACCGCGAACGCCTCGTCGAACACGAACGCGTCGCGGAGCCTCGTCACGGCGAAGGCCACGGCGGCCGGGTCGGGCGAGACGGTGTACGCCTCGCCGCCGACGGTGAACGACGCGATCGCGACGGCGAGTTCCGCCCGGTGCTTCTCGCCCGGCGTGAGCCGGACCGCCCGCAGGTCGAACATCGGTGCCCTATCGGGTCGAGATCTCGGTGAACGCGCCGGTCGCGCCGCTCGGGCCGAGATCGGACCGGCCCTGCGCCAGTTGCTCACGCCCGCGCTGGACAGCGGACAGGAACTTCCCGAGGTTCGTCTCGAGCGTCGAGAGGATCTGGTCCGCGTAGTCCTCGGCGCCGAGCCGCACCTCGCGCTCGCGCTGGCGCGCCGACTCCAGGATCTGCGATGCCTGTCGCTCCGCCAGCCGGACGATCTCCTGCTGCGACGCCTCGCGCTGCGCGATCTCCCGCGCCTCCTGGATGATGCGCTCGGCCTCGCGCTTGGCCTCGCCGAGCATCTCCTGACGCTCCTTGACGATCCAGCGGGCCTGCTTGATCTCCTCGGGGATCGTCGCGCGCATCTGGTCGAGGATCTCCCAGATCTCCTCGCGGTCGATCCGCACCTGATCGGTGAGGGGTACGGCCTTGGCCTGATGCACCAGGTCGTCGAGCTTATCGATGAGTACGAGGACGTCCACGGAAGGCTCCTTAGCGGGCAGCGTAACGCGCGGCGAAGGCGCGGACGACCGGTTCGGGCACGAGTTCGGCGACGGGGCCGCCGAACTCGGCGATCTCGCGGACGCCGCTCGACGACACGAAGGACCACGTCGGCGAGCTCATCAGATAGACGGTTTCGATGTCCGGTGCGAGGCGCTTGTTGAGGTGGTTCATCTGGAACTCCCACTCGAAGTCGGACACCGCCCGCAACCCTTTCACGAGCGCGGTGGCCCCCTGCTCCCGCGCGAACTCGACGACCAGGTTCGCAAACGGCAACACGCGTACGTTCGGCACGTCGCGCAGCGAGTCCTCCAGGAACGCGATCCGTTCGCGAGCGTCGAACAGCGGCGCCTTGTGCCGCGGCTGCCGGACGACGCCGACGACGACCTCGTCGAACAGCCCGGCGGCGCGTCGGATGATGTCGACATGCCCGAACGTGACGGGGTCGTAGGTCCCCGGGCAGATGGCGATGGTCGGGCTCAGGATTCCTCCGAACGGGTGTAGAGCGAGAGTGATGCGGCGCCGGCGCGACGACGCGAGTCGAGGACGAAGCCAGGCAACGACGGCTCCTCGCCGGCCGGGGCCTCGACCGCGAGGCGCGCGCCGGGAACCGTCAGGCGTCCGAGAAACCGTTCGAGCGCAGGCAGAAGGCTCACCAGCATACGGTACGGCGGGTCGGCCAGCACCAGGTCGTACAGGCTCCCCGCGCGGACCTCGGCCGGGAGCGCGCGGCGCACGTCGCTAGCGCGGACGACTGCACGCCCCTCGACGCCGAGGGCGGCGATGTTCTCCCGCAGTGCCAGCAGCGCCGCGCGATCGGACTCGACGAAGAGGCAGGTAGCCGCGCCGCGCGACAGGGCCTCGAGACCGAGCGCCCCGGAACCGGCGAACAGGTCCAGCGCACGCATACCCGTGACGTCCCCAAGCGCCGCGAACAGGGCCTCGCGCGCGCGGTCGGAGGTTGGCCTCGTCCGCCGTCCGGCCGGCGCCAGCAGGCGCCGCGAGCCGAACTCGCCGGCGACGATGCGCATCAGCCGCGCCGCATCCCGGCGATCAGCTCGCCGAAGCGCCCGTCGGCAGCACGTTCGAGGACGGCATCGCAGCCGCCCTCGTCGAGCAGCTGACGGGCGTCCCGCCGCGCCTCCTCCAGCAGAGCTCGATCGCGCGCCAGCCGGGCGTGCCGGAAGTCCGACCGGCCGCTCTGCATCTGACCGAGGAGGTGACCCTCGCCGCGGATGTCGAGATCGATCTCCGCCAGGTCGAAGCCGCTCGCGTGCTCGACGAGGGCCCGCAGGCGGCGGCGTCCGTCGTCGGTCGGCTCCCGCGATTCGAACAGGAAGCAGTACGACTGGTCAGCGCCGCGTCCAACCCGTCCGCGCAACTGGTGCAGTTGCGAGAGACCGAAGCGGTCGGCGTCCTCGACCACCAGCACGGAGGCGTTCGGGATGTCGACGCCAACCTCGATCACCGTCGTCGCGACGAGGACGCCCACCGCGCCGGCGACGAAGCGGCGCATCCGCTCCGCCCGCTCGGCGCCCTTCATCTGCCCGTGGACGACCTCGACCACGATCTCGCGCAGCGGGCCGGCCGCGAGCCGCGCAGCCTCCTCCTCCGCGGCGCGTGCCTCCACGGCGACCGACCCCTCGACCAGCGGGCAGACCACGTACGCCTGCCGTCCCGATTGCACCTGCTCGACCAGCCAGCCATAGCAGGCCTCACGCCGCTCCTCCGCGATCACGCGCGTGACGACGGGTTGGCGGCCGGCAGGCAGCTCGTCGAGCACCGTCACGTCGAGGTCGCCGTAGACGGTCAGGGCGAGGGAGCGCGGGATCGGCGTCGCCGTCATGTGGAGGACGTGCGGCGTCGTCGCGCCGCCGAGCGCCTCGCGCTGCTCGACGCCGAACCGGTGCTGCTCGTCGATGACGGCGACCAGCAGCTTCGGGAAGTCCGCGTGCAGCAGCGCGTGCGTCCCGATCGCGATCAGTGGCTCGCCCGCCGCGATGCGCTGCCGCCGGGCCGCGAGCTCGCGCTTCGGGACGTCGCCCGTGAGCAGGCAGAGCTCGACACCGACGCCGTCGAGCAGCCGCTCGGCGGTCGCCAGATGCTGGACGGCGAGGACCTCGGTCGGCGCCATCAGGGCGGCCTGGCCACCGGCCTCGACCGCCCGCAGGAGCAGCGCGAGGGCGACGGCGGTCTTCCCGGAGCCGACATCGCCCTGGAGCAGACGCTGCATCGGCGCCGTCCGCGCGAGATCGGTGCCGATCTCGACCAACGCCCGCTCCTGTGCGCCGGTCAGCCGGAAGGGCAGGCCCGCGATGTACGCCGCGACCAGCTGCCCCGGCGGCTGCAACACCTGGGCGGTGCCGGCCGCGTCGGCCGCCGCGCGGTGACGCAGCAGCGCAACCTGGAGCAGCAACAGCTCCTCGTAGGCGAGCCGCGAGCGGGCGGCGGCGTAGTCGCCGCGCTGCCGCGGTCGGTGCCCCGCCCGCAGTGCGTCCCGGCGCAGGGGCAACGCGCGGGCTGCGCGCAGCGACGGCGGCAGTGGGTCGGGGACGGTCGTCAGGTGGGTGAGTGCGTCGTCGACGAGGCCGCGCAGGACCTGCGAGGAGATGCCGGCGGAGGCGTGGTAGACCGGCACGAGGCCGATCGGCGGCGCGCCGTCGCCGGCGGCGACCTCCTCGGCCGTCGCGAGGATCTCGTGCATCCGCACCGACACCTCGCTGCCACCGTGCGCGTCGGCGCGAGCCTCGCCGCGCGCGAGGAGCACCGTCCCCGGCTCGAGGGCGCGCAGCAGGTAGGCCTGGTTGAACCAGGTCAGCGTTCCCCGGCCGCCGGCCGCGTCGTGGACGCGGGCCGTGACGATCCGCAGGTGCCGGCGCGACGTCGTGCGTTGCGAGACCGACTCCACCGTGACCATGACCGTCGCGCTGTCGCCCGGCTGCAACGCGCCGAGGAGCCTGACGTCCGAGAAGTCCTCGAACCGGAACGGAAGGGTCTCGAGGAGGTCGCCGAGGACGTCGAGCCGAAGCGCCGCCAACGCCTCGAGTTGCCGCGGCTTCACCGGCGGCGGCTCCGCGAGCGGCGACGCGCGCGGAGCCGAACGGGGGACGGGCAGCGGGGTGCCGGGTGGCGGCGTGAACGGTCGCACCGCCGGATTGTCTCAGCCTGGAGACGGGCTCAGTCGAGGGTGGCAGCGACGGCGGCGCGCAGTGAAGCCAGCGCCGCGCCGTCGATCGTGTGGCCACCGGCGAACTCGCGATACCCGACCTCGATCGAGGAGCCGGCGAGCCGTTGCCGCGCCGCACGCGCGAAGGCGACGTCGATCACCGGGTCGCCGTCGCCGTGCTCGATCACGATCTCGAGCCCGGGCCGGGCGAGGTCGAACTCGAGGCCCTCGACCACGGGCATGAATCCCGACAGCGCGAGCAGGATACGAGGCGACGGTCGCCCGGCTGCGAGCGCGAGGGCGTACGACATCACACAGCCCTGTGAGAACCCGCCGAGGACGACGCGATCGACCGGGAAGCCGAGGCGTTCGGGCAGCCCGTCGTACCAGGCGCAGAGGTCGCGGAACGTCGGCCAGAACGTCGCGGGGTCGGGCGTCCCGACCTGGTAAACGGCGTACCAGTGCGCACCACCCGGCGGGAGCGAGAGGGGAGCGCGCGGCGTCACGCCGACGAGTCGACGCTCCGGGTCCAGCAGGTCGAGCAGCGGGTGCAGGTCGTGCTCGTCCGCTCCCCGGCCGTGGAGCAGCACGAGGGCGCCTTCAGGTGCGGCGGCAGCCGGGCGGAGGACCTCACGGAACGTCACGCCGGCATGATCGCCGACCGATCAGACGGTCACGACGAGTGCCCGGAGGCGGACCTCGTCGTCGCCGGTCGCCGCGACGACCCGGCAGCCGAAGCGAGCGGTCGCCGTCCCGTCGGGCGAGCGCCTGGCGATGCGGACGCGGACGCGAAACGGCTCGGGACCCTCGCGGGCGATCGTCACCTCGTCGCCCGGCGCGAAGCGGTCGGCGCAGACGAGGTCGATGTCACCATCGGCGGCGCTGACGATCTGCACCGGCACCCGGACGACGCGCTCGTCGGCGTCGACGTGAATGGCGACCGCCATCTCCGGCGGCAGCGCTCGATCGGACGCGGCCGGCCGATTCCCGAGGACGGCGGCCGCGACGACCGCCAACTCGATGCTGTCGGATTCGATCAACTGGCGGACGTCCAGCGCCTCGAACGTCACCGCCAGGCGGGTGCCGCTGCGCGCGAGGGCTGATCGGAGCGATTCCGAGGTCGCGACCGAGCCGCGCGGCACGTCGGCGCTCGCCCACTGGGTCGAGACGTGGGTGAAGGTCGCCTGCACGTCACGACCGTCGCGGGCGACGAGCAGCACGCGATCACCAGCGCGGACGAAGCGCCGCAGGTCGATGACGGGGACCATCTGATCATGTTGTACCGCGGCCGGCGACAACCGCCCAGCAGTCCCGATCGTGGATTTCACCAGCCTTCTCGGGATTTTCAGAGACCTCCTGATCGGACCGGTCGTGGCGCAATCGCAACGCCGAGCGCACCCGGGCCGGCGTGTACGCCCACGACGGCGCCGAGACCGAGGATCCGGTCGACCTCGAGAGCGGCCAGGCTCGCGCCGAGCGCAACGACGAGCGCGTCGGCACGCTCGGCAGACGCCGAGTGGATCACGATGAGCCGCCGGTCGTGTCGACCGGCAGTCGCCTCGACAGCGCACCGGACCAGTTCGGCCGGCACGCGAGCGGCGCCGCGGACCTTCGTCCCCGGGTGCAGTTCGCCGTCGCGGAGCTCCAGGATCGGGTGAACCGAGAGGAGCTGCCCGGCCAGCGCCTGTGCCCGGCCGATGCGCCCGCCTCGCTGCAGGTAGGTGAGCGTCTGGAGCGCGACGAAACAGCGAGCCACCCGGCGGTGCAGGTCGACGAAGGTCGCGATCTCGTCGTCGGTCGTCCCGCGCTGCAGGAGTTCGCGGACACCGAGCACCGCGCTCGCGAGCGACGCTGACACCGCCGCGGTGTCGTGGACGGTGACGCGACCGGGGAAGGATGCCGCCGCCTGGCGTGCGGACTCGACGGTGCCGGAGAGCTTGCCCGAAACGTGCAGGGAGACGATGTGGCGGCTGCGGCCGAGCAGGCGCTCGTAGACCTCCGCGAAGGCACCGGGCGTCGGCTGCGACGTCGTCGGGTGCACCGTCGTCGCCTCGAGGCGCCGGTACAGCTCATCGCCGCCGATGTCGACGCCGTCGCGGAGGCTCTCGGTCCCGAAGTGGACCGTGAGCGGAACGATCTCGAACAGCGTCGCCTCGATGCCGCCCGGCAGATCGGCGGTGGAGTCGTAGACGAGCGCCGTGTCGGCCAGCGCCCGGGCCGTCACCGCGCGCTCGGCAGCAGGTCGTAGGAGATCGTCGTCGCACCACGCAGGACGGGAACCTCGAGGAACGCGGTCAGGCGCGTGCGCGGGGCGCTGGCCGCTGCGCCGGCCGCGACGAGACGGAGCGTCGCGCCACTGGAGACGCGCGAGAACTGCACCCGGTAGCCACGGCCATCGGCGAGGACGACGCGCAGGTCGCCGACCGGCACGGGCGTCGTGCCGAGCGCTTCCTCGACCCCTCCACGCGTGACGAGGAACGTCGCGTCGCCGTAGGCGGGGAAGCGGACCTGAGCCGCGGCCCGCCACCGTCGCAGCAGCCGGTACGTGACCCGCACCCGGTCCGGCGCGAAGACGTGCGTGACGACGGCGCGGGCCGCCGGCCGGTCAACGACCGCAACCGTGCGTACCGAGCGGCGGACGCCACCGCCCGGCGGCGCCGTCACGGCGAGCCGGACGCGCTGCAGCGGGTGGGCCCGCCCTGGCTGAGTCTCGAGTCCGACCGACGCCCCGCGAACGACCCGCAGCCCGAAGGCCGTCGCCGTCGCGCCG
>VFJZ01000077.1 GCA_009885805.1 Actinomycetota bacterium
GATTCAACGTGACGATCCCGCCAGGGATGGTCGTCCCCGCGTACGCGGGGGTGGTCCCGTCGTCTCGACGATCGGTGGCAGCTTCACGATGTCGTCCCCGCGTACGCGGGGGTGGTCCCGCGAAGCGGGTAGAAGCGAGTTGATCCAACGCGTCGTCCCCGCGTACGCGGGGGTGGTCCTTGTCTCCGGCGCGTACGTGCCGCTGATGCCGGTCGTCCCCGCGTACGCGGGGGTGGTCCTCCGGAGCGCGTGAAGCACGACGAGTTCGTGATGTCGTCCCCGCGTACGCGGGGGTGGTCCCGAGTTCCACACCTTCGGGTTCAGCACGATGAAGTCGTCCCCGCGTACGCGGGGGTGGTCCCACGTGTGACCCCCTGCACGAGGCATGGCAGTAGTCGTCCCCGCGTACGCGGGGGTGGTCCCTGGCCGGACGCGACTGCCTGCGCGACGATGGCGTCGTCCCCGCGTACGCGGGGGTGGTCCTCGCGGGTCGGCACGTACGTGTCGTGCCCGGAGGTCGTCCCCGCGTACGCGGGGGTGGTCCCAATTCGAGCTCGACGTCGGATGCGCCGACGGCGTCGTCCCCGCGTACGCGGGGGTGGTCCCCACCACTGCTTCACGACCGTCAACACCGTCGCGTCGTCCCCGCGTACGCGGGGGTGGTCCTGGTAGGGGTCCTGCCCGAATCGCCTTAGATGGGTCGTCCCCGCGTACGCGGGGGTGGTCCCGGTCCTGACCGCCGGACCTCGTGCTACCGGGAGTCGTCCCCGCGTACGCGGGGGTGGTCCTCGTACGGTTCTGACCTGGACCGGATGGGATGGGTCGTCCCCGCGTACGCGGGGGTGGTCCCCTAAGAGGGGCGCTATAGGGGTAGGGCGAACGGTCGTCCCCGCGTACGCGGGGGTGGTCCCGTAGCGAGCCGTTCACGCTAACGCCGCCTTGAGTCGTCCCCGCGTACGCGGGGGTGGTCCCGTCGCGAAGTGCGCGAACGGCGTCGGCTCCGTGTCGTCCCCGCGTACGCGGGGGTGGTCCTAACACGGCGGCGTTGCGGACGTTCTGGGCGTGGTCGTCCCCGCGTACGCGGGGGTGGTCCTGAGCACGACGACCTGACGTGGCACTGCAACGGGTCGTCCCCGCGTACGCGGGGGTGGTCCTCTAGCGTCAAGGTGCGAAATATCCTCTAAGAAGTCGTCCCCGCGTACGCGGGGGTGGTCCCAACCAGATGCTCGACGAAGGCCCCCACATCGTGTCGTCCCCGCGTACGCGGGGGTGGTCCCGCTATCAGACTCAAGCGCCAAGATGCGATTTAGTCGTCCCCGCGTACGCGGGGGTGGTCCCGAACCCCTCCTTATCGAGCCGATCCACAAACTGTCGTCCCCGCGTACGCGGGGGTGGTCCCTACGTAGTAGAGGACACTCAGCGGGTTGTCTGGTCGTCCCCGCGTACGCGGGGGTGGTCCTCACACTGCGGGACTCCGCTGGCCGGGTCATGACGGTCGTCCCCGCGTACGCGGGGGTGGTCCCCTGGTGGCGAGGTCGGCGACCCACGCTCGGACGTCGTCCCCGCGTACGCGGGGGTGGTCCCGTGATGTTCGTGCCCGTCAGCGTCGTCAGCGCGTCGTCCCCGCGTACGCGGGGGTGGTCCCAGGATTCGGCTCCCAGCCGTGCCGGGCGTGATGTCGTCCCCGCGTACGCGGGGGTGGTCCTCACTTACCGACCGCCCGCAGCCGACGAGCAGCGTCGTCCCCGCGTACGCGGGGGTGGTCCTTCGCATGACACCATGCAGTCAGCAGCGTTGATGTCGTCCCCGCGTACGCGGGGCTGGTCCCACTCTTGGCTCGAGTTCTCCGCGGTGGGGAGTCAAAGGATTTTTTTCGTGAGCGGCCAGGCTCTCGCTACGGCCGTTGCAGCCTCGGGGCGTCGGTCGTAGCGCGGGCGGAGCAGACGGAACCGCCGGGGCGCTCCTTCCACCGCCCAGCCGTTCCTGACGCTCAGCGCGGCGCGATCGCTTGCAGACGCAGGCCGGACACCGCCGCGAAGGCCCGATCCGCGGTCACCAGTTCGAGGTCGCCTTCAAGCGCAACCGCCGCGAGCAGCGCGTCGGCGGCACCGAGGAGCGGCGCCTCCGCCAGGACCCGGAGCGCGCGCAGCGCATGGCCGTGGCCGACCGCCGTGAGCGGTCCGAGCAGGTCGATGACGTCGTGGGCGCGTTCGACGGCGTCGGTATGGCCACGGCGTGCCCGTACGTGGACGAACTCCTGGATCACCGGCGGCGTCGTCGTCGCGGACACCTGGCCCGCCGCGATCGACGCGAGGATGTCCCGGCACGGGCGCCGCAGCGGGTGATCGTCACCGATCGCGTAGACGAGGACGTTCGTGTCGACCAGAAGGGTCAACGGTCGTACATCGTCTCGATCTCGCGCTCCAGCTCGGCCGGATCGTCCGGGACGCGCATCGGCGCCGCAGCCATGAGCCGCGCCAGCGCGGCGCGTCGGACGTCGTCGCCCACCCCGAGTTCGCGATCGATCGCCGCACGTACGACGGTCGCAACCGAGACGCCACGATCTGCCGCCTCGCGGCGCAGCCGGCTCGACTGCGCCGGATCGAGCAGGACCTGCAGCCGCTCGGACTTGCGCATGCTCATACCATAGCATGCGCTTGTCTGGCGCCCAAGGCGCCCGGCACCTTCGGCGCCACCGACGGTACGCTGCGCCCGTGGACGTGACCGAGCGGCTGGTGGGCGAGATCGAGCGGGCGTTCGCGGAGGTCGAGGAGCGATTTCAGGATCCGGAGACGCTGTCCGACCCGCGCCTGCTCGCCGACACCGGACGCCAGCACCACCGGCTGTCGATCGCCCGCGACCTCGCCAAGCGCTACCGCCAGGCGAAGCAGCAGGTCGCGGACGCGACGGAGATGCTCGCCGTCGAGGAGGATGCCGAGACGCGCGCCTTCCTCCAGTCGGAGCTCGAGCAGGCGCGCGACGCGCTGCCGGAGATCGAGTCCGAGATCCGGCTCGCGATGCTCGAACGCGACCCCGAGGACGCCAAGGACGTCATCGTCGAGATCCGCGCCGGCACGGGCGGGGAGGAGGCGGCGCTGTTCGCGGCCGACCTCTACCGGATGCTGACGCGCTACGCCGACCGGCGCGGGTTCAAGCACCAGACGCTCGCCACCGATCCCTCCGAGGCGGGCGGCTTCAAGGACATCACGTTCTCCATCGCCGGCGACGGCGCCTTCTCGGTCTTCAAGTGGGAGTCCGGCGTCCACCGCGTCCAGCGCGTGCCGGCGACGGAGACGCAGGGGCGGATCCACACCTCGACGGCGACGGTGGCGGTGCTGCCCGAGGCAGAAGAGGTCGAGGTCGTCCTCGACCCGAAGGACCTCACGATCGAGACGATCCGCGGTTGGGGGCCCGGCGGGCAGAGCGTCAACACCACCGACTCCGCTGTCCGCGTCACGCACGCCCCGACCGGCCTCAGCGTGACGTGCCAGGACGAGCGCTCCCAGCTGCAGAACAAGGACCGCGCGCTGCGGATCCTGCGCGCCCGCGTCTACGAGATCGAGCTCGCGAAGGCGCAGTCCGAACTCGACGAGGCGCGTCGCTCGCAGATCGGCACCGGTGCGCGCTCCGAGAAGATCCGCACGTACAACTTTCCGCAGGGGCGCGTCACCGATCATCGCGTCAAGGTGTCCTCGCACAACCTGCCGGCCGTGCTGATCGGCGAACTGGACGAGTTCACCGACGCCCTGCAGGCCGATGACAACCGCCGCAAGCTGGAGACGGCGGCGCTGTGAGTACGGCGCTCCTCATCGTCGACGTCCAGCACGACTTCCTGCCCGGCGGCGCGCTCGCCGTCCCCGCCGGTGACGAGGTGATCGAGCCGATCTGCGCGGCGGCCGAGCGCGCCGACCTGATCGTCGCGAGCCGCGATGGGCACCCGCCCGACCACTGCTCGTTCGTCGCGCAGGGCGGAACGTGGCCGCCGCACTGCGTCGAGGGGACGCCGGGTGCGCACCTGCACGCGCGGATCGAAGGTCTCGAGCCCGACCTCGTGGTCGTCAAGGCGACCGCGGCCGATCGCGACGCCTACTCGGCGTTCGACGGTACCGGCCTCGTCGCCACCCTCCGTGGGCGCGGCGTCGACCGGCTGATCGTCGGCGGCCTGGCGACGGACTACTGCGTTCGCGCATCCGTGCTCGACGCGCTCCGCGAGGGATTCGCCGTGACCGTGCTCGCCGACGGCGTTCGCGGCGTCGATGTCGTCGCGGGCGATGCCGGGCGCGCGCTCGTCGAGATGCGCGAGGCGGGCGCGATCATCGCGTGACGCCGCTGCCGCCGCCGCGGACCGTCGTCGAGTTCCTCGGTGTCGCCAGCGCCTACCTGGCGGCTCGCGAGTTCGTGTCGCCGCGCCTGGACGCCGAGCTGCTGCTCGGGCACGCCGTCGGCCTGGCCCGGCTGGAGCTCTACCTCCAGCACGACCGGCCGCTCGAGCCGGCGGAGATCGACACGTTCCGCGACCTGCTGCGGCGCCGAGGGCAGGGTGAGCCGGTCGCCTACCTGCTCGGGTCGTGGGGGTTTCGCTCGCTCGTCCTCAAGACCGACCGGCGCGCGCTCGTGCCGAGGCCGGAGAGCGAGGTGCTCGTCGAGCTTGCGCTGGCGCGGCTACCGGTCGGCGGGGCGCTGCTCGATCTCGGCACCGGCAGCGGCGCGATCGCTCTCGCCGTCTGCCGCGAGCGACCGGACGCCGACGTCACCGCCGTCGACCTCGATCTTGACGCGCTGGCGCTCGCCGGCGAGAACGCCGCCAGCCTCGGCCTGGCGCCGCGCCTGCTGCGGAGCGACCTCTACGACGGATTGCCCGCGGCCGAGCGCTTCGACGTCATCGTCGCCAACCTGCCGTACGTCGCCGACGAGGACTCCAAACTCGACCCGGCGGTGCGCGACCACGAGCCGCACCTCGCGCTCTTCGGCGGTGCCGACGGGCTCGACCTCGTGCGGCGCGCGCTGGCGGGTGCGCCGGAACGACTCCGCCCCGGCGGTTCGATCCTGCTGGAACTGGGCGAGGGACAGGCGCCGCGCGTGGCGACGATCGCCGGCGATGTCGGCGCGGACGACGTCGCGATCGCGGCGGATCTCGCCGGGATCGACCGCTACGTTATGGCCCGATGGAGCGCCTGAGCTACGACGACGGCGACCTTCTCGTCGCGGCGCTGCTGGCCGGGAAGATCGCAGCCATCCCGACCGACACGGTGTACGGACTCGCCTGCGCCGCGCACCTGCGCGACGCCTGCGAGCGGCTCTGGAAACGCAAGGGCCGCGCGCCGTCGAAGCCGACCGCGATCGTCTGCGGCTCCGTGCAGGGCGTCGTCGACTCGGTGCTGCCCGATCTCCCCCCGGCCGCCCGGCGTCTGCTCCCCGGCCCGGTCACGGTCGTCGTGCCGAACCCGGAGCGTCGCTTCGCGTGGGTCTGCGGCGACACGCCCGATCGCATCGGCGTCCGCGTGCCCGTGCTCGATCCGCGGCTCGCGGCCGCCATCGATCGGGTCGGGGCGCTGCTCCTGACGTCGGCCAATCGGGCGGGCGAGCCGCCGGCGCACACATTCGCCGAGCTGGAACCGCTCGCCGACGTCGCGCTCGACGGCGGCGCGTGCCCGGGCGGCGTCCCCTCGACGGTCGTCGACCTGTGCGGCCCGGAGCCCGTGATCCTCCGGCCCGGGCCGGTCTCGGCCGAGGAGATCCGGGCGCGGCTGCGATGACCGTTCTCGTGGCCATCGCCTACCTCGTCCTGCTGCTCATGCCGGGGATGGCCGCCTGGCGGCTCCTCCGGCGCGGCCGGCCGACCGACCGGGCCGTCGACCTCGCCGGCGCGATCGCCTGCGGCTTCAGCATCCACGCGCTGCTGCTCGGCATCGCCTTCGCCGTCGGCTTGCCGCTGTGGACGGTCGCCGCCGCGGCGCTTGCGCTCGGCGTCGTGCATCCGCTCCGCTCGCTCGCGCGCCTGCGCCCCGCCCCGGTCGCGACGCTGATCGGCCTCACCGCCGGCCTGGCGGGCGTTCGCCTGTGGACGCTCGGCGGTGACGCGCCGTACCACGTCGGTCGCGTCCGGCGCCTGCTGACGCTCGACGGTCTCGACCTGTCGGCGATGCCGGAACTGGTCGGCGGCTCCAACCATCCCGGCTACTACGTGCCGCTATCGCAGGCGCTCGTCGGCGAGTCCGGCTTGCTCACCGGCGCCGCGCCGGAGGATGCCTACCGGGCCGTGACGCTCGCGGTCGCTCTGCTCGCCGCGCTCGTGGCGGCGGCGCTCGTCGGCTCGCTGACCGGCGACCGGCGCCTCGCGACCGTCGGCGCCGGCATCGCCGCGATCGTGGGCCTCGCCGCGCAGCGCGAGTGGTCGTTCATCGTCGACGCGCCCTCCACCGCGACGCAACTGCTGTGGCCCGCGCTTGCACTGCTGGCGCTCGCCTACGCGCGGGAGCGATCCCGATCGGCTCTTGCAGGCGTCCTCGCGGCGTCGGTGGCACTGACCCTCGTCCACGTCACCTACGTGCCGTTCGCCCTCATCGCTCTCGGCGGCGCCGCCGTCGGGGCCGCGCTCCGCGACCGGCGGATCGCCATTCGCACGGCGCTGCCGTTGGCGCTCGCAGTCGGTGCACCGTTCGTCGTCTACGGCGCCGCGCTGTGGTCGGTCGCGCGCGGCACCTCCGAGCGGGTCGGGAGCGGGCAGCGCCTCGTCGACGGCCTTGCCAAGTGGCAGGCGCTCGATCAGATCGCGTACGTCGGCCGCTTCGTCGTCGTCCATCCGCGGATGCTGGCGGGCGCCGGGCTGCTCGCCGTCGCGATCGCGGTCGCGGTGCTGATCCCGGCCCTGCGCCGGCGCGAGGCGGCCTACGTCTCGGGCGGGCTCGCGGCGCTCGTCGTCTTCGCGCTGGTGCCGCCGCTGCCCGGACTCCTCGGGCGCCTCGTCTCGGTCAACCAGATCCGGCGCATGCCGTTTCTCGAGCTGCCGTGGCTGCTCGTTGCGGTCGGCGCGCTGGCGCTCGCGGTCGTCGCCGGGAAGCGACGCGCGTTGCCGGTCGCGCTCGTGCTCGGTGTCGTGCTCGGCGTCGTCGTGCCGGAGCGAAGCGGAGCCGAGACGCTCGTCGCGGCGGCGGTCTGCGCGGGCGCCGCCCTTGCCGCCCTGGCGCTTCACCGGCCGGGGATCGCGGCGTTCGCGCCGCGGGCGTCGCTTGTCGCCATCGCCCTCGTCGCACCGTTCGCGGCGTCGTCGCTGCCGCCGTTCGCGCGGGCGCTCGTCGACCTGCCGCCGCCCGCAGAGACGCTCAGCGACGGCGCTGTTGCGGCCGTGC
Source organism: Actinomycetota bacterium (assembly GCA_009885805.1). GTDB lineage: Bacteria > Actinomycetota > Thermoleophilia > Gaiellales > F1-60-MAGs149 > VFJZ01. The sequence goes on from VFJZ01000077.1 coordinate 7,350, forward strand.
GCGCGCTACCCGACTTCACCGTGATCGCGTCGGACCTCGAGCCATCGCTGCTGCTGACCGCTCTCACGGACGCGCTCGTCTACGCCGTTCCGCCGGGCAACACGGCCGACACGCCCGAGAACCGGCCGACGGAACGTGTGCGCGCGAACCGCCGCCTCCTCGACCCGGAGGTCGGCGCCCGACGGCGCCGGCTGATGCTCGAGATCCGCGGCATCGACTGCCTGCTCGTCGATCGCACGCGCCGCCCGACGCTCGCCGACCGGTTGACTGACGAGGGCTATCCACAACGGTTCGCGGATCAGCGCTTCGCGCTCTTCTGCCGCCGGTAGACTCTGCCGCATGGCCAGCCGCGTGCTCGTCGAGGTCGCGCACCCGCTCGTGCGTCACAAGGTGACCCTGCTCCGCGACGCCGCGACCACGACGCGGGACTTCCGCCAGCTGTCCTCCGAGATCGCCGGCATGCTGGCGTACGAGGCGACGCGCGATCTCGAACTCGAGACGGTCGAGGTTGAGACCCCGCTCGAGCGCACCGCCGGCTGGCACGTGTCGGGCAAGAAGGTCGGCGTGGTGCCCATCCTGCGGGCCGGTGTCGGCATGCTGGAAGGCGTGCTCGCGATGATCCCGGTCGCGCGCGTCGGGTTCCTCGGCATGTACCGCAACGAGGAGACACTGCAGCCCGTTGTCTACTACTCGAAGCTCCCCGGGGAGTTGGCCGAGCGCGAGATCCTGCTGCTCGATCCGATGCTCGCAACGGGGGGCTCAGCCGTCGACGCCGTCCGCATCTGCAAGGAGTCGGGCGCGCGCTCCGTGCGCCTGCTGTCGATCATCGTGGCGCCGGAGGGCGTGGCGGCGCTCCACGACGCTCACCCTGAAGTTGACATCTACTGTGCGTGCGTCGATCGACAACTGAACGATATCGGCTACATCTTGCCGGGGCTCGGCGACGCCGGCGATCGCCTGTTCGGGACGAGATAGGCGTCCGGATCAACCGATCTTAGGAAAGGTATCTCTCTGCGATACCTTCGCTAACCTCTCCATACTCGTCGGATGGACGCAGTCGCGAGTCCTGTTCGCGAGGCGCCCGGAACCTTCACGGCCGAGCCGAAGTCGCACCCGGTGCGTGCGCGAAGGACGCCGCCACGGCCCGCGCCGGTCAGCGTGAGCACGGCCGGCGTCAGCACTGGCCTGCCGGTTGACTCCACACCGGCCCGCGGGCGGCCGCGATGATTCGTCCGTGCCGGAGCACGCTCGCCACCTCCGGGTCGTGACCGTCACGGTCTTCGTACGGGACGACGACGGACGCGTCTTGCTTGTCCGGCCGCGGGGTCGCGGCTGGGAGATGCCGGGCAGAGCCTCCTGAGGCTCGGAGAGAAGCGCCTGCGACTCAGCCCGGTCGGGGGGCAAGTCCTCGCTTCCGTTCGACGACAAGAGGCCGACCATCGCGGCCGAGAAACAGCAGGTCGAGGCGATCACGGACAGGTCCGCCCGCGCCTTCCCAGTCCGCGAACTCCTCGCTCACGAGGAGAAGGCCGGGCTCGATCACGTGGGGATTGCTGCGGACCTACCGCTGCAGATCCTCTCGCTCCCGACACCCTATCTCGGCCATCGAGACAGGCGGAAGATCCTGGGCCTCGCCGTCACCGACCAGGAGGCTTGTCACATCCGGAGCGCGGGAAGGCATGGCCACAATCTGATGCTACCCCTGTACTCCGCAGTTGGCCGGGTTCCGGCGCGCGCGCCCGGCCCCAGCGGGCGGACGTAGTACCCTGGGGCTCCCGTGCCGGACTTCGTCGCGCAGCGGGTGAGCGCTCCGTCAGCGCTCTACGCGTTCGTGATCGCCGCGCTCGTCGTGGGCCTCGTTGGCACCCCGCTGGCGATCCGCCTGGCGCGCCGCCTCGGGATCGTCGACCGGCCCGGCGGCCGGCGCATCCACGAGCGGGCGGTGCCGTTGCTCGGCGGCGCCGGGATCATGGTCGGCATCGTCGTCGCGGTCGCGCTGAACCTGCCCTTCACGCGGGACGACTACGGAGCGATCATGATCGGCGCGGTCCTGATCGCGCTGCTCGGCGGCGTCGACGACGCGATCGGCCTGTCGGCGCCGCTGAAGTTCGTCGCCCAGATCGGCTGCGCGGTGATACCCGTCTCGCAGGGCGTGACGATCGACCACGTCACGCTGCCGTTGATCGACCCCGTCGATCTCGGCGCGGTGCAGTACCCGCTGACGGTCGTGTTCATCGTCGCGGTGGCGAACATCGTCAACTTCGCGGATGGCATGGACGGGCTCGCCGCCGGACTGTGCATGATCGCCGCCGCGACCTTCTGCGTGCTCGCGCTATCGCTCGACCGCTTCGCGGCGGCCACCCTGGCCGCGGCGGTCTGCGGCGCCTGCCTCGGCTTCCTGCCCTGGAACTTCCACCCGGCGCGCATCTTCATGGGCGACGCCGGCTCGCTGCCGCTCGGCTTCCTGCTCGCCTCGATGTCGATCACCGGCGTCATGAAGACGGCCGCCGCTCTTGCCCTCGTCTTCCCGCTGATCGTGCTGCTGGTGCCGATCCTCGACACCTCGTTCGTGATCCTGAAACGGCTCAAGTACGGCGAGTCGGTGATGGCGGCCGACCGCAACCACCTGCACCACCGCTTCCTGCGCGTCGGCTACTCGCAGCGGCAGGCGGCGCTGCTGCTGTACACCTGGTGCGCCGTGCTCGCTGCGTTCGCGCTGGCCGTTCGCTTCCTGCCGTACCGCGAGTCGGGCGGCGGACCCGTCAACGTCGCGGAGACGCTGGCGCTGTCGGGATTCGGCCTCGTCGCCGTGCTCGCCTCGCTGTTCGTCGTCTACGAACTGGAGATCCTCAAGTACGGGCACCTGCGGATGATCGGCCTGGCGCGGAACGCCGACGCGGAGGACGCGACGCCGCTCGCCGCCGAACGGCGCCGCCGCAAGGAGGGAGTGGCGTAACGCCGGTGCCGTGCGGTGGTACCGTCCGATGTGATGGCTCATGCGTTCGCACCGGTCCACGTCGACCACTACTCGCCCGAGCTCGCGGCCCGCGCAGCCGAGTTCCTCGACCACGACGAGGTCTACGAGGCCCCGGAGCTCGAGCAGCTCGTGCGGCGCATCGCCGAGCACGACGACCTCTGGCGGCCGCTGATCGTGATCGACCGCGAGCGCCGCCGCTACGAGCTGCTCTACGACGACGACCGCATCGACATCTGGGTGCTGTCGTGGATGCCGGGTCAGCGCACGGGCTTCCACGACCACGACCTCTCCGGTGTCGGTGTCGTCTGCGTGCAGGGCGCGCTCGACGAGGGCCTGCTCGTCCTCGGTGGCAAGGCCGATCCGATCAGGATGACGCCTGGCGTCTCCCGCAACGGCCCCGGCGGCTACGTCCACTCCGTCGCGCACGTCGCCGGCGAGCCCGCCGTCTCGATCCACGCCTACTCGCCGCCGCTCACCGTCGTCGGCCAGTACCGCGACGTCGGCGGCCGCCTGACGCGGGAGCCCGAGCACGGGCGCAAGGAGCTCCTCGACCGGAGCATCCGCGGCGACTCGATCGAGCTGCAGCCCAGCAACTGACGTCGCGGTCGTCACAAGCTCCACCGATCGGGGATCCGCCGGAGTCGTCCGAACCCGCACGGCTACGGGCGAAGCCGGGTGTTCGCAGCCGCCCGCCGCCCTGTCACGAGCGCGGGACGCCGTGTGCTACGATCGGCCGGTCCGTCGGAGGAGTCGGCGGGCGCCGAGCAGGCTCGTAGGAGGCGCCGGATCACCGGAGTCGATCAAGCGGGGCGGGGGCCGGATGCGTCCGGACTCTCCGCCGGGATCACGATCGTCGCCGCGATCCTGTTCGGAACCGGACTCGGAATGGGTCTCGGGCTCCTCGTCGGCCTGCCAACCGTTTTCGCCCTCGCGGGCGCGGCGGCAGGGATCGTGCTCGGCTTCTACGTCGTCTACATCCGATGGATCAAGCTCCCGCCCTCATGACCGAGTACCCCCGCTACAGCGGGTCGTCGACGGCCGGGCCCGTGCTGCTCGTTCGCGGCGCCGGGTTTGCCGTCGCGCTCGCGCTGCTGCCAGCGTTCCTGCTCGCCGGCTGGGAGTTCGGTGGCTGGGCGCTCGGCGCCGGGCTGTTCACGGCCAACTGGCTCGCCGCGCTCGCGATCGACCGCCTCGCCCGTGGCAAGATGCAGGTGACCGCGGTCGGCATCTCCGGGATCGGGCTCATCTCACGCGCCTGGATCACCTTCGGCGGCCTGTTCATCTTCGCGAAACTGGTCGACGAGCACATCGGCGTGCTCGGCGCCGTCGTCTTCCTGATCGCCTACACGGCCGACCTGCTGGCGCGCGCAATCGGTCATACCGTCGCCCGCGCGACGAAGGACGAGGGGGCCGCGTGATCCGTCTCCGCCACGCGTTGCTCGTCTCGCTGCCGGCCCTCCTCCTCTCCCCGGTCGCCGCCAGCGCCGCCGTCGCCGCGGCCGAAGAGGAGTTCCAGCCGATCGAGGAGTTCATCGTCAAGCCCTGGTTCTCGCTCGAGGCCGGGCCGTTCGACTTCGGCATCTCGAAGGCGGTGGCGTACCTGTGGATCGCGGCGGCGATCTCGATCGGCATAGCGCTCTGGCTGCGCGGCGGCATGAAGCAGCAGCCCGGCCGGCTGCAGACCGTCGTCGAGCTGATCTACACCTTCGCGGAGACGAACATCGGCCGCGCGACGTTGCCGAGTGCGGCCTTCACGCGCTGGTTCCCGTACGTCGCCGCGCTGTTCGTCTTCATCTGGACGATGAACATGATCTCGTTCCTGCCGCTGCCGTTCGACACCCATAACACGTGGGGTGGCGGCATCCCGGGCCTGACGATCTACGCGGCGACCTCCAACCTCTCCGTCACGCTTGCGCTGACGCTGCTGACGATCACGATCTCGCACGTTGAAGGCATCCGCGCGAACGGGCCCGTGAAGTACTTCAAGAGCTGGGTGCCGCACACCGGCATCTCCGGCATCGGCGGCGTCGCGCTGACGGTGTTCCTCGTGCCGCTCGAGGTGCTGTCCCAGTTCCTGCGCGTGATCTCGCTGAGCGTCCGGCTGTTCGCGAACATGCTCGCCGGGCACCTGCTGATCATCATGTGCCTCGGGTTTGCGATCCTGCTCGGTAACGTGTTCATCGCGGCCGTCGGCGTGCCGGTGGCGGTCGTCTTCTACCTCTTCGAGTGGGGCCTCGTCGCCTCGCTGCAGGCGTACATCTTCGCGATGCTTTCGGGCATCTACATCGGCGGCGCGATCGAGCCGCACCATTGACCCGGCACGACCACTTCCACGGAGGAAACTGACACCATGGCGCTTACCGACGAAGGCCTGCTCAACGCCGCCAAGGCGCTGGAGCTCGGTCTCGGCACCGGCCTCGGCGCGATTGGCCCAGGCGTTGGCGTGGGCTACCTGATCGGCAAGACGATCGAGGGCGTCTCCCGCCAGCCCGAGCTCCGCGGCGACCTGCAGGGCATGATGTTCCTCGGCCTCGCCCTGACCGAGGCGATCACCTTCTACGCCCTCCTGATGTCGTTCGTGGCGTTCTTCATCGCGTAGATCGCATGCTCCCGCTCCTCGCCGAATCAGACGACAACATCCTCCTGATCCAGCCCTCGCCAGGGCTGATGATCTGGACGCTCGTGACGTTCCTGCTGGTGCTGTTCATTCTCAAGCGCCTGGCCTTCGGGCGGATCGCCGAGATGCTCGAGGCGCGCCGCCGTGCGGTGCAGGACAACCTCGAGGCGGCCGAGTCGGCGCGTGACGAAGCGCAGACGCTCCTCGACGAGTACAAGAAGCAGCTCGCCGCCGCCCGCAGTGAGGCGTCCGAGATCGTCGAGCGTGCCAAGCGCACCGGCGAGGAGGAACGACGCCGGATGCAGTCGGAGCTGCAGGCCGAGCGGGAGCGTGGGGTCGAGGCGGCTCGCTCGGCGATCGCCGCCGAGACGCGGCAGGCGCTCGATCGCATCAAGACCGAGATCGCCGACCTGACGCTGCAGGCGACCGCGGCGGTGCTTCGCACGAAACTCGATGACGCAGAGTCGCGCCGCCTGATCGACGAGGCGCTCGCCGACGTCGACTTCTCGAAGCTGGCGGGCGACTGATCGTGGCCGACGCGTCTGCCCGCCCGTTCGCCGATGCCCTCTACGGGGCGGCCGAGGCCGCCGGCCGGCTCGAGGCCGTCAATCGCGACCTGGCGCTGGTCTGCGGCGCCGTTGCGGAGAACCGCGACCTCGCGCGCGTGCTGTTCAACCCCGCCTTCGCCGCCGAGGCGAAGCGGCGGATCCTGCAGCAGATGGTCGCCGACGGCGAGCCGCTGATCAGCGGGTTCCTCGACGTGCTCGTCGACCACGGGCGGCTGGCGCTGCTCGCCGACGCGCAGGAGGCGTTCGCCGATCGCTACGGCCGCGAGCAGCGCGAGCTCGCGGTCGTCCTCACGACCGCCGTCCCGATCGACGACGCCCAGGCCGAGGGCCTGCGCGCCCGTCTCGCGACCGCCACCGGTCAGACCGTCACCATCCGGCGCACCGTCGATGAGTCCATCATCGGCGGCGTCGTGCTCCGCGTCCGCGACCTGCTCGTCGACGCCTCCGTCCGCAGGCGTCTCGACGGCCTGCGGACGACACTCATGAACGTCAAGCTCCCAGCCGGAGGAGAAGCGTGAAGCTCCGCCCCGATGAGATCGCCTCCATCCTGCGTGACCAGATCTCCGGTTACCAGCAGACCGCCGAGGTCGAGGAGGTCGGCACCGTCATCCAGGTGGGCGATGGTATCGCCCGCATCTACGGCCTCGAGAACTGCGTCGCGATGGAAATGCTCGAATTCCCGCACGGCGTCACCGGCCTCGCGCTGAACCTCGAGGAGTCCAACGTCGGCGCCGTGCTGTTCGGCGAGTGGGCGAAGATCGCCGAGGGCGACATCGTCCGCCGCAGCGGTCGCGTCATGTCGGTGCCGGTCGGCGAGGCCCTGATCGGGCGCGTCATCGATCCGCTCGCCCGGCCGCTGGACGGCGGCCCTGCGATCGAGACGACCGAGACCAGGCCGCTCGAGTTCAAGGCGCCCGGTGTGGTCGATCGCCAGCCCGTCAAGGAGCCGCTGCAGACCGGCCTCAAGGCGCTCGACGCGCTCGTGCCGATCGGCCGCGGCCAGCGCGAGCTGATCATCGGCGACCGCCAGACCGGCAAGACCGCGGTCGCGATCGACACGATCATCAACCAGCGCGGCCAGGGCGTCATCTGCATCTACGTCGCCGTCGGGCAGAAGGCCTCGACGGTCGCGCAGGTGGTCGAGAAGCTGCGCGAGCACGGCGCGATGGAGTACACCATCGTCATCACCGCGCCGGCCAACGAGGCGGCGCCGATCAAGTACATCGCGCCGTACGTCGGCTGTGCGATGGGCGAGTACTTCTGCTACTCCGGCCGGCACGCGCTGCTCGTCTACGACGACCTCACCAAGCAGGCCGATGCCTACCGGCAGATGTCGCTGCTGCTGCGCCGCCCGC
>VFJZ01000078.1 GCA_009885805.1 Actinomycetota bacterium
GGCTCGTCCACGAGTACCACCGAGCCGCTGCCTGAGGCGCCGAATCCGGATAAAGACACCCTTCACGTGATCGCGACGCGCTGCGGCGGCCGCCGAGGGGTCGTCACGCCGTCGCTTCCGGTCCGAGCAGCTGCTCGCGGGCGAACCCGAGCAGGAGCGTCCCGAATCGTCCGGCGTCCACGTCGCTGGAGCGCATCGTGCACTGGATGACGAGGCCGTCCATCATCGTCAGGAAGCGGATCGCGAACGCGCGCGCGTCGACCGGAAGAAACGCGCCGCGCTCCTGGCCGTCGCGGACGACCCCTTCCACGAGGTCGATCCAGGAGCGGTAGTGCGCCTCGTTGAGGGGCTGCAGGCGCTCCTGCACCGATGCCTCGCTCCAGAGCTGGAGCCAGACCATCCATTCGCGACAGTCGCGGCGCTGTGCCTCGGCGCTCGGCCTCACCGTCCGTCCTCGCTTCCCGCGCCAATTTTGACTGACGCGTCAGTTTAAAATAGGCTCCCGCCATGGGCGCGGCCGCCGAGGATTCCCGCCGAGAGGACCGATATGAACTGGGAGCCGTTCATCACCTGCGCCGTCACCGGCGGCGGCGACACCGCGGGGATCCACCCCGACTTGCCGGTGACGCCGCTCCAGATCGCGACGGCCGCGATCGAGGCCGCCCGGGCCGGCGCCGCGATCGTCCACTGCCACGTCCGCGATCCCGCCACCGGCGCGCCGAGCCGCGACGTCGCGCTCTACCGGGAGGTGGTCGAGCGGATCCGGTCGAGCGGCGCCGACGTCCTCATCAACCTCACGACGGGCATGGGCGGGGACATGGTCGTCGGGATGGCCGGCGCGGCCGACACGCCGGGCGAGGGCAGCGACTTCGTCGGGCCCGACGAGCGGATCGCCCATGTCCGCGAGCTCCTCCCCGACATCTGCACGCTGGACTGCGGCTCGATGAACTTCGGCGACGGCGCCTCGATCTACGTCGCCCCACCGACCTATCTGCGCGACGGCGCGGCCAAGATCCGCGCCCTCGGCGTGAAGCCCGAGTTGGAGGTGTTCGACCTCGGGCAGCTCGCCTTCGTCCAGCGGATGATCGCCGAGGGGCTGGTCGACGATCCGGCGTTCGTCCAGGTCTGCCTCGGCATCCCGTGGGGCGCACCCGCGAACGCGGCGTCGATGATGGCATTCGTGCAGCAGCTTCCGGTCGGTTGCGTCTGGTCGGGGTTCGGGATCAGCCGGATGGAGATGCCGATGCTCGCACAGGCGATGCTCCTCGGCGGCAACCTCCGCGTCGGGCTCGAGGACAACCTCTACCTCGCCCGCGGCGTGCCCGCCTCGAACGCCCAGCTCGTCGGCCGCGCGGTCGAGATCGTCGAGCGCCTCGGTGGCAAGGTCGCCGGTCCCGCCGAGGTGCGCGAGCGCCTGCGCCTGCCCGCCCGGAGCTGAGTTCCCGCATGCCGGACACCCCGTCCACGCGTCCCGACCTGCGCGCCCTGTTCGAGCCGGGCGCGATCGCCGTGATCGGTGCGAGCGGGCGCGTCGGCCGGCCCGGCCACGCCGTGCTCGAAGCGCTGCGGCACTTCGGGTACGCGGGAGCCGTCCACCCCGTGACGCCGACGTACGACGAGATCGCCGGCTGGAAGTGCCTCTCGCGCGCCGAGCAGCTTCCGTCCGGCGTCGATCTCGCGGTGATCGCGGGCGGCGCCCTCCGCGTCCCCGGGCAGCTGGAGGCGGCGGTCGCGGCCGGCGCGCGATCGGCGCTGGTGCTCGCCAACACCGCGGTCGCAGACGGGAGCGGTGGCAGCGTGCTCGACCGCGTCGAGGCGATCGTGCGCGAGGCGGGCATCCCGCTGCTCGGGCCCAACTCCCTCGGCTACGTGAACTTCTCGCGCGGCACCGCCGTCACCTGGACGCCCGCGGTCGAGACGCGGCCCGGGCCGGTGGCGTTCGTCTGCCAGTCGGGATCGAGCTACTCGTATGCGAACAACCTCGACCCGCGGCTGCGGTTCAGCTTCACCGCGCACGCCGGCCAGGAGCTGTCCGTCGGCGTCGCCGACCTGATCCGCTACGCGCTCTCGCTCCCGGAGACGCGTGTGGTCGGCCTCTATCTGGAGACCCTCGCCGATCCAACCGGCGTCGCCGGCGCCCTCGCCGACGCCGCCGACCGTGGCGTCCCGGTGGTCGCGATCCGGCCCGGCCGCAGCGAGCGCTCGCGACGGCAGATCGAGAGCCATGCCGGTCGTATGGCGGGCACCGATGCCGCGTTCGAGGCGCTCTTCGCGCGCCACGGCGTCGTGCGCGTCACGACCGTCGACGCCCTCTGGACGACAATTTCGTTGCTCGCGGGCCCGCGCCGGCCGGCCCGGGGCGGGATGGGCGCGATCCTCTGCTCCGGCGGCGCGCGGGCCGTGCTGCTCGATGACGGCGAGGACCTCGGCGTCCCCTTCTCGGACGTCTCCGCCTCCACGAGGGAGCGGCTCGCGGCGCTGCTCACGCCCGGTACGCCGGTCGAGAATCCGCTCGACGTGTGGGACGGCCAGAACGACCTCGCCGACCACGCGACGCGCTGCCTGCGCGCGATCGTCGACGATCCGGACACCGCCCTGGCAGTCGCCTTCACCGACTTCGGCGTCTACGACCCCGCGGGCTTCCCGGAGAGCTTCGCGACCGCCCTGATCACCGTCGCTGCGACGACCGCCAAGCCGGTCGTCGCAGCAACCTACGCGAGCCGCCAGTTCCACCCGGCCGTGATGTCGACGCTGGCCGATGCCGGGATTCCCGTGCTCGACGGCATGCGCAACGCCGTCGCCGCCGTCGGGGCCGCCTTCGCGTTCCGCGACCGGCCGATCGGACGCGGCGCGACGGAGCAGGTCGACTGCTCGGCCCTGCGCGCCCGGCTTGCATCGCCCGCCGTGATCGACGAGGCCGAGGCGCTCGCGCTGCTGGGCGGGCTCGGCGTGCCGGTGCCCCGCATGACGGTCGTCCACGATGCCGTCGCCGCCGTCGCCGCGTCGGTGGACACGGGCTTCCCCGTCGTCCTGAAGACCGCCGGCGCGCGCCACAAGTCCGACATCGGCGGCGTCCGTGCCGGGCTCCGCTCGCCGGCCGACGTGCGCGACGCGTACCACGAGATGGCGGAGCGGCTCGGGGCGGATGTCGTTGTCGCGGCCCAGGCGCCGGCCGGCGTCGAGGTGGCGGTCGGCGCCGTGCGCGACCCGCAGGCGGGGCCGCTGCTGATGGTCGCCGCCGGTGGCGTGCTCGTCGAGGTGCTCGACGAGCGCCGCTTCCTGCTCGCGCCGGCAACGCCCGACGAGGTGCTGCGGGCGCTGCGGTCGATGCGCCTCTGGCGGCTGCTCGAGGGCGTCCGCGGCGGCGCAGCGTGCGACGTCGAGGCGCTCGCGCACACCATCGCCCGGATCTCGGCGATCGCGGCGGCGGCCGGCCCGGACCTGCTCGAGATGGATGTCAACCCGATCATCGCGCGCCCCGACGGCTGCACCGCCGTCGACGCGCTGATCGTCAGCGCGCGGGAGGCGACATGAGCGACCACGAGGCGGTCAGCTTCGAACGGGTGGGGAGCGTTCTCGAGGTGACCCTCGACCGCCCGAAGGCGAACGCGATCGACGGCGCCACCAGTCGACGAATGGGTGAGGTGTTCGCGGCGTTCCGGGACGACCCGGACCTGCGCGTCGCGATCGTCACCGGCGGCGGCGACCGGTTCTTCTCCGCGGGCTGGGATCTGAAGGCGATCGCCGCGGCGGGCGAGCCGGACTGGGACCTCGGCGTTGGCGGTTTCGGCGGCCTGCAGGAGCTGCCGGACCTGAACAAGCCGGTGATCGCGGCGGTGAACGGCATGGCCGTGGGCGGAGGCTTCGAGCTCGCCCTCTCCGCCGACCTGATCGTGGCCGCCGACCACGCCCGCTTCGCGCTCCCGGAGATCAACGCCGGCACGCTCGCAGACGCCGCGACGATCACGCTCCCACGGCGCGTCCCCTACCACCTCGCGCTGGACTTGCTGATGACCGGGCGGTTCATGGACGCCGAGGAGGCGCGCCGTGTCGGGATCGTCCGCGACGTCGTGCCGGCCGCCGGTCTGATGGCGCACGCGCGTCAGCTCGCACGGTCGCTCGCGGAGGGCCCGCCGCTCGTGCTCGCCGCGATCAAGGAGGTGGTGCGAGAGACGGCGCACCTGCCGGTGGCGGAGGTCTTCGGGGTCCTCGAGCGGCGCGCCCTCGGTACCGTCGAGCGGCTCTACGGCAGCGAGGACATGATCGAGGGCGCCCGCGCCTTCGCCGAGAAGCGCGCGCCGCGCTGGCAGGGCCGTTAGGTGGCGGAGCGGCGGGTCGCGGTCGTCGGCGGTGGCGCCATCGGCTCCGGCTGGGCGGCGCACTTCCTGCGGATGGGCCTCGACGTCATCGCGTTCGACCCCGCCCCGGGCGCCGAGGCCGCGATGCGTGGCGCCGTCGGTCGCGCCTGGCCGACGCTCGTCGAACTCGGCCTCCGCTCCGGCGCCTCGGCCGACCGGCTCCGGTTCGCCGGCTCGCTCGCAGAGGCCGTCGCCGACGTCGCTTTCGTCCAGGAGTCGACGCCGGAGCGCATCGACGGGAAGGTGCGGGTCTTCGCCGAGATGGACGCCGCGGCCGACCCGTCGACGATCCTCGCCTCGAGCACCTCGGGCCTGCTGATGACCGATATCCAGCGCGACTGCCGGCACCCGGAGCGCACCGTCGTCGGGCACCCGTTCCACCCGCCATATCTGATCCCCCTCGTCGAAGTTGTCGGCGGCGAACGCACCAGCGCCGACGTCGTCGACGCCGCCGCCGCGTTCTACGCCGAGCAGGGGAAGGAGGTCGTCCGCCTCCGGCGCGAGGTACCGGCCTTCATCGCCAACCGCCTGCAGGAGGCCGTGTGGCGCGAGATGCTGCATATGCTCGCAAACGGCGAGGCGAACCTCGAGGAGATCGACCGCGCCATGGTGCACGGCCCCGGGCTGCGGTGGGCCCTCGCAGGCCCCGGCCTCGTCTACCACCTCGCCGGCGGCGCGGGCGGGATGGCCCACTGCCTCGACCAGTTCGGACCAACGCTCGAAGAGCCGTGGTGCCGGATGAAGGCGCCGCCACTGACCGACGAGCTCCGCCGCGAGCTGATCGAGGGCGCCGATCGGGAGGCGGCAGGGCGGCCGATCGCCGACCTCGAGCGACTCCGCGACGACGCGATCGTGCAACTACTGAAACAGCGCCGGACGCTGTGAGACCGAAACTGCATCTCGTCCGCATCCTGTGGGTCGAGAACCGCGCGAACTGATCGTCTGTTCTTCCGGCGTTCCGCAGCTGTTAGGCACCAGGGGCAAGTTTTGGGGTCGGGCTTGGCTTGAATGTGGAGTTCGTGTTCGTTGCGGCGTGAAATGGTGCGTGCACCCTGTCGACCTCGGTCATGGAGCGGGTTCCGGAGCTCCACAGACGCCGGCTGGCTGGGCGACAGGGCGAGGTGAGCGCGTCGTCGTCGCTGACCTCTGGGTCTGCGCGGGCCGCACGTGGAGACCTGCATCCAAGCGCCGGAGAGGGTTCTACGGGCATCGCGGACGCGGGTTCGATTCCCGCCGTCTCCACTTTGGATCGAACCCGCGCTCGCGAAGCCGGTTCGAGGGGTTCGAGTCCGCCGGCGTGTTCGCTGCGAAGGTCTATCCGGAGCACAATCTCGCCGAGTTCTGGCGCGAGTGGCTGTAGCCGTGTTCGATGCCGACGCACTCTCACGGCAGCCGCGCGCTGCGCAAGCGTCTTCGCCTTGATGGGCGACCGCTACTCGGGCAACAGTGTGAGAGCCGCGCAGTGGCTCGGGCGAACGACCGCGAAATGCCGGCGGTCGAGGGTTGCGACCTTCGTCTCACCGAGTCGCTCGCAGGCGACCATCACCGCAGCGTCGACGAGTCCCAGATCCAGGGACTCGTACGAGTGCTCGATCTCGGCGGCACGCACAAGGCCGTCCTCGTCGAGGTGATGAAGGCGGTAGGCACCGTTCGCCACGTCCTCGACGAAGGTCTGCCAGGGCCCAGGCCCATACAGCTTGCGCAGCCAGTAGTCCACCTCGACGAGCACGGCAGCGGGTACGACGAGGTCCTCGCGGACGCGCTCGACCATCGCGACGCAGCGCTGGTGCTCGGGATCGGCGGCGTCGAGCAGGGCGACGATCGGACCGGTGTCGAGAATCAGCGCCACGGCTACGACCGGCCGCGGCGCCGTGCCGGCGCGTGCTCATCGCGCGCGATCGAGTCGGTCGCGGTGCCGTCGCCGCGGACGATCCCGAATCGGGGTGCCGCGTTACGTCGCAGGCGGCCGGCTTCGCGTTCGACCGCCTCCCGCAGGACCTGCGCGAGTGCGACTCCGCGGCGGCGGGCCTCGTTCTCGAGGACCGCGAGGTCATCGTTCTCTGCCGCCACGGTCGTTCGCCTGATCGCCATGCATCAGATGCTAGCATCACGTCACGGCGACAGACGCGAACCATTCGCGGTCGAAGCGCCCGCGCGGTGCAAGCGCCGTCCGGCGCGCGACCTCCGGGAGGTACTCCTCGAGGCGGACACGCCCGACGAGCTCCTGTCGCGACGCGACACCGAGCTTCCCGTAGAGGTTCTTGACGTGGTCCTCGACGGTGTGCGGGGACACGACGAGAGTCTCGGCCATCTCGGCACGTGAGAGGCCACGTGACAGGAGGGTCGCGACCTCGCGCTCGCGGGCGGTTGCGCCGAACGCCTCGAGGCGGATCGTTGCCGAACGGGCGCCCGCGCCCGACCGCAGTCTGGCGCCGAATACCGCGACCAGGTCACTGCCGAGACGGTGTCCGCTGCGCCACATCGACGCCCGCCGATCCTGAGCGTCGGTCGGGATTGTCGGGATCCGGCCCCGCCGTCGTTCTTCTGGAGCGCTCTCGACGACGGCCTCCTGGTGACTCCGACGCCGCTGATCGTGCTCTCCACAGCCATGGACGGGTGCGTCGTCGATGAGATCGCCGACACGCTAGTCGTCGTGGCGTGCGAGGTCGGCACGGCGTCGGCCGCCTCCTTGCTGGCAGTGCGGAGCGGCCGGTCGGGGGTGGTAGCATCGGCGCCCGATGGAGTACACGGACCGATTTCTGGCGATCGTCCCCGACCCGGGTGCGGTTGAGGTGCTCGCAACCGGCGCGGCCTTCACCGAGGGCCCCGTCTACCTGCCGGACGAGGGCTGCGTGCTGTTCAGCGACATCCCGAACGATCGCATCCTGCGCTGGTCGGAGTCTGACGGCATGACCGTCTGGCGCGAACCCTGTGGATTCGCCAACGGTGCAACGCTCGACCGTGAGGGCCGGATCATCCACTGCGAGCACGGCACGCGGCGGGTGAGCCGGACGGCGCACGATGGCTCCGTCGCCACGCTCGCGGATCGCTTCGGCGGCGGCCGCCTGAACTCGCCGAACGACGCGGTCGTTACGCCCGATGGCGCTATCTGGTTCACCGACCCGCCGTACGGCATCTGCTCGGACGAGCACGGGCTCCAGGCGGACTCCGAGCAGGCCGGGAACCTCGTCTTCCGCCTCGACCCGGAGTCGGGGTCGCTGGACGTGGTGTGCGACACGATGGAGGAGCCGAACGGTCTGGCCTTCTCCCCTGACTGGTCGCTGCTCTACATCGCCGATTCGTCACTCGCCGACGGCCGTGGCAGCAACCGCCACATCATGCTGTTCGACGTCGTCGAGGGCCGCCGGCTCGGCGATGGCCGGGTCTTCGCCGTCATCGAGCCTGGCGTTCCGGACGGGCTGCGCGTCGACGAGCACGGAAACGTGTGGACGTCGGCCGCCGACGGCGTGCACGTGATCGCGCCCGACGGCGTGAAGCTCGGTCGAATCCTCGTCCCCGAGGTGACCGCCAACTGTGCGTTCGGCGGCGACGACGACCGGCGTGATCTGTACATGACGGCGACGACCTCGCTCTATCGCATCCGCGTCAACGTCCGTGGCGCGCCGGGGCCGGCGTAGCCGCAACGTCAACACGAAAGGCTCACCTCATTGCTGATGTGCTGTTCCGGTTCGATGTCGCCGCCTCCCCGGAGGCGGTGCTCCAGGCCGTGAAGACGACCGAAGGGATCCAGGCGTTCTGGACGACGCGTGCCGAGGTGGGCGGGACCCTGAAGCTCGGGTTCGCGACTGCGCCGGCACCGTTCGATCTCCGTCTCGACCAGTCCGACGACCGCACGGTTGCCTGGCATACCGAGACGTTCCCGCCGCACTGGTTCGGCACGACGATCCGCTGGGATGTGGAGCCGCGCGACGACGGTTTCACCAAGGCGTACGTGGAGAGCGGGCGGCCGGACCCGGTGGGAGACGCTCGAACGCCCGCTCATCGCCGGCCCGCGCGGCAACTACCGTAGCGCGCTCGGTGTCGTCGACCGCGCGGCTCACAGGCGCCGCCCTCAGTAGCCGATCGACAGGCTGACGCCGCCGTCGATCAGGATCGTCTGGCCGGTCAGGTACGCCGCCTCCTCGCTCGCGAGGTAGGCGAACAGCGCCGCGACGTCCTCGGGCCGCCCGACGCGGCCGACAGGGACGTTGGCGGCGAACGAGCGGAGGAGCTCCGGGCCCATCGAGTTGACGGGGTCGCTCGACTGCGGTGTCTCGATCACGCCCGGTGCGACGGCGTTGACGGTGATCCCCTCACGGGCGACCTCGACCGCCAGGCTGCGGACGAGGCCGACGATGCCTGCCTTGGCGGCGGTGTAGTGGACGTGCTCGGCCCAGCCGAGGAACGCGCCGGCGATCGAACTGGTCGCGAGCAACCGACCCCAGCCCGCGGCCCTCATGTGCGGCAGCGCCGCGCGGAAGCAGCGAAAGACGCCGGCCAGATCGACGTTCAGCAGCTGCGCCCAGCGCTCGTCGTCGAGCTCGTGCGACGGCACGACGCGGGCGATGCCGGCATTCGCGACCACGATATCGATCCGCCCGAACGCCGCGACCGTCCCCGCGACGGCCGCATCGACTGCGGGCGTGCTGGCGACGTCGCACTCGATCGCAACGCAGCGACGACCTTCGGCCTGCACGGCCGCGACGACCGTCGCCACGTCGTACGGATCGCCGGCGAAGTAGGTGACGGCGACGTCGGCGCCGTTGCGGGCGAGCGCCGTCGCCGTCGCGACGCCGATGCCCGAGGCGGCGCCCGTGACGAGAGCGGCGCGGTCGTCGAGGCGGAACACGCGTCCAGTCTACCGACCGCCGGAGCGGCGGTAGCCTGTGCCCGTGACGGACGTGGTC
The DNA here is from genome assembly GCA_009885805.1 of Actinomycetota bacterium. Taxonomy (GTDB): domain Bacteria; phylum Actinomycetota; class Thermoleophilia; order Gaiellales; family F1-60-MAGs149; genus VFJZ01. Next base: position 9,266 of record VFJZ01000078.1, read on the forward strand.
GTCGTCGGCGCCGGCTTTGCCGGCCTCTACGCGCTCCATCGGCTGCGCGGTCTGGGGCTTTCCGTCCGCGCGCTCGACGAGGCCGGCGGCACCTGGTACTGGAACCGCTACCC
>VFJZ01000067.1 GCA_009885805.1 Actinomycetota bacterium
CTCGAGGCCGTCGAACGCGCCGCCGCAGATGAACAGGATGTTGGTCGTGTCGATCTGCAGGAAGTCCTGGTTCGGGTGCTTGCGCCCGCCCTGCGGCGGCACCGATGCGAGCGTCCCCTCGAGGATCTTCAGCAGCGCCTGCTGCACGCCCTCACCCGACACATCGCGCGTGATCGACGGGTTGTCGGCCTTGCGCGCGATCTTGTCGACCTCGTCGATGTAGATGATCCCGGTCTCGGCCTTCTTGACGTCGAAATCCGCCGCCTGGATCAACTTCAGGAGGATGTTCTCGACGTCCTCGCCGACGTAGCCGGCCTCGGTCAGGGCGGTCGCGTCGGCGATCGCGAACGGCACGTTGAGGATGCGCGCCATCGTCTGGGCGAGCAGCGTCTTGCCGCAACCGGTCGGGCCGAGCAGCAGGATGTTCGACTTCGCCAGCTCGACGTCGCCGTCGACCTCGACCATCTGGACGCGCTTGTAGTGGTTGTAGACCGCAACGCTCAGCGTCCGTTTGGACTCCTCCTGCCCGACGACGTAGTCGTTCAGGACCGCGTAGATCTCCTTCGGCCTGGGCAGGTTCTGGAGGTCGAGTTGCGCCGGTGCCTGCAGCTCCTCGTCGATGATCTCGTTGCAGAGATCGATGCACTCGTCGCAGATGTAGACGCCAGGGCCGGCGATCAGCTTCTTGACCTGCCGCTGGGACTTGCCGCAGAACGAGCACAGCAACTGCTCGTTGGTTTCGGTTGGGCGGGCCATCTCTACGATCTTAGCGGTGGGAGATGACCGAGTCGATGATGCCGTACTCTTTCGCCTCTTCGGCGGACATGAAGTAGTCGCGTTCGGTGTCGCGCGAAACCTTCTCGATGTCCTGGCCGGTGTGCTTCGAGATCACCTCGTCGAGACGGCGGCGCATGTCGAGGATCTCACGAGCGTGGATCTCGATGTCGGTCGCCTGCCCCTGGAACCCGGCGGACACCTGGTGGATCAGGATCTTGGAGTTCGGCAGCGCCAGTCGCTTGCCGGGGGCGCCGCCCGCCAGCAGCAGCGCACCCATGCTCATCGCGATCCCGCAGCAGATCGTCTGCACGTCGGGCTTGATGAACTGCATCGTGTCGTAGATCGCCATCCCGGCGTAGACGGAGCCACCGGGCGAATTGACGTAGATCGAGATGTCCTTGTCGGGATCCTCGGATTCGAGGTGGATCAGCTGCGCGACGATCAGGTTCGCGATCTGGTCGTCGACCGGCGTCCCGAGAAAGATGATCCGCTCGTTCAGCAGCCGCGAATAGATGTCGAACGCCCGTTCACCGCGCGACGTCTGTTCGACCACCATCGGCACTAGCGGCATCGATCCTCCTCCTCGCGTTGCTACCGGGGGTCCCCGGGGAGCCAGATTCCGGATTCTGCCGCCGCCGTTTCATCGGCAGCGACCCCGGTGTCCTCAACCTCCGGAGCCTCCGTGAAAGGCACCGGCTGGCAGACCTCGACGGCGTGGTCGAGAGCCTTCTTCAGCAGGAGCTCTTCGCGCAGGGACTCGCGAGCGGCGGGGGACTCCAGCACCTTTCGTGTCGTGGAGGCGGGATCCTTCTCACCCTCGTCCGTCGCCTGCTGGAGGACGAACGCCTCCAGCTCGGCCTCGTCGATCGTCCCGGCGAGGCGCTCCGACAGCGCCTTCAGCGCCAGCTCCTGACGGGCGGACGCCTCGGCGTCTGGCCGCAGGGAGAGGACGATGTCCTCGATCGTCTGCCCGCTCGCGGCCAGGTACTGCTCCAGGCGAACACCGCGACGCGCGAATCCGCGCGCGACGCCTTCGAGGCGCTCCTTCAGACGACGCTCGACCATCATCGGCGGCACCTCGACCGTCGCTGCCTCGCCGAGAGCGGCGAGCACGGCTGCGCGATACTCGCCCTCGATCGCCTCGTCGGCGCGGCTGCGCAGCTGGTCGGTCACGTCGCTGCGCAGCGCCGCCAGGGTGTCGAACTCCGAGACTTCCTGGGCGAAGGCGTCGTCGAGTTCCGGCAGGACACGGCGCTTCAGCTCCTTCAGCGTGATCGTGAACACCGCCTCGCGACCGGCAAGTTTACGGTCCGCCTCGGCCGGCAGGACCGTTGTCGCCTCGCGCGTCTCCCCCGCCCTCATGCCGACGATGGCGTCCTCGAGGCCGTCGAGGAGACGGCCGGAACCGAGCTCGACGAGGTAGTCGGTCGCCGATGCTCCCTTGATCCGCTTGCCCCCGACGGTCGCCTGGAAGTCGATCAGCGCCACCAGACCCGTCTCGGCGGCACCGTCGACCGGCTCGAGCTGGCCCGCGAGATCGCGCATCCGCTCGAGCCGCTCGTCGATTGCGCCAGCCGGGATCGGGAGCTCGCGACGCTGCGCCTCGAGCGTCAGCGGGTCCGGCAACGTCGCGGTCGGGGCGACCGTGACCTCGGCCGTGAAGGCCCACGGCTGCCCGGCCTCGGGCGGGTCCGAGTAGTCGATCTCCGGACGGGCGACGGGCTCGATCCGCTCCAGGTCGAGCGCGCGGCCGTACCAGCTGCTGAGATGACCGTCGAGCGCCTCGGCGACGATCGCTTCGGCGCCGAGCCGCGCCCGCAGCACGGTCGCCGGCACCTTCCCCGGCCGGAACCCGGGAATCTTGGCGTTCTTACCGAGATCACGGATCGCGTGCTCGAAGGCGTGATCGATGTCGTGCGCGGAAACCTCGACCCGGAGCCGCACGCGGTCCCCGTCGAGGCGTTCGAGAGAGGTCTGCACCCCCGTAGGGTAGAGGGTGCCGGGCGCTCACGCCGCCGCGTCGTCGAGGGCGTCGCGGTACGGGTTGCGGAACGTCGCGTCGAAGGTGGCCGTCGAGGGCGTGCAGCGAGACAGGCGATACACGGTGACGACGGTGCCGGGACGTTCGTACGCCCGCGGGTAGTAGTCGAAGGACCAGTCGAAATGGAGTGGCACGCGCTCGTCAGCGGCGAACGGCGAGAAGCGCCTGACCACCTCCGTCTCGGCCTCGAGCCGCGCGTAGTAGGCGTCGACCGTCACCCGGTCGCGGGAGCGGACGCGCTCGGCGTACGTGTGCTGGACGAGCACGTAGCACGCGCCGAGCTCCCGGTAGCGGTCGATGTCGGCGGCGCGCGGCACGATGTCGAACCCGCGCGTCAGGACCGAGAACGGCTTCGACCCGAGACGGCCGGTGAGCAGCCGCGAGGGGAGCGTCGGCTCGACGACGATCCGCGTCCCGGGCACGGTCTCGCGCAGCAGGTAGCGGCGTGCCTCGAGGCGAGTATCGGTGCGGCCGAGGAGCCGGTCGAGGTGGACGACGGCCAACGTTCCGGGCACGCAGACGGCGACGCCGGCCACCGTCGCCACGAGTCGCGGCCAGGGCGTGCGGGCCGCCACCCGCACGAGCGCGAGCCCGGCCAGCGCGGCCACCAGCGGATAGGTCGGCAGCGCCCAGCGCGCGAAGGCGCGATCGAACAGCGAGATGAACGCCAGCAGTGCGACGGCGGGCGCGATCACGACCACCAGCCGCCGCCGTCCACCCCTCGCGAGGAAGCCGAGGCCGCCCAGGGCGGCGACCGCCGCCGGCCAGCCGATCCCCCACGTGTACGCCTGCAGGTAATAGACGAAGGCCGGCGTCGAGTCCGCTCCGACCTTGGCGACGGCGGAGCGTTCTCCCTGGCTGCGCATCGCGTCGAGCACCCGGCCCGGGTCGAGCGCGAGCCACGGGTTGAGGAGGACGGCGGCGGCCAGCGCAACCAGGAGCGAGACGACCGCAGTGCCGATCGAGGCGGCCAGCAGGACGGCCAGGAGGGCGGCGCCCGCCGTGTACTTCAAGGACGCCGCCAGACCGGCGCAGACCGCGGCCACCAGCAGGTCGCGTCGCCGTCCCTCGTCGAGATGCCGCAGCGCGAACGTCACGGCGACCGTCGCCGGCAAGACGGCCGCCATGTCGTTCAGGGCCAGCTTCGAGTACCAGACGGGGATGAAGGCGGTCGCGACGAGCGCCGCCGCGATCAGGCCGGCGCGGGCGTCGCGGGCGAGGCGCGCGGCGAGGCCGTACGTCGCGGCGATCGTCGCCGTGCCGAGGACGGCGACGATGAGACGCCCCGTCAGGTAGAACGCACCCGGATCGTTGCGGAACAGCGAGCCGACGTCCTCGCCGAAGAACCGCACCGCGAATGCCGCCCACAGTACGTACGTCAGGCCGGGTGGGTTCTCGAAGTAGCCGGGATCGAGATCACCGGTGCGCAGGAAGCGCGCCGCCTTCGAGACGAAGTGCTGCTCCTCGTCGACGTTGTAGGCGAACGGCAGGCCGTGGCGGAGCGACCAGAGCCGCAGAGCCAGGCCGACCGCGAGGATCACCGCCAGTCCGAGCAAAGGGCCGGACGGCCGGCGCCTCACGAGGAGATGCGGGCGAGAGGAGTCGAACCTCCACGGGTCGCCCCACCGGATCCTAAGTCCGGCGCGTCTACCAGTTCCGCCACGCCCGCGATGCGGCCGATGCTACCAGCCTTCCTCCAGGACCCGCTCGAGCGCGTCAGCGACGCGGTCGGCGTCGGCGGCCATGAAGCACAGCGGCGGCTTCAGCTTCAGCACGTTCAGATGGTCGCCGGTGGGCTGCACGATCACGCCCAGTTCCAGCAGGCGCTCGCAGATCGCGTACGCCTCGGCGGTCGCAGGCTCCTTCGTGGTGCGGTCGCGGACGAGTTCGAGGCCGAGGTACAGCCCGAGCCCATGCGCGGCGCCCGCCAGCGGAAACCGTTCGACCAGGCGCTCGAGCCGCATCCGGAAGTGCGCGCCGACGACACGGGCGTTCTCCTGCACGCCCTCCACCGCGATCGCGTCGAGCACGGCCAGGCCGATCGCGCACGAGACGGGTGAGCCGCCGACCGAGCTGAAGAACGACGCGTCGCGGTCAAAGGCATCGGCGATCGCCGCCGTCGTGATCACCGCCGCCACCGGATGGCCATTCCCGGTCGCCTTCGCGACGGTGATGATGTCCGGCACGACGCCCTGCTGCTCGAACGCCCAGAACCAGCTGCCGAGGCGGCCGTAGCCGACCTGCACCTCATCGGCGATGCAGATCCCGCCGGCGGCGCGCACGAGGTCGTAGACACCGGTGAGGTAGCCGTCGGGCAGCGGTACGCCGCCGGCGTTGCCGTAGAGCGGCTCGGCGATGAAGGCGGCGAGCCGGCGGCCCTCCGCCCCCAGCCGCTCGATCGTCGCCCGGACATCGGCGACGTAGCCGTCGGCGTCGGCGCCGAAGGCGCCCCGGTACGCGTTCGGTGACGCCACCAGGTGGACGTAATCGGGGAGGTTCGCCAACCCGTCCGGGTTGTCGGCGACCGCGGTCGACACGTCGAGCGTCGCCTGCGTCCAGCCGTGGTAGGCGCCGTGGACGCAGAGGACGTCGCGCGCTCCGGTCGCCGTGCGCGCAAGGCGTAGCGCGAGATCGTTCGCCTCCGAACCGGACGACACCAGCAGCACGCGGTCGAGCCCGGCGGGGGCGAGCGCAACGAGCCGCTCGGCGAAGCGACTGATGGCGTCGTAGAGGAAGCGCGAGTTCGTGTTCAGCAGCCGCAGCTGCCTCGTCGCCGCAGCCGTCACGGCCGGATGCGCGTGGCCGAGGATGGCGACGTTGTTGACGACATCCAGGTACGCCCGGCCGGTCGTGTCGTACAGGTGCTGGCGATGGCCGCGCTCGATCTGCGGCGGCTCGGCGTAGTACGTCTCCTGAACGGCGGCGACGTGAGCGCGGCGGGCGGCGAGCGCCGTGGCGGCGGCCGGCGGCGGCGCGGCGACGGCGACGCCGAGCAGCGGCGAGACATCCGGGCAGACCGCTAGCCAGGCGGCGGCCTCGGCCGGGCGCGCGAGCCCGGGCAGCTCGTGCAGGCCGGGCGGCCCCGCCTGCACATGCAGGTGCGACGGCAGGATGCCCTCACCCGGGCCGATCGTCCCGACGAGGTCGCCCGGTTCGACCGTGCCGCTGGCGGCGGGCACGATCCCCGCCAACCGCACCGTGAGGGCGCCGCAGTCGAGCACCAGCTCCGCCGCCCGCGTCGCAACAACGGTCCCGGCGAGTGGCGCGTGCACGGCCGTCCCCACGGGCGCGAACACGTCGGCGCCGAGGTGGACGGATGGCGGCGCGGCGGGCGCGTCACGGTCGGCGTGGACGAGGCGACCTTCCCCGTAGCGACCGAGCGCGAAGGGGCCGACGGCCGCAGCCACGGCCGCGGCGTCCTCCCAGGCGCGGTCGGCGAGGAGTTCGGTCGTGACCGACAGGTCGACGGTCGGCGCCGCGTCGCAGCCGGCGACCGGCGCGCGGCCGCGTGGGACCGGGACGGGCGTCACGTCGATACCGCAGGCCTGGCGGAACGCTGCGGTGGCGACAGGTTCGGGGAGTGCGGCGGAGGCCGCGAGAATCGCCCAGTCGCCGGCGAGCGCGGCCTGGGCGTGCGGGTTGTCGGGCTCGAGGCGCGCCTGCTGGTCGGTCGAGACGGCGAGCGCGGCACCGCGGGCGGTGATCATGGCGTGGAGCGCGTCGACCTCGGAGACGAGCAACGGGCACGTCCGGTGGAAGGCGGCGACGACGCGCGCGACCTGCGGCAGCCCGAAGCCCTCCCGGTCGAGCACCGATCCGGCCGCGATCGCCGCTTCCGCTGCGAGCCAGGAGTGGACGACGTCGCCGAAGTCGATCAGCCCGACCGGTCGCAGCCGCCCGTCCCCGTCCCGCTCGCCGATCAGGTTGTACGGCATGATGTCCGAGTGGATGACCTGGCGCCGGAGCTCGGCGTCGAGGCGTCCGAGCGTCACGGCGGCGCGCTCCATCGTCCGCTCGACCAGGTCGCGCCGCGCAGGGTCGACGACGCCCGGCGCGAGCGCGGCGACGACGTCTGCGGCCTGCCGGACGTCCCACTGGATACTGCGAATCGCGGTGGCATGGGTGAAGTCCGCCAGTCCAGCCGCCGTCCCACCGGCAAGCGCCCCGATCGCCTCCAGGATCGGTGGCGCGAAGTACCGCTGGTCGGTCAGCGGCTCGCCGGCGATGAACGTGGTGAGACGGACGTCGTGGCCGTGCTCGTGGACGACGAACGTCCCGTCCAGGGCGGCGAGCGGTTGCTGGACGGCGAACGGTGCGGCGGCGGCGAGATGCAGCATGGCCGCGTTCTGCAGCTCGAGTTCCGCGGTGGTGAAAGCGTTGTTGGCGATCCGCAGGACCGCCTGGCCCGTCGTCGCCGAGACCAGGAAGTTCTGGTCCTGGTGCGACCCGAGGGCGCGCGGCGGCTCGCTCAGGTCGAGCCCGAAGCGCTCGCGGGCGATCGCGGCGGCGGCGTCCGCCGGTAGCCGTGGGTTGCGCAATTCGTGTCCGTCGAACGGGTTGGGGGCCGTCATCGACTCGATCATTACACTGGCGGCGTGGCGATCGCGATCTTGAAGGCGCCGGAGTTGGCGCGTCGCATCGCACCGCTGACGCTGGGACATGGTGCGGTCGACTTCACGCAGGGCGCCCTGCCGGTGCTGCTGCCGTTCATGCACCGCGAGTTCGGCCTGTCGTACACGCAGGACGGCATCCTCTTTCTCGCGCTGACGGTGTCGTCGAGCGTGACGCAGCCACTGTTCGGGCGGATGTCGGACCGCGGCAGCCACCGCTGGCTGCTGCCCGGGTCGATCCTCCTGTCGGGTGGCGGCCTTGCCGTCGCCGCGACGGCGTCGAGCTATCCGATGGCGCTCGTCGCGATCTTCTTCGCCGGCCTCGGCGTCGCGGCGTACCACCCGGAGGCGTCGCGGCTCGCGAGCGCGCTCGCGGGCGACGAGCAGCGCGGCACCGGCATGTCGTTGTTCAGCGTCGGCGGCAACCTCGGCTTCGCGCTCGGCCCGTTGCTCGCGGGCCTCGTGGCGGCGACCATGGGGCTCGGCGGTGGCTGGCTGCTCGCAGGCCCTGCCATCCTCGGAGCGTCGGTGCTCCTGTGGCGCCTGCCGGCGAGTGCGCTCGCGCCCGTGCGCGCGGGCGGCGTCGCAGCCGACCGGTCGCAGGATGATCGCCGGTCGCTCAACCTCCTGCTGGTCGGCCTCAGCCTGCGCGGCTACGTCAACTTCGGGATGCTGGCGTTCGTCCCGCTCTACGAGGAGCAGGTGCGTGGCCGGTCCGATGGCTACGGCGCGCTCATCCTCGGGCTGCTGCTGCTGTGCGGCGCCGCCGCCACCCTGCTTGCCGGCCCGCTGGCCGACCGCATCGGCCCGCGGCGGACGATGGTGCTGCTGTCGACGCCGGTGGCGCCGCTGACGTTGCTGTACGTGCTCGACGACTCGCCGATCGGCGCCGCGGCGATCATCATCGGCGGGGCGCTCGTGATCGGGACGTTCTCCGTCTCGATCGTCCTGTCGCAGCAGTACCTGCGCAGCGCGCCCGCGCTCGCGGCCGGCCTCTCGATCGGCCTGTCGATCGGTATCGGCGGCGCCTTCACGGTCCTGATCGGCGGCGTTGCCGACCTGCTCGGCCTGGCCGTCGCGCTCGGCACGGTGGCGGCGGTCGCGGTCGCCGCCGTGGGCGTGCTGCTGCTTCTGCCGCGCGACGCGTGACCGGGCCCGTGACCGTGACCTGGCCAGGCTCCGTTTCGGCCATTTCGGGGGCCGAGAGCCCCGAAATGGCCGAAACGGAGCCTGGCCAGTGAACGTGAGGTCCGCAGAGCGCGCGCCCGCCGCGCCGCGTGGCGCGTGAGATGTCGCACGGTTGCTGGAGCGTGCGCTGCTCGATGCCGCCCCGTGACGAAGCGATCCGGAGGCGACACGGCGAACGGTGCTCGACTGCCTGCAACGAGGAGGTAGCCATGCCACGCCGGCCGCGCCGTGACCATCACGGGACACTGCACCACATCACCGCCCGCGGCAACAACCGCCGCGAGATCTACAGCACCGACGACGACCGGGAGACGTTCTACGGCCTGCTCGCCAGCGGTTGCAGGACGTACGACGTCCGCTGCCACGCGGACTGCCTGATGGGCAACCACTACCACCTCGTGCTCGAGGCGCCGGTCGCGGCCGTCTCGAAACTGCTGTGGTTCGTCAACAACCGCTACGCGATCGCCTACAACGATCGTCACGGACGAGTCGACCACCTCTTCGGCCGCCGTTTCCACTCTTCGACGATGCCGGACGACCGCGCGGCGATGGCCGTCATGGCGTACGTCGCACTCAACCCCGTCCGGTCACGGCTCAGCCGGCATCCCGCAGGCTGGCCCGCCGGTTCGTACCGCGCGCACGTCCGACTCGAAGCTCCGCGACCCCACCTCGCGACGGAGTGGGCGCGGGAACTGTTCGCACGACACGACACGTCGCTGGAGGAGAGGGTTGCCCGTGCTCTCCGTGAAGCGGGCGCGTCCAACGACCAGGCCGGAAGGCCGACCCTCGACGACCTGTTCCCCGATGGCCGTGCCGTGACGCGCGAGCACGTCCGTCACGCAGGTGACGTGTTCGGCTACGCGCGAACCGAGATCGCGGCGCACCTCGGTGCCGCGGAGCGGACACTCTCCCGCTGGCTCGCCGAGCGCGATGCGGCGTGACGGGCCCGGAGGGATTCACACGAACTTGCGCAGCGTCTCCGACGGCAGCCCCAAGTCACGCGCGACATGCGCAACCGGCCGACCCGACTCGATCACCACCCTCGCGCCCCGCTCCACGAGCTCCGGCGGGTACTTCCTCGGACGAGCCATCGAAGGCCACCCTTCTGAGGACGAATCCTCGCATCAGGGACCCCGTCAAACCCAGCACGGCTCAATCTGGCTCGCCGTCACCCGCGCCAAAACGAGCTGGCGAACCTGCTACAACTGGACGATTCAGCCGAGACAGCCGGGGCAGGTGGCCACCGTGAAGGATCGCCATTTGCGCACAGGCAACGGACGCGCCTCAGGCGTCGGCTGCTGGCGTATCGACGCCGTCCGCACCGTCGCTTCCCACGTCCACACGGAGTGCGAACGCGAGCGCGCCCGCGAGAATCGTCAGCCCGGGGCCACTCGGGATGTGGCCCATCAGCGCGCCGCCCGCGACCATGCACCCAAGCGTCCCGAGTGCGGCCCCCGCACCCACGAGCGCGCCCGCGCTCTCACGAACGACTACGCCGACGCCGACCGCGACGACGAGCATCCCAATCCCTTCGAGCACGAAACCGACCCCGCCGACCACGTCGTTCGGGACCGCGTAGTCGGCGAAGATCCCTAGACAGAGAACAACGAGCCCGACGAGAACAACTCGCCTGCTGCGCATCGGCCGGGAGAGCGCGAACAGAGATGCCGTCACCAACCCGACGGCAACGAGGTAGGCCATCCCGTACCGGTCGTAGATCGCCTCGGAATCGTCGCCCAGCAACCCGTGCTCGAACAGCCACGGTGAAACGCCTCCCGGCAGGACTCCCGCCGTCCCAACCGAGCCGTACGCCTCCTGGAAGGCAAGCGCGAATGGCACCGTCAGCGCGAGCCCCACGACCGCTCCGAGCACCACCCCAAGACGAGCGGGGAGCCGCCCACCCCGTTTCGGCACCACGCCCTCCCGCGACAGTGCGACCGTGAGCCACTATGCCAGGTCTCGTCCAGTGATGCCATGCGCCTGCGTCCTAGTCTCGTGCCTCCTCGGTACGGCGTTTGGCGAGGTGAACGCCGCGAAGCTGCCGTGCGCGGGTGGAAGCCGGTGGCCGTAGCTCGTGTCTGAGGCAAAGAATTGCCATACGCCGCTTGGTCCGTTCAATCGCCACCTGCGCCCGCCCTTACTTGCCTCGTGCTTCAGGTTCACGTCGCGCTGGAGGGCAGCAGCGCCCAGGTTGGGCCGAAGACTCGCCGCGCTTCCCTTGCGCACCGCTCTTCTGCTGACTGCCACGGTCAGCGAGAGCGGCAGCCTCGGCATTGTCGAAACGGGCGGCACGGGCACCGGTCCTTAAGGTCGGAGACCGAGGCGGACTCTCGGCCGCGACATCGGGCCGCGATTTCTTCGAGCACCGATGTCGTGTTCGCTCGCTGCAGCTTCGACGAGTCGAGCAGTACTCAGCCAGAACCCACTCCCTCGCTCCGCCGTGCTCGTTCGTAGGGAGTGCGCGCCGGTCCGCGCGCCGGTCCGACATGAATACGTGGACGTTTGTGGACTTCTATGGACAAACAAGCACTGAACGAAACGCCTGCATACGCCCGTTTTTCGTGACGGGCCCGGAGGGATTCGAACCCCCGACCGGCAGGTTCGAAGCCTGCTGCTCTATCCCCTGAGCTACGGACCCTCGATACGAGGATACCGCGTCGGCTACGGTGCCGCCGCTTGACCGACGTCCAGGCACTCATTCTCGGCCTCGTCCAGGGGATCACGGAGTTCCTGCCGGTATCGTCGTCCGGGCACCTGATCCTCGTCCCGTGGCTGTTCGAGTGGACCGGCACCCACGACGACGAGCAGTTCAAGCGCACGTTCGACGTCGCCACGAACGTCGGCACGCTGTTCGCCGTCGCGATCTACTTCTGGCGCGACCTCGTAGGCCTGCTCCGCGCCTGGCTGCGATCGCTCGCGACCCGGCGGATCGACGGGCACGACCAGAAGGTCGCCTGGCTCGTGATCGCCGCGTCAGTGCCTGCTGCGCTGATCGGCGCGCTCGGCGAGAAGTTGCTCGAATCCAACTTCGGCCAGCCCTGGCAGATCGCGATCTTCCTGATCGCCTTCGGCGGTCTGCTGTGGCTCGCCGATCGGCAGCCCGAGGACCACACCCTCGACGACCTCGGCCTGCGCCACGCGGTCGGCGTCGGCCTGGCGCAGACGCTGGCCCTGATGCCCGGCGTGTCGCGGTCCGGGATCACGATGACTGCGGGGCGGTTCCTCGGCCTCGACCGGGACACCTCCGCGCGGTTCTCGTTTCTCATCTACAGCCCGATCGTCCTCGGTGCCGTGCTCTGGAAAGGCCTCGGCCTGCTCCGCGACCCGCTGCCGGGAGGCTGGGAGCGGCCCTTCCTGATCGGCATCGTCGCGGCGGCGATCGCCGGCCTCGTCGCGATCTGGGGACTGCTGGCGTTCCTCCGTAGCCGCACCTACACGCCGTTCGCCGTCTACCGCCTGATCGCCGGCAGCGGCGTCCTGCTGCTCATCCTGGCCGGCGTCCGTCCGGCGGACTACTTCTGATCCACCGAGGCTGACCGTCGACCGGTGCGCGATCGACCTGGAATCCGCATCGCTCCAGGACCCGGGCCGACGCCGGGCTGTCAGCGTGGGCGACGATCATGACGACCTCCGGCTGCGCATCGAGGAAGGCGACGAGCGCCGCGAGCGCCGCTCCCGCGAGTCCGCGCCCCTGCGCCTCCGGCGCCAGGCCGTACCCGACCTCGACGACGCCGGCAGCGGGCGCACCGTGGCACCCGATGCCGCCGACCGCGAGACCGGACGACCGCTCGACGATCTGCAGCGGCGCGAAACGCCGATCCACGGGCACCGGCCAGCCGGCCGTCTCGACATCACCGGGCGTCGGATACCCGGGCGACCAGGCGTAGCGACCACGGTCACCCGCCAGGACGGCGTCGGCCTCCGCGTCGGGGAGGGGACGGAGATCGACCCGCGCGGCCCGGATCAACCGGCCGTCTCAGCCGCAGCGCGGCGCGCCTCGAGCTCGTACGGATTGCGCCCGTAGCCGTAGCGCAGAAACGACAACGGCATGGCCAGCGGACGATGCTGCATCTGCCAGACGTGGCAGAGCTCATGCGTCACGAGATCGTCCGAAGCGCCGCCAGCGCCGGGAGGGAGCCGCAGGAGGATCGTGTTGTGGAGGGCGTAGCCGTCGAAGCGTCTGAACGGTGGCACCCGGAAGAACCATGGCGCCACCACCAGCCGCACCCGCTTCAGGCGGACGGGCGCGGGATACCAGTCGAGCGTGTCGAGCCGCCGTCGCGCCCGGTCGAGGACCTCGGCGTACGCTCGCGGCAAGCGATCAGGCCTGGGGGACTTCGAGCACGAGGACCGGCGCGCCGTTCACGTCGCGCACCTCGTAGGAGTAGCGCGTCTTCTCGGTCAGCTGCTCGATCAGGTCGCGCTCGGCGGATGCCGCGAGCGTGGCAGCGTCGGGCACCGGCTCCGTCAGCGTCCGCGCGATCGGCTGTCCCAGCTCCGGCTCGAACTCGCCACGCTTGAACAGGAGGGCCCACGTTGGCGCCTCGCCCGGCGGCGGCGGCATGAAGAACACGACCGCGTCGGTGCCGGAGACGTACTTGAAGGTGTACAGCGCGATCTCCAGCGCCTCGCGTCGAAGCAGGCGGTCGCGATCCGCGGACGGCTCGCCGGTCCGGATCGAGCAGCGCTCGCCGAGGCCGCACATCTCGTACGCCACCGTCGCGGCGCCGTCGATCACGTCGTAGCGGTCGGCAGTCGGGACAGCCATGAACTGGATCTGCTGACTGCCGACGCCGGCATCGCGCGCAGACACCACGACGAGCTGGTTGCCATCGGCGAGACGGTAGCGGGGCGCGACGTAGTCCGCGATCGCCTGCGAGCGGTCGAGTCGTTCACCGGCCGGCTTGAACGCGGACCAGACGGGTGGCGTGCCGGGCCGGAACCCGGCCAGAGCCAGAACCGTGCCGAGCGCGCCAAGCATGAAGATTCCTGCCACGACGGCGTAGGCGAACGAGAAACGGCGGCCGACCTTCGGCTCGAGAAACGTCGCCGGCTCGGCGTACTCGACCAGCTCGCCCGGATGTTCGGCGACGATCAGTTCGGTCGACGGCGGCGGGGTGACCGGCTCGAGTCCGGTCCCCGGTTCGGCGTCCGACCCGGGCTCGGGCCCGTCGGGGTTCACACCTTCGGCCACGACCGCTCCTCCGTCAGATCGATCAGCGGCTTGACGAGACCGACCTCGTCGAGCATCTCGACAACCTCGTCGCCGTGCATCTCCTTGCGCTCGATCAGCGTCTCGGCGACGCTCTCGACCGCAGCCTTGTTCTGATCGACGAAGTTCCAGGCGATCACGAACGCCTGCCCGATGATCTGCGACGCCGCCGCCCGCTTGTGCGGATCCATCAGCACGGCGCCGAGGTAGTCGCCGGTCTGGGCGCCGCCCTGGGCCCGGTTCATGATGCCGGTGCCGAGCGCCTCGAAGCGCTTCATGATCTTCTCGCGCGCCTCGTCCTCCTCCGAACGGCGCGTGAACTTGCCGTCGAGGTCGACGCGCTCAGGCGCCATCGCACTGACCCCGACCATGCGCGACGCGAGGCGGGTGACGGACTGGACGTCGCCGGCGACGCCACGCGAGTTCTCGCCGTAGAAGACGTACTCGGCCGCCATCGCGCCGAGGATCCAGATCAGGATGCCCATGTCGTCGCTACGGAAGCCGCTGAAGCGTTCATCCTTCTCGAGCGCCTGGTGGTGACCGAGGGAGGTGCCGCGCATCCGGATCGACAGGCGCGTCGACTCCGCATTCGGAACGTAGACGTGGGCGGCCGTGGCGTGGCCGGCCTCGTGGATCGCGACCGACCTCGTCTCGTCCGCGACGTAGTCGATGTTCACGGCCATGCCCGACTCGACGGTCGTCATCGCCTCGACCATGTCCGTCCAGCCGAAGCGCGCGCGACCCTCGTGGTGGGCGATCGTCAGCGCCATCGAGCAGACCTGCTCGATCATGGCGGGCGAGTAGCCGTTCGTGATCCGTGCCACCTCGTCGCGCCGCTTCGGCGAGTCGAGGTCGGCCTCGTGCGCCACCTTGTGGAGGTAGAGGTCGAAGATGTCCTTGCGGTCGTCCTTCGTTGGCGTCCGGAAGCGGATGTGCCGGCCCATCCGTCCCGGTCGGGTCAGCGCCGGGTCGAGCGACTCGAGCGGCACGTTGCAGGCGCCGATGAAGTAAATCTGCTCCTTCCGGAGCTTGGCCGGCGGCAGCCGCAGCGAGACGCGGCCCACCCGGCTCGGGATGAAGTACAGCGCGTCGAAGAGGGTGTTCAAGCGGCCGAGCATCTTGCGGCCGAAGCTCGGGTTGCCGATGCCGTCCATCACGACCAGCAGCTGGTTCAGGGCCAGTCCGCCGCCGCCCATCATCCCGCCCGGCATCATGAACCGGGCGATCCGGTCGAGCCGTCGGACGACCTGTCCCTGCACCGGCTCGTCACGGGGCGCACGCTGGTTGAACAGGTACTCGCGCCAGGCGGCCGTCTCGAAGATCACGTCACCGCTCGCGGTGATCGCTCCTTGCGGGCCGTACAGCAGCGCCGGCGCGTCAGCGAGCGGCTCGTAGCCGCGCCCGAGGCTGGAGCGTCGCATGCCGACGGCGTCGATCTCGTCGATGAAGACGATGCACTGGCCGCCCCACTTGCGGGCGAGGCGCTTCGCCTTGCGCGCGAGAAAGCGGACGATGACCGCGTCCATGCCGATGAACGTCTGGGCGAAGCCGGAGCCCGGGATCGAGACGAAGGGACAGTTGAAGCCGGTCGCGATCGCCTTCGCCAGCATCGTCTTGCCGGTGCCGGGAGGGCCGAGGAAGAGGAGACCGCGCTCGCGCTTGCCGCCGGCCTTCTCGAAGATCTCGCCCGACTGCCAGAGGGTGACGACGCGCCGGATCTCCTCCTTCGGCTCGGCCTGACCGCGGACGTCGGCGAGCTTGACGCCCCAGGAGGCATCGCCGGGCTCGAACGACTGGATCTGGCTGATGCCCATCGCAAGGAGCGGGCCCATCATGATCGCGAAGTTGATGAAGAACAGCATGAACAGCGTCAGCAGCAGCTGGACGCCCCGCGCGGGATCCGAGAACGACTCGCTGAGCGCGTCGATGATCGTTGCGGCGGGGCTGTAGCCGAACGGCGCCGCTATCCAGTCGATCAGGAACGCCGCCCACTTGAGCCACAGGACCACGAGCGCGCCGATCAGGCCGAACAGCAGCAGCCAGAACACCGGCGAGATCAGGAACAGCCGCGTGAAGCGCAGTCGGCTCGTCCAGAACCAGGCGCGCCGGCGGGCGCGCGCATCCCGCTCCTGGTACTGCGAGACGGCGTCGCCGAACAGGCTCGGCCATGGGATCGAGCGGTGGAAGAGGACGTCGAGAACACCACGGACGACGACCATCGACCCCGTCGCGATCATGGCCTTCACGAGGAACGTCATGTCCGGCCAGCGGCTGTCCATGATCAGGAACGCCAGCGGCCAGATCGGCAGCACCGCCAGCGTCGCGATCATCGTCAGCCGACCCCAGCGGTCGGCCAGTTCGTTGCGCTGCGGCGCGACGCGCGTTTCGGCCTGCGGCCGGTGCACCTCAGGCAGCGGCGGCTGCTGCTCTACGATCGCCATAGTGCTCCCAGTGTACCCCGACGGCGCCGAACCTCACCGTTGCTGTTTCGTACACCGTCAGACATCGGTTCGGCGCCAGTAGCGGTCCCGCAGCGAGCCGGCCATCCCTGCGCAGAACGCCATGACGATCAGGACGAAGAGCAGCGCCGCGAGCAGCCCGACGGCGCTCTCGTCCGTGCCACGGGCAATCTCCACGACGTACAGGCCGACGAGCGGGACGACCGCCCCCGCCATGCCCGGCTGCGCGCCGAAGACCAGCCCGAGCAGGACCGCCTCGACGAAGAAGAGCAGCGCCAGCGAGCGCCCGGCGCCGTTGAAGATCGCGAGCGCGAGCCCGACTTCGGCGACGGTACCCGCTGCGATCGCGAGGGCGTAGAGACGCACCACGCCAGCAAGGCTACCCGGCCAGCACTCGCGGCAGGTCCGCCTCCGAGATCAGCACCTGCCGCGGCTTCGAGCCCTCGTAGCCGGAGATGACACCGCGGCGTTCAAGCATGTCGATCAGCCGCCCGGCGCGGGTGTAGCCGACCCGCAGGCGTCGCTGGATCAGCGACACCGACGCCGTCTCGTGGTTCACGACCAGGCGGATGGCGTCGGCGAGCAGCGGATCGGAGTCCGGATCGAGGTCGTCCTCGGAGCGGTCACCGTCAGCCCCGGCGACGATCTCCGGCAGGTCGAGGAGGGACTGGGCGAACTCCGGCTCGCCCTGGTGGCGGCACTGCTCGACGACGAGGGCGATCTCCTCCTCGGTCACGTACGCGCCCTGGACGCGTTGGAGCCTCGACGTGCCGAGCGGCCGGAACAGCATGTCGCCCTGCCCGAGCAGCGCCTCCGCCCCGTTCGTGTCGAGGATCACGCGCGAGTCGGTCTGGCTGGAGACGGCAAAGGCGATCCGGCTCGGCACGTTCGCCTTGATCATGCCGGTGATGACGTCGACGGACGGCCGCTGGGTCGCGAGCACGAGGTGGATGCCGACGGCGCGCGACTTCTGCGCGAGGCGGATGATCGCGTCCTCGACCTCGGCCGGCGAGACCATCATCAGATCGGCCAGCTCGTCGATCACGATCAGGACGTACGGCAGCGTCTCGCGGCCCTGTTCGAGCATGACGCGATTGAACTCGACGATGTTCCGCGTCCGCGCCGTGCCCAGGCGCTCGTAGCGCCGCTCCATCTCGGTGACGATGTTCAGCAGCGCCGCCGCCGCCTGCTTGACGTTCGTGACGACGGGCGTCAGCAGGTGCGGGATCGCCTCGTAGTGGTTCAGTTCGACCTTCTTCGGGTCGATCAGGATCATCCGCACCTGCGCGGGCGTCGCGTTCAGCAGGATCGAGACGAGCATCGCGTTCACGCAGCCGGACTTGCCGGAGCCGGTCGTGCCGGCGATCAGCAGGTGCGGCATCCGCGCCAGGTCGCAGTGGACGTTCTGGCCGGCGATGTCCTTGCCGAGCCAGACCGAGAGTGGACTGGCCGTCGCCGGATGCGCGGCCGTCACGTCCCCGAGCGTGACCAGGTTCGGGCTCAGGTTCGGTACCTCGACGCCGACCGCCTGCTTGCCCGGAATCGGCGCGAGAATGCGGATCTCCGTCGTCGCGAGCGCGTATGCGAGGTCCTTGTGGAGCGCCTCGACCTTCGAGACCTTGGTCCCCGGCGCGAGCTGCAGCTCGTACCGCGTGACGCGCGGGCCGGCGACCGTGCCGACGAGCCGCGCCTCGATCCCGTGGTGCCCGAGCGCCTCGAGCAGTTGCGCGGCGACCCGCTCCTCACCGGCGGCCGAGCGCGCCTGCGGCGTCGATCGTACGAGCAGGTTCGCGTCCGGTAGTCGATACGGCGTGTCGGGTCGCAGATCGGTCGGTTCATACTCACCGGAGGGCGGGTCCGCCAGATCCTCGGGCTCGGGTAGGGCGGGCCGAGCGACGAGGGTCTCGATCGCCTCGGGCGCGTCGCGCTCGAACAGCTCCGGAAAGACACTGGCAGCGTCATACGGGCCGATGTCGTCAGGCATGGCGGCCGTTGCGGGCGCGGCCTTCGCGGCCGTTGCTGGCTTCGACGACTTCGCGGGCGTCGGCGTCGGCGCGAAGGCGCGCCGCTCGGGCATGACGGCGCGGACGGCGCGCGCGGTCTCGACCACCTCGCCATGCACGCGCGCGCTGACGGCGGCGACGGACGCGCCGGTCACCAGCAGGATGCCGGCGGCGATGCCGAGGAAGCCGAGGACGAGGATCCCGGGCTCGCCGGCGGCGCCGGCGACGACCGCATGCAGGTGCGCGCCGATCACGCCACCGTGCGCTCGTGCGGTGTCCGCGTCCGTCCGATCATCGGCCAGCAGAAGGAGCAGCGCCGCCGCCGCGAGGCCGGCACCGAGCAGGACCGGTCGGAGCCGCGGACGCTCGCCGTGCGAGAAGAGCAACGCCGCCCCGAGCGCAGCGAGCAGCGGCACGATCACGGCGACGCGACCGACGAGATCGCGCACTGGCCCATCGAAGGCGCTGCCGAGGATCGCGCCGTCCCAGCCGAGCCACAGGACCAGCACACCGAATGCGGCCGCCGCCGCCAGCCCCAGGCCGGCCAGATCGCCAGCCTGACGGGCGGTCAGAATCGGCTGGCGCGGCTTACGCGCCTTCGCCGACGGGCGGCGCGCAGGTGTCTTGCGCGCGGCGGCCGGGCGCTTACGGGCAGGGGGACGGGTACGGCTCTTGCTCGCCATGACGCGGGATTCCCGCCGGCGCCGGGGATTCCTGCCCTCAGGACGGAGAGCGCGGACTACGGGCACGCGGGCGCGCGGTGCGAGCCGGCGGGCGCGCACCGTCGGCGCCTCGCCCGAGGCGGAATCCGCGGAGGTCGTCCGCGAGCACCGGTAGCGCCTGTCGCGCGGCGCGCGGCCGGAGGCGTTCGAGTTCGGCCTTGAGTTCGTCCGAAATCGCCGAGTCCCGTTCGTACGCATTGCGCCGCGACTGCTCCTCGAGCACCGCCGCGTACGTCGTCAGGAGGTCGCGCACGACCTGGTTGGACGGCTCGAGCCGATCGTTCGGAACGGCGCGCCGCAGCTCGATCAGCTGCCGCCGTTCGCGGTGCAGGTCGGGGAAGCGCGCCTCGAACTGGGCCCGACCGGCATCGTTGAGCGCCCGCTCCACCAGGGCGATCGCATCGGAGTAGACCTGCTTCGCAGCGCCGGACATCGCCCGGCCATCGTACTACGCCGCGCGTCGCCGGGCGGCTCGACGCTTTGCCAGCAGGACCTTCACGCGCTTCGGCTTCTTCGAGCCCTTGCGACCCTTCGGCAGCTTTCTCATGCCAGGATCATGCCGCACCGCCGGCGATCGGACGTCAGGCACGCAGGCGGCCGAGCGCTGCCATCCGCAGGTCCGCCGTCAGGGATCCGGCCGCAAACGCCGTCGTCCCCGTCGCGAGCACCTCGCGCGCCGCCCGCTCGAGAGCGCCGTAGGCGGCGAACGCGAGCGCACCGCCGAGCGAGACACGGCGGACGCCGGCGGCCGCGAGAGCCGGCACCGGCACTCCGGGCATGAGCAGGACGTTGACGGGCCCGCCGACCTCGGCCGCCAGACGGCCGATCTGGGTCGCATCGAGGAGGCGCGGCGCGTAGAGGACGTCGGCGCCCGCCGCGCGGTACGCCCGCAGGCGAGCGAGGGTGTCCTCCGCGTCGTCGATGCCGTAGAGGGCGTTCTCGGCGCGAGCCGTCAGTGTCAGCCCGTAGCGATGGGCGGCCTCCGCGGCCAACCCGACCCGCTCGACGGCGACGTCGATCGCCTCGATGCCCCCGCTGACGGGGTCGTAGTCCTCGACCGAGACGCCGGCCGCGCCCGCCTCGGCGAGCAGGTCGATCGTGTCGACGACACCACCCGGCTCGCGTGGGTAAAGCTGCTCGGAGTCGACCGAGACCGGGATCCTCACCGCGCTCGCGACGGCCGTGACGTGCGCGACGAGTTCGTCGCGCCGCACCTCCTGGTCGTGCAGACCGAGCGTCAGCGCATGGCCTGAACTGGTCGTGGCGATCGCCGCGAAGCCGAGCGCCTCGAGGATCCGGGCCGAGCCGGCGTCCCACGCGTTCGGCATGACGAACGTGCCCGTCTGATGGAGCGACCGGAAGTGGTTGCGGCGAGCGTCATTCATGCGCCCAACGTACCCGCTCTTCGGCGATCAGACCTCGACGACGACCGGGAGGATCAGCGGTCGCTTGCCGGCGCGGCGGTAGATCAGTTCCGCCAGTGCGTCGTGCAGATGTGCCTGCACGATCTTGGTCTCGCGCTCGACCAGGCCCGCGAGGGTCTGCGCGGCGCATTCGCGGACGGCCGCGAGCAGGTCGTCGGCCTCGTCGCCCTCCGGCGCGAAGCCTCGCGCGATCACCTCGGGATCGTGGTGATCAATGCCGGGGTGCAGCTGGCACACCACGATCAGCACCCCGTCGGCGGATAGTTGCCGGCGGTCGCGCAACACGACGTCGGCGATGTCGCCGATCCCGAGCCCGTCGACGAAGACGACGCCGGCCTCGACGTTCTCCGACCGGGTGACAACACCGTCGTCGAGTTCGAGGCAGGCGCCGTTGTCCGTGACGAAGATCCGGTCCGACCGCACGCCCATCTGCGCCGCCAGCGCGGCGTGCGCAACGAGATGTCTGAGCTCACCGTGCACGGGCATGAAATGGTCGGGCCGGACGAGCGCCAGGATCGTCTTCAGCTCGTCCGCGGAGCCGTGCCCGGAGACGTGTACGGGGGCGATGTCCTGGTGGAGCACCGTCGCTCCCTGACGCCAGAGCTGGTTCATCGTGTCGTGCACCGCCAACTCGTTGCCCGGTACGGGCTTCGCGCTCATGATCACCGTGTCGCCCGCCTCGATCGAGACCGTCTTGTGATCGTCGTAGGCGATCCGCGTCAGCGCCGAGAGCGGCTCGCCCTGCGAGCCGGTGCACATGATCACGAGCTGGTCGGACGGGAACTCGGCGAGGTCGGCGGCCTTGACGAGTGCGCCGTCCGGGACGCTCGCGTAGCCGAGGTTGCGCGCGATGTTGAGATTCTTCGTCATCGAGCGGCCGACGACGCAGACGCGGCGACCGCAGGCATCGGCGGCGTCGATCACCTCCTGCAGCCGGTGGATGTGCGACGCGAACGACGTCACGATCACGCGGCCCGGGGCGTCGCGGATGTAGCGCTTCAGGCTCTCCGCGACCACCGCCTCGCTCGGCGTCACGCCCGGCCGTTCAGCGTTCGTCGAGTCGCCGAGGAGGAGCGCGACGCCCCTGTCGCCGACCGCCCCGAAGCGGTGCAGTTCGGTTCGGCGACCGTCGATCGGGGTGTGATCGATCTTGATGTCGCCGGTGTGGACGATCGTGCCGTCGTCGGTGTGAAGGACGACCGCGACGGCGTCCGGGATCGAGTGCGTGACACGGATGAACTCGGCCCGGAACGGGCCCACCTGGACGATGCCGCCGGCCGGCTCGATCTCGCGCAGGCGGGCGGCGCGGATCAGTCCGTGCTCGTCGAGCTTCGATTTCACCAGACCGAGCGTCAAGCGCGTCGCCCACACCTCCGGGACGCCGACCTCGCGGATCAGGTACGGCAGCCCGCCGACGTGGTCCTCGTGGCCATGCGTGAGGATCACCGCGCGGAGTCGGTCGGCGTGCTCCCGCAGGTAGGCGAAGTCGGGCAGGACGAGGTCGACGCCGAGCATCTCGTCGCGCGGGAACGCGATGCCGGCGTCGATCACGACGATGCCGTCGGGCCCGTCGATCACCGTCATGTTCTTGCCGATCTCGCCGATCCCGCCGAGCGGGATGACGCGGACGGTCATGCCGGGGTGCGCAGCCCGCGACGCACGAGCGCCGCCCGGACGACGGCGCGCTCGTCCTCATCGGCCGCGACGAGCGGCAGGCGCGGGTCGCCGACCGCGAACCCGAGCATCTCGACCGCCGCCTTGACCGGAATCGGATTGACGGTCACCGCCAGCGCCTCGTAGAGCGGCGCCAGCGCCTCGTCCAGCGACCTCGCACGGGCGAAGTCGCCCGCGTCGCAGGCCTCGACGACGGCCAGCATGTCCTCGCCGGCGACGTGCGAGGCGACGCAGATACCGCCGCAGCCGCCGATCTCGCCAAACGGCACCAGCAGATCGTCGTTCCCGGCATACAGGGCGAGACCGCCGTCGACGATCCGTCTCGCCTGATCGAGGTCGGTGGTCGCCTGCTTGACCGCGATCACGTTGTCGATCGTCGCGAGCCGCAGCAGCAGGTCCGGCTCCATGTTGATGACGACGCGCTGCGGGATGTTGTAGGCGACGATCGGCCGGTCGCCGGCGGCTGCGGCGATCGCCCGGAAGTGCCGGTAGATGCCCTCTGCCGGCGGTTTCGAGTAGTACGGCGTGACGACGAGGAAGCCATCGGCCCCCGCGGACAGGGCCTCCCGCGTGAGGTGGACGGAGTGCCGGGTGTCGTAGGTACCGGTGCCGGCGATGACCGGCACCCGATCGCCGACCTCGTCGACGATCGCCTCGACCAGGCGGATCCGCTCGGCGTTCGTGACGGTCGGGCCCTCCCCTGTCGTGCCACAGAGAACCAGGCCCTCGCTGCCATGGTCGCAGAGGTGCCGCGCGAGTGAACGGGCGACGTCGAGGTCGATCTCGCCGTCGAGCCCGAAGGGCGTGATCATCGCCGTGAGGATGCGACCGAGCGGAGCAGCCATGGCGGCAGTCTAGTCTCAATAGCTGGTCTTCTCACGGGTCGTTGTCCGACATACACTGGCGAGGTGCCTCCGCGACGACTCATCGCGGCATCCGTCCTCGCCCTCGTGCTGACTCCGACCGTGACCGCGTCGGCGGCGCAGCCGCGCCTCCGCGCGCTCAACGCAACGGGCGGCACGGTCACGATCGCGATCGACGGCCGGCCCCGCCTCGCGAACATCCCGGCCGCGAGCACGTCGGCCCGGGTCACGTCGCGCGCCGGCCTGCGCTCGTTCAGTGTCCGCAGCGGCACCCGGGTCGTGGTCAGGCGGCAGATCCGGCTCCGTGACAACGAGTCGCTCACCGTGGTCTACATCCGCATCGCCGGCGTGCGCCGGCTGCGGGTCATCCGCGAGGCGGCACCCGACCAACGCGGCGCCCGCTTCCGGGTCGCGAACATGACGGACGGAGCCACCGGCGTGGACGTCCTGCTCGGCGCTGCGACCGTCGCCCGCGGGCTCGGACCGGCACGGACGAGCGTGCCGCGGCGTGTCACGCACGAACTGACCCGCTCGGGGACGATGCGCGTCGCCGTGCGCACCGCGGATGGGCAACTGATCGTCGCCGACGGCCCGCTCATCGTCGCGACCGGTTCGAGCGCGACGTTCGCGCTGGTCCGGGCGTCCGGCCGGCTCCGCCTGCTGCGCCTGCCGTACGACACCGCTCCGCCCACCCCCATCGCCCAGCCCCAGATCACGGGCCTGCCACGGGTCGGGAACGTCGTCCGCTGCCAGCGCGACGCCTGGTCGCCGACGGTCGTCCGGCGGCTGCAGTGGACGCGAGACGGCGCCGTGATCGCCGGCGCCGACACGTCGTCGTTGCGCCTCTCGACGTCCGCGCACGCCGGCCACGTCATCGGCTGCACCGTGACGGCGACCGCGCACGGCATGACGACGCGAACCCGCACCTCGTTCTGGCTGACGGCGCCGCCGGAGCCGGTGATCGCGCCACGCGTCGAGGGCAGCGGACCGACGACCGGCGCGGTCCTCACCTGCCGCTCGGACGCGACCGACTGGCGCTACCCACCGGACGAGACGATCCAGCACGTGTGGCTTCGCGGTGAGGTCGCCGCCGCCGCCGGCGGCACCTACACGCTCACCCTCGGCGACAACGCCGCCGACATCGGCTGTCGCGTCACCGCCGGGAACGCCGGCGGCACGGTCGTCGTTCACTCCGCGAACACCGTGCGACTGAACGCGCCGCCGGTGCCAGTCGAACCACCGACCCTGTCCGGGGACGACGCCGCCGGCAGCGCTCCGCCCATCGGTCAGATCGTCTGCTCGCCCGGCGTCTGGAACAACCTGCCGACGTTCGCGTACGCGTTCGCGTCAACCCCGGCGCTGCTCGGCTCGGCCAGTGCCGCGGTCCTCACCCTCGCTCCAGTCGGCGACGACGCCGGCAAGACGATCACCTGCGACGTCGCCGCCACCAACGCCGCCGGTGCGGCGACGGCGCGCAGCGCGCCGCGCAAGACGCGTCCCTACATCTTCGGGACGCCGACGGTGACGCCCACGGCCAGTGTCGCGACCGGCGACACGCTGACGTGCGGGACGGCGGGGATGTTCGTCGAAGGGGAGACAGCGATGGGCTTCCGCTGGACGCGCGACGGCGCTCCGATCGTCGGTGCGACCGGGCAGACGTACCTCGCCGTCAAAGCCGACGAACTGGTGGCGATCGACTGCGTGCGGTGGGCGACCAATCTCGTTGGCACACTCGGCGGCGAGACGGCGACGGCGGCCGGCGCGGCGGTCGCCGTCGCACCGTTCGCAGGCGCGGGCGTGCCGACGATCAGCGCTGCGAGCCTGGGGAACGGCGCGGTGCTGACGGCGAACCTGGCCGGCGTGACATGGAACGGGCACGGCCCGATCGCGATCTCGCTGTCGTGGCAGCGCTGCGGCGTACCTTGCACGTCGGTCTCGGCAGCGAACGCGTACACGCTCGGACCTGCCGACGTCGGATCGGTGATCCGCGTCGTCGTGTCGGCCGTCCGGAACGGCCAGAACGCGTTCGTCGTCTCGCCGGAGACCAGCGTCGTGCCACCGATGATCACGGCGGCGGCGGCGCTCTCGCCCGGCGGCGGTGTCGTCGGCGACACCCTTACCTGTACGGGCGCGATCGCCGGTGCGACGATCGCGTACACCTGGCTCCGCAACGCCGTCGCGATCGCCAGCGGCGATGTCCGTCAGATCGTGGCCGCCGACGCCGGCC
>VFJZ01000025.1 GCA_009885805.1 Actinomycetota bacterium
CAGACGTACGTGCGTGGGCTGATCGAGGAGGGGCCTCGCAAGAGTCTGCAGCCGACGTTGTTCCGGCTCGGTCGGTGTGGTCTGGACGGGGTCGATGCTGGGTACCAGTCGGTGCAGCAGTTCCTGGCCGACTCGCCGTGGGATCCGGGGGTGCTGATCCGCGCTGCGGCGGAGCGGGTCGCGCCGCGGCTTGAGGTGGCCGCGTGGGTGGTTGATGACACCGGCTTTGCGAAGGATGGGAAGCGCTCGCCGGGGGTGAAGCGGCAGTACTCGGGAACGCTCGGGAAGGTTGGTAACTGTCAGATCGGGGTGAGCGTGCACGCGGTCGGCGCGGCGGGCACGCTGCCGCTGGGCTGGCGGCTGTATCTGCCGGCTGAGTGGTGCGACGACGCCGATCGGCGGCGGCGCGCGAAGATCCCCGACGACGTCGCGTTCGCGACCAAGCCGCAGTTGGCAGCGGATCTGGTGGCGACGGCGCGTAGCTGGGACGTGCCGCACGCGCCGATCCTTGCCGACCAGGCTTACGGCGACGACTCGCTGTTTCGCGAAACGCTCGACGGGCAGGGCGCCAGCTATGTCCTCGCCGTCGGCGCGGCGACGACAGTGTACGGACCTGCAACGGTGTTCGCGGTTCCGGATCGCCGCGTGGGGGCCGGCCGGCCCCCACGCGTCGCGCAGGCCGACCGGCCGGCCTGCGCAGTCGAGGCGGTCGCCCGTGCGCTGCCGCAGGCCGCCTGGCAGACGCTCGCCTGCCGGACACGACCGGACGGCAGCGTTGCGACCAGCCGCTTCGCGCTCGTCCGCGTCTGGGCCGCGCACCGGATCCTGCGCCACCGCCAGGCACCGCGCCCGGAATGGCTGATCATCGAATGGCCCGAGCAGGCCGACGCTGCGAGTGACTACTGGCTCTCGAACCTGCCCGCCTCCACGATCCCCGAACAGCTCGCCCGGCTCGCCCGGCTGCGCTGGACGATCGAACTCGACTACCGCCAACTGAAAGGCGAACTCGGCCTCGACCACTACGAAGGCCGCTCCTGGAAAGGCTGGCATCACCACTGCGCGCTCGTCACCGTCGCCCACGCCTTCCTGGCCGAGCAACGCCTGCGCCCGAGACCCGAGCGGCCGGCCTGACACTGCCCGAAGTCGTCCGGCTCCTGCAGCCGGCCTTCGCCTGTTGGGACGACCGCTGCCGCCACTGCGGCCAACCCGTCGACCTCCACCAACTCGAATGACCGCTAACAAAGCCCTACTAGTGCAGATGCATCAATTCTCTGTCCGACGTGCTGCCGCGCCTCGCTCGACGGCCTCGACCAGGAGCGTCGCAACGTCGCGAACGTCCATCGCGGCGCCGGTCGCGTTGACGCCGTCGTCCAGCATCACCGTGCAGAACGGGCAGGCGACGGCGAGCGTCTGCGCGCCCGTTTCCGTCGCCTGACGAACGCGCTCGGAGTTGATCTGGCTGCCGCGCTCCTCCATCCACATGTGCGCGCCGCCGGCGCCGCAGCAGAAGGTGCGCTTGCCGTGCTTCGCCATCTCCACCGGCCTGCCGACGGCGGCGACCAGTTCGCGCGGGGCCTCGACCACGTCGTTGTGACGCGCCAGGTAGCACGAGTCGTGGTACGTGATCGTCCGCTCGTCGGCCGCCGGCCGCAGCCGGCCCTCGCGGACGAGGTCGGCGAGCAGCTCCGTGTGGTGGACGACCTCGTAGCGACCGCCGAAGTCGCCGTACTCGCGGCCGAGGCTGTTGAAGCAGTGCGGACAGGTCGTGACGATCTTCGTGACGCCCTGCTCGTTCAGGGTCTCGACGTTCTGCTGCGCGTAGGCCTGGAAGGTGTACTCGTCGCCCATCCGCCGCGCGGGATCGCCGGTGCAGCACTCGCGAGGGCCGAGGATCGCGAAGTCGACGCCGGCCATCTGCAGGAGCTTCGCCGTCGAGCGCGCGCCCTCTCGTGCGCGCTCGTCGTACGCGGGCGCGCAGCCGACCCAGTACAGCACCTCCGGTGGCGCCTCCCCGGGCTCGAGCACGCGGATGCCGAGCCCCTCGGCCCAGTCCGTGCGCTCCGTCTGCGGCTTGCCCCACGGGTTCGAGGCGCGCTCGATATCGCGCAGCATCGTGCCCGCCTCGGCCGGGAAACGGGACTCGACCATCACGAGGTGGCGTCGCAGGTCGACGATGTGGTCGACGTGTTCGATCGAGACCGGACACTCGTGGACGCAGGCGCCGCAGGTCACGCAGTCCCAGACGACGTCGTCGGTGACGGCGTTCGGGACGAGCGGTGCGGGTGTGAAGGAGGTACCCCCGCGCGCCGCGGCGACGAGGTCGGGCCCCTCCGCGAACAACTGGTCGCGCAGGCCCATGATCAGCAGCTTCGGCGACAGCGCCTTGCCCGTCGCGAACGCGGGACAGACGTCCTGACACCGCCCGCACTCGGTGCACGACATCGTGTCGAGCATCTGCTTCCAGGTCAGGTCGGCGGCGGTGCCGGCGCCGAACCGCAACTCGGCCTCGGGGAGGTCGTCGCGGAAGTCGAGCGGCTCGAGCCGGCCGCGGGCGCGCGTGCGGCCGAAGTAGACATTCAGGCCCGCGGTCGCGATGTGCAGGTGCTTGGAGTTCGGCAGGTAGATGGCGAAGGCGAGGATGATCGCGACGTGGGCGTAGACGAGGATGCGCTCCAGCGCCTCGCTGGCCGAGCCGTCGCCGAACAGGTTCGCCAGCGCGTTCGAGACCGGCGACCACGTCTCCGGGTACTCGTTCAGGTCGAGGCTGATGCGGACCGCATGCCACGCGATCAGCGTCGTGACGATGCCGGCGATCGCGATGAGGATCAGGTCGGCCTCGCGCCGGTGGCTGCCGTCGAAGCGCCGCGGGCGCTGGATCTTGCGGATCGCGAACGCGGCGAGGACACCCGCGAAGACCATCGTCGCGAACACGTCGACCATCAGCGCGAACCAGCCTTGACGGCCGACCCAGGGAAGCGTCGCGTCGCGATCGACGACGCCGATCATCGCGATCACGATCGTCGGTGCGAGCACCACGAAACCCCAGAAGATCGCGGCGTGCATGAGACCGGGGCCGAGGCGCTGGAACAGCTTGCGCTGGCCGGCGACGATCACGACCTCGTTGCGGAGACGGCGGGGAACGTCGTCGAAGCGGGCGGCGGGGCGGCCGAGACGGACGAGGCGGTAGAGCAGCAGCGTTCGTCGCGCGACCAGCGCGCCGCTGACGAGAAGGGCGGCCGCGAGCAGCGCGGCGCCGACCACGTCAGCCTCCTCGCCGGCGGCGCAGCTCCGCCGAGATCGCCGGCACGACCTCGTGCAGGTCGCCGATCACCGCGTAGTCGGCCGTCGTCATGATCGGCGCCTCGGGATCCTTGTTGATCGCGAGGATGCGCTTGGCCCCCTTGCAGCCGGCGATGTGCTGCGTCGCCCCGGAGACGCCGCAGGGGATGTAGATCTCGGGTGAGATCTTCGTGCCGGTCTGCCCGACCTGGTCGTTGTGGGAGCGCCAGCCGGCCATCGTCACCGCGCGCGAGCAGCCGACGGCGCCGCCGAGTAGCCCGGCGAGTTCCTCGATCACGGCGAAGCCCTCGGCCGAGCCGACGCCGCGGCCGCCGGTGACGACGACGTCCGCATCGGCCAGCGAGACACCGCCGCTGGCCGCGGCGACGCGATCGCGCACCATCACGACGAGGTCGGCGTCGTCGAGGGTGGGCGTGAAGTGCTCGACCGCGCCCGGCGCACCGGGCGGGTCGGTGGCGACGGCGTGTGGCGCCGCCGTCAGCAGCGCGCGGCGCGCGACGTGCAGCCGGGCCTCCTCCAGCAGGCTGCCACCCCACCGAACGCGCGT
This sequence comes from Actinomycetota bacterium, assembly GCA_009885805.1. Classification (GTDB taxonomy): domain Bacteria; phylum Actinomycetota; class Thermoleophilia; order Gaiellales; family F1-60-MAGs149; genus VFJZ01. The sequence goes on from VFJZ01000025.1 coordinate 3,848, forward strand.
CAGGGTCAGCGGCGCTCCAGGCTCGACGGCGATGCAGCCGGCCGCGAACGGCTCGCCGGTGTCGGCCGCGATGCGGGCGACGAGGTCGTTGCCGCGCTCGGTTCCGGCGGCGACGATCGCCGTCGCGCCGATGCGATCGGCGATCTCGACGGCGATACGGGCGACGGCGTCGGGGGCGTAGCCGGTCAGGCGCGCGTCGCTCGCGACATGGACGGTGTCGACGGCGAGGTCGGCGGCGGCGTCGGCCGAGCCGACGAGCAGCGCGTGGACGGGGCCGCCGAGGGCGCGGGCGAGCGTGATCGCCTGGCGGGAGACGTCGTCGCCGAGCTCGATCAGGACGAGGTTCATCGCGCCACGCCGATCTGCTCCAGCAGGTCGACGACCGCGGCGGCGGCCTCGGCGCCACGCCCGAGCACGACCGCCTCCTTCGCGCTGCCGGGCGGGACGGCGAGACGGACGCGCTCGAGGCGCGGGCGCTCTGGCGACGGCTGCGACGCCGCCACCGGCTTCGACTTCGCCCGCATCCGTCCCGGCACCGACGGGTAGCGCGGCAGGTTGAGTCCCTCCAGCACGGTCGCGACCGCCGGCAGCGGCAGCGCGTAGACGTCGCGGCCGCCGCCGGCCTCCTGCTCGCAGCGGACGGAGCCGGCCTCGACCGCGATCGCCTTGATACCGGTCGCGCAGGGCCGGCCGAGCGCCCGCGCGATGCGCAGCCCGACCTGGTAGCCGCCGGAGTCGGCGGACTCGTTGCCGAGGAGGATCAGGTCGAACGGCCCGCTCGCCGCCTCGTCGTCGCGAATCGCGGCGGTGATCGCTGCGACGGTCGCCTCGGGATCGAACTCGCCGCCGTCGGTCTCCAGGTGGATCGCGCGCGACATGCCCATCGCCATCGCGTCACGGAGTTGCTCCAGCGCCTCGGGCGGGCCGAGCGTGAGCACGACCGACTCGCCGCCGTGGGCGTCCACGAGGCGGATCGCCTCCTCGACGCCGCACTCCTCGTGCGGCGAGATCGTGAAGCCGAGGTGCTTCGTCTCCAGCGCCTGCTCGTCGGCGGTCAGGACCATCTTGCCGCCGGTCATGGGCACGCGCTTGACGCAGACCAGGATCTTCATCAGGACCGGATCCGCAGGTTGTCGGGATCGAAGATCGGCCGCGGCCCGACGACGTCGACGGTGACCGGGAAGCGCTCGTTCATGTACTCGACGCGGAGCGCCTTGGAGCCCTCGACGGCGTGCTCGGGCGGCAGGTAGGCGAGGAGGATGTGCCTGCCGATCGACGGCCCGGCGCCGGCGCTGGTGACGTACGAGCGCCGGCCCTTGCGATCGGTGAGCGGCGTGCCGTCGGCGAGCGTGATCGGCTCGCGTCCGAGCGGGTAGCGTCGAACGCCGCTCGCCGACGTGTGGTCGTCCACGGTCAGGGTGCAGAGGATCGCGGCCGGGTCCTCCTCGCGATGGCGCAGGTGCGCATCCTTGCCGATGAAGTCCTGCTCCTTCACGCGAACCGCCTGCATCCCCGCCTCGACGACCGTGTACTCGGTCTCGAGCTCGGCGCCGTAGGCACGGTAGCCCTTCTCGAGCCGGCCGGTGGTGCCGTAGACGCCGATGCCGCAGGCCGTCAGCGAGTGCGGCCGACCCGCTTCCCAGAGGGTGTCCCAGAGCAGCGCGCCCTGCTCGATCGGTACGTACAGCTCCCAGCCGAGGTCGCCGACGTACGAGATCCGTGACGCGAGCGCGAGCTGCGACCCGATCTCGAGTTCGCGGCAGGTGCCGAACGCGAAGCCCTCGTGCGAGACGTCGTCGGCGGTCGCCGCCGCGAGGATGTCGCGGGCGCGCGGGCCCCAGAGGCCGATCGTCGTCCACGCCGTCGTCACGTCGACGAGCGGTGCGTCGGCCGGTAGGTGGTCGCGGAACCACTTGCGATCCGCCATCCCGTGGGCACCGCCGGTGACGACGCGGAAGCGATCCTCCGCGAGGCGCATGATCGTCAGGTCGGACTTGAAGCCGCCGCCCTGCCCGAGGACCGGGGTGTAGACGACGCGGCCGACCGGGACGTCCATCTGCCGGGCGGCGATGCGCTGCAGGCCGGCGAGCGCGCCGGGCCCGGCGACGTCGAAGATCGCAAACGCCGACAGGTCGAAGATGCCGGCGTGCTCGCGCATCGCCAGATGTTCCGCGTTGATGATCGGCGACCACCAGCGGGCGTCCCACTCGTGCGGCCGGTCGCCGACGCCGTAGTGCTCGACGAGCGGCGCGTTCGCCTCGTACCACTGCGGACGCTCCCAGCCGGCGGCCTCGTAGAACACGGCGCCGAGCGCTTCGGCGCGGGCGTGCATCGGCGAGATCCGGATCGGCCGGTCGCTCGCGTACTGCTCGGCCGGGTGGACGATGCCGTACGTCTTCGGGAACGCCTCGAACGCGCGCGCCTTCGTGTGCCGGCGCGTGCGCTGGTGGTCGTGAAAGCGGCTGATGTCGGAGCTGTGCAGGTCGATGTGCGACTCGCCGAGCACCATCCACTCGGCCATGGACTTGCCGACCGCTGGCCCCTCCTTCACCCACACGGCCGCCGCCGACCAGAGGCCCTTCACCTCGGGCAACTCGCCGAGCACCGGCATCCCGTCCGGCGTGAGCGAGATCAGCCCGTTGATGGCGTACTTCACGCCGACGGACTCGTCGCCGACGATCTCCGGCATCAGTTCGAGCGCGTGCTCCATCTGCAGGTCGAAGTCGGCCTGCGTGAACGGGAACTCGGTCGGCGACAGTGCGGCCTCCTCGACCGAGGGGATCTCCTCCGGGTCGTGCAGGATCGAGCGGTGCGCGTACGAGCCGATCTCGAGACCGACGCCGTCCTGGCGCTCGTACATGAACACGTCCATGTCGCGGACGATCGGGTACTCGATCGCCTTCGTGGAGCGCTCGAACCGGGGCACCGGACCGACGTCGATCATCTGGTGCACGACCGGCGTCAGCGGGATGTGGGCGCCGGCCATGCGCGCGAGCAGCGGGCTCCAGACGCCGCAGGCGATCACGACGATCTCGGCCTCGATCGTGCCGCGGCTCGTCACGACGCGGCGGATGCGGCCGGCCTCGACGTCCATACCCGAGACCTCGGTGTTCGCGAACGTCCGCAGCGCACCCATCTCGACGGCTCGCTCGCGCATGATCGTGCCCGCCTGAAGCGAGTCGGCGATGCCGACGCCGGGGCAGTAGAAGCCGCCGACGAGGATCGACTCGTCCACGAAGGGGACGAGCTCCTTGATCTCGGCCGGCGTGATCAGGTGCGCGTCGTCGACGCCCCACGCCTTGGCGGAGGCCATCCGGCGGCGCAGTTCCTCCATCCTCTCCTCCGTGCGCGCAACCTCGATGCCGCCGCAGACCGTGAGGACGCCCATCTCCTCGTACTGCCGCGACGACTCGATCGTCAGCTGCGCCATCTCCTTCGAGTGGTCGACGAGGAAGATGAAGTTGGAGGCGTGGCCGGTCGAGCCGCCGGGGTTCGGCAGCGGTCCCTTGTCGATCTGGACGATGTCCGTCCACCCGAGCCGCGCCAGGTGGTAGACGAGGCTGTTGCCGACGATGCCGCTGCCGATGACGACGCAGCGCGCGCGATCGGGGAACTGGCTCATGGTGCTGGGTCGCTCCTTGTGATTCGAGTCGTTACAGGACCGCGCGCATCGCGCGCTCGAAGTCTTCGACGTGCCGGAGCATCGCGCGCTCGGCGGCGTCGCCGTCGCCATCGCGGATCGCCTCGAGCAGGTCGCGGTGCTCGCGGACGGCGTCGCCGAGGGTGGCGACGCGGTCGATCGCGAGGAACCAGATCCGCAGCGTGAGCAGGTAGTGCTCGGTGAGCACCGTCTCCACGAACGGGTTGCGCATGCAGCGATAGACGTGCCGGTGGATGCGCTGGTCGAGGCCGATCAGGTCGCGTCCGTCGCCGTCGGCGGCGTCGATCTCCGCGAGTAGTTCGTCGGTCTCGATGCGATCCGTCTCGGTGCGGCGCTCGGCGGCGAGGCGGGCGGCCGGCGGCTCGAGGAGGGCGCGGAGTTCCGAGAGGCCGGCGAGGTCACCGGCGTTGACGCTAGCGACCATGACGCCACGGCGCGGAAAGACCTCGACGAGCCGCTCGTTCGCGAGGGTACGCAGCGCCTCGCGCACCGGCGTCCGGCCGAGGCCGGTCTCCTCCATCAGGTCGCGCTCGTTGAGGAGCGCTCCCGGCAGCAGCTGCAGTGTCACGATCAGCTCGCGCAGCCGGTAGTAGGCCTGCTCGGCCTGCGAGCGCGCATCCCGCGCCTCGGGTTGGTGGACGTGGCGCACGCGGCGAATATATCAGTCGTATGTCTTGGCGTCGAACGGCGCGCGGTCAGGCGCGCAGCGAGTCGGCGCTGCGGGTGATGTCGGCGGATGGGCGGCGGGTGGTCTTCGTCTCTGACGACGACACGCTGTCGACCGACGACGACGATCGCGTTCAGAACGTCTTCGTGCGCGACCCTGCTGACGGGCGAGACGACCCTGCTCTCGCGCGCGCTGGGCGCTGCCGGCATCGCGGCGAACGGGCACTCGGCGACGATCCCACTCGGGCTCGCGGGGCGGGCGATCCCGCCGTCGATCTCGGCGGACGGGACGAAGGTCGTGTTCACCTCGGTCGCGACGAACCTCGTCCCGGGCGATGCGAACGGTGCACCGGACGTGTTTCTGCGCGATCTGGTGGCGAACACGACGACGCGGGTCAGTCTCGACGCCGCCGGGCAGGAGCTGCCCGGCTTCGCGGTCGATGGCGCGATCTCCGGCGACGGACTCGGCGTCGCCTTCGTCACGGCGCAGTCGCTCGTCGCGGCGGACACCAACGCCCCGCAGGCCGACGTCTACGTCCGCACGCTCGCGACCGGCGCGGTCGAACTCGCGAGCCGCGCTGGCGGTGCGAGCGGGCTGGTCGGCCCGAACGATTCCGCGATCTCGCGACGGATCAGACAATCGTCGTCTCGCAGCGGGCTTCGGCGGAGCAGCCGCGCACGGGCGACGCCGTGTCGTTCCACCCCGCGATCGACGCCGGCGGCTCCCCCGTTGCGTTCGTGAGCCTCGCGTCGAACATGGTCGTCGTCGATTCGAGCCGGGCGTCCCCGGACGTCTTCGTCCGCGATCTCGCCGCCGGAACGACCACGGTTGCGAGTCGCGTTCACGTCGTCGGCCGGGAACCTCGTCACCGGCGACACGAACGGCGCCGCCGACGCGTTCGTCCGCGAGATGACGACGAAGGCGACGACGCTCGTCTCGCGCGCGGACGGTGCGGGTGGTGCTCCCGTCGCGGCCTCGTTCGCCGCGATCTCGGGCAACGGTGACTGTGCGGCGTTCTCGTCGGTCGACGACGGCGCCGTCCCGGGCCTGCCGGTCGGCACCGACTTCGGGCGGGTCTTCCTGCGGACGCTACGGTTGGAGTGCCCGCTCGACCCGCCGCAGACGTTCATCACGGGCCGTGCGCCGACGCGTGACCGGACGCCGACGTTCACGCTCGTCTCGGACGAGCCGCTGTCGACGTTCACCTGCCGGCGTGGCTCGGCCGCCTTCAAGGCCTGTGCCGTGGAGATCACCATGCCGCGTCTGAAGGACGGCACGGACCGGGTGCAGGCGATCGCCACGGACCGGGTGGGGCAGGTCGATGCGACGGCGGCGACGTTCCGCTTCCGGGTCACGTTCTAGCGTCTCGTCGGGGGGAGGTACCGAACGGTGGCGTCGGTGACGCGGTCGCTGAAGTCGGGCCGGCGGACGACCACCCTCGCGCGCGTCATTGCCCTGCCGGCAAGCGCCTTCCGGCCGGCACGTACCGGTTGCAACTGCAGGCGACGGACGCCGCGGGCAACCGGTCGCCGATGCGCACGTTGCGGCTCAGAGTCGGCTGAACTCGTAACAAGAGCGGCTCGAATCGCAACATTCGCGTGACCCGGCCAGGCTCCATTTCGGACAAAACCGGGCCCCAGAGGCCCGAAATGGCCGAAATGGAGCCTGGCCAGATCACGGGCGGGCCGATCAGTGCCAGACTGGACGGCGATGCCGGTGCCGGTCGAGCGCAGGGCGATCGGAATGCTGCTGATCGCGTCGTACCTCGCGCGCGTACCGGTCACCGCCATCTCCCTCGCGCTGATCCTCGCGATGCGCGAGAGCGACCGCGGCTACGCCGCCGCCGGTCTCGTCACCGGCGTCTACGTCGCCGGCCTCGCGATCACCGCACCCAGGCTCGGCAGCCTCGCCGACCGCTTCGGCGCGCCCTGGGTGTTCGGCGTCGGCGCCCCGCTCTGCGGGCTCACCCTCGCCGCGTTCGCCGTCGGCGTCGAGACCCTCCCCCTCGGTGCGCTGCTGGTCGTCGCGGTCGTCGCGGGCGCGTCGCTGCCGCCGCTCGGCGCCCTCACCCGCGGCTTCCTGACGCCGCTCGTCCCGGACGAGGAGCGCCGCAGCCGCCTCTTCGCGATCGATGCGACCGCGCAGGAGATCTGCTTCATCGGTGGCCCACTGGTACTGGCCGGACTCCTGGCGCTCGGCAGCGCCCGCCAGGCGCTCGTCGTCCTCGCCGCCCTGCTCGCGATCGGTGCCGCCGGATACGCGCTCGCCGCCCGGCCCCTGCCGCGCCCCTCTCCCATGCGGCGCGCGGAGGCGCCGTCGCCGCTTTCGAGCCGCGGTCTGCGCGCGCTACTCGGCGTCACGGTGCTGATCGGCGTGATGTTCGGCGCGATCGAACTGGGGATCGCCGCCGCGCTCGAGGAGCAGGGAAGCCGCGATGCGGCTGGTCTCTACCTCGGGATCTGGTCCGTCGGGAGCCTCGTCGGCGGCGTTCTCGCGGTCCGCTTCCCCACCACCGACCCGGCCCGCCGCCAGGTGCGCGCTCTGGCGCTCGCCGCACTGAGCGCGCTCCTCATCGTCCCCGCCGCCGGCTCCGGCGTACTGCTCGCCGGCGCCCTCGTGGTGCAGGGCGTGAGCCAGGCGCCGCTGATGGCCGTGGGCTACGCGATCGTGCCGCGCGTCACCTCCGGCCGCCTGTCCGAAGCCTTCGCGTGGCTCACCTCCGCCGTCGTCGCCGGCATCGCGGTCGGGACGACGCTCGCCGGGCTTGTCTCCGACCAGGTCAGCCCGGCGGCCGCCTTCGCCGTCGGCGCCGCCGCGCCCGTCGTCGGCCTCGTTCTTGCGCGTCAGATCAGGGTGACGAGGATCGCGGCCAGCGCCGGCGCGTAGGCGGCGACGAGGAGCCGGCCGGCGCCCGCCCGCGTCGCAGCGCCCCAGGCGGTGAAGGCCGTCGCGGTCGCGAGCGCCATCACCAGCGTCTCTGCGTACCAGACGTGGTGGCCGATGTCCTCGTCCCAGAGATGCGCGATGGTCGACGGCGACTCGTTGTTGATCCAGTTCGCCGCCAGGTGCATCCCGTGGCCCTCGACGTAGACGACGGCGCCGATGGCACCGGGGATCACCGACCGCCGACGAAGCGCGCCGCCGGCGAGCGGTCGTCATCGGTGCTACGTTCGTCGTCATGACTGCCCATCCCTGGATGGCGAACTCGACGGACGCGGCGAAGGCGGAGATGCTCGCCGCCATCGGCGCCGGCTCCGTTGAGGAGCTCTTCGTCCAGATCCCGCCCGAGCATCGCCTCACCCGGCCGATCGACATCGGCCCGGCCCTCGTCGCCGAGCACGCGCTGCGTCGTCACCTGCTCGGCCTGCTCGACCGCAATCGCGACTGCGAGCGGAACCTGTCGTTCCTCGGCGGCGGCTGCTGGCCGCACTTCGTGCCGGCGGTCTGCGACGAGATCGCCGGCCGCTACGAGTTCGTCACCTCCGTCTGGGGAACGCCGGCTTCCGACAAGGGGCGCAGCCAGGCGTGGTTCGAGTTCTGCAGCCTGATCGCCGAGCTGGTCGAGCTCGACTTCGTCGGGCTCCCCGTCTACAGCTGGGGCGCCGCCGGCGGGCACGCCGTGCGGATGGCCGCCCGTCTGACGGGCCGCCGCGAGGTGCTGCACCCGGCGACGATGGATCCCGAACGGCTCGGCGTCCTTCGCACCTACTGCGAGCCGCCGCGCTCCCCCGGCCACATCGCGCTCGTGCCGATCCCGGCGGGCCCCGACGGCCGCATCGACCTCGCGGCGCTCGAGGCGCACCTCTCCGAGCGGACGGCCGCGGTCTACCTGGACAACCCAGGCTATCTCGGGATCATCGAGACCGACGGCGCGGCGATCGCGGAGGCGGCCCACGCCCACGGTGCCGAGTTCGTCGTCGGCGTCGATCCGATCTCGCTCGGCGTGCTCGCCTCGCCGGCCTCGTACGGCGCCGACATCGTCGTCGGCTCCCTGCAGCCGCTCGGCGTCCACATGAGCTGCGGCGGTGGCGCGGGCGGCTTCATCGCGACCCGCGACGAGGAGCGGTACGCCCGCCAGTACCCGACGCTCTGCCTATCGATCTACCCGACCTCGGAGCCCGGCGAGCACGGGTACGGCCTCGCCCTGTTCGAGCAGTCGTCGTACGGCTCGCGCGAGGAGGGCAAGGACTGGACGGGGAACTCCGTCTACCTCTGGGCGACGGTCGCCGCCACGTACCTGAGCCTGGTCGGGCCCGACGGGCTGCGCGAGGTCGGCGAGGTCTGCCTGACCCGGAGCCACGAGGCGGCGGCGCGCCTCGCGCGCATCCCCGGCGTCGACATCCGCCATCCGGACGGGTTCTTCAAGGAGATCGTCGTCGGCTTCGACGGTACCGGCCGGACGATCGCCGAGATCAATCGCGGTCTGCTCGCGCACGGCATCTTCGGCGGCCTCGATCTGTCGGCGACGTTCCCCGCGCTCGGCCAGAGCGCGCTCTATTGCTTCACCGAGGTGCACGAACCGGACGACATCGAGCGTCTCGCCACCGCCATCGAGGAGGTGACGTCGTGAGGGAGGGCTACCACGCGGCGCGCTGGGACGAGCCCGTCGTCTGCGAACTCGGCACCCCCGGCCGGCGCGGCGTGCGCTTCGCCGGCGCCGACTCGGACGCCGGCCGGCACGTCCCCCCGGGGATGCGTCGCCAGGCGCCGCCGGCGCTGCCGGAACTCTCCGAGCACGACGTCCTGCGGCACTACCTGCACCTCGCGCAGGAGACGCTCGGGATGCTCGGCGTCTCGCTGTTCGGAACCTGTACCGTCAAGTATAACCCTAGACTTTCGGAGCAGCTGGTCGCTCGCCCGGAGATTGCCGAGCTGCACCCGGCGCAGGATCCTGAGACGCTGCAGGGCGTCCTCGAGATCGTGCACCGGTTCGACCTGATCCTCCGCGAGCTGTCGGGGATGGACCGGTTCGTGTTCCAGGCCGGCGGCGGCGCCAGCGCCGCCTACACGCACGCCTGTGTCGCCCGCGCCTACCACGACGCCCGCGGCGAGCTCGGCCGCCGGCGTGAGGTGATTACGACGATCCAGTCCCATCCGTGCAACGCGGCGACCGCGGCTGCGGCCGGGTTCGACGTCGTGACGCTGCCGCTCGGCCCGAATGGCTACCCCGAGCTCGCTGCGCTGCGCGCCGTCGTCTCCGACCGCACGGCGTCGCTGATGGTCGGCAACCCCGACGACATGGGGATCTACAACCCGGAGATCCGCGAGTGGGTGCGGCTCGTCCACGACGTCGGCGGCCTCGCGTTCTACGACCACGCGAACTTCAACGGCGTGATGGGACGCCTGCGCGCCCGCGAGCTCGGGTTCGACGCCTGCATGTACATGCTCCACAAGACGTTCGGCGGCCCGAAGTCCGGTGGCGGCGGCCCTGCCGTCGGCGCCTACGGCTGCACGGACGCACTGGCGCCGTTCCTGCCCGTGCCCCTCGTCGCGGAGGTCGACGGCGCCTACGTCCTCGACAGCGATCGGCCGCAGTCGATCGGCAAGATCCGCGAGTACCTCGGCAACATCCCGGTCGTCGTCCGCGCCTACGCCTGGGCGCGCGGGATGGGCGCGGACGGGATCCGCGAGGCGGCCGATCTCTCCGTGCTCGCGAACAACTACCTGACCTCCCGGTTGGAGGCGATCCGCGGCGTCGAGACCTCGCACCCGCACATCGACGTGCCGCGCCTGGAGATGACGCGCTGGAGCTTCGAGCGGATGCATGCCGAGACCGGCGTCGGCGTCACCGACGTCGCGAATCGGATGGCCGACTTCGGGATCGACGGGCCGTGGCTGTCACACCATCCCTGGCTCGTGCCCGAGCCGATGACGCCCGAGGCGGGCGAGCTCTGGTCGCGCGAGGATCTCGACGAGTGGTGCGACGTGATCCAGCGGATCTCCGACGAGGCCTACTCAGACCCCGAGATCGTCCGGTCGGCGCCGCACCGACAGGTCGTCCGGCAGGTCGACCATGCCGCCGGCGAGGACCCGGCGGGGTGGGCGACGACCTGGCGGGCGTACCGACGCAAGCATGGGTCGGTGAGGGCCTGACGGACACGTGTTTTCGTGCTACACTTGTTTTCGTGGATCGGCGGAACATCACGCTAGCGATTCCGGTCGACCTGCTTCGCGATGCAAAGGTGATGGCGGCCGAGGAGCACACGTCCGTGTCCGCGCTGATGATCGAGGCGCTGCGTAACGCCGTCGGCCGCCGGCAACGTTTCGTCGCCGCCCGCGAGCGCCAGCTCGCGCTGATGGGGACGCTCCCGCTCGGGTTCGGCGGATCGGCGCGGGTGACGCGAGATGAGCTTCACGAGCGCTGACGGCAGGGCGTTCTTCGATACGAACGTCCTCGTGTACGCGTACGACGCGCTGGCGGGCGGGAAGCGTGACCGGGCCCACGCGCTGGCGGCGGCGTTCTGGGACGGCCGCGGCACCCTCTCCTTGCAGGTCCTCCAGGAGCTCTACGTCACGCTGACGCAAAAGCTGCGATCGCCGCTCGAGCCGTCCGTCGCCTCCGGGATCGTTGGCGACCTCACGACCTGGATGGTCTACGCGCCGGCGAGCGCCGACGTCCTCGCGGCGATCTCGCTCCATCGCGAACACGGTCTATCGTTCTGGGATGCGATGATCGTCCACGCCGCGTTGCAGACGGGATGCGCCGTCCTGTACAGCGAGGATCTCCAGCACGGCCGCCGCTTCGGCGGTCTCGAAATCGTTAACCCGTTCGCCGATCGCCAGGAGCAGACGTGATCCAGACGCTCGCCGAGCTCGAGCTCGCCATCCCATTCACCCGCCGGCACATCGGGCCTTCCCCCGACGACCAGACGGCGATGCTGGCGCTCCTCGGCCACGCGAGCCTCGACGACCTCGCGGCGGCTGCCGTGCCGGAGTCGATCATCCTCTCCAAGCCGCTCGACGTGCCTGCCGCGCTGCCGGAGATCGACGTCCTCGGCGCGCTGCGGGAGATCGCCGACCGCAACCGCGTGATGACGTCGATGATCGGGCTCGGCTACTACGGGACGCACACGCCGCAGGTCGTCCTGCGGAAGGTGCTCGAGAACCCGGCCTGGTACACGGCCTACACGCCGTACCAGCCGGAGATCTCGCAGGGCCGGCTGGAGGCGCTCCTCAACTACCAGACGATGGTCGCCGACCTCACCGGGCTGCCCGTGGCGAACGCATCGATGCTCGACGAGTCGACCGCCGCGGCAGAGGCGATGACCGTCGCGCGGCGCGTGTCGAAGGCATCGTCGATGCGGTTCGTCGTCGACGCGGACGCGCTGCCGCAGACGATCGCGGTGATCTCCACGCGCGCGGAGCCGCTCGGCATCGAGGTTGTCGTCGCCGACCTGTCCGCGGGACTGCCCGATGGCGACCTGTTCGGCGTCCTCGTCCAGTACCCGGGCGCGTCGGGGCGTGTCGCGGACCCGCGCGGCGTGATCGAGGCCGCGCACGAGCGGGGCGCCGTCGCCGCCGTGGCGGCCGATCTGCTCGCCCTCGTGCTCCTGCAGCCGCCGGGTGAGATGGGTGCTGACGTCGTCGTCGGCTCGTCGCAGCGCTTCGGCGTCCCGATCGGCTACGGCGGTCCCCACGCCGGCTACATGGCCGTCCGGCAGGGCCTCGAGCGGGCGATGCCGGGCCGGCTCGTCGGCGTCTCGATCGACGCCGACGGCGCGCCTGCGCTGCGGCTCGCGTTGCAGACGCGCGAGCAGCACATCCGCCGCGAGAAGGCGACCTCGAACATCTGCACGGCGCAGGTCCTGCTCGCCGTGATGGCGTCGATGTACGCCGTCTACCACGGCCGCGAGGGGCTCGAGTTGATCGCCCGGCGCGTGCACCGGATGACCGCGATCCTCGCCGAGGGCCTGCGCCGCGGCGGCCTGACGGTGGTGCACGACCACTTCTTCGACACCATCCAGGTGCGGGTGCCGTTCCACGCCGACGCCGTGCTCGCGGCGGCGCGCCAGCGCGGCATCAACCTGCGCCGGGTCGACGCCGACACCGTCGGCATTTCCTGCGACGAGGTGACCGAGCGGCCGCAGATCGAGGGCGTCTGGGCCTCCTTCCGCGTGCACGCCTCGATCGACGAGCTGGACTTCTCCACGCACGACGCGCTGCCCTCCGCGCTCGTGCGGACGTCGCCGTTCCTGACGCACCCGGTGTTCTCCCAGTACCGGTCGGAGACGCAGCTGCTGCGCTACCTCCGCCGGCTCTCCGGGCGCGACGTCGCGCTCGACCGGTCGATGATCCCGCTCGGCTCCTGCACGATGAAGCTGAACGCGACGACCGAGATGCAGGCGGTGACGTGGCCGGAGTTCGCCTCGATCCATCCGTTCGCTCCGCTCGACCAGGCCGATGGCTACCTCACGCTGATCACCGATCTCGAACGCTGGCTCGTCGCGATCACCGGCTACGACGCCGTCTCGCTGCAGCCGAACGCGGGGTCGCAGGGCGAACTGGCAGGCCTGCTCGCGATCCGCGGCTATCACCGCGCGAACGGCGATCACGACCGCGACGTCTGCCTGATTCCGTCGAGCGCCCACGGCACGAACGCTGCCAGCGCGGTGATGGCGGGTATGCGCGTCGTCGTCATCGCGACCGACGAGCACGGCAACGTCGACATGAACGATCTCGAGGCCCGCGTCGACGAGCACGCCGAGCAGTTGGCGGCGCTGATGATCACCTACCCGTCGACGTTCGGCGTGTACGAGGAGACCGTCGGCGACATCTGCGAGATCGTCCACGCCGCCGGCGGCCAGGTGTACGTGGACGGCGCGAACATGAACGCCCTCGTTGGGCTCGCCCAGCCCGGCAAGTTCGGCGCGGACGTCTCGCACCTGAACCTGCACAAGACATTCTGCATTCCGCATGGCGGTGGCGGCCCCGGCATCGGGCCGGTCGCGGTGCGCGAGCACCTGCGGCCACACCTGCCGAACCATCCGCTGCAGCCGGCCGCAGGCCCTGCATCGGGCCCGGGGCCCGTGTCGGCGGCGCCGTGGGGGTCGGCCGGGATCCTGCCGATCCCGTGGGCCTACATCCGCCTGATGGGGCCGGAGGGGCTGCGCCAGGCAACGCAGGTGGCGATCCTCAACGCCAACTACATCGCGCGGCGCCTCGCCGAGCACTACCCGGTGCTCTACACGGGGCGCAATGACCTCGTCGCGCACGAGTGCATCCTCGACCTGCGCCCGCTGACGAAGGAGACGGGGGTGACCGTCGAGGACGTCGCGAAGCGCCTGATCGACTTCGGCTTCCACGCGCCGACGATGAGCTTCCCGGTCGCCGGCACGCTGATGGTTGAGCCGACGGAGTCGGAGGATCTGGGAGAGATCGACCGCTTCTGCGATGCCATGATCCAGATCCGCCGCGAAATCGCCCGGGTCGAGGCGGGGGAGTGGTCGAAGGAGGACAACCCGCTCCTGAACGCCCCGCACACCGCGCAGATGCTCGTCGGCGACTGGCCGCACGCCTACACGCGCGAGGAGGCCTGCTACCCCGTCGCGTCGCTATGGCAGGCGAAGTACTGGTCGCCGGTGCGCCGTGTGGATGGGCCGTACGGCGACCGCCACCTGATGTGCACGTGCCCGCCGATCGAGGTCCTCGCTGCGGCCGACTGATTCTCGACCCGGCGGCGAGCGGCGTGTAGCCTGCAGCCATCGCCACCCGAGGAGCAGAGCCCGATGAACCCCGCAATCGCCACTGACGTCCAGACGAAGAGCCTGATCGGCGGCACGTGGTTCGACGGTTCCGGCGAGCCGCTCGCGATGCGCTCGCACTGGGGCGACCGGACGTTGGCCGAGGTCGCCCGCTGCACGGCGGACGACGCGGCGCGCGCAATCGCCGTCGCGAAGGAGGCGCAGAAGACCTGGGGCGCGACGCCGCTCGTCGAGCGCGTCGAACTCCTGCGGCGGATGAACGCGCTGATCGTCGAGCGCGCCGAGGCGATCGCGCAGATGGAGACGCTCGAGACCGGCAAGACGATCAACGAGACCCGCGAGGAGATCCTCGAGTACACCGCTCCGGCGTACCAGAAGGCCGCCGAGGAGGTCCTGCGGCACCGGGGGATGACGCTGCCGAGCACGCAGGAGCGCTCCACGAACAAGCGCATCGTGCTGACGCACCGCCCGATCGGCGTCATCGCCGTGATCACGCCGTACAACTTCCCGACCGACATCGCCTCGATCGCGATCGCGCACGCGATCGCGTCCGGCAACACCGTCGTCTGGAAGCCCTCCGAGTACGCGGCGCTCTCCTGCGCGATGATCGCTGAGGTGTTCGCCGAGGCAGGCTTCCCGGACGGCGTCGTCAACATGCTGCAGGGCCTCGGTGACGTCGGCGAGGCGCTCGTCTCGCACCCGCAGACGGACGGCGTCTTCTTCACCGGCTCGACGGCGACCGGGGAGAAGATCGCGCGCGCGGCCGGACTCAAGAAGCTGCTGCTCGAACTCGGCGGCGACGGGCCGCAACTCGTCCTGCCCGACGCCGACCTCGACGCCGCCGTCGACGGAGCGGTGCTCGGCTGCTTCTACCTCGCGGGGCAGGTCTGCACCTCCACGGAGCGCATCCTCGTCCACGAGTCGGTCCACGACGCGTTCGTCGACAAGCTGCGTGTGCGGGTCGCCGCCGTGAAGATGGGCGACCCGACCGACCCGGCGACGGAGATGGGGCCGCTCTGCAACGCCAAGACGCTCGCCCGAGTCGTCGCGCACGTCGAGGACGCGCGGGCGAAGGGCGCTACCGTCGAGCACTTCGGCGAGCGGCACGGCCTGTTCTATCCGCCGACGCTGCTGACGGGTCTCACCCAGGACATGCAGATCGCGAAGGAGGAGACGTTCGGCCCGGTGGCCTGCGTCTACCGTGTCTCGTCCACGGACGAGGCGGTCGAGATCGCGAACTCGTCCGACCTCGCCCTCAACGCGTCGCTCTACACGAGTGACCTCGCGACGGCCTGGCGGGTCGGCGAGGCGCTCCACCACGGCAGCGTCAACATCAACGAGAGCACCAACTACTGGGATCAGCTGGCGCCGTTCGGCGGTGCGAAGAAGAGCGGCGTCGGCCGCGAACTCTCCCAGTGGTTCCTCGATGCGTTCACCGAGCCGAAGCTCCTCAATTTCGACCTCAACGACGGGCCGAAGGGCGACCGCCGCGTGATGCGCGCGACCGACGAGTAGCCGACCGACGTCACACTGAGCCCCGTAGCGGCATCTCCCGGGCGTGATCGCGGTCCTGGCGAGCGCTGCATCCGCTGCCGTGAAAGAAAGGGATCAGATCCCAATCTTTCACGGCAGCGCGACGTCTCCTCCGCGCCCTCCAGCGGCTGGCCGCACAGCCCGTCGGCCACTGTCGACGTGCTCGACTTGCAGCGGCACCACGACGGCTTCCGGGCGGCCGGCCTCCTCGTGCTCCTCCAGCCGCTGTGGTGGTTCTCCCTGCCGGCTATGGCGAACGGATACGTCGATCGCATCTTCGCGACGGCGTCGCCTACCACTACCCGGCCCACCCCGGCGTGGGCGGGCCCGCTCACGGGCAGGCGAGCACTCGCAGTCTTCACCTCGTCGTACGAGGAGGTGAAGTTCGGCGCCGAGGGCCTGGTCGGCCGCTCGGTGCCGGGATGACGGTGCTCGAACCGTTCATCGCGTACGGCGCGGATTCGGTGGACGCGCCCATCCGCGCCGGCTACCTGGCGGCGCTTGGCGAGCGCCTCGTCAGCCTGCCGCCTGCCGGGCGATGAGACCGAGGAGGACGGTGACGATCCTCGCGGCGGTGAGGGCGGCGAGGCCGTTGGGGTCACGTTCCGCAACGAACTCGACGACGTTCGCGCCGGCGATGCGTCCGCGCCCGGCCGCACCCGCGATCAGCTCGACCGTCTGGGTGTAGGTGAGTCCGCCCGGCGCCGGGCCGATCACGGCCGGCATGACCGACGGGTCGAGGGCGTCCACGTCGAGCGCGACGAACACCTCGGCGCCGCGGGGGATCAGATCGAGCACCGGACCGACGCCGTTGGCGTGCAAGTCGCGCGCCGTCACGAAGGTCACGCCGGCGGCAAGCGCGTCGGCGTGGTCGGAGGGCCGCGCCGAGCCGATCGCCCGTGCCCCGACCTGGATGATCTTCTCGACGTGGGGCATCGCCGCGGCGAGGCGCATCGTTGACGAGAGCCCGTAGCGCTCGCCCTGCACCTCCTCACGCCAGTCGATGTGCGCGTCGAGTTGCAGGATCGTCAGCGGCCGGCGACCCTCGTACGCGAGCAGCTGCGGATAGGGGACCGAGTCGTCGCCGCCGAGCGAGATCGGCACGACGCCGCGGTCGAGCAGCGCGCCGGTCGCGGCCCGGATCCGCTCGCGGTTGCCGGCCGCGTCGGCCTCGTCGATCGTGACGTCGCCGCAGTCGGTCGCCGTGACGACGCCGGCGGGGAAGATCGGCCCGCCGAGATCGAAGTCCATGTGCAGCAGGTTCGCGGAGTAGGGCGCCGCGCCCGCGCGGATCGCCGCGGGGCCGCTCCGGCAGTAGGCGCCGACGGAGGCGTAGGGCGTCGCCGTCGTGGCGCCGAGGATCGCGGCGCTGCCGCTCGCCGTCTCGGGCGTCGCGGCGGGGAGGCCCATGAACGTGGAGCTGTCAACGGCGCCGAACAGCGCGCCGATCGCGGGGATCTGGCTCATGTCGGGCAGAATGACGCAGGTGAGCCGGCTCCTCGACCCAGCGGACTGCATCCTCGTCGTCATCGATGTCCAGCCGGTGTTCCTCGCCCGCGTCGATCCGGGCCTGCGGGACGGCCTGACCGATCGGATCGCGTTCC
This sequence comes from Actinomycetota bacterium, assembly GCA_009885805.1. GTDB lineage: Bacteria > Actinomycetota > Thermoleophilia > Gaiellales > F1-60-MAGs149 > VFJZ01. Next base: position 21,014 of record VFJZ01000025.1, read on the forward strand.
TCGCGCTCAGCGCGCGCCACGCCGGTGTCCCCGTGCTTGCGACGGTCGAGTCGCCGGCGGACTGGGGCGGACTGCACGACGCCCTCGTCGGGCCGCTCTCCGGAGTGCCGGTGATCGACAAGGGCGTCTTCGGCCTCGCCGACGACTCGGGCGTGTGGCCGCTCGTCGAGGCATCCGGTCGGCGCACCGCGGTGTTGACCGGGCTCGAGACGGACGTCTGCGTCGCGCAGTCCGCGCTCGGCCTGCTCGACCGCGGGCTCACGGTGGCGTGCGTCGTCGACGCCGTCGCCTCGCCCGGCACGGCCCACGCCTTCGGGCTCGAGCGGATGCGCGCGGCCGGCGTCCTCATGGTCGGCGCCAAGCAGGTGCACTACGAGTGGCTGCGGACCGTCGCCGCTGCGCGCGCCTTCCGCGCAGCGAACCCCGATCTCGTCGAACCCCCCGGCGTCGTCCTGTAGCTCAGGCGAGGTGCGGCCGCACGTCGGCCGCGAACCATTCGACCGTCTCGTCGTCGGCGAGCAGCGCCAGCATCGTCACGCCGGCCGCGCGCAGGTCCGCGATCTCCGTGAGCGCAGCGTCGGCCCCACCGGCGCGATCGACCACCTGCTCGCAGGCGAGCACCTCGAACGCGGCCGGGTCGCGGCCCGCCGCCTCGAGCTCGTCGCGGAAGCCGCGGAGCCAGGCGATCTGGCCCGCGTGCGTCGGATCGTCGAGGGCGCCGAGGATCGTCGCCCAGCCGTCGGCGAGGCGGATCGCCCGGCGGCGCGCCGGCGGGGCGTGACCGCCGAGCAAGAGCGGGATCGGCCGCGTCGGCGCCGGGTTGAACCCTGACGGCGCCCAGGAGTAGGCCTCGCCGTCGAACGCGTTGGGCTCACCCGACCAGACCGCGCGGAGGGCCGCGACGTACTCGTCCATCCGCTGCCCACGTCGTTCGAACGGGACGCCGAGGGCGTCGAACTCCTCGCGCATCCAACCCGAGCCGAGGCCGCAGATGATCCGCCCGGGCGCGAACTGCTCGATCGTCGCCAGCGCCTTGCCGAGCACGATCGGATGGCGGTAGGGAGCGACCAGAACCTCCGTCCCGAACGCGATCCGCTCCGTCGCGCCGGCGAGGACGCCGATCGCGCCGAGCGGGTCGAGGAACGGATCCGCGGCGGCCATCGGATACGTCTCCTCATAGGGGTAGTGCGAGGTCAGGGTGACCGGCGTCAGGACGTGGTCGAAGAACCACACCGAGTCGAGGCCGCAGCGCTCGGCGTGCCTGGCCTGCTGGAGGACTCTGGCGGCGTTGGCACCGGGGCCGGCGTGGTCGAGCTGGAGACCGATGTGCATGGGCCGAAACTACTGCAGGTCGCCGGCCGCGGCGATGATGGCGCCCGACCGGACGAGGTCGGTGGCTGCGGCGAGTTCGGGTGCGAGGTGGCGGTCCGGGCCCGGGCCGGGCACCCGTTCACGCAGCGCTGCGAGCACGGCCCCGGTGCGGGACGCGGGCTGGAGCGGTGCCCGCAGATCGAGACCGCGGGCGGCGGCGACGAGCTCGACGGCGAGGATGGCCGCGAGGTTGTCAAGCGATCGCCGCAGCTTGCGCGCCGCGCCCCACGCCATCGAGACGTGATCCTCCTGCATGGCGCTCGTCGGCAGCGAGTCGACCGAGGCCGGTGCGGCCAGACGGCGATTCTCCGCCACCATCGCCGCCTGCGTGTAGTGGGCGATCATGAGACCGCTGTTGACGCCCGCGTCCTCGGCCAGGAACGGCGGCAGGCCGTGGGAGCGCGTCCGGTCGAGCAGGCGGTCGGTGCGGCGCTCCGCGATCGCACCGACCTGGGCGACTGCGATTGCGAGCAGGTCGCACGCCAGCCCGAGTGGAGCGCCGTGGAAGTTGCCGCACGACTCGACGCGGCCGTCGGGCAGGATCATCGGGTTGTCGATCGCCGACACCAACTCGATGCCAGCCACCCGGCGGGCGTAGTCGCGCGCGTCGCGCGCCGCGCCATTGACCTGCGGCGCGCAGCGCAGGGAGTAGGCGTCCTGCACGCGCGGGTCGCCCTCGCGATGGCTGGCGACGATCGCGGACCCCTCCAGCAGCAGGCGGAGGTTCGCGGCGGACGCCGCTTGCCCGGGGTGGGGCCGCAGCGCCTGCAGATCGGCACCGAAAGGCCGGTCGGTGCCGAGCAGCGCCTCGACCGAGAGTGCCGCCGACACGTCCGCGGTGGCGAGCAACACGTCGAGGTCGGCGAGTGCGAGGACGAGCATGCCGAGGATCCCGTCCGTGCCGTTGATCAGCGCCAGGCCCTCCTTGGCGGTCAGCGTCAGCGGCTCGATCCCTGCGTCGGAAAGGGCGTCCGCTGCCGGGCGACGTTGCCCGCCAACGTCGACCTCGCCCTCGCCGAGCAGCGCGAGCGCGCAGTGCGCGAGCGGTGCGAGGTCGCCGCTCGCGCCGAGTGAGCCGTGCTCCGGCACCACCGGCGTGATGCCGGCGGCGAGCAGGGCGAGCATCGTCTCGGCAACGACGGGCCGGGCGCCGGACCGCCCGAGTGCCAGCGAGCGGGCACGCAGCAGCAGCATCGCGCGGACGACCTCGCGTTCCACGGGCGCACCCATGCCGGCCGCGTGTGAGCGGACGAGGGCGCGCTGCAGCTCCTCGCGCCTGGCGGCCGGAATCGAGGTCGACGCGAGCGAGCCGAAGCCGGTCGAGACACCGTAGACGGGCTGTTCCGATGCGGCCAGGCGGGCGACGATTGCAGCGCTGGCGGACATCGCGTCGCGAGCCCCTTCACCGAGGGTGACCGAGGCGTCGCGGCGCGCCACCGCCACCACGGCGGCCTCGTCGAGGCCGTGCTCGCTGAGGACGATTTCGGTCACGGCGGCAGAGGATAGGTGAGGATCCTGGATCCGCGCCCTTGACCGGAGGGGGGGAGACGTGGCACGATCGGCCCCGAAACTCTCAGGGAGGGAGAATCTGCATGGCGGCTGTCTCTGAAACCGGTCACGACTCCGAGCTCCGTTCGAGCTCGATCGGTCTGGCCGACGTCCTCTTCCAGGCAATGACCTACATGGCGCCCGGCGTCGGTCTTGCCTTCTCGATCGGCATCGCCGTCCCGATATCCGGCGCGACGCTGCCGTTGTCGGTGATCGTCGCACTCATCGCGTGCACGTTCTGTGCCGTCTCGATCGGGCAGATGGCGACACGCATCCCCTCGGCCGGCGGTCTGTATACGTATGCGGCCAAGGGCATCGGCCCGAAGACGGGCTTCCTGGTCGGCTGGTTCTACGTCTGTTTCGGCGTGTTTCTACCGGGCTCGCTGCTGACCCTGGGCGGCTGGTTCGTCGATCAGTTCCTCGAGCGGGAGGTCGGTTTCTCGATCGGCTGGTGGTTCTGGGGCGTCATCTTCGCCGTCTGCATCTTCATGCTCACGTACTTCGACGTCCGCATATCGGCGAAGGCGACGATCGTTCTCGGCGCGGTCGAGATCGTCATCTTCTTAGCCCTCGCGGTGACGATGGTCTTCTCCGAGCCGAACTCGGCCAAGCCGTTCACGCCGTCGGCCGGCGCTGACGCCTGGAACGGCATCTTCCAGGGCGCCGTCTTCGCGATCCTGGCGTTCATCGGCTTCGAGGCCGCGTCCGCGCTCGGCGAGGAGGCGAAGAACCCGAAGAAGGTCATTCCGCAAGGCGTGATCGGTTCGTGCGTCCTGGTCGGACTCTTCTACGTCTTCCAGACGTATGCCTGGAACGTCGGCGCCGGCGTCGGTACCAGGGGCGACTCGGCGATTGTCGACCACCTCGGCGAGAGCGGTGGTTCGGCGTGGGATGCCCTCGGTAGCGAGTTCTGGGGTTCGGCCGGTGCGTGGCTCCTCTTCTTCGCCCTGGTCAACTCGGTGGTCGCGTGCGGCACGGCGGCGACGAACAACGCCGCGCGCGTGTTCTTCGCGATGGGCCGCTCGGGCAGCGCCCCGGCGTGGCTCGGCAAGGTGCACCCGCGCCACAAGTCGCCGTACATGTCGGTGATCACGACGATCATCGTCACCGGCGTCGTTGCCTACCTGATCGCGTTCATCTACGGCGACGGCGGTGGCGTCGGCGCGGAGGGCCAGGTCGGCTTCTTCGTCGAGGCGACGTTCTTCACCGTCGTCGCGATTATCATCTACATGATCGCCTGCGCCTCCTGCCTCGGCTACTTCAGCCGCAAGGAGGGCAAGCCCGAGCGCAACGTGCTGCTCCACGTCGTCGTGCCGATCATCGGCATGGCAGCGTTCATCCTGCCGCTCTACACGCAGTACTTCAGCCTGGGGGCGCTCTTCGAGGGCACGTGGTTCCAGTGGGGCTACAAGGAAGAGGACGGGTCGAACATCTTCTTCGGTCTCGAGGGTTCGGGCGTCTTCGTCTCCGCCACGATGGGCGCCCTGCTGTGGGTGATCATCGGCATCCTGCTCTCGTGGTACCTCAGTGCGACCCGGCCCGAGGCACTCGAGCGCGCAACACACGTGTTCGGCGGCGAGGTCGACGACGAGACGCCGCACGGGCACGCCGACTCGATGTCGATCACGCACTAAGCTCGGTTCGGTTCGGTGGGGGAGGGGCCCGATCGGGGCCCCTCCCCCATACTTCGCGGCGATGATCGTCGCGTCGCCCCGCCGCCGACTGCTCGTCGCGCTCGTCGGGTCGGTCGCGCTCCTCGAAACCCTGCTGCTGTCGGCGCTGGCGCCGATGCTGCCCGGCTTCGAGCAGGACCTCGGGTTGTCGAAGGCCGAGGTGGGTGTCCTCAACGCGGCGTACCCGCTTGGCGCGTTCTGCGTCGCCGTGCCCGCAGGGATGCTCGGCGCCCGGTTCGGCCTTCGTCGCGCGGTGTTCGGGTCGGTGCTCGCCCTGGCCCTGGCGACCGCGGCGCTCGGCCTGTTCGACTCGTTCGCCGGCCTGACGCTGGCGCGCTTCGTGCAGGGAGCAGCCGGCGGTGGGATCGCGTGGCCCGTCGCGACTGCCTGGCTCGTCGGCGAGACGGCGGTCGAGCGGCGCGGTACAGTGCTCGGCGCCGTCATCGGCATCTCGATCTTCGGTGCCACCCTCGGCCCGGCCCTCGGCGCGATTGCCACCGCCGACCGAGCGGTCACCTTCCTCCTGCTCGCAGGGGTGACGTTCGCCGCCCTCGGCCTACTCGCCGGCCTCCGCTCACCGGCTCGCTCGGGCGGCGCCGGGTTCGCGGCGGTACGGGCCGCCTTCGCCGACCGCGACGTCCTGCGCGGCCTTGTCTTCGTGATCGTCCCGGGCGCCCTGTTCGGTGCTGTCGGGACGCTGTTGCCGTTGCAACTCGACCGCCTCGGATCGGGCGCGGGCGTCGTCGCTCTGGTCTTCGTCGTCTCGGCGGGGATCGGGGCGATCGTCTCGACGATCGTCGGTCGACTCTCCGACCGCATCGGCCGCCGGGCGCCGCTTCGCTTCGCCGTGCTCGCGTCGCCGATCTTCGCGGTCGTGCTGCCGCACCTCGACAGTTCGCTCGCGGTGGGTGCCTGGGCGGTCTGCTCGATGGCGGTGTGGGGCGTCTTCTGGCCGCCCGCCATGGCGCTGCTGTCCGACGGCGCGCACCGGGCCGGGGTCGAGCAGGCGCTCGCGTTTGCGATCCAGTCGATGGCGTGGGGCCCGGGCGCCTTCATCGGCGCGCTCGGCGGTGGCGTGCTCGCCGGCGTCGCCGGGGACGGCGTCGCCTGGGCGGTCGTCGCGATCGTCTGCCTCGCGACGCTCCCGCTCACGGCCCGCACCCGGTAGCATCGGCGCCCATGACCCCGCCCTGGTCGAGTGACGAGCACGAGGTATTTCGCGAGACCGTCCGCGCGTTCGTAGCGCGGGAGATCACGCCGCACGAGGAGCGCTTCTCGGAGCAGGGACACGTCGATCCGTCGCTGTGGACGGCGGCGGGGGCCGCGGGACTCCTCGGCTGCGACATCCCCGTCGAGATGGGTGGGCTCGGCGGCGACTTCGGCCACGAGTGCGTCGTCTACGAGGAGGTCTGGCGGACGGCATTTTCGGGGTTCGGCAAGGGCGTGCACGAGATCGCCGCTCACTACGTCCTCGACTACGGGACGCCGGAGCAGCGGGCGCGGTGGTTGCCGGGGATGGTCGCCGGCGACCTCGTCGGGGCGATTGCGATGTCCGAGCCCGGCGCGGGCTCCGACCTGCGCGCGATCGCGACGACGGCCGTGCGCGATGGTGACGAATACCTCGTCAACGGCTCGAAGACGTTCATCACGAACGGGCTGCTGGCCAACCTTGTGATGACCGTCGTCCGCACCGACCGGGACGCAGGCTCGAAGGGGTACACGCTGCTGATGGTCGAGACGGACGGGCTGGAGGGTTTCCGGCGCGGCAGTCTGCTGAAGAAGATCGGCATGAAGTCGCAGGACACCTGCGAGCTCTTCTTCGAGGATTGCCGGGTACCGGTGTCGGCGAGCCTCGGCGAGGGCGAGGGTCTGTACCAGCTGATGGCGTCGCTGGCGTACGAACGGACGATCGTCGCGGTCAAGGCCATCGCCTCGATCGAGTGCGCGGTGCGCGAGACGCTCGCGTACACGCGCGAACGCAAGGCGTTCGGCAAGCGGCTGTTCGACCTGCAGAACACGCGGTTCAAGATCGCGGAGGCACAGACGGCCGCCACGATCGGCCGGGTCTTCGTCGACCACTGCGTCCAGCGCGTGATCGACGGGACGCTCGACGCGGAGACGGCCGCGATGGCGAAGTGGTGGCTGACCGAGCAGCAGTGCCGCGTCACTGACGACCTGCTGCAGCTGCACGGCGGCTACGGCTACATGCTCGAGTACCCGATCGCCAGGCTGTACGCCGACGCGCGCGTGCAGCCGATCTACGCCGGCGCGAACGAGATCATGAAGGAACTGATCGCGCGTGGCCTGGATCGCTGACTGGTACCCTCGCCCGACATGAGCGAGATGCACGACGTGATCGTCGTCGGCGGCGGCATCGCCGGGCTCGCCGCGGCCTGGGACCTGCGCAACCGTGACCTGGTCGTCCTCGAGGCGGCCGATCGGCTCGGCGGGCGGATCCGCTCCGAGACGCGCGGCGAGCACTGGATCAACCTCGGCGCGCACGTGTTCGCCGGCGCCGGCTCGGCGTCCGACCGGCTCATCCGCGACACCGGCGTCGACGCCCTCCCGGTCCCGGGTCGCCTCACCTCGGTCGCGATGAACGGCGCCTTCATCAACAGTGGTCGCGTCGAGACGGTGCCGTTCCGTGTGCCGATGCCGAGTGCCGACCGGCTCGCGCTACTGAAGACCGGCGCGCGGCTGCGGTTCGAGGTGGAGCGCCTCAAGCGCATCGAGCGACCCCGTCCCGGGGAGTCGCTCCGCCAGACCGAACTCCGCGTCATGGGTCACCTCGCCGACCGCACGTTCGCGGACTGGACCGGCCCGCTGCCCGCCGACGCCGACGCCCTTCTCCGCGCCACGATCACACGGTCGACCGCCGAGTGCGAGCAGCTCACCGCCGGCCAAGGCGTCCACTTCTTCTCCCTCGTCTGGACGAAGGGCGGCGGCCTCTCGAACAACGTCCTCGGTGGCTCGCAGGTGCTCATCGACGCGATCGGTACGGAGCTCGGCGACGCCGTCCGGCTCGGCTGCGCCGTCGAGGAGGTCACGCAGCACGACGATCACGTCGTCGTCCGCCATACCGGCGGCGAGGTGCGCGCGCGGCACGTCATCATGGCGACGAAGGCGTACGAGACGCAGGCGCTCGTCACCGGCCTCGCACCCGACGTGATGGACGCGCTCGGCGCGATCCCCTACGGCCCGCTGATCGTGATGGGGATCCTCACGGACGAGACCGCCGCGATGCCGTACGACGACCTGTACGCCCTCGCCACGCCGAAGCAGCCGTTCAACATGATGTTCAACATGGCGAACGTCCTTCGCCGTCCGGGCGCGCCCCGCACGCCGGGCGGCAGCCTGTTCGTCTACCGCAACGGCGATCGCGGCGCCTGGCGCTACCTGGAGATGTCCGACGACGAGGTGCGGGTGGAGTGGCTGACGGCCCTCGAAGGGCTCTTCCCGGCGCTCCGCGGGCACGTCGCCGAGACCGTGATCCTGCGGATGCCGCGCGGCCTGCCCTACCCGAAGCCGGGCTACGACGCCATCCTCGCGACCCTCGACCGGCCGCTCGGACGTCTCCACCTCGCCGGCGACTACCTCGGCGGCTCGTACACCGAGACCGCCGTTGCCTCTGGCCAGGCATCGGCGCTCGCCGTCCGCCGCGCGTTGCAGCCGTGAAAGAAAGGGATCAGATCCCGTTCTTTCACGTGAAAGAAAGGGATCAGATCCCGTTCTTTCACGTGCTGAACGCCTCGAGCGGGACGATCAGGCCGTCGGCCACGGCGCGGGCAGCCGCTGCGGCGCGCGTCGGCACGCCGAGCTTGCCGAGTACCTGCTCGACGTAGGTGCCGACCGTGCGCGGCGAGATCCACAGGCGCGAGCCGATCTCAGCGTTCGACCAGCCGGAGGTCAGCATCGTCAGGACTTCCAGTTCGCGGCGCGTCAGCTCGATCACGAGCGTCTCGGCGGCGATCGTGACCACCGCATCGCAGCCCTCGATGCCGTCGGCCCGGCACGGGATCACGCTGATCCGGTGCCAACGTCGGTCGTCTGCGGGCCACAGGAAGCGCGTGTGGCGCCGACCGTCGCGCTCCGTGAGGCTGTGGGCGTGCCGCGGCAACTGCGCGCCCTCGGCCAGCAGCACATGCCCCGGGACGCCTGCGAGCCGAACCACGTCGCCTGCGCGCGACAACGCGATCGCGAACGCACCGGGTTCGATCAGCGACAGCAGGAAGCGCGCGGACTGCGTTGGATCGACGACGTTGGCGAGCGTCGCGCCGAGCGCCTGGACCAGTTCCCGCTCCGTGTCGGAGGGATGGTCGGGATCGGCGGTGGAGAGGTTGAGCAAGCCGGTTTCGCGCCCGTCGGCCGTCCGCAGGCACATCGTCAGGCCCTCGCTGTAGCCGGCCGGCACGAGCCGCTCGGCGATCGTCCGGACGGCGAGCGCGTCGCCTGGAACGTCACGCATGCACACGGCCTGCCCCGTCAGGTGCATGTCCAGCGAACGGATCTCCTCGTCGAAGTCAGGCCCGTTGAGGTGATCGAGAAGGCTCTCGTCGTAGCCGTCGTTCGCCAGCAGTCGGCGTTGTCCGTCGAGCGGGTCGACGAACGAGAGCGCCGCGTGATCGAAGGGAACAACCTCGCGCAACGCGGCCAGCACGGCGACCGCGCGCTCACGCGGCGCGAGCGGCTCACTCGCGGCGCGCGCCACGCGGGCGATCCCATCGAGAGCCGCGACCGCCACGACGGGGAGTATGATCGCTCCTGGTCCCTCCGTCAATCGACGGATTGCTTAACGATGCAGCCTCTGGCATGCTCGGGCCCGACGGCTCTGCCGTCCCGCTGTCGCGCTCTGGGAGGCTCGCGTCGGCGATCAACGTAGGAGGAGGAGGACGTATGCGGGATCCCGCAAAGCGGCACCGACGTCTCGTCTGGCTGCTCGCGATCTTCGTGGTCGCGCTCGTAGTTGCAGCCTGCGGCGGCGACGACGAAGCCGATGCGCCGGCGACCAGTGCGGCTCCGGCCGACACCGGCGCGGCGCCAGCGACCGACACCGCAGTTGCAGCGCCGACCGGCGAGCCGATCGTGATCGGCGGTCCGTTCGCGCAGACCGGCCCCGCCGGCATCGCCGACCACAAGGACTGCTGGAACGGCAGCCAGATGGCGATCGACGAGATCAACGCGGCCGGTGGCGTCAACGGCCGCCCGCTCGCGCTCGAGGTCACCGATATCGACATGCTGACACCGGAGGGTGTGCAGACGTCGTTCCAGACGCTCGCCGACAAGAAGGTCGATGCGATCGTCTCGCCCTTCGTGATCACGTACCAGCCCGCGCTGGATGTGGCCGCGGCGGCCAGTATTCCGTACCTCTCCGGCGGCACCTCGTCGCCGACCGTCGCCGTCGTGCAGGGCGATCAGGAGAAGTACTGGAACTTCGTGCAGGACCCGTCCGAGGCGTACTACGGCAACGGCTTCATCAAGTCGCTGAACACGCTGCAGGAGTCCGGTGTCTGGACGCCCAAGAACAACAAGGTCGACATCGTCACGGGCGACACCGAGTACAACCAGCTGATCGGCAAGGGCGCGCTCGAGGAGATCACGGCCCAGGGTGGTAAGTGGGTGCTCGGTCTCGAGGAGGCAGTCCAGGGCGGGCAGCTCGCCGACTGGTCTCCGATCATCCAGAAGCTGAAGGCTTCGGATGCCGGCGTCATCATGATCAACCACTGGATCGGCGCCGAACTGGCGGGCTTCGCCCAGCAGTACGCCGCTGACCCGGTGCCGGGCGCCCTCGTGTACCTGCAGTACGGCCCGTCGCAGCCGGAGTTCCTCGACATCGCCGGCGAGTCGGCGGAGGGCTTCTACTGGGGAACCGTCATCGGCGTCCCGAACACGGGCGTCGCCGCCGAGTTCCGCACCAAGTACTCGGCGCTGTACCCGGGCACGTTCGGCATCGTCTACACCGGCTGGTGCTACGACATGGTGCAGATGCTGAAGAACGCGTGGATGGTCACCGACCCGGCCGACACCAGGGCCGTCGTCGCGCACGTGAAGGCGAACCCGCACGACGGCACGACCGGTCACATCGACTTCTCGAACGTCGAGGCGCCGGTCTACCCGGACAACGTCGACGACCCGGCCAAGGGCGTCACGCATCTCTTCTTCCAGGTGCAGGACGGCAAGCACACGATCGTGCTGCCGGACGTGTACAAGGAAGCGGACTATCGCACGCCCCCGTGGGGCTGATCGAACCCACGCTGAATGACCCGGCGCCGGTGCGGGAGAGCGTCTTCTCCTGCACCGGCGTCAGCCTGCAGCTCGTCGGCAGGCAGATTCTCGACGACGTCTCGCTGTCCGTCCGGCCCGGTGAGGTCCTCGGCCTCGCCGGGCCGAACGGCGCGGGTAAGACGAGCCTGTTCGAGGTGCTGACCGGGCGCTATCGCGCCCAGGCCGGCCGGGTCGTCCTCGCCGGCCGGGACATCACCTCCGATCCACCGTTCGCGCGTGCCCGGGCGGGTCTCGGACGTACGTACCAGCGGCCGGTCGTACCGAGCCTGCTCAGCGTCCGCGACACGCTCGAGGTGGCGCGCACGGCCTACCGGCCGTACCCCTCGACCCACCAGATGGAGTGGGCGCGAGCGCTCGTGCGCATGCGCGCCCCGATCACGGCGCCGGCTGCCGGCCTGGAGACCCTCGAGCGCCGCAAGCTGATGCTCGCGTCGATGCTCGCGCGGCGGCCGAAGGTGCTCCTCCTCGACGAGCCGGCCTCGGGGCTGACCGGTGCCGAGATCGACGAGATCGACGTCATCGTCCGCGCCGCGAGCCAGGAGCACGGCATCGCGGTCATCATCGTCGAGCACCGGCTCGAACTGCTCGCGTTGGTCGCCTCGCGCGTGATCGTGCTCGATCTCGGCAAGATCATCGCGGAAGGCCCGCCGGAAACGGTCTTCGACGAGCCTCAGGTGCAGGCCGCGTACTTCGAGACGGCCGCCGAGGCGGCGGCGACAGGATGAGTAGGCAACGGTCGGAGCGGAGCGGAGGCCATTGCCTACGGTGGCGAATGCCGTGCGATGCTGCTCCGAAGGAGCGCACGGCATGAGCCTTCTTGAGATCAAGGGCCTGTCGGCCGGCTACGGGCCGCTCCGCGTGCTGCACGATCTCGACCTCACGATCGAGCGGGGCGAGCGTGTCGGCCTCGTCGGCCTGAACGGGCACGGCAAGTCCACGCTGCTGCAGGCGATCGTCGGTCTGACGGGGTGGCAGTCGGGTTCGATCCTCCTCGACGGCGTCGAGATCGGCGGCACCCGCATGCACGGCTCCGGCCGCGCGACGCCGAAGATCGTCCGCCGCGGCGTCGCGCTCGCCCCGCAGGGCGACGCGATCTTCCCCGGCCTGACCGTGCAGCAGAACCTCGATTCCGGGGCGTTCACCGCCCGCGCGTGGCGCGAGCGACGCCGCCGGCGTGAGCGCGTCCTCGAGATCTTCCCGGCTCTCGGTCAGTTGCTCGGCCAGAGCGTCGGCACGCTGTCGGGCGGCGAGCGCCGGATGGTGTCGCTCGGGCGGGCGTTCATGGGCGACCCGCGCGTCTTCCTCGTCGACGAACCGTCGCTCGGCCTCGCCCCGAAGATCTCCCGCAGCGTCGTCGAGGCGCTCGGGCGGATCGATATCGGCGACGGCGCGATGATCATCGCCGAGCAGGACCTCGGGCTGATCCAGGGTCGCGTCGATCGCACCCTCGGCATGCACGCCGGTGAACTGAAGCAGGACATCGGCGACGCCCTGCTCGTCGGCCACGCCCAGACGCATCCCCACGGCACGCAGGGCTAGGGGAGGACCGTTGGACTGGTTCGTCGTCACCTCCGCCCTCGCCCTCGCCGCGATGTACGGGCTCCTCGGCATCGGCATCTCGCTGACGTGGTCGAGCATCGGCATGCTCAACCTCGCCCACGGCTTCACGTTCGCCGCCGCCGGCTACGGCGCCTGGTGGGCGTCGAAGAACCTGATGTCGGCGCCGACGTCGGGAACCGACGCGCTCATCGTCGCCCTCGCCGGCATTCTCACCGGTGTCGTCGGCGGGCTCGTGGTCGGACTCGTCGCCTTCTTACCACTCCACGACCGGCCGAACTTCCCGATTCGATCGCTGATCGCGACGCTCGCGATCTCGCTTGCGGGCACCCAGATCTTCCTCCTCACGTTCGGGCCCCTGAACAAGCCGCTGCCGAAGATCTTCGACCCGGTCGGTAAAGCCCTCGACATGCGCAAGTTCGAGATCGGGCCGATCGAGATGACCTGGGATCGCGCCGGCTCGATCGTCGCCGCGACGCTGTTGTGTGTCCTCGTGCTCGTCTGGGTGCGGATGTCCCGTCGCGGCATCCAGATGCGGGCGATGATGCAGAACCCGGAGGGCGCCGCCCTCGTCGGCGTCTCGGTGCGCTCGACCGGGATGATGGTGATGGGGATCTGCGGTGGCATGGCCGGCCTCGCGGCCGTCCTTCTGTCGTCGACCTTCTTCGTCAATCCGGCCGCCGGCGTCCAACCGCTCGCGAAGGGGCTCGTGATCGCGCTCCTCGGCGGCCTCGGATCGGTGCCCGGCGCCGTGATCGCGGCGATCCTCGTGGGCTTCACCGAGGCGCTGACGGCGAAGTACTTCGGCACCACGACGACGCTCTTCGCCCAGTACGTCCTCGTGTTCCTGGTGCTCGCGGTCCGCCCCCGCGGCATCGGCGGTCTGCTCGACGAGGTGCGCGCATGAGCTCCGCCGAGCAGGTCGCGCGCGAGCGCGAGCGGCAGGCGCTGGTCGGCCGCCGTCGCCTGCTGCCGCGAGTGCCGGCGCGCGCGGACCGCACACTGCACCGGCGCCGCTGGCCGCTGTCGAAGACGACCGTCTTGCACCTCGGCGGCCGCTACAACCCGAAGACCCTCGGGCGCGAGCGGCTGATCACGGAGAAGGCGCCGCTGTGGTGGTTCACGTTCCTCTCGCTCGCCCTTGTCGTGCCGCTCCTCGCCGGTACCGACAAGATGCTGACGATCGCCTCCACGTTCGCGATCTACGCCTCGATCAACCTGATGTGGATGCTGGTGATGGGGACGGCCGGCATCTTCTCGCTCGCCAGCCTCGCCATCACCGGCATCGGCGCCTACGCCACCTGCTGGCTGACGATCAACGCCGACCTGCCGTGGCCGCTGATGTTCCCGGTCGGCGCGGTCGTCGGTCTCTTCGTCGGCGTGATCATCGCGATCCCGGCGAGACGCATGGATGGCATGTACTACGCGCTCCTCACGCTCGGCATCGCCGAGGTGTGCCGCGCCTACGCCCTGCAGGCGAAGTGGATCGGCGCACAGTCCCAGGGTTCACTGTCGGGCGGCGGCGGGTTCATCCCCGAGGACATCCGCTTCACCCAGACCGGGCAGCGGATCGGGTACGCCGCGGCGTTCGTGCTCCTGCTCGCCGCGCTCGCCGTCTACCGCGCCGTGAACGGTCAGCGCCTCGGGCTGCTCCTGCGCGCGTCGCAGAAGGAGGACGAGGCCGTCTCGGAGTCGATGGGGATCGACTTCCAGCGTGCACGGCTCGCCGTGTTCCTGATCTCCTCGGCCGGGCTGGGCGTGATCGGCGCCTTCTACGCCGGCTACTTCCGCGCCGCGTCCCTCTCGCTGTTCGGCGTCGACCTGTTGCTGCTGCTCTTTGCGATGATCGTGATCGGTGGCCTCGGACGCGCCGAGGGCGCCGTGATCGGCACCTTGCTCGTGACTATCGTCGATCGCTACTTCGTCGACTTCGGCGCGAAGCGCTTCCTCTTCATCGGGCTCCTGATGCTCGCCTCCGTGCTCTTCACCCGCGGCGGTGCGTTCGGCCTGCGCGATCAGTGGCGCGAGCTACGCGCTCGCCGCCGCAGTCAGAGGCGGGCGGCGCGGACGTCGCGGCACGGCGCGGTCTCGCCCGAGGAGGCGCCGGAGATCGCGGACAAGGCGCAGATCTACCAGCGGCGCTTCGACCACAACCAGCGTGCGCATCTGAAGTCGCTGATCACGGACGACCTGATCGCCGAGCATCGGCGCAACCCGACCGGCCTGCACTCGGAGGAGCTCGAGCGCGTGATGCTGTACTTCCGCAAGGCAGAGCTGGCCGGCAAGTACTGCGTGTACGCGGTGAAGCCGTTCGCGAAGTACCGCATCGTCGCGCTCTCCGGCCTACCCGGCGTTCCACCGCGCGTGGTCGACGACCGCGTGTACCCGACGGTCGACGAGGCCTACCACGCCGTCTTCCTTCGTCGCGTCAACGATCTCCGCTCGTCCTAGGGGGCCCTGCCTTGGCACGCATCAAACTCACCGGCTACAGCGACCAGGTCTCCGTCTGCGAGGGCGAGACGGTCCGGTTCATGGTCAGCGCGGAGGGCGCGTCGAACGTCGACGCCCAGATCGTCCGGATCATTCACGGCGACGAGCACCCCGACGGTCCCGGGTTCATCGAGGAGGTGATCCCCTCCGACGCGGCCGGCTCCTACGCCGTCCGTCGCCAGTTCGTCGACTCGGGCTCGCGTGCAGACGTCGACGACCCGCAGGGCCTGCTCGACATCGCCGGGCCGATCACGATCCACGCGTTCGTCTACCCGACGACGCCGATGAAGGGCCGGCAGGCGATCCTCTCGCGCTGGGCGATCCACGAGACGGCCGGCTACGGCCTCGGCATCAACACCTCCGGGCACCTGGAGTTCTGGGTCGGCGACGGCGATGAGACCGATGCGATTGCCGCCGAAGTGCCGCTCGTGCATCACACGTGGTACTTCGTCGCCGCCACCTACGAGCCGGGTTCCGGCGCGGCGACGATCTTCCAGCAGGCGGTGGTCAACCCGTACAACGGCCGGCTCGGCAAGGTCGCGCCGTTCGACCACCGCTCCCGGGTGCGCCAGCCGCTGCGGGTGAAGCCGAAGGGCGGCGACCGCCCGTTCCGTTTCGCGGGCGCGCTGATGCATGCCGACGTCCGCGGGCTGTTCAACGAGCTCCGGTTCAACGGCAAGATCGACCGCTGCGGCGTCCACGGCCGCGCCCTCGGCGAGGCCGAGCTCGAGGCGATGGCCGCGGGCGACGAGCCGCCGGCCGACGGTGTCATCGCCCGCTGGGACACCGCCGCCGGCTACGAGGAGAACGGCATCGGCGACGTGATCCGCGACGTCGGGCCGAACGGACTCCACGCCCACGGCACGCACCGGCCGGTGCGGGCGATGACCGGGTGGAACTGGGAGGGCCGGCACGACGACTGGCGCGTCGCACCGGAGCAGTACGGCGGGATCCACTTCCACGACGACGCGGTCACCGACTGCGGCTGGGAGCCGACCGTCTCGTGGACCGTGCCCGCGGGTGCCCGATCCGGCTGCTACGCGCTGCGCGTCACGGCGCACGAGGGCGAGGACCACATCCCGTTCTTCGTCCGGCCGGCCGCGCCGAAGGGCAAGATCCTCTTCCTCGCGGCGACGAACTCGTACCTCGCCTACGCGAACGAGATGATCGTGCACCACGCCCCGGTCGCCCAGGCGATCGTCGGGCACGTCCCGATCCTCTCCGCGATCGAAGCCGACTACTACCAGGACCCGGAGTTCGGCCGGTCGACGTACGACCACCACAGCGACGGCGAGGGCGTCTGCTTCTCGTCGTGGCTGCGACCGATCCTCAACCTGCGTCCGAAGTGGCGCTCGTCGGCGATCACGACGACCTGGCAGTACCCGCGCGACCTCTCGATCGTCGGCTTCCTCGAGCACAACGACTACGAGTACGAGGTCGCGACCGACCACGATCTGCACCGCGAGGGCATCGACCTGCTCCGCGACTACAACGTCGTCGTCACCTGCTCCCACCCCGAGTACTGGTCGGAGCGCGCCCTCGACGCTCTCGAGGATTACGTCGCCGACGGCGGCCGTCTCATGTACATGGGCGGTAACGGCTTCTACTGGGTCGTCTCGTCCACCGACGGCGAGCCGCACGTGATGGAGGTGCGCAAAGGCGAGGCCGGCACGCGTGCCTGGCAGGCCAACCCCGGTGAGCTCTACCATCAGACGTCGGCGGAGCGCGGGGGTATCTGGCGTCTCCGCGGCCGCCCGCCGCAGAAGCTGACGGGGGTCGGGTTCACGACCGAGGGATTCGACTTCTGCCGGCCGTACCGGCGGATGCCCGATTCCTTCCACAAGACGGCGGCGTGGATCCTCGACGGGATCGGTGACGACGAGATCATCGGCGACTTCGGGCTCGCGCTGGGCGGCGCCGCCGGTCTCGAGACCGAACGCTACGACCTCAACCTCGGCACGCCGCCGCACGCGCTCCTGCTCGCGACGGCCGACGGCTTCTCGGACAACTACCCGGGCGTCCAGGAGGACATCCTCTTCAACCACCACGGACTGATGGGCACGCAGAACCCGCTCGTCCGCGCCGACATGGTGTACTTCACGACCCGCAACCACGGTGCGGTGTGGTCGACCGGCTCGATCGCCTGGTCGAGTTCCCTGCCGTCGAACGGCTGGGACAACAACGTCTCGCGCATCACGAAGAACGTCCTCGACGCCTTCGGCCGCGCCGGCTCGCTGCCCGGGTCGGAGTTCGTCGAGGAGGAGAAGTCGTGGCGTTAGATCGCGCGACGTTCGACCACGTCTGCCTGATCACCGACGTCGAGCAGCCGGGCGAGAGTTGGGTCGAGGCGACGCGCGTGTGGGTGACGAGTCCCCGCGCGCACGCCTGCAACGTCGAGTACCTGCGCTTCTCGCCGGACAGCCCGGTCGCGGGGCCGATCCGGGAGCAGCCGCACATCGCCTACCGCGTGCTCGACCTCGCTGCGGCGATCGAGGGGCACGAGGTCATCCTGGGGCCGTTCGGCGTCGGCGACGGCTTTCTCGAGGTGGCGTTCCTGCTCGTCGACGGCGTCGTCGTCGAGTTCATGCAGTACCGGGATCCCGACGAGAAGGGGTGGTTCTGATGCAGGTCGGCGGGCACTCGAACACGTACCACACGCGCACCGGCGAGGAGGCGTGGGCCGGCATCGCAGCGGCGGGCTACATCACCGTCGAACTGTCGGCCGTGCTCGGCTGGTCGGAGCACGTCGATCTCGACGCGCCCGTCGCCGACCTCTATGCACGCCTCGCCCACTACGGGCTGACGCCGACGGTGCTGTCCGGCCACTCCGACCTGACGACCCCCGACGGGGTCGACCTCGCGATCAAGGCGATCCGCTGGTGTCATGACAACGAGATCGGCGTCATGAACTCGGCGATCGGCGGCCATTCGTCGCAGGAGGAGTCCGAGTCTGCCTTCCTCGCCGGCATCGGCCGCGTCGCCGCCGCGGCCGACGACGCCGGGGTCGACGTCGCTCTGGAGATCCACGGCGACATCATGGCGACCGGCGCGCGGACGCTGCCGCTGCTCGAGCGGATCGGCCATCCACGCATCCTCGTCGCCTACGACACCGCCAACTGCGAGTTCTACGGGGACACCGCCGCAGTCGACGACCTGGCGACGATGGTGCCCTACCTCGCCAACGTCCACCTGAAGGACAAGCGCGGCGGCGCAGGCGTCTGGGACTTCCCGGAACCCGGCGGCGGCCACGTCGACTTCACTGCCATACGCAAGATCCTCGTCGACGGCGGCTACGACGGGCCCGCCTCGGTGGAGATCGAGTTCGACGGTACGTGGCCCGATCTCGCCGGCATCGACGCGGTGATGAAGAGCGGTCGCGACCACCTCGTCGCCTGCGGCTACGACTGCGGCTGACATGATCGGCGTGGCGATCGTCGGCGCGGGCTTCATGGGGAAGACCCACGCCGCTGCCTGGCGCGCCCTCGGCGATCGCGTCCGCGTCGAGGTCGTCGCCTCGCGGACAGCCGCTCGTGCCGCCGAGGTGGCGGAGGCTGCGGGTTCGGGTGACGTCATGACGGATCTCGCCGCGGCCGTTCGCGACCCCAGGGTCTCGCTGGTGGACATCTGTCTGCCGACGCCGCTTCACCGCCAGGTCGCCGAGGCGGCGTTCGCCGCCGAGAAGGACGTCCTCGTCGAGAAGCCGCTGGCGCTGACTCGCGAGGACGCCGAGGCGATCGTCGACGCGGCTGACCGGGCCGATCGCACCCTCCTGGTTGGGCTCGTGCTGCGTCACTGGCCCGAGTACCTGCGGCTGCACGAGCTTGCCGCGGAGGGGGCGATCGGCACGGTGCGCTCAGTCTCTGCGCTGCGCCTGTCGCCGCCGGCCGACTGGGCGGACTGGTTCATCGACCCGGCGCAGTCCGGCGGCGCCGCAGTCGACCTGATGGTGCACGACTTCGACCAGCTGAACGCGCTGCTCGGCGCGCCGAGGACCGTGCACGCGCAGTGCGTCCGGCGCGGCCCGCACGGGGCGCCGCAGCACGTCCTCGCCGTCACCTCCCACGAACACGGCGTCGGTCTGGCCGAGGGCGGCCTGATGCTGCCGGGGTCGTACCCGTTCAGCTCGGGGATCCGTGTGCTCGGTGACGGTGGCGTGCTCGAGTATCCGTTCGCCGCAGGTCCTGCGGTCGGCGGTGGCAACATCGGCGGCGTCGACCAGGACGCGAACCGGTTGCGGCTGCACCCGGGGGAGGGCGATGCGCGCCTGATCGAAGTGGAGAGCGCCGATCCGTGGCACCGGCAGGCCGCGTACCTCGTGGACTGTCTCGAGGCCGGGCGCGCGCCCGAACGGGGGACGGGTGCCCAGGCGCTCGCCGCTCTGCGCGTCTCGTTGGGCGCGAACCGCTCGTTGGAAACCGGAAACGTCGAGGAGGTCTGAGCATGGCTACGGGATTCGTCTGCGACGAGCGCTACTTCTGGTGGGACACCCGCTCGGCGGGCCTGTTCATGCCGTCGCACCCCGCGATCGGCGTCGAACCCGACGCGCACGCCGAGGGCCCGGCGACCAAGCGCCGCTTCCGGAACCTGCTCGAGTTGTCGGGGATGCTGAAGCAACTGACACCGGTCGAGCCGCGGGAGGCGACGGTCGCCGAGGTCGCGCGCTGCCACTCGATGGAGCACATCGAGCGGATGAAGGCGCTGAGCGACGACAACGGTGGCGACGCCGGTGAGCTGACGCCGTTCGCGCCGGGCGGCTACGAGATCGCGCTGCTCGCTGCCGGCGGCGTGATCGCGGCGGTCGACGCGGTCGTCGCCGGCACGGTGCGGAACGCCTACGCCCTCGTGCGGCCGCCCGGCCACCACGCCGAGCGCGATCGCGGTCGCGGCTTCTGCATGTTCGCGAACTGCACGATCGCCGCCCGCCACGCGCAGGCGGCGCATGGCCTGAAGCGGGTGGCGGTCGTCGACTGGGACGTCCATCACGGCAACGGCACGCAGTGGCTGACGTACGACGACCCGTCGGTCCTCGCGATCTCGCTCCACCAGTACGAGAACTTCCCGCCCGACTCGGGGTACGTCACCGAAAATGGCGAGGGCGCGGGGAAGGGTGCGAACGTCAACGTCCCGCTACCCGCGGGCTCCGGCGTCGGCGCCTACACGGCGGCGTTCGAACGGGTCGTGATCCCGGCGCTGCGTCGCTTCCGGCCGGAACTCATCATCGTCGCGTCCGGGCTCGACGCCTCGGCCTACGACCCGCTCGCCCGGATGATGATGCACTCGGACGGGTTCCGGGACATCTGTGCGCAGATCCTCGCCGTCGCGGACGAGGTCTGCGACGGGCGCGTCGTCGTCGCCCACGAGGGCGGGTACTCGCAGGTCTACGTCGCCTTCTGCGGTCTTGCCGTGGTCGAGACCATGGCGGGCGTGCGGACGATCGACGACCCGTACCTGGCGATGGCGGCGGGCCTCGGCGGCCAGGACCTTCAGCCACACCAGGACGCGATGATCGCCGAGGCGGAGGCGCTCGTCGCGAACGTCCCGGCTCCGTGACCGCCACCGTCCTCGCCGCCGCCGCCGGCCGGCGCGAGGAACTCGTCGACCTCGTCCGCGACCTCGTCGGCCATCGCTCGGAGAATGCGAAGCTCGTCCCGGCCGCCGCCGTCACGGCGGCGGCCACGGGCGAGTCGGCCTGCCAGGACGCGATCGAGCAGGCGTTCGCGGACCTCGGCATGACGATCGATCGCTTCGAGGCGCTCCCGGGCCGCGAGGACGTCGTCGGCCGGCTCGCGGGGTCCGGCGGCGGTCGCTCCCTGATCCTGAACGGCCACGTCGACGTCGTTCCCGCCGGCGCGCCCGAGGAGTGGCCGCACGATCCGTGGGGTGGCCACCTCGACGGCGAGGGTCGCCTCTGGGGCCGCGGCTCGTGCGATATGAAGGGCGGGATCGCCTGCGGCATCGTCGCGTTGCGCATCCTCCGCGATCTCGGTGTCCGGCTCCGTGGCGACGTCGTCTTCCAGTCGGTCGTCGACGAGGAGACGGGCGGCCCGGGGACGGTGCGGGCGATCGAGCGCGGGCACGTCGCCGACGCCGCGATCATCCTCGAGCCGACGAACGGGCACCTGCAGCCGGTCGAAGGCGGGCTCGAGTGGGTTCGCGTCGTCATCCGCGGCCGCACGGGCCACAGTGCGGCCCGATACCGGTCGATCCACGCCGGTGGCCGGGGCGCGCCGGTGTCGGCGATCGAGAAGGCCGTCGACGTCCTGCACCGGCTCCGGGAGCTCGAACGTCACTGGGGCGTGCACCGCGTCCATCCCCTGCTGCCGCGCGGCATCACGACGCTGAACCCCGGCGTCATCGCGGGCGGCTCGGGCGGCGGCGCCGACGGCATGCCGAACGGAATGGTCGCGTACTCGAACTTTGCGGACTACTGCGCGCTCGGTCTGTCGATGAAGTACCTCCCCGACGAGTCACCCGACGAGGTGCGGGCGATGTTCGAGGACGAGCTTGCGCGGATCGCCGCCGCCGATCCGTGGCTGCGCGAGCATCCGCCCGAGGTCGAGTGGGGGATCGCCGGCGTCTCGTTCCCGCCCGCGGAGACGCCGCCCGACCACCGGTTCTGCCAGACCGTCGCGGGCGCGTTTCGGCGCGCGACCGGTCGCGCGGAGACGTTCTCCGGCTTCGAGGCGGTGTCCGACCTCGCCTGGCTCTCGGCGGCGGGGATCCCGAGCCTGCTCTACGGCCCCGGCGACTTCGCGCAGGCGCATTCGAGCGCCGAGTACGTGTGCGTTGACGAACTCGTCGAGGTGACCGGTGTCGTCGCGCTCGCGGTGATGGACTGGTGCGGATGCTGACGTCGTTCTACTGCTTCGCGTCCGATCTGGAGGATCGCGGCACCGACGTCGCCCTCGACGAGATGCAGGCCGCCGGCGCGACGGGCGTGACGCTGGCGTCCGCGTATCACGCCGCGCGCGATCTGTTCCCCCGCGCCCGCGGGCGGCGGGTGCGGTTCCTGCGCGGCGGCGAGGTGCACTTCCGTCCCGACCCGGCGCTGTGGGCCGGCGCCGTGCTCACGCCGCTCGGCGGCGAGGCCGAGACGCTCGGCGACCTCGTCGCCGCAGCCGGCCGGCGCGATATGCACGTCGACGGCTGGACGGTGTTCCTCCATGTCGACCGCGAGCTCGACCTGCCCGCCGGCCTTGCGGAGGAGACCTGTTTCGGCGACCCGCTGCCGACCCAGCTCTGTCCGGCCAGTCCCGATGTGCGCACGTACGCGGTGACGTTGGCGCGCGAGGTCGCGCGCCGCGGCGTGCGCGCGGTCGTCGCCGAGTCGCTCCACCATCACGGGTTCGGGCACGGCTACCACCACGAGCGGGCGTTCGTCCGCCTCGGCCCGCTCGCCCGGGCGGTCCTCGACCTCTGCTTCTGCCGGCATTGCGCGGACGACGACGAGCGGGCAGTGGCGCGCGCGATCGTCGCGGAGGCGTTCGCGGCGGACAGCGACACCGGGCCGGAGTGCACCTGGGCCACGGTCGACGCGGTCTTGCCCGGCTTCCGGGCCCGCCGGGAGGCGCAGGTCGCGTTGCTTGTCGGCGAGGTCGCCGCCGCCTGCCGGGCGGAGGGGGCGGAGCTTGTCTTCCTCGACCCATCCGGGGCGGCGAAGGGCTACGCGACCGGCCGCCCTGAGGGCGGCGCGGCACCCGAGATCGCCTGGACGATGGGCGTCGACGTCGCCGGCTGTGCGCAGGCGGCCGGAGCGCTCGGCGTGATCGCGTACGCCGCCGACCCCGCGCGCGTCGCGCTGGATCTCGACGCATACCGGGCGCTCGCCGGTCCGGACGTCGCCCTGGAGGCCGTCCTGCGACCGTCGGCGCCCGACTGCGAGGACGCCGGCAATCTCGCGGCGAAGCTCGCGGTGTGTGCCGAGCGCGGCGTGCGCGCCGCGGGTCTCTACCATTACGGGCTCGTGCCGGTGGCGGCGATGGAGCGGGCAGCGGCCGCGCTCGGCGGTGTCGCGGGGGGTGGACGGTGACCGGCGGGCTGCTCGCGGGGAAGTCGGCGTTCGTGACCGGCGCCGGCGGCGGCATCGGTGCGGCCGTCGCGCGGCGCTTCTGCGAGGAGGGCGCGCGTGTGGCGCTCGCCGACGCGGACGCCACCGCCGTCGAAGCGGTTGCTGCCAACCTTGCAGGTGCCGGCTTCGACGCGGCCGCCGTCGCGCTCGACATCACCGACGAGGCAGCCGTCGGGCGCGTGATGGACGCGGCCGCCGAGCGGCTCGGGCGCCTCGACACGCTCGTCGCGAACGCCGGGATCCTCCACGTCGGCCGGATCGCAGAGACGACTGCCGAGGCGCTCCGCCGGACGGTCGACGTCAACCTCGTCGGCACGATCTCGTGCATCCGCGCGGCGCTGCCGCACCTGCGCCGGGACGGCGGCGGGTCGATCGTCTGCACGGTGTCGCAGGCCGGCATCGAAGGCGCTCCGGAGCTCACCGCCTACTGCTCGTCGAAGTTCGCGGTCACGGGCGCCGTCCAGTCGCTCGCGCGTGAGCTCGGCCCCGAGGGAATCCGGGTGAACGGCGTCGCGCCCGGCCTGGTCGAAACGCCGATGCTCGCACGATTCTTCGCCGACCGCGCCCGGGTTCGCGGGCTGTCGACCGAGGAGGTGCGCGAGCGCGCGCTCGCCGGCGTCCCGATCGGCCGGGTCGCGTCACCGGTCGAGATCGCGAACGTGATCGTCTTCCTCGCCTCGGGCCTCGCCTCGTACGTGAGCGGCGTCGTCCTGCCGGTGCTCGGCGGCGAGATCAGCCGCTGATACCCTGCCGGGGTGCAGGGCGCTCCGCAACGGTGAAGGTCGGCGACGCGGTTCGTCGCCTCGGCCGCGACGAACTCGAACGGCTCGTGCGACTCCGTCCCGATCTCGGCCGCGCCCGCGATGTCGACGACCTGATCCATCGCGCGAACTGGCAGGGGTCGATCGTCGCCGCGACCGAGGAGTTGTCGATGACGGGCTGGGTGACCATGAGCGCCGCCTGCCTGGCCGGTCCCGCGGCCTCGTTCGAGGGCATCCGGAAGCTGGTCAGCCTCCCGGAGGAGGTGCTGGTCGAGGGCGCGAGCGAACTCGCCGCGCTGCTTCTCGCCGATACCGACGGCGAAACACTCGATCTTCACGGCACCCTCCGCCAACAGCTGCCGTATCCGTTCGGGCTGGGACGCCCCGTCGTGACCCTGCTCGAATCGCTCGTCATGGACGACCTGAGGACGATCCTCGCGGCGCTCGGACTCGACGAGGAGGGGCGGAAGGCCGATCTCGTCGAGCGGCTCAGCGGCTATCTGCTCGCACCCGGCCGGATCGCGCAGCTCGTCGCCGGGGCGCCGCCCGAGGTGCGCGCGCTTCTCGCCGAGTTCGATCAGCGCGGGTATCCCTGCGTCGACGCGGAGCATCCCGCCGAGCAGGATGCGCGTGCCCACGGCCTGCTCGTGCGGCCGCGCTGGAGCGAAGCGGAACTGCCGCGCGAGGTCGGCGTCGCGCTCCGCGGCGGCCTGCCTCTCGGCATCCCGTACGAGCGGCCCGCAGCGGTCGTGCGCCCCGTATCGGACGCCGAGATCGCGGCAGCGAACGCCGACGCCGTCGCCGCGGCGCACACGACAATCGATCGCATCGCGCGGATCGTCTCACTCCTCGCCGAGGAGCCGGTGCCGCTCCGCCAGGACGAGGCGCTCGGTGTCCGCGAGGTCAAGCGCCTCGCGGGCGCGCTGGGGAGGCCGGAGCACGAGATCGCCTGGCTTGTCGAGGTGGCGTCTGGCCTCGGGCTGCTGAAACGGGCGGGGCGGGCCGGATCACGGCGCCTTGCGAGCGCCGGCCAGTGGGGTGGCAGCGCGACCGACCGCTGGCTCGAGCTCGCCCGCGGCTTCGGTACCACCTACCGCCACACCCATGTCGCCGGGCGCCGCGACGACTCCCGTCTGCTCCTCGCGCCGCTCGCGCACGCACCGTCGCTCGGCGACCCGCGGCCCCTTCGCACGGACGTGCTCCAGATCTTCGACGTGCTCGACGCCTCTTCGGCGCTCGATCCGGCATCGATCGGACCGCTCGCCCACTGGCTGCGCCCGGCCCGGTGGGGGTCGCAGCCCGCGTCCCCGCGTGAGATCGCAGCGTTCCTCCACGACGAGATGGAGTCGCTCGGACTCGTCGCGGGCGGTCGGCTCTCCGCACCCTTCCAGGCGTTGCGCGCCGGAGACGAGGATCGCGCCCGCGAGCTCTTCGAGGGCGCCGCAGGCCTCGGCCACCGCGGCTTCACGGTGCAGGCCGACGCGACGATCATCGTGCCTGGGCGGGCGGCACCGCAGACGTCGGCGAAGCTCCGTCGGTTCGCGGACGTCGAGTCGGACGGTGCTGCGCTCGTCTTGCGGGTGACCGAGACGTCGATCCGCCGCGCGATCGATGCCGGTGAGACCGCCGAGGGGATCGTCGCGTTCCTGACCGAGCACGCGAGCCATGGCCTGCCGCAGCCGATCGCCGTGCTGATCGACGACGTCGGACGGCGCCACGGATCGCTCGTCGTCGGCGCCGGCCGTGCCTTCGTCCGCTCGGACGATCCGGCGCTTCTCGAGCAGGTGTTGCGGCACCGCAAGCTCGCAAAGCTCGGCCTCCGACGTGCGGCGTCCGGCCTCCTGGTCGCGGATGCGACGACGGCGACGCTGATCGGCGCGCTGCGCGGTGCCGGGTTCCTGCCCGTTGCAGAGACCCCTGCCGAGCCGGCCGCGGTGCGGGCGCGCCGCGCGCCCCCGGCAGATCCCGCCTTCAGCCACTACGTCCTCGACGAGGTGCCGGTCGACCCGGCCGCGTGGGCGCTCCGGATGCTGGCGAGCGCCCGATGAGCGGCCCCCTGATCGTGCAGTCCGACCGCACCCTCCTGCTCGAGGTGGATCACGAGCTGTTCGACGAGTGCCGGCGGGCGATCGCGCCGTTCGCCGAGCTGGAGCGCGCGCCCGAGCACGTTCACACCTACCGGATCACGTCGCTCGCGCTCTGGAATGCCCGCGCCGCCGGCCACGACGCGACCGACGCGGCCGAGGTCCTGACGCGCTTCGCGCGGTATCCGGTGCCACCGGCGATCCTCGTCGACCTGCGCGAGACGATGGAGCGCTACGGGCGCCTCGCGATCGAGAGCGACGGGGACGGACTCGTCCTGCGTGGCCTCGACCTCGCTGTGCTCGAGGAGGTCGCGCGATCGAAGAAGGTCGCGCCGCTCCTGCGGGAGCGGCTCAGCCGTGGCGTGTTCCGCGTGCCGGCAGCCGAGCGGGGGAGGCTGAAGCAGGCGCTGCTCGCCGTCGGCTGGCCGGCCGTCGACACCGCCGGCTATGTCGACGGCGTTGCGCTCGAGGTCGACCTCGTCGAGTCGCCCGGCCGTGGTCTGCGCACCTATCAGCGCGAGGCGGCCGAGTCGTTCCTCGCGGCCGGATCGGGCCTCGTCGTGCTGCCGTGTGGCAGCGGCAAGACGATGGTCGGCGCCGCGGTCGTCGCCGGTGTGAAGGCGCAGACGCTGATTCTCGTCACGAGCACCGTCGCGATCCACCAGTGGCGGCGTGAGCTCGCGACCTGGACGACGCTGAACGAGGAGGACATCGGGGAGTACTCGGGCGCGACGAAGGACATCCGCGCGGTGACGATCGCGACGTACCAGATCCTGATCGCGCGTCGCGGTGGCGTCCAGGCGCACCTCGATCTCGTCGCGCGCGAGGAGTGGGGGCTGATCGTCTACGACGAGGTGCACCTGTTGCCGGCGCCGGTGTTCCGGATGACGGCGGAGATCCAGGCGCGGCGACGGCTCGGCCTCACCGCCACGCTCGTCCGCGAGGACGGTGCCGAGGGCGATGTCTTCACGCTGATCGGGCCGAAGCGCTACGACGTGCCGTGGCGCGAGATCGAGCGACAGGGCTGGATCGCGCCGGCGACGTGCATCGAGGTGCGGGTCACCCTCCCCGACGACGAGCGGATGGCGATCGCCCTCGCCGAGCCGGCCGACGCCTTCCGGCTCGCCGCGACGACGCCCGGCAAGCTCGACGTCGTCGAGCGGATCCTCGCGCGGCACCCCGGCGATCCGGCGCTCGTGATCGGGCAGTACCTCGACCAGCTCGACGATCTCGCGGCGCGCCTCAACGCGCCGCTGATCACCGGGCGCACACCGAACCCCGAGCGCGAGGCGCTCTACGCCGCGTTCCGGGCCGGTGCGCTGCGCGTGCTCGTCGTCTCGAAGGTCGCGAACTTCTCCATCGACCTGCCGGAGGCGTCGCTCGCGATCCAGGTCTCGGGGATGTTCGGCAGCCGCCAGGAGGAGGCGCAGCGCCTCGGCCGCATCCTCCGCCCGAAGGCCGACGGCCGTCAGGCGCGCTTCTACACGGTCGTCGCGCGCGACACGAGCGACGCGGAGTTCGCCTCGCGCCGCCAGCGCTTCCTCGCCGAGCAGGGTTACGGCTACGTGATCCTCGACGCCGGTGACCTCGGCTCGTAGCCGCGGCTACGTAGCCCACGCCCGGGCGTCGCCCCCGTGTGCGCGCCGTCCAGCACGACCGCAACGCCGTTGACGATCACGTGGGGAATGCCCTCCGGGAGTGAGCGCGGCTCCTCGTAGGTGGCCGTGTCGCGGACCGCCGCCGGGTCGAAGCAGGTGACGTCGGCGGCCATGCCCGGTCGCAGCAGGCCGCGATCCGGTAGGCGCAGGACCCGGGCCGGCAACGAGGTGAAGCGGCGGACGGCGTCCTCGAGGCGCAGCAGGCCGAGCTCCCGGACGTAGACGGCGAGGTAGCGCGGGAAGGTGCCCCAGCCGCGTGGGTGCGGCCGCTCGCCGACGACGATGCCGTCGGAGCCGCCGGTGTGACAGGGGTGCTGCATGATCGCGCGGACGTTCTCCTCGTTGCCGACGTGATGCGTGGCGGCAAGCGCGAGGTTCCCTTCGGCGCAGAGCTCGCAGTAGACGTCGATCGGCCGCCGGCCGGCGGCGGCGGCGCGGTCGGCGATCGAGACCCCGCCGGGCACCACCACCGACCAGTCGATCGGCACGCCGTGATGGCCGTCCGTGCCGACCTCCTCCAGCTCGTGGCAAAGCCGCTCGCGCAGCGACGGGTCGCGCAGCCGGGCGATGGTCGCCTCCCCACCGCCGGCGAGCGCCCAGCCCGGAAGGAAGGCGTGCAGGTACGTGTTGCCGGCGAGGTACGGATAGGTGTCGAGCGTGACCTGGACGCCCTCGGCCATCGCGGCGTCGATCATCGCGAGCAGCTCCGGCGCCCGGCCGCGGTTGCAGGCGAAGCCGAGGTGGCAGTGCGCGAGATGCAGCGGCACGCCTGCACGGCGCGCGATCGCGATCGAGTCCCGGTAGCCCTCGATGGCGTGCGAGCCGTAGTTGCGGTGGTGCGGCGTGTACGGGGCGCCCGAGCCGCGCATCACCTCGCAGAGGGCGACCAGTTCGTCGTCATCGGCGTACATCCCGGGCGCGTACGTCAGCCCGGCCGAGAGCCCGGCGGCGCCCTCGGCGAGCGCCTGCTGCAGCAGCCGGCGCATCTCGGCCAGCTCGTTCTGCGTCGCCGGCCGATCCTCCTGGCCGACCGTCTGCAGACGGAGCGTGCCGTGCCCCACGAGCGTCACGACGTTGATGGCGCTGGCGCCGTCGAAGCGCCGCAGGTAGTCGGCCACGGAGCGCCAGTCCCAGTCGACGTCCGGATCGCCGTTCCAACCCTGCAGCATCGTCCGCAGCTGGTCGAGCGTCTCGCGGCGGGCGGGCGCGAGCGACAGGCCATCCTGGCCGACGACCTCGAGCGTCACGCCCTGGTGCACCTTCATCGCGTAGTGAGGATCGGCGAGCGGCTGCAGGTCCGAGTGCGTGTGCATGTCCGTGAACCCGGGACAGACGACGAGCCCGGTCGCGTCGATCTCGGTTCGCGCCCGCTCGTCGAGCTGCCCGACCGCGACGATCCGGTCGCCGCGGATGCCGACGTCCGCGCGGAACCACGGGCTCCCGGTGCCGTCGACGACGCGGCCCCCGCGCACGGCGACGTCGAGCGTCACCCGCCCCCGTCCGGCCGCGACTCGACGAGCAACTCCTCCGCCATCAGCCCGAGGCCGGCCAGCAGACCGCCGTCGACGCGCAGGATCTCCCCCGTGATGAACGACGCCTCGTCCGAGGCGAGGAACGCGACGGCTGCCGCGACCTCGTCCGGCTCCCCGACCCGGCCGAGCGGGTACCAGCGGGCGAGCCGCTCGAGCAGGTCCGGCTCACGGGCGAGGCGGGCGCCCCAGGCCGCGGTTCGCACGGTGCCGGGGGCGACGGCGTTGCAGCGGACGCCGTGCCGCCCGTAGCGCGTCGCGACCGAGCGCACCAGATTGTCGAGCCCGGCCTTCGCCGCGCTGTAGGCCTCGTTGCCGACGTAGGTCTGGGCGTTCACGGAGGAGATCGCGACGATCGCTCCGCGCCGCCGCTCGATCATCCCCGGCAGGACGGCGCGGATCGCCTGCATCGCGCTCGTCAGCGTCCCCTCGACGTCGGTGCGCCAGGAGTCGTCGGACACGGTGACGAGGTCGTCGCCCGTAACCGACAGCGTCGCCGTGACGAGGACGTCCGCACTGGCAGCCACGTCGTCGAGCGTCGAGACGGCGCCCCCGATCGCTCGCGCGACCTCCTCCGCTCGCGCCGCGTCGAGGTCGCAGATCACCACGCGCGCGCCATCGGCGGCGAGCCGCCGGCAGACAGCGGAGCCGATGCCACCCGCACCGCCGAGGACGACGGCCGTCCGGTTCGCGAAGCGCACGGCCGGCATCGTACGGTCTGCACGCGAGTGGTGCTACGGCGACGTCGCGACCGCGCCGGACGACGGCGGGCGGGCCCGGACGCGACCGCCCCGCATCGCGAGTACCCACAGCACCAGGGTGGCGTTGGTCAGCAGCAGGACGGCGGCGGCGATGCCGATCGCGCGCTTGTGGGCGGCGAGCGTCTGCTCCTTCGCCACACAGGCGCCGTTGCATCCTGTAGCGGCGACCGCCGGGTTCGTGTGGTGTCGGTGGTCGTGGTACTGGTGCGAGGCGGCCAGGCGACTCGACTGGGTGCGGTAGTCGGACGCCGCCGCGACGGCGACGCGACCGACGCCGACCGCGGTCGTCAGCACGACCACGAGAGCGACGGCACCGCCGAACCGCGCTACGCCGCGCGCGCGGCCGAGGAGACGATCGGTCACGCGCAGCGCGACGATCACCGCCGCCACTTCGAGCGGCAGCATCACGACGACGTACTGCACCCACGTCTCGAGTGGCCGGCCGGCGGCATCGATCGAGCCGACGGCGCCCCGGAGCGACGTCGCCCAGAACCCGTCCGCCGCGGTCGTGAGGACGGCGAGGACGGCGACGGTCCACCAAGACACGGGCGACCGCGGCGCGCGCGTCGGCGGCGCCGGCGCGACGGACGTCACGGCGTGATCTCCCAGCCGAACATCATCGCGTGATCCTCGTGGGCGAGGTTGTGACAGTGCGCCACGTATGGGCCGACGAAGTCGCGGAAGCCGCGATACACGATCACGGACTCGGCCGGGTCGAGCGCGACGAGGTCCTCCCGCGACACGTCGTCGGGGTGACTCCTCGCCGGGGTGAGAGTCACGTCCTTGCCGTTTCGCATCACGGTCCGGTGCTCCTCCATGTGGAGGTGGAAGGGGTGGACCCAGCCACCGCCGCCGTTCCTGATCTCCCAGAGGTTGAAGCTGCCGACCTTCTGCCGGGCGGGCGGCCGCTTGCCGGCCGGGTTCTTGAGGCTGGTCGCGACCGTGGCCGGGTCGAACGGCTGACCGTTGATGAGCCACTCGATCTCGCCGCCGATCGAGCCGCGCTTCACCTCGAAGATGAGACGGTTGTTCATCAGCGTCTTCCAGTTCGACGGCAGTGGCGGCAGGTCGCGGAGCTTCGTCGACGGGGTCGGCATCAGGCTGGCGTCCTCGGGCATGTCGTCACCGTCGATGACGATCGCCAGCAGCGGGATCTTGTAGTCCGGGTCCGGCCCGGAGCGCGACGAGTTCGACCACATCCGGCCGTCGGGCATCGCCATGAGGTTCGTCAGGTAGATGACGTCGCCGCTACTCGTCGGCGTCCCGTCCTGGTAGCGGCTGAAGTCGACGACCACCTCCCGGCGCTTCGCGGGCCACAGCTCGAACGAGTCGCGCGTGATCGGGAACGGCAGGAGGCCGCCGTCCGACGCGATCTGCGTGAACTGCATGCACTGCTGGCCGTCCGGGATCCGGTACTGGCCCTGGAGTTCGTCGTCCCTGAGGCCGAGCGAGACGGCCGACACCGGGCCCCGCGTCGAACTCATCAGGGCGAGTTCGTAGATGCGCGCGACGGAGGCGTCGAGGAATCGGAGGCGGTAGCGCCGCCGCTTCACGTGCAGGACGGGGTACGCGACGCCGTTGACGGTGAAGACGTCCCCGACGAAGCCGTGATTCGGGAAGTGCCGGTAGAACGTCTTCCCCCACCATTCCGGATGCGTCCGCGGGTTGCCCGACTCCGGGTACTCGCCCAGTCCGTCGTGCATGTCCTGGTGGAGCGTGACGCCGTCGTCGAGCCGGCAGTCGTAGAGTGCGAGCGGGATGTCGTACGCGACGTCGAACGACCCGTCGGCGTTGTCCGTGCGGACGCCCGGAAGGCGCAGACCCCGGCGCTCGTCGCCCATGTCCATGCCGTTCTTCGGGTCGTAGATCGGGTAGAGGCCGACCATGCCCTTGTAGACGTTCGCCCCCGTGTGGTCCATGCGGTGGTCGTGGAACCAGAAGAAGCTCTGCTTCTCCCGGTCATCGCCGCCCGCGGGCCAGTTGAGGTAGAGGTTGTCGCACCACTGCAGCGGGCCGTAGCCCATCGCCCGGGGGCCGTAGCGCATGCTGTAGTGCGGGTTGCCGTCGCTCTCGGGCGCGGTGTGCCCGTTGTGGAGGTGGGTGAGGAATGACCAGTCGGGGGAGCCGAAGTCCTGGCGATCCAGGTTCAGCGGGTTCAGGTGCAGCAGGTTCTCGAACCGCACGAGCACCGGCTTGCCGTACTCCGCATTGATACGCGGTCCGGGGAACGTGCCGTTGAATCCGTAGATCGTGCTCGGCGGCAGCGTGCGCAGGGTCCCCGGCGCGTACGTGCGTCCGGCCGCGTCGAATGATGCCGCCGGCTCCCCGTTGTCGTCGATCGGGAGCACCTGGGAGGTCGTGAACGCATGCGTGTTCACCCGCAGATCGATCTTGTAGACGATCGGTTCGGGGTAGCCGATCTTGCCCGGCCAGATCTGGTGACGGTCGTTGTCCATCGAGTTCTGACAGTCGGCCCGCGGTGGGCTCTTCCACGCCGACCAGGCGTCTTTCGGCACCGGCGCGAGCGCCCGCGGGATCGGCAGCGGATCTCGGAACGGAGACAGGATCAGCGGACTCGTCGGGAACTTCTCGACGTAGATCGCGTCTGCGAGGGCGATCGAGACGGCGTCGAATACGCCGTTGACGGACAGGAGCCCGCGTCGTTTCAGACTCGCGACGACCGCGGGTGCGGTCGCGCCGAGCGCGATCGCAGCCGTGCTGGCGGCGCCGAGTTTCAGGAACCCGCTTCGTGGGAGCACCGGCGCGGCGGTGCCCGCGCGCACGTCGACAGCCATCCTGGGGGGACCGTTCTGGGGGGAGGGACGGGACCATCCGCCGGTGGGCGGCAGATGTGGGGGGAGGGGAATGTCCCACCGCCACCGTACCTCAGCGCGATTCTCGACGGCTATCGTCAAAGTTGACGGGATTCGAGGTACGCGGAGCACACGTCGGATTCACGATAATCGGGCGATGACGCCGATCCGCACCATCAGGCACGACGCCGTCCTCGAGATCGTCCTCGACCGGCCGCCGGTCAACGCCGTCGACCAGACGCTCGCCGACGGCCTCTACGCGGCGTTCACGACCCTGCGGGATGACGACGCCCTCGGCGCGGGCGTCCTGATCGGCGCCGGGCATCGCGCCTTCTCGGCCGGCTGGGATCTGAAGGCGGCGGCCACCGGCGGCGCGAACGTCGGCTGGACGCCCGGCGGCTGGGCCGGCTTCACCCAACTCTGGGACCTCGACAAGCCGGTCGTCGCGGCAGTGGACGGCCCGGCCGTCGCCGGCGGGTTCGAGATCGCGCTCGGCTGCGACCTGATCGTCGCGGCGGAGCACGTCGAGTTCTGGCTGACCGAGGTCGGCCTCGGCATCCTGCCGTCGGCCGGGGCGCTGCAGTGGCTGCCGCGGAAGGTCGGGCTCGCGCTCGCGAGCGACCTGATCCTCACCGGCCGCCACCTGACGGCGCAGGAGGCGAAGCAGCACGGGCTCGTGCGCGACGTCGTCCCGGCCGCCGACCTGCGTGCGCACGCCCTGGCTCTCGCCGCGGAACTCGCCGCGAAGCCGGCCGAGACCGTGCGCGCCGTCAAGCGCATCCTCCGCGAGACGGCCCACCTCCCGGTGGCGGAGACGTTCACCCCGCGCGGGTGACCGCCCGCACGATCGCGTCGAACGCGCCGTCGGCGTAGGCGCGCACCTCGGCGTCCGTGCGGTCCTGGATCGGATGCGGCACGAAGACGCGGGCGACGGGCGTCCCGAGCGCCACGGCCTGCACCTCGGCGGCCTCGACGAACCCCTCCGAGCAGACGACGACCGAGGCGACGCCGCGCGCCTCGAGGTCGGCGATGTCGTGCACACTGCACGACGTGCAGCTGCCTCAATCGGCGAGCGCCTGGATCACGACCGTGTTGTGCGTCGCGATCTCGTGGCGCAGATCGGCCGGCGCCGGCCGCGCGAACGTCGGCTTCGTGTAGCGCGTCACCGATGCGCCCGCCGCGCTCGTCAGTTCGGCGATCCGGTCGCAGAAGACGTCGCCGCGCGCCTTCGAGATGTCGACGATGGCGACCATCTCGCCGGCGAGATGGTCGGGACGGACGGCGAGCGGGCGCGTCACGCCCGACCGCTCCGCGGTCGGATCCAGGATCACGATTCCCATGGGCTGACCTCCCGATGCACTGAGTGGCTGAGCCCGGTGGCCCAGCCGTTGATGACTGCGGTGAAGAGACCGGCCCGCCCGCCGGCGTGCGTGACGACGACCTCGCCCGGGTGGGCGAGCGCGGCCACGAGATCGACCCGCGTCCAGCCGGCCTCGTGGAACAGCCGCGCGTGGTCGGGTGCGACGACGAGCAGCGCGTCGACGCCCGGGGTGAGGCGGCTGCGGATCGTCGCCGCGAGCGCCTCGGCGGTGCGGGCGGCCTGGTCGGTGATCGTCTGCGATCCCTCGCCGGCGAACACCGTCACGGCCGAGCGGCCGTCGCCCGCGAGCGGCCCGAACGGCGAGTCCGTCTCGTCCTCGGCGAAGCAGAACCCGACCTTGCCGGGATTGCCATGGGTCGCGCGGTCGACGCCGCCGGGGCGGCAGCCGCCGATGTTGCGACCGACGAGCTGGACGGCCCGGCCGATCGACAGCGCCGCCCTGTTCCCCTGCCCGAGGACGTTGCCGCCGCTCGCGACCCCGATGCGCGCGGCGACCGGTCCGTTGACGATCACGATCGGCGAGACGGCCATCGTCGTCGCCATCAGGCCGTGCCAGTTGAAGGCGTCGTCGCAGCAGGCTTCGACGGCGGCGAGGACGACCGGTAGATGCTCCGGCAGGCAGCCGGCGAGCACCGCGTTGATCGCGACCTTCTCCACCGTTGCCGGCTGGAGGTCGGGCGGCACGACGCCGACGGTCTCGTCGGGTCGGCGGCCCGTGCCGGTCAGGAGCCTCAGGACGCGCTCGGGCGTCGGCGGTACGACCGGCAGGCCGTCGGTCACACCCCGCCCGTGCAGGGCCTCGACGGGATCCTCGTCGGCACCGAACTCGATTCGGCGGCTGCGCAGCCCGTGGCCGTCGTAGCGCGCCCGCAACTCGTCGACCCGCCCGGGGTCGGCAGAGAGCGAGCTTCAGCCAGGTTTGGACGGCGGCAG
>VFJZ01000057.1 GCA_009885805.1 Actinomycetota bacterium
CCTTCCGGCAGATTTTCCGGAAGCCGATCACGGAGCAGTACCCGGAGTTCAAGCGGGCGGTCTACCCGCGCTTCCGTGGCCGCCACCAGCTGCACCGGCACCCGAACGGGCTCGAGAAGTGCGTCGGCTGCTCGCTCTGCGCGGCCGCCTGCCCGTCCGACTGCATCCGCGTGGTGGCGGCGGAGAACGAGCCGGGCAACCAGGTCTCGGCCGGCGAGCGCTACGCCCGCATCTACGAGATCAACATGGCGCGCTGCATCTTCTGCGGCTACTGCGAGATCGCCTGTCCTTTCGACGCGATCACCCTCGGCAACGATTTCGAGTTGAGCGAGATCTCGCGCGAAGCCCTCATCTACACCAAGGACATGCTGCTCGAGCCGCCACTACGGCGGACGCCGTCGAAGGC
This sequence comes from Actinomycetota bacterium, assembly GCA_009885805.1. Lineage (GTDB taxonomy): Bacteria > Actinomycetota > Thermoleophilia > Gaiellales > F1-60-MAGs149 > VFJZ01. The sequence goes on from VFJZ01000057.1 coordinate 407, forward strand.
CGTCGAGGAGTTCGACCGCCCCGCGCAGGAGATGGAGCGCGTCCTCGGCATGTTCGACATCACGACGGCGACGACGCCCGAGGGCGTCCCCGGCGACGACGAGGTGGAAGGGCTGTGGTGAGCTGATGGCGACCGTCGTCTGGTTCGTCGCCTCCGCCTGCGCGATCGCCTCGGCGCTCGCCGTGATCGTGCAGCGCAACCCGTTCATCGCCGCGATCGCGCTGCTCGGCAACCTCGCGTCGCTGGCGACGCTGTACCTGCTGCTGCAGTCCGACTTCGTCGCTGCCGCGCAGATCATCGTCTACGCCGGCGCCGTGATGGTGATGTTCCTGTTCGTGATCGCCTACGTCGGCCCACACGCAGAGGTGCCGGACGAGCGGCGACACACCTGGCAGCTGATCGCGGCCTGCGTCGCGGCCGGCGCGATCCTGGTCGAGATCGCGCTCGCAGTCGGTCGCTCCACCCTGGATTCGGCGGCGAGCGTTGAGGACTCGTTCGGCTCCCCACAGGCCGTCGGCGAGGTCTTCCTGACGCGCTACGTCGGAGCGTTCGAGCTGGTGTCGCTGCTGCTGCTGGTCGCCGCGATCGCGGGCGTCGTGCTGGGCTCCGGTCCGCGGCCGAGCCGCGTCGTCGACGAGCGCCAGCGCCGCGTCCAGGAGGCGCGCGACCTGGCTGCCTCCCGTGCAGGAGACGACCGGTGACCCCCGGGCTCGGTTCGTACCTGATCGTCTCCGGGATCCTGTTCGCGATCGGCCTCGTCGGCGTGCTGCTGCGCCGCTCACCGCTCGTGGTCCTGCTCTCGCTCGAGGTGATGCTGAACTCGGCGAACCTCGCGCTGGTCGGGTTCGGGCGCTACGTCGGCGGCCAGGACGGCCAGGTCTTCGCGCTGGTCGTGATGGGCGTCGCGGCGGCGGAGGTCGTCGTCGGCCTCGGCCTGATCGTGGCGATGGAGCGGCGGCGCCTCGTCCTCGACACCGACCAGCTCGTGGAGCTGCGCGGATGAGTATTGCCACCGCTGCCTGGCTCGCGTACGCCGCTCCACTCGCCGGCTGCGTGCTGATCGCCCTGCTCGGCCTCGGCGGCGAGCGCGTGCCGCGCCGGGCCGCTGCGTGGATCGCCTGTCTGGCGATGCTGGTCGCCTTCGTCTTCGCCGTCGTCGTGACGGTCCAGCTGGAAGGGCTGGAGGAGACGTCGCGCTCCGTCCGTTCCGTCGCCTGGACGTGGCTGGCGGCCGGCGACTTCCACGTCGACAACTCGATCCTGGTCGATCAGCTCTCCGCCGTGATGCTGCTCGTCGTCACGGGCGTCGGCTTCCTGATCCACGTCTACTCGGTCGGCTACATGCAGGGTGACCGCGAGGAGCGTCGCTACTTCGCATACCTGAACCTGTTCGTGTTCTCGATGCTGATCCTGGTCCTCGCCGCCAACTTCGTCGTGCTGCTCGTCGGCTGGGGCATGGTCGGATTGTGCTCGTACCTGCTGATCGGCTTCTGGCACCAGCGCCCGAGCGCCGTCGCCGCCGCGAAGAAGGCGTTCGTGATGAACGCCGTCGGCGACATCGGCATGGCGATCGGCATCTTCATGATCTTCCGACAGCTCGGCACCGTCGACTACATCGAGGTGTTCGCGGGGCGGGCGGAGCTCGGCGCGGACACCTCGACGATCAACTGGATCTGCGGCCTGCTGCTGATCGGCGGGCTCGCGAAGTCCGCGCAGCTGCCGCTGCACACGTGGTTGCCTGACGCCATGGAGGGCCCGACGCCGGTGTCCGCGCTGATCCACGCCGCGACCATGGTGACGGCCGGCGTGTATCTGATTGCCCGCATGAACCCGCTCTACTCGTACGCGCCCGATATCCAGCACCTGATCGTGGTGCTGGGCGTCGTCGGTCTGTTGATGGCGGGCCTGATCGCCCTGACGCAGACCGACATCAAGCGGATCATCGCGTTCTCGACGATGAGCCAGATCGCCTACATGTTCGTCGGCGTCGGCCTCGGCGCGTACTGGACCGGCATCTACCACCTCACCACGCACGCCTTCTTCAAGGCGCTGCTGTTCATGGGCGCCGGCGTCGTCATCCACGCCCTCGCCGATCAGCAGGACATCCGCCAGATGGGCGGGCTGCACCGCTGGCTGCCGAAGACGTCGCTGGCGATGTGGATCGGGACGCTCGCGCTGGCCGGCATCTTCCCGCTGTCGGGTGGCCTGTCGAAGGACAGCATCCTCGCCGCCGGCCTGGAGATCGGGAACGGCTGGGGCGACCTCGCCTTCTTCGGCGGCGTCGCCGGCGCGGTGCTGACCGGCCTGTACGCCTCGCGGCTGATGTTCACCGTCTTCCGCGGCCCACCGAGCGACTACGCGGCCGCGCATGCGCCGCACCACACCGAGCACGGTGAGGGACCGCGGACGATGCTCTATCCGGTCTTCATCCTCGCTGCGCTCGCGGTCGTCGCTGGCATCGTCCAGTTCCCTGGCCTCTCGCACGTTTTCTCGTCCTGGCTCGAGCCGGTCGTCTACGGCGCCGTGCCGATGCTGGAGCCGTCCGCGTCGAATGACTGGATAGCGACCGGCGTCGCGACGGCCGCCGGCGGCATCGGCGTCATCGTCGCCGCGATCGTCTGGGGCCACGGCCGCAGCGCGCCCGTCTCGTTCCCGCGCCCCCTCGCCGTGCTGTCGGAGCGCCGCTTCTTCTGGGACGAGCTCTACCACTACGCCTTCTACGTGCCCGCCGCGTGGACTGCCGTCGCGCTGCGCCGGTTCGTGGAGCGGCCGGTGTTTCTGGTCGTGCCCGATGCGATCGGCGCGTTCGCCCTCCTCGCCGGCCGCACGCTGGCGCCGTTGCAGACGGGTCTCGTCCGCGCCTACGCCCTCGCGTTCGCCCTCGGCGTCGGCGGCCTCGTCCTCTACTTCATGGTGCAGGCCGCGTAGATGGGCGACGTCTACACCGTCGGCACGGTCAGCCTGATCGTCCTGCCGCTGATCGCGGCCGTCCTCTGCGTCGTGCTGCCGCTGCGGCGTGAGGGCACCGCGATCCTGGCGCTGGCCTCACAGGTGCTGCCGATCTTCTGGCTCGCCCGCACGATCGTGCCGGACTTTCCCCGCGACGGCTCGTTCAAGTTCGAGACGAACCGGGCCTGGCTCGAGGACCTCGGCATCCGCTTCCACGTCGGCATGGACGGCCTGTCGCTGGTGATGGTCTGCCTGACGGTGGGCGTCATGACCTGCGCGATCGGCTACGCCGCCTGGGAGGGTCGGTTCCGCGGACGCGGCTACTACGCGCTGCTGCTGCTGCTCGAGGCGGCGCTGATCCTCGTGTTCACCTCGCGCGATCTGATCCTCTTCTACGTCGGTTTCGAGGCGATGCTGATTCCGCTCTATTTCCTGATGGGCATCTGGGGCGGTGCCGAGCGGCGTCGCGCGACGGTCAAGTTCGTCGTCTACACCTTCATCGGCACGCTGCTGATGCTGGTCGGGATGATCGTCGTCGGGCTCGACGCGGGCACGTTCGACCTTGCCGAGATCGGCACCAGCGACTCACGCTGGGTGTTCGGCGTGTTCGTGCTCGCCTTCGCCATCAAGGCGCCGCTGTGGCCGTTCCACGGCTGGCTCCCCGACGCGTATCGCAGCGCGCCGCCGGAGGTCGCCGCGATCCTCTCCGGCATCGCCTCGAAGGCGGGTGCGTACGGCTTCCTGCGCATCGTCCTGCCGACGTTCCCGGAACCGGTCGCCGACTTCCAGTGGTGCCTGGTCGGCGCCGCGCTCGTCGGTCTCGTCTACGGCTCGCTGCTGGCGTTCCGTCAACCCGACGCCCGCGGCGTGATCGCCTACTCGTCGATCGCCCAGATGAGCCTGATCTCGCTCGGGATCTTTGCGCTCAACGACCGCGGCGCGACCGGCGCCTCCTTCCAGATGGTGAACCACGCCCTGCTGTCGGCGGCGCTCTTCCTGCTCGCCGGCTGGGTGATGCACACGACCGGCCAGGATGCCTTCGACCGGCTCGGCGGCATGGCGCGGGGCCGGCCGATCCTCGCGACGGTCGCGATCGTGATCGGCGTCGCCGCCCTCGCCGTGCCCGGCTCCAGTACGTTCGCCTCCGAGTTCCTGATTCTCCTCGGCGCCTTCGAGTCGAAGGCGATCGTCGGGGTGATCGCATCGGTCGCGATCGTTCTGGCCGCGATGTACATGCTGCGGTGGATCTCGGCGGTGCTCCACGACCGGGAGGGCGTGGCCGTCGGCGACGCGAACCCGCCGGAACTGTCGTCGGGCGCCCTCGCGGCGATTCTCCCGCTCGTCCTCGCCGTCCTCGCGCTGTCGTTCTACCCGTTCGCCGTCACCGATCATCTCGACGCGTCGTCGTCCGGGCTCGCCGTCCCGGCCGCGGAGGCGGCGGCGCCATGACGACGCCCGTCGTGCAGTGGGGCGCCCTCGCGCCGGACCTGATCCTGCTCGGTGGCGCCGCCGTGCTGCTGCTGGTCGCCGTGCTGTTCCGGGATCGCACGGCGCGGGACATCGCGATGCTCGTCGGCGTCGGCTGCTTCGTCGGTTCGGCCGTTGCGGTCACCGTGATCTGGGATCACGGCGACGGCGTCCGGGCGGTCCTCGACGGGCAGTTCGTCGTCGACCGCTTCGCGAACGCCGTGCGCGTGATCGTCGCCGGCTCCGGGCTGCTGACGCTGATGGGCGCGTACGGCTGGGCGCGCCTGCGCGAGCACGGACCGGAGTTCGTCGCGTTCCTGCTCGTCGCCGCCGCCGGGATGGATCTGATGGCGGCTTCGAACTCGTTCGTGTCGCTGTTCGTCTCGCTGGAGACGTTCTCGATCGCGCTCTACGCCCTCTGTGCCTTCGACACGAAGTCGTCGGCGTCGCTCGAGTCGGGGCTGAAGTACCTGATCCTCGGCTCGATCGGCTCGGTCGTACTCGTGTACGGCGCGGCCTTCCTGTACGGCGCGACGGGCTCGTTCCGGTTCGACGAGATCGCCGTCGGCGTCGCCGCCGAGCCCGAGTCGCTGCTCGCCCTCGCCGGGCTTGCGCTCGTCCTCGGCGGCCTCGGCTTCAAGATCGCCGTCGTGCCGTTCCACATGTGGACACCGGACGTGTACGAGGGCGCGCCGACACCGGTGACGGCGTTCATGTCGGCGGCCACGAAGGCGGCGGCGTTCGCCGTGCTCGTCCGCGTCCTCGTGACGGCCGTCCCGGCGATGGGCGACACCTGGAAGCCGGCGCTGGCGGTGGCCGCGATCGTGACGATGCTGTTCGCGAACGTCGTCGCGCTGCGCCAGACGAACGTCAAACGGATGCTCGCCTACTCCTCGGTCGGGCACGCGGGCTACCTGCTGATGGCGCTCGTCTCGGGGCAGGCGGGCGCGAAGGCACTGCTCTTCTACCTCGCCGTCTACGCCGCCACGAGCGTCGGTGCGTTCACCGTCGTCGCCATCGCCGAGCGCGAGACGGGCCGCGCCGCCACCATCGATTCCCTGCGCGGCTGGGGCTTCTCGCGCCCGGTGCTGGGTGGCGCGCTCGCAATCTTCCTGCTCTCCCTCGCCGGCTTCCCGCCGACGGCGGGGTTCCTCGCCAAGCTGTACCTGTTCGCCGCCGCGATCGACGCCGGTTACACCTATCTCGCCCTCGTCGGTGTCGCCGCGACCGTGATCAGCCTCGGCTACTACCTGCGCGTCGGCCTCGCGCTGTACGACCGTCGGCACGAGTCCGGTTCGATGCTGCCATCAGCGCCGGGAACTGCCTGGGCCGGGACGTGTGCGGCGCTCGCAGCGATCGTCGTCCTGTGGCTCGGCATCTACCCGCCGGACGTGCTCGACTGGGCCGGGCAGGCCGCGGCGTCGCTCATCGCCGCGCCGTAGGTGGCGCCAGCGGTGTCGTCACGTCCCAAGGCACCAGTCGCGCACCCACGGCCACGGGCCGTAGCCGTCGGCCGTGGCGAGGTGGCCGCCGTTCGGGATCATCTCCAGCGGCACGGCGAGATCTCGCGCGTACCGGTGCGCATCTGCGACCGTGCAGTAGGGGTCGTTGGCACTGCAGACGAGCAGGGCGTCGTCCGAGGCCACTGCCGTGCAGGGGATCGGCATGAAGTCGTGGACGTCGGCGTTCACCCAGGTTGGTCCCGGCGGCGCGACGAGCAGCGCGCGGGCCGCCTCGGCTCCGCCCCGCGCGGCATGATGCAGCCAGAGGGCCGCGCCGAGGGAGTGGCCGAGCACGGTCACCTCGCGGTCGCCGAGCGCCGCCAGTTCGGTGTGTAGGACGGCGAGCCAGTCATCGACGCGCGGCTGCAGCGGCTCGGGCAGGTCCGGATAGCGAACGGTCTCGCCGGCGGCGGCGAGTTCGCCGGCGAGCCACCCCTGCCAGTGCTCGGACCCGTTGCCCTCGTAGCCGTGCAGGAGGAGGAACGCCCTCATCCGGTCAGATCGGCGTAGCGTTGACCCCCGTAGAGGCCCTGCAGCCGGTCGTCGTTGTCGTCGGCGAGCCCGGCGACTACACCGAGCGCGGCGTCGAGCTCGGCTGGGTCAAGGTCGTCTCCGAGCACGGCATGCTCGGCCCACAGCTCCGCCCGGTCGCTCGCGTAGGCGAAGCGACCGTAGGTCTGATGCTCGGTGACGTCCGCGAGGTCGAGCGCTAGCGCGTTGGTCAACTCGATGCCGGAGAGGACCGGCGCGGCGACGAGGACGGCGGTCGAGACCTCGAGCACGTGGCGCACGCTGACGAACACGCGCGCCGACCCGAACGCCTCGTGGTAGCCCCAGTGCGGATCGTGAACGAAGCCGCCGTGGCGCTCGGCGAGGTAGCGGCCGACGCGATCCGTCGTGCTCGCGATCCGGTCCTCGACGCCGCGGCGCGGCTCGACACGCGGGACGGGCAGGTCGCCCCCGAGGACGTCGCCGGCCAGGTGGCGCTCCCAGCGTGGACGGTAGGCGCCCGCGGCCCAGCCGACGGCCCAGGCGGCGATCCGAACCTCCTGGAGGTGCATGGTGGGCCCACCGATGATGGCGTGCTCGGCGCGGACCGCGCCGCCGGCGACGCGGAAGCGCCCGAAGAGCAGCCCGTCGTGCTCCACCGCGAGGGCGCGGGCCGCCGCGCCGTCCAGTTCGCCGCACGGGAGGACGTCCGCGCGCACGACGACGATCGGGCCGTCCTCGATCACGACCTCGACTGGCGTGCGGAAGGGGCCGGCCGTGCAGCGCCACACGGCATCACCGGCATCGAGCCGGTCGTAGACGCCGTCCAGCGCTCGGCGCACCTGTGCCGCGGTACCGCGGAACCTCTCGGAAGTCACGACCGGAAGTATGCGCGGCTCCGGCAGATCAGAGGTCGAGGAGGAAGCGAACGGCGCGGCCGATGTCGAACATCGCGTCCGGGCCGGCGGTGCCGGTCCTTCGGACCAGGCGCTCGATGCTGATGGACCTGACGTCCTCGCACTTGGCGTAGCTGATCCGGTCGAGACCCGACCGTGCCGGATCGAGTTCGACATGCGACGGCAGACCTCGCGCCGTTGTCGTGCATGGGACGACGATCGCGACGCCCGCGGGACCGTTGTTCAGGCGGTCAGCCGAGACGACGACGGCGGGTCGGCGCCCCGCCTGCTCGCGCCCGAGAGGTGCGCCGAAGCCGTCGAGCCAGACCTCGCCCCGCCTGGGTGTCACCGCGAGCCGTCACCAAGCGCCGCGGCCTCGTCGGAGCGCTCGGCCTCGACCTGATGCCAGCCCCCTGGGTCAGATCGCAGTCGCGCGTATCCGGTCGTGAGATGCGCGCGAGTCGTGTGTGGGTCTCGTCGCTCACGCGGATCGTCGTGCTCATGCCTTCAGTCTCCAGAAATGTAGACTGGAAATCTCTGCGGTCTGTCGCCTCCGACGTATGCTTCCGACGCACGAACGAGGAGGAATGTATGCCCGGAGGGGTAGAGATCACCTGGTACGGCCACGGCACGTGGGCTCACCGCGACCCGAACGGCACCGTCGTCCTGGTCGATCCGTGGCTCTCCGGCCCGACCGTCCCCGAGGCCCTGCGCGACCCGGCGAGGGTCGATGTCGTCGCCGTCACCCATGGCCACTTCGACCACATCGCCGACGTCGAGGCCGTCCACGCGAAGCACGGCTGCCCGGTGATCGCCAAGTACGAGCTCGCGATGCATTTCGGTGGCAAGGGGGTCGCTGCGGTCGGGATGAACACCGGCGGCTCCTTCGAGCAGAACGGCGTCAGGTTCACGATGACCCACGCGATCCACTCGGGCTCGATCACCACCCCGGAGGCGATCATCGGCTACGGCGGCGAACCCGCCGGGTACGTGATCACCTTCTCGAACGGCTATCGGGTCTACCAGGCCGGCGATACCTGCGTCTTCTCCGACATGGCGCTGATCGGTGAGATCTATCGGCCCGACATCGCGATCCTGCCGATCGGGGACCTCTACACGATGGGCCCGCTCGAGGCCGCCCACGCCGTGCGGCTGCTCGGCGTCAAGGAGGTCTTCGGCGGCCACTGGGGCACGTTCCCGCCGCTGACAGGAACACCGCAGGGACTGCGCGTCGAGCTCGCCACGCTCGGCGTCGCCGGCGTGACGGTGCACGGGCTCGAGCCGGGCGGGTCGGTCTAGACCTCGCCCGCCTCCAGTGCACGCTGGAGGCGCGAGACACCCGGCAGGTCGGCCGACAGCGGCGCCGGCACGTGCGCGTCGAGGAGATCGTCGACCGGGCGCAGTGTCGGCCGGTCCCACGCGGGCCGTGGCACCGACGCGAGGATCGCCGCCGCCGTCGCCGCCGGGTCGACGCCCGGCTCGAACTGCATCCGGTGCGCCAGGCATGGCACGAACAGTTCGGCGACGTGGTCCGGCTGCACCTCGTTCGAGTCGGAGATCAGCGCCAACGCCTGGCAGCAGCGCTGCAGCGACAACGCGGCGCGCGGCGAGGCGCCGACCAGGACCCCCTTGAAGCCGCGGGTCGCCCGGACCAGCTGCACGATGTACTCGCGGACGACATCCGAGACATCGACGAGGGCGACGCCACGCTGCACCTTGACGACATCTCCCGGCGCGACGATCGGGTCGATGTCGGCGAGCGCGTCGTAGCCGGCGAAGCGATCGAGCAGCTCGAACTCGCCCTTCGCGGACGGATAGCCGATCGCCGTCGAGATCGCGAAGCGGTCGCGCTGGCCATGCGCGAGGCGGAAGGTCTCCTCTTCCGGGTTCCACGGATTCATCGTCGCGACGACGAAGAAGGGGCGCGGCAAGGGGTGCCGCTTCTTCGCGACCGAGACGAAGCGCTCCTCCATCGCCTCGAACAGCGCGGCCTGCAGCTTCGGCGTGGCGCGGTTGACCTCGTCGAGGACGACTGCGTTCGCGAACAGGGGGCCGGGATCGAACACGTCGGGACGCAGGGCGGGATTGTCCGACTTGATCTCGACGCCGATGATGTCGGTCGGCCTGAGATCGGCCGTGCACTGGATGCGCGAGTCGTGCCCGCCGATCGCCCGCGCGATGATGCGCGCCAGCGTGGTCTTGCCGACTCCCGGGACGTCCTCGATGAGCAGATGCCCGTCCGCCAGGAGGCACACCAGCGCGTGCCGCGCCGGTCGATCGACCTCGACCATCGCCCGCCGCACGGTAGCGAGCAACGCGCGCCCCTGGTCGCGGGCACGCATCAATGCCAGGGTGTTCAGTTCGTCGATCACCCTACCTCTATCGGGTTAGGCCGCCCCCGCGCCCGTCCCCCGATCGGGGGAGTGGTGTCAGAGCACCTGTAGCCGGCGCTTGATCCGCTGCGCCGGCTCGACGGCCTTCTCGCTCAGTCGGCGCGCGATCGCGATGATTTCCAGCGCCGCCGGCGAGTCGGGATCGCCGACGATGATCGGCACGCCATCGTCGCCGCCGGCGCGCACCGCCGGTTCCAGCGGCACCTGCCCGAGCAGCGGCGCGCCGATCTTGGCGGCCAGACTCTCACCGCCGCCGCTGCCGAACACCTCGTCCCGCTCGCCGCAGCATGGACAGATGCGGTAGCTCATGTTCTCGACGACGCCGATGACCTCCATCTTCATCCGGTGCGCGACCGCCGCGGCGCGCTCCGCCACCCGGAGGGCGGCGGGATTGGGCGTCGTCACCACGATCGCCTCGACGCGCCGCCCCGCATCCGTGAAGAGCTGGCCGAGGGAGATCGCGACGTCGCCGGTACCGGGCGGCATGTCGACCAGCAGGAAGTCGAGAGCGCCCCAGTGGACGTCGCCGAGGAACTGCTCGAGCGCCCGGTGCAGCATCGGCCCGCGCCACATCACGGCTCCCTCCTCGTCGAGGAAGTAGCCGATCGACATCGTCTTGATCTCGTAGGCGACGGGCGGGACGATCATGCCGTCGAAGGTGACGGGCCGTTGCGAGATGCCGAGCATCCCGGGAATCGAGAAGCCGTAGATGTCGGCGTCGACGATGCCTACCTCGTGCCCCTGGGCCCGCAGGGCGAGCGCGAGGTTGACGGTCAGCGACGACTTGCCGACGCCGCCCTTGCCGGAGGCGACGGCGATCACCCGCGTCCGGGCGTCGATCGCGAGCCCCTTGCGCTCCTTCTTGCCGGCGCCGCCGCGTAGGCGGGTCGACAGCGCTCCCCGTTCCTGCTCCGACATGTGCGTGAACGCGACCGTGACGCCGCTGACGCCGTCGACCGCTGACAGCTCCCTGACGACATCGCCCTCGATCTTCGCCTTGAGCGGACAGCCCGGCACGGTCAACGCCACGAGCACGGAGACGTGCCCGTCGTCCGCCACCTCGGCACTGCGCACCATGTCGAGATCGGTCAGGCTACGGCGGAGCTCGGGGTCGATAACGCGCGAGAGCGCCTCGTGAATCGCCTCGCTGGAAGGGAGCGCCATCGCTGCAGCGTATCGGGCGACGGGCCCGGTCAGGGGCAGTCGTCGAGCCCGTGGAACAGCATGCCATCGAGCATCTTCGGGAAGAAGTACGTCGATTTTTGCGGGAGCGTCTCCGCCTGCAGCGCCAGTCGCTCGACCTCCCGGATCGTCGGCGCGCGCAGCAGCACGGCGATGCGATCGTCGCCGACCGCCGCCAGAGCGTCGGCGGCGCGATGGACGTAGCGGACGCGGTCGCTGCGCGTCGACGCGCCGCTGGCGACACCCAGCAGCGGACCGAGCAGCGCGTCTTCCGCCAGGGCGGCGTCCGTCCGCGGTTCCGAACCGATCGCGAGGAGGGCGCGCCCCTGCGCCCGGGCGACGACGAACGCTCCGGCGCCGTCCGCCGACTCGAGACCGGCGACGGGGTCGTCCACCTCGTGGACGACGAGGCCGGCGCCGCGGAGCAGGTCGGCGAGGCCGGCCGTGACGTCCTCGGCGACACCGCCGACGACCCGGTGCGTCGGGTAGATCGTCAGGTCGCCGTCGTCCGCGTTCGCCAGGTACATCATCATCCAGGCCGCCGGATCGTCGGCCCGATCGCCCCGCTCGGCGAGATACCGGAGCGCCGTCTCGTACCGGTGGTGCCCGTCCGCGATCAGGATGGTCGAAGCGCCCAACGCCTCGACAATCTCGGGCTGATCACCGGGCACACGCCAGAGGCGGTGACGGGTGCCGTCGTCGTCGGTTGCATCGACCAGGGGCGTGCCGTCGCGCGATGGCGCCAGCGCCACCTCCGCCCGTCGTTCGGGGTCGTGGTACACGCCGAAGATCGGCGACAGCTGCGCGCGCGTTGCCCGCAGCAGCCTGAGACGGTTCAGGACCGGCTGCAGGTGGTACCGCTCGTGCGGGAGTACCACCCGTGTCGCGTACGGCTCGATACGGACGAGGCAGATGAAGCCGCCGCGCGATCGGCGGGTGCCGTCAGGAGCCGTGTAGTCCTGCTGCAGCCACGAGTAGGACGGCGCGTCGTCGAGGACGAGGACCCGTTCCCGGCGCCAGCGGCAGAGCAGGTCGTGGACGCCCCCCTCGTCGCCCTCGCCGGGGAGGACGAGATGCACCGCGTTGTACGGGCTGCGCGCCGCCAGCGCTGCGTGCTGCTCGGGCGTGATGACATCGAACGGCGGCGCGACGGCGTCGGCGATCACGACCCTGACGGGGTCGAAGCGCAGGGCCCGGAACGGGCGGACGGTCGCTCCCGCGCTCATGCGTCGGATCGTAGCCCCGAGGCGAGTAGACTCGCGCCATGGCCCAGGTTGAAGCCAAATCCTGGATCCGCGATCTCGAGCCGGGGCGGCTGGTCGACTCGTCCTTCGCCGTGCTGCGTAAGGACGTCCGCCGCACGCGTGCGGGCGCGCCCTTCCTGTCGCTCGAGCTGGGCGACCGCACCGGCCGGATCCCCGCGGTGTGCTTCGACGACGTCCCGCTGCTGGAGCCGCGCTTCGCGCAGGGCGACACCGTCCGCGTGCTCGGTGCCGTCGAGGAGTTCCGCGGGCGCCGGCAGCTCGTCGTCCGCTCCGTCGAGCGTCTCGAGCCGGGCGACCCGCTCGTCTACGTGCCGGGCGCCCGCCGGGATACGGAGGACCTCGAGGGCTTCCTCGAGTTCCTGGTCGCGGAGATCCACGACAGCGTGCTGCGGCGTCTCGTCGAGGAGGTCTACGCGGATGGCCACTTCCGCGCGCTGTTTCGGCAGGCGCCCGTCACCATCGACGCCCACCACGCTCATGCGGGCGGCGCGATCCAGCACACCGTCGCTGTCGCGACCGTCTGTCGCGAGGTCTGCCAGCTCCACCCCCGGCTCGACGAGAGCGTCGTCGCCGCCGCCGCGCTGACGTTCTGTGCCGGCGCCGCCGACGCGTTCCTTCCCGGAGCCGCGCTCCAGCTCGGCGACGAGGGACGCCTGCTCGGCGTCGCGCATCTGTCGGTGCGGCGCATCGAGCGGGAGGCGGCGCGCCTGCGGACGCCGCGCGAGCGTCTCCTGCCTCTCGTCCACGCCGTCGCCGGTGGTCGCCCGCGGACGCCGGAGGCCGCGACGGTTCAGGCCGCGATCGCGCTCGACGCCGCCGTCGCCGCCGCGTTGTAACCGTAGACTGCGAGACGTGCTGCGACTCGCGCTGCTCCAGCTCGACCTGACGGTCGGCGCCATCGACGCGAACGTCGCGAAGATCGTCGACGCGAGCGGGGAAGCCCTCGCCGCCGGGGCCGACATCGCGCTCGCACCCGAGCTCGCCGTCTCCGGCTACCCGCCCGAGGACCTGCTCTTCCGTCCGGCGTTCCTGCGCGCCTGCCGGCGCGGCGTGGAGACGCTCGCGGAGCGAACGCCGCTGCCGCTGCTCGTCGGGTCGCCGTGGCTGGCCCGCGATCGCGTCCACAACAGCGCGCTGCTGCTCGCCGATGGCGAGATCCGGGCCCGCTACGACAAGCAGCGGCTCCCGAACTACGGCGTGTTCGACGAGGAGCGCACCTTCGCGGCCGGGCGCGACGGGCTCGTGATCGAGGTCGCCGGCGCCCTCTGCGCCGTGACGATCTGCGAGGACATCTGGCTGTCGAACGGCCCGGCCGGCCGCGCGGCCCGTGGCGGCGCGACCGTCGTCTTCAACATCTCCTCGTCGCCGTACCACCGCGGCAAGGCCGAGATCCGCGAGCAGATGCTGGCCACGCGGGCCCGTGACGAGCTCGCCGCGATCGTCTACTGCAACCTCGTCGGCGGTCAGGACGAGCTTGTCTTCGACGGCCGCAGCGTCGTCCTCGACGCCGACGGCGATGTCGTCGCACGCGCCCCGGCCTACGCCGAGAGCGTGCTCGTCTGTGATCTCGACGTCGAGGCGGCGACGTCTGTTCGTCTGCGCGACTCGCGTGTGCGGCGTGGCCGGCCGCGCCGGCCCCTGACGCCCGACGTCGTCATCGCGGCCGCTGGCCCCCGTGAGCGGATCGTCCCTGCTGTCGCCGCCTCGCCGACGGGACCCGAGGATCTCTGGGGCGCCCTCACCCTTGGACTGCGCGACTACGCCTCGAAGAATGGCTTCGAACGGGTGCTGCTCGGCCTGTCCGGCGGTATCGACTCGGCGCTCGTCGCGGCGCTCGCCGCGGACGCGATCGGCGCCGACCACGTCGAGTCGATCTCGATGCCCACCCGATTTAACGCGGCCGAGACGCGGTCCGATGCGCGTCGCGTCGCCGAGGCGCTCGGCATCGGCTTCCGCGAGCTGGCGATCGAGGGGCTACGGGAGTCGTTTCTCGCCGACCTGCCGGGCACCGCTGATCTCGCCGCCGAGAACCTCCAGGCCCGGATCCGTGGCGTGATCCTGATGACGATCTCGAACCAGCACGGCCACCTTGTGCTGACGACGTCCAACAAGTCGGAGACGGCCGTCGGCTACTCGACCCTGTACGGCGATTCTGCGGGCGGGTTCGCGCCGATCAAGGACGTGCCGAAGACGACCGTGTTCGGTCTCGCGCGGTGGCTGAACGACGCCGCGGGCTGCGAGCGTATCCCGGTCTCGATCATCGAGCGGCCGCCGAGCGCCGAGCTGCGCGAGGATCAGCGCGACGATCAGAGCCTGCCGCCGTACGCGCAACTCGACCCGATCCTCGAGGCCTACGTCGAGCGAGACATGGATCCGCACGACATCGTGGCGCTCGGCCTCGGTGACCTCGAGACGGTGCGGCGGATCGCGCGGCTCGTCGACCTCGCCGAGTACAAGCGCCGGCAGGCGCCTCCCGGTCTGAAGCTGCATCCGAAGGCGTTCGGCCGCGATCGGCGCGTGCCGATCACGAGCGCCTGGCGCTGAAGGTGCCCGGCACCTTTGGCGCCACGTTCAGCCGAGGACCGTCTGGCCGAGCAGGAAGACGTTCAACGCGATGATCATGCCGGCGGCGACGATCGCCGCGACCGTCGTGACGCGGCGGTTCACCAGGCCGCCCATCAGTTCGCGGTCGCGGCAGAACATCAGCAGCGGGACGAGGGCGAACGGGATGCCGAACGACAGGACGACCTGGGACAGCACCAGCGCCTCGGACGGGTTGACGCCGATCGCGAGCAGCACGAGCGCCGGCGCCATCGTGATCGCCCGCCGCAGGAAGATCGGGATCTGGCGGTTGATGAATCCCTGCATCACGACCTGACCGGCGAGGGTGCCGACGGATGAAGAGGACAGACCGCTCGCGAGCAGCGCGATGCCGAACACGATGTCGGCGTGCTGCCCGACGTACGTCCCGAGAGCCAGGTACACCTCCTCGAGGTCGCTCAGGTCGGTCAGCCCGCGATCGTTGAAGACCGCGGCGGCCATGATCAGCATCGACATGTTGACCAGGCCGGCGATCCCCATCGCGAGGACGACATCGACCCGCTCGAACCGGTAGATGCGGCGCTTCTCCTCCTCGTCAGCGCCGACCACCCGCTGCTGAGTGAGGGCCGAGTGGAGGTAGATGACATGCGGCATGACCGTCGCGCCGAGGATGCCGGCTGCCAGCAGGACGCTGCCGGAATCGACAAACTGGGGCGTGACGAGGCCGCCGAGCACGCCCGGGAGCGACGGGTCGGCGAGGACAACCTCGAACGCGAACCCGACGACGATGACGCCGACGAGGCCCGTGATCACCGCCTCCAGATGCCGAAAGCCGCGGGCCTGCAGACCGAGGATCGCGAACGCGAACACGCCGGTGATGAGCCCCGCGAGGAACAGCGGCGTGCCGAACAGCAGGTGGAAGCCGAGCGCCGCGCCGATGAACTCGGCCAGGTCGGTCGCCATCGCGATCACCTCGGCCTGGATCCACAGGAAGACCCGTGTCGCGCGCGGGAATCGCTCGCGGCACACCTCCGGCAGGTTGCGTCCGGTCGCGATGCCCAGCTTGGCGCTCATCGACTGAATCAGCATCGCCATCACGTTTGCGACGAGGATCACCCAGAGCAGCGTGTAGCCGTAGGTCGAGCCGCCGGCGATGTTGGTCGCGAAGTTCCCCGGGTCGACGTAGGCGACCGCGGCGATGAACGCGGGGCCGAGGAAGGGCCAGAGCCCGCGCAGCCCGCGCCGCTCGCCCGACAGCGATCGCTGCGCCGCCTCGAGCACGCGGGCCTCGCCCGGGAGGATCCGTTCGAGCGGTATCCGCAGGGGCTCGTTCGGATCCATCCGCACCATTCTAGGCACACCTAGATTCTGGAGCGTCGTCGGATCGTCGGCTGCGCGTACGATCCCGGCATGAAGATTCGCGCAGCCGTCCTCGAGGAGTTCGGCAAGCCCCTCGTCGTCCAGGACGTCGACCTCGCCGGGCCGAAGTCGGGTGAGGTGCTCGTCCGGCTCCACGCCTGTGGCGTCTGCCACACCGATCTGTACACGGCGTCCGGCGCCGATCCGACGGGTTACGCGCCGGCTGTTCTCGGCCACGAAGGGGCCGGCGTCGTCGAGGCGGTCGGCGAGGGCGTGACGCTCGTTCGGCCCGGCGACCACGTCGTTACGCTCTTCGCCCCGGAGTGCGGAACCTGCCTCCACTGTCTGAGCCCGCGCACAAACCGCTGCCTCGCGATCCGGGACGAGCAGGGGCAGGGGCACCTGCCGGACGGCACTGTGCGCCTCTCGCGCGGCAGCGAGCCGATCCGACATTTCATGGGCACCTCCACGTTCGCCGAGGCGACGGTCATGCCCGAGATCGCGCTCGCAAAGATCGACCCTGCCGCCTCGCTCGCGGGCGCGTGCATCTTCGCCTGCGGACTCTCGACCGGGCTTGGCGCGACGATGTACACGTCGCAGGTCGAGCGCGGGGCGACCGTCGCCGTCTTCGGCTGCGGGTTGGTCGGACTGGGCGCGATCGCGGGTGCGCGCCTGC
This sequence comes from Actinomycetota bacterium, assembly GCA_009885805.1. Taxonomy (GTDB): domain Bacteria; phylum Actinomycetota; class Thermoleophilia; order Gaiellales; family F1-60-MAGs149; genus VFJZ01. Next base: position 17,126 of record VFJZ01000057.1, read on the forward strand.
AGGGCGCGGAGCGGATCATCGCCGTCGACCTCGCCGAGGGCCGCCTCGCGATGGCCCGCGCGCACGGTGCGACCGACACGCTGCTCGGCGGCCCCGACGTCGTGCAGGCGATCCGCGACCTGACCGGCGGCTACGGCGCCGACTACACGTTCGAGGCGACCGGCAACGTCCACGTCATGCGCCAGGCGGTGGAGGCGGCGAGGGAGGCGTGGGGACTGGCGACGATGATCGGCGTCGCGGGCAAGGGCGAGACGCTCGACATCGTGCCCCGCTATCTGATCACCGGCCGGCGTGTGGCGGGCTCGTCGTTCGGCGGCGTGAAGGGCCGCACGCAGGTGCCGCTGCTCGTCGATCGCTGGCTCGCCGGGGAGATCGATGTCGAGTCGTTGCTGTCGCACCACATCCGCCTCGACGACGTCAACCACGCCTTCGATCTGATGGAGGCGCAGGACGGCATCCGCTCCATCATCCACTTCGACTGATCCGGGGTCCCATGATCATCTCGCGCTCCGAACATCCCGGCTGGCTCTCGAACGCCTACCTCGTCGCCGACCACGACGGCGGACAGGGCGTGCTCGTCGACTCGCACGGCGCCGAGGACGCGCTGATCGACGAGGTCGCCCGGCGAGGCGTCACGATCACGCACGTCCTCGTCACGCATTCGCATACCGACCACGTCGTGCGCGTCGGCGAACTCGGGCGCCGCTTCGGGGTGCCCGTGCTCGCGCACCCGCTCGCGCAGAGCGTCGACGGGGTGACGGGGACGATCGAGGACGGCGACCTCGTCCGGTGCGGCGACCTCGAGATCCGGGCCCTGGCGACGCCGGGCCACTGTCCCGACCACCTCGCGCTCCTCGTCGACGGTACGGACTGCCTGACCGCCGACTGCCTGTTCGAGGGCACCGTCGGCGGCACGATGGGCGGGGGCGAGACGGGCTACACGGATCAGGTGCACTCGATCATGAACGTGCTCATGGCCCTGCCGCCCGCAACGCGCCTGCACCCCGGTCACTGCGGTGCCACGACCGTCGAGCGGGAGCGTGACGCGAACCCGTTCATCCGCATCTGGCGCGGCGTCGACCGGGAGGGAACGGAACGCTGCACCGTGCGCGGCGCGCCCGCGACGCTGATCCTGTTCGGCCCCGACTACGACGGTACGCACAAGGCCTGGGTGCGCTTCGACGACGGCCGCGACGCGATCGTCGGCGGCAGCCAGGTCGAGCGCGTCAGCTGACGCTGGCGGCGCCCTGGCGGGTGCGCGCGAACTCCCACGCCGCCGCCACGAGTTCGTGATGCGGGGCGAGGAAGCGATTGTCGTGGCGCCACATCAGCTCGTTGTGCCACTGCAGGCCGATCGCGAAGCCGGCGCCGTCGCTGCGCTCCGTCGCCTCGACCGCGCCGTCGAGCGACCAGGCCACCGGCTGCAGGCGCGACCCGACCTCGCGTACGCACTGGTGGTGGAACGAGTTCACCCGCTTCGGCCCGTCGCCCAGCCAGTCGGCGATACGGCTCTCCGGTGCGACGCTGATCTCGTGCCAGTGGTCGCCTGGCGGGTCGAGCGCGATCTCGTACCACGGCCACGCATGCCGGCCCGCGTCGGGATGGAGCGTCGGGACGTCCTGGGTCAGTGCGCCGCCGTCGGCGACCGCGAGCACCTGCGCGCCGCGGCAGAGGCCGAGGATCGGCATCCCGGCATCCAGCGCCCGCCGCGCGATCGTCACCTCGAACGCGTCGTGAGCCGCGGGAGCCGCCGCCGTCTTTTCGTCGACGGGGTCGCCGTACCAGTCCGGATGCACGTCGGCGCCGCCGCTCAGGACGAGTCCGTCGACGAGATCGAAGACGAAGTCGATCTCGTGCACCGGCGTGTCGCGCGGGATCGCGAGCACCATCGCGCCCTTCTCCTGCAGCGGTTGGCGCATGCCACGCTCGACCTCCTCGATCAGGTGGTCGTCGAGTTCCAGCGTGATACCGATGACGGGGCGGCGCATGCTCGAAGCGTACGGGATCAGCCGGAGTAGGAGATCAACTCGAGCAGGTTGCCGTCGGGGTCGTGAAAGTACACCGATTGGCCCGCTCCCCGGGCGCCGGTGCGCGACACGGGCCCCTCGATCACCGCGACGTCGCACGCCCGCAGATGGTCGATCGCGGCGGCGGCCGTGTCGGGCCACTCGAAGCAGAGATCGGTCGACCCCGGCCCACCCGGGGCTACCGCCTTCGGGTGCGGACGGGCGTCGGGATGGTGCACGTGAAGGCGCGCATCGCCGAGGACGAACGCGACCCGGCCGAACTCGAGGCCCTCGACGGTGACGTCGAGCACGCGCTCGTAGAACGCCACCGCCCGCTCGAGGTCGGCGACGCGGATGACTGCGTGGTCGATCCGCACTACTTCAGGCCCTGGCGCGCCTCGCGGACGAGCGCGACGCACTCCGGGTAGATCCGGACGATTGCCGCGCGCAACTGCTCGGACTGCTCCTCCGGCGAGCCTGTCGGAACGATCCGACCGACCGCGGCGACGGTCATCTGCACGGCCAGCGAGATGGCGTTGTCGGCGAATGCGACCTGCTGTTGCTGGCGCGCCTGGTCGGCCATGTCGCCGAGCGCCCGCTGGAACATCTCCGGGTCGAATCCGCCGAAGCCGAAGCCACCTTCCATGATTGCAAGCGTATCAGCGACAGGTGAGGTTGAAGGTGTCGAGTCGCCGGCCGTCGACGGCGTAGAACCGCCCGCGCGCGCGGCGACCGTCGATGTCGAGCCGGAGTGCGCCATACGTCCCGACCACCGCGCGCGCAGGCTCGAGCCGCGACGAGCGGAACTGACCGATCTCCGCCCCGCCGGTGCCGACGGCGATGTGCGGCACGCCGTTCTCCGGCACGCTGCGGTCATAGATGTGCACGTGGCCGGCGAGCACCGCCGTGAAGCGGGCGCGTTCGACGAGCGGCATCACGTCCCGACGCAACGCGTCTGCGATCCCCCCACTGTGCGGCGAGAACGGGGGGTGGTGCACGACGAGAAAGCGCAGGCAGGAGTCCGCCGTCTCGCGGATCGCGGTGCGCAGGAACCGGCCCTGCGGTGAGGACGGGCCGAGGGGGCTGTTCGAGTCGAGCACGATGAACGCCGCCGGGCCGGCGCTGTGGACGTACCAGCGCTCGGCGCCTGGGAGGGCGAACGCGTCGAGGAAGGCGCGGCCGTCGTCGAGGATGGTGTCGTGGTTGCCGAGCGCCGGTACGAACGTCGTCCGTCGCAGGAGAGGCTCGAGCGGCCGGAACAGGTTCGGGTCGAGCAGGAAGCCGCCCGCCGCGAACAGGTAGACGTTGTCGCCCGTCGAGACGAACGCGTCGGGATTCCAGGACGCGGCCAGGCGCGCCACCCGGCGCTCGTTCACGGAGCCGTCGCCGTAGTCGCCGAAGACGGCGACCGTGACCCGGCCGCGAGGCCCGGGGTCGGTGCGGAAGGAGCCGCGCGCCAGGACGCGGCCGGCGCCCTCGATCGTGTACCGGTAGCGGCGGCCGGCCTCGAGGCCGGTGATGCGTTCGCCGGCCGCGACGACGCGCCCGTCGTCGAGACGGGCGGTCGTCCCGGGTCCGGCAAAGGAGATGACTGTGTTGGCGTCCGTCGTCTGGGTGACGACCGGGCCGCGTTCGAGGGACGCCGGCGCGACGGCGGCTGCGATGATCGCGAGCCAGGCGCCGAACGCCATCTACGACACGGTTGCGGAGATGATCCAGACCGGCGCGGACGGCGGGCCGTCGGTCACGGCGAGCGCCGCGATGGCGGCGATGGTGACCAGCGACGCCGGGTCCGTGGCGTGGCCGATCACGGCGTAGTCCGGGGGTAGCTGCTCGCCCTGAGCGCCCGAGATCACGAAGAACTGGGAGCCGCCGCTTCCAGCCGGCGCGTCCGCGGTCTTCGCCATCGCCAGGTCGCCGAGCTTGTAGGCGTAGTCGGCCGGCGGCGCCGCCACGACCTCGTAGCCGGGACCGCCGCTGCCGTCGCCGGACGGGTCGCCGCCCTGCAGCACGAACTCCGGCACGACGCGGTGGAACGTCAGGCCGTCGTAGAAGCCGTCTGCGACGAGGCCTGCGACGGAGTCGGTGACCGCGCCGCCGAGCTCAGGGTCGAGCGCGAACGTCATCGTCCCGCAGTTCGTCTCGAACGTCAGCGTGGTACCGGCCGGTGCCGCGGGCGCTGCCGAGTAGGTCTTCGGGGTCACGGCCGGCGGCTCGCCGGCCTGACAGCCGGACGCTGGCTCGCTCGTCGCCCCTGGCACCTCCGTCGAGGCGGGCGCCTCGGCGGTGGTGGCGGCTGCGGCCACGGCCGTGGTCGTCTCGCCGTCCGTCGCGGCGGTGTCGTCACCGCCGCAGGCGGTCAGGGTGAGCGCCGCGCAGGCGATGGCGAGCAGGGGCTTCAGCGATCCCACAGGTCCTCCGGTGTCAGGGTCAGGCAGAGACGGGCGATGAGCTCCGCGGCGGCGTCGAGATCGTCGAGTGCGCACACCTCCGCTGGGGAGTGCATGTGCCGCAGCGGTATCGAGATCAGTGCGACAGCCGAGCCGGTGAGCGCGTCGAGTGCGCCGTCGACATCAGTGTAGGTCGTTCCGGACACGGGCATCGCCTCGGTCTGGAAGGGGATCGCGGCCGCGCGCGCGACGGCCTCGAGGCGCGCGTACAGGCCGTGGTGCAGGCCGAGCCCGCGTGTGAGGACGGGCCCGTGCCCGAGCCGGATGCGGCCGGTACCGCCGCGGTCGATGCCGGGGATGTCGCTCGCGTGCGTGACGTCGACGACGATCGAGACGGCCGGTGCGACGGTGTGCGCCATCGCCCGCGCGCCGTCCATCAGCGTCTCCTCGAGCGTCGGCGTGCCGGCGACGAGCGGCACGCGGAGCGCGCCGGCCGCCGCGGCCCGCCGCGCCGCCTCGGCGACGACCCACGCTCCGGTGCGGTTGTCGAGGGCGCGCGAGGCGAGGCGTCCGTTCGCAAGCTCCGCCGGTGGCCGGTCGATGACGAGCGGGTCGCCGACCTCGACCAGACGGCGCGCGTCGTCGGCGTCACGGGCGCCGATGTCGACCCAGAGGTCGCGCAGCTCGGAGGCGCGTGCGAGGTCGTCCGCGCCCATCAGGTGCCGCGGGCCCTTGCCGACGACGCCTTGCACGTCGCCGCGCCGTGTCCGGATCGTGACGTGCTGGCCGACGAGTACCTGTGGATCCCACACACCGAGTTCGCGCACCCGCAGCAGACCGTCGTAGTCCTCGCCGGCGTCCTCGATCAGCGTGACGATCAGGCCGATCTCGTCGAGGTGGCCGAGCAGGAGTACGGGCGGGCCGTCGTCGGGGCCGACCCGTGCGTACGAGGAGCCGAGGACGTCGCCGTGGACGCGTGCGAACGTGCTCGTGTAGGCGCGCCAGACGGCGGCGGCGGGCTCCTCGTGCCCGGACGGGCCGTGCGCACGCAGGAGGTCGTCGAGGAATGCTCTCGCAGCCGGCAGCACGCCCCGGACGCTACCATCAGCCAGCCGTGACAGCCCGCATCGTCATCACCGGAATCGGCGCCGTGACCCCGGTCGGGTCGACGATCGACGAGACCTGGCAGTCGCTGCTCGCCGGCCGCAGCGGCCTCGGACCGATCACGCTGTTCGATCCGGCGCGGATCGGCTGCACCGTCGCCGCCGAGGTGAAGGGGTTCGACGCCGAGGCGCAGTTCGGCCGACGCGAGGCGCGCAAGATGGACCGCGTCAGCGCCCTCTCGCTCCACGCCGCCCGCGAGGCCTATGCGAACGCCGGCAGCCCGGTCGTCGAGCCATCGCGCGCCGGCGTCGTGTTCGGCACCGCCGTCGGCGGCATGCAGATGGTGATCGACCAGGCGGCGATCCTCGCCGAGCGCCCCGATCGGCTGTCACCACACTTCCTGCCGAACTTCCTCGTCGACACGCCGACCAGTTACATCGCGACCGACCTGCAGCTCCGCGGGCCGAACTTCGCCGTCGTCTCCGCCTGCGCGACCGGCGCGCACGCCATCGGCGTCGCGGGTGAGATGCTGCGCCGCGGCGAGGCCGACGTGATCCTCGCCGGGGGTGCCGATGCGGGCGTCATCGAGGTGCTGCTCGCCGGCTTCACCGTGATGAAGGCACTCGGCACGCCGCGGCCGGGCGAGGAACTGACGACGAGCTCGCGGCCCTTCGACGTCACGCGAAACGGCTTCGTCCTCGGCGAGGGCGCCGTGGTGCTCGTCCTCGAGCGCCTCGACGATGCCCTCGCGCGGGGCGCTGAGCCAATCGCCGAACTCCTCGGGTACGGCGCCTCGAACGATGCGTTCCACATCGCCGCGCCGCATCCGGAGGGCGTCGGCGTGATCGAGATGATGCGGGCCGCGCTCGACCGCACGGGGGTCCGCCCCGAGGAGGTCGGTTACGTCAACGCGCACGGCACGTCGACGCCACTGAACGATCCGGCGGAGACCTCTGCGATCCGCGCCGTGTTCGGCTCGCACGCCGACCGGCTCCCGGTGTCGTCCACGAAGTCGATGACCGGGCACCTCCTCGGCGCGGCCGGCGCGCTCGAAACGGCGGTCTGTGCGCTCGCGCTGCGCGACGGCATCGTCCCGCCGACGATCAACCTCCGCGAGGCCGACCCCGAGTGCGACCTCGATTACGTCGCCGAGGGCGCGCGGCGGATCCCGGACCTCGAGGTCGCCCTCTCGAACTCGATGGGCCTCGGCGGCCACAACGGGTGCACGGTCCTTCGTCGGCACCGCTGAGGACGCTCGCGGCGTCGTCCTTGACACGCCGTCGGACGGTCTGGAAGCAGCCGCGATCACCGTTGTACTTGAACAGCTGGATACTCGATTTCCAATGAGCCGACGTCGAGCCGGTCAAGCGAAGTGGCGGTCGATCGTTTGGATCGTCCTTGGTATGCCGATTTTCGCAGCTGGGTGCATGATCGACCTTAGTCGGTCGTACGACGGCGAGGAGCGGAAGGCGGTCGAGGATGCGACCGAGGCGTTTCCGGACCGATTGTGGGGTGCCCGCTGCCGCGTCGGTGGTCCGGACGGACCGCCGTTCAACTGCGTGTTGGCCTTTCGAGTGGCGCCTGGCGAGTCGGTTCCGGAGGTCGCAGCGTTCGCGAGTCGCGCGAGCGAGGTACTGGGACCACTGGCCCTGGCCCAGTGGGATGGTGGCACGGTCGGATCCCTCGATCCGGCCTACCTGAACGAAGACAGCGGGCGCCTTGAGTCGGCGGATGCCCGCTGCGACGGGCCCCCCGGGATCGGCGCGATCGACGTCATCCGGCTTTACCTGGCGGGCGATCCGGCGATGGTGACCGCGGTCGAGAGCGACGCCTGTGTGCTGCAGCCGGCCTCAGCCGAGCCTCCGCTCAATACGTACGACACGCTCGAGTCAGGGTTCGGTTAGCAGCGCGTTCCGTCGAACTCGATGAGCCTCTGGCCACGACGGTGGCGCCGTCCGCCGTCCTTCCTTCAGTACGCCTCGCGGGAACTCGTCAGGTGCGGATCTGGCCGGTGCCGCGCACGACGTAGCGGCTCGTCGTCAGGTCGCGCAGCCCGACGGGGCCACGGGCGTGCAGGCGCGCCGTCGAGTTGCCGATCTCGGCGCCGAACCCGAACTCGCCGCCGTCGGTGAACCGCGTCGAGGCGTTCACGTAGACGCAGGCCGAGTCGACTTCGGCCGCGAAGCGCTCGCCGCGGGCCGCATCCGCCGTCACGATCGCCTCGGAGTGGCCGGTCGAGAAGCGGTCGATGTGCGCGAGTGCGTCGTCGAGCGAGTCGACGACGCGGACAGCGACGACGAGATCGCCGAACTCGCGCGCGTAGTCGTCGTCGGTCGCCGTCGCCACCGGCATGCCGCCGCCCGCCGCCGCGGTGCGGTCGCAGCCGCGGATCTCGACGCCGGCGTCCGCCAGCGAGCGCAGGAGGCGTGGCAGCACCGTCGCGGTTAGCGCCTCGTGCACGAGGATGGTCTCCGCGGCATTGCAGACGCCCGGGCGCTGCACCTTCGCGTTCAGGACGATCCGCTCCGCCATCTCCGCGTCACAGCCGGCGTCGACGTAGACGTGGCAGTTGCCACCCGCTGCGGCGAGCACGGGGATGCGTGAGTGCTCGATCAGGAAGTCCTTCAGCGCCTCGCCGCCACGCGGGATCACGACCTCGGCGTTCGCCGGATCGGCGACGAAGCGGGCGAGCTCGTCGCGGCTGCAGGTCAGGTCGACCGCGGCATGGGGCGGCAGACCGGCGCTCGTCAGGCCGGCGTGCACGGCCTCGAGCAGGACGGCGTTCGTCGCCCGCGCCGACGACGAGCCGCGCAGGATCGCGACGTTGCCGCTCTTGATGCAGAGGGCGGCGACGTCGACCGTCACGTTCGGGCGGGCCTCGTACACGACGAGCACGCGGCCGAGGGGGAAGCGCAGTTTCGTGATGTCGAGGCCGTTCGGCCGCGTGAACCGCTCGATCACCTCGCCGCAGGGGTCGTCGAGCGCGGCGACGTCGCGGACGGCCTGGCAGAGCGCGGCGATCCGCGCCTCGTCCAGCATCAGACGGTCGAGGAGCGCACGGCTGAGGCCGGCCTCGCCACCCGCTGCGAGGTCGTCGCCGTTCGCCGCGATGATCGCGTCACGGCGGGCGTGCAGCGCGACGGCGATCGTCTCGAGCGCCGCGTCCTTTGCGACGCGATCGAGTCGTGCGAGGACGCGGCGCGCCTCCCGCGTGCGCGTCTGCAACCCGTCGGCGGTCGCTGCCATGGCTTCAGTGTACGGCGGCGTCAGCCACCGATCGGGCGCGCCTCGCCGATCCGGGCCGTGAACCCGCCCGTCTCGCCGTCCGTCAGGCGGGTGATCCAGACGAGGACGAACCGGGCCCTGGCTGGCCTCGCCAGGCGCAGGCGCTGGCGCGAAGCGGTGACCGCCCGGGCAGTGGCTCCCGGTGTCCAGTCGGCGAGCGCCGTCGGCGGCGCGGCGAGCGCCGAGGTGTAGAGCGCCGCGGTGAAGCCCGGCGCCGGCGTCAACACCTCGACGGCGGTCACTCGTGCCCGCTCCTGTAGGCCGATCACGAGGCCGACGCCGCCCTTCGCGAGATCCGGGTCGGAGCGATAGGTCTCCGTCTCCCAGAACGTGGCCGGGTCGCCGTCGACCGCGTCCTGCGCCTGGTCGTCGTTCTCGGACCCGTCGCCCGGCGGCGGGTCGAACGTGATCGCGGACTCGACGGTCAGCGCCTGCGCTGGTGGTGAAGCCGTGGTCGCGGGAGGCGCCGGCAGCGAGGGCGGCGGGGCAGTCAGGAGCGGCTCGATCGCAACTGACGTACCGGACGCCGAACCGCGGTCGCTGATGCCGATGACGATCGCGGCGCCGCCGACCGCCAGGCCGAGCGCGAGCACCGCCGCCCAGCGCAGGCTGCCCGAGTTCTCGCGGGCGCTGGCCGGCACGCGGTACGGCGCCGACTCGAGGTACACCGAACCATCGCCGTCGTGGATCGCGTACTCCATCCCGGCCGGCGTCAGGTTCTCCCACGGCGCGAGTTCGCCGAGATCGCCGAAGGCCTCCGCGGAGCCCGTCGGCACCTCTGCGTCGAGCAGGTCAGAAAGGGCGACGGCGACGACGAGCGGCTGATCCGGACCCGCGAGGCCGCCGAGCATCGTGCGCAGGGCGTCGCGGACGGTGGCGGCATCGTCCGGCCGCTCGTCCGGGGACTTTGCGAGCAACGTGGCGATGAGCGCGACCAGCCCGGAGGGGAGCCCGGGGCGCTGCTCGGCGAGATCCGGCGGCTCGGCGCGGACGTGGCGGGCCGCAACATCCGCGAACCCGGAGCCGCGGAACGGCGGCCGACCGGCGACCATCTCGTACAGCACGACGCCGAGCCCGTAGAGGTCGGATCGTGGGCCGACCGGGCGACCGAGCGCCTGCTCGGGCGAGACGTACTCGCCGGTCCCGAGCACACGGCCCGGCTGGGTCAGCCCCGGCTCCTCGATCGCGCGGGCGATCCCGAAGTCGCAGACGCGCACGACGCCGTCGGTGCCGACGAGGATGTTGCCGGGCTTCAGGTCGCGATGGACGCACCGGCAGGCGTGCGCCGCGGCGAGGCCATTCGCCACCTGGCAGCCGATCGCGATCGCCTCGGCGATCGGCAGCACCCCGTCCTGCCGGAGGCGCTCCCGCAGATCCGAGCCGTCGACGAGGTCGAAGACGAGGAAGGGTCGCCCGCCCTGTTCGCCGCGATCCCGAAGCGCGACCACATTGCCGTTGACGACGGCTGCGAGCAGCCGCGCCTCGCGGTCGAACCGCGCCAGCGCCTCCGGGGACTCCGCCACGTCGAGATGGAGGACCTTGACGGCGACGTGCTCGCCCGTCGCCTCGTCGAGCGCCCGCCAGACGGCGGAGGACCCGCCCGCGCCGAGGCGCTCCTCGAGGGCGTACCGACCTGCGACGACCTCACCGACCACGAGGGGAATCTAGTCGATACGTCCGGTCCCGCTCCCGGACTAGAAGTCGAACGGGACGATGTGATCGTCCTGCAACGCCTGCACGAAGCGGTCGATCTCGTCGCGCATGTTGTCGCGCGAGACGCGCTCCAGCGTGTCGATCAGCGTATCGGTCGCGGCGTTGAGCGTGTCGTCGAATCGCTCCACCGACTCCTGGTCGAACGTGCTCCGCTCACGCCATTCGCAGCCGGGGCAGCGCAACTCGAGCTCCCAGCGATCGTCCTCGGCCTCGCGCCAGTCCACCGGGTAGACCAGCGTCGATGTGCAGCAGGGGCAGACCTCGAGCGCCGGCGTGTCGAGCGGGGGCGCGACGGTGCGCAGGCCGTCGGCCAGCGTGGCGGCCGCGCCGTCATCTCCGAGCGCGTCGAAGTAGACGATCTCGACGGCTTTGCCGCTCGGGAGGATGATCTTCTTGACGTGGAAATCGCCCATCGCTGCTGCCTCGCATCCGTGCTCGGACTCAACCGGGTCGTTCGGGTCGCTGCCACGACAACGGTTCACGCTGTTTCTATCGGCGGCCCACGGGGGCTGCTTGAGCGTGAATCCGACCACGAGGCGAACCGGTTGGTTCCGGCGGCGGGTCAGGCGCCGAGATCGGCGGTGGCATACAGCACGTCATAGCCGTCGTACGTGCCGGCGACGACGCCGATACCGACCAGTCGGAACTGCTTCGAGAGCAGGATCTCCCGGTGCGATGCGCTCTGCATCCACTCCTGCACGATGCTGTCGGCGTCCATCGCGAAGGCGATCGTCTCGCCCGCCCGCCGCACCCGCATCGCGCGGCGGATGCGTGTCGTCGCCGGGGTGCCGTCAGCCGACTCGTGCTGCAGCCGGCGCACGCGCGCCATGAAACGCGAGTGCCGACCGGCGACGCGCCGGAGCGGCGCGGCGAGACGGAGCGGACGCAGGCCGTGACTGGCGCGCTCGGCGTTGATGCTTCGCAGGACGGCCCGTTCGGCCGTGCTCGCCGCGCTCGCCGCCTGAGGTGCGAGCAGGACGACCAGAACGAGCATCACGAGAATCCGTCGCATCTGACCGGGCGGTATACCGGTGTCCCCCGACGGACGGCGCCACGTTCGACCCCGGATCGACCCGAGCCTGCCGAAAGCTCCGGTGAGTTCCGGTCGCTTCTACCGGTCGGAGACGATTGGTCTAGACCGTTGTCGGGACGGCGACGGCGACCGCGGCCTCGAAGACGGCGAGCGCCTCGTCGACCTCGTTGTCGGTCGCCACGAGCGGGACCAGCGTGCGGATCACGTTCGAGTGCAGCCCGGCCTTGAGGAGGATCAGCCCGCGCTGCAGGGACTCCGCGACGACCCGGCTCGCGATCTCGGGTGCGGGCGTCGCGTCGGCGTCGGCGACGAACTCGATGCCGATCATCGGGCCGATCCCGCGGACGTCGCCGATTGCCGGCGTGCGCGCCTGCAGCGCTTCGAGACGAGCTCGCAACCGGTCACCGATCGCCGTTGCGCGGACGAGCAGCGCCTCGTCGGCGATGACGTCGAGGACCGCCAGGCCGGCCGCGCAGCCGAGTGGGTTGCCAACGTAGGTGCCGCCGATGGTCGAGTCGCCCGGCGCGTCCATGATCTCGGCGCGGCCGATCACGCCGGAGATCGGCACGCCGCCGGCGATCGACTTCGCGACCGTGACGAGGTCCGGCTCGACGCCGAAGTGCTCCATGGCGAACATCCGGCCCGTCCGCCCGAACCCGGACTGGACCTCGTCCGCGATCAGGACGATGCCGTGCGCGTCGCAGATCTCCCGCAGCCCGTGCATGTACGCGGCCGAGGCCGGGATGAAGCCACCCTCGCCCTGGACTGGCTCGATGATGATCGCAGCGTCCGCCTCGGGTGCGACCCGTGACCGCAACGCCTGCCGCAGGTCGTCCAGCGCAATCGCGTCGGCATCCGCGCCGAGCCGGTAGGCGTCGGGGAACGTCACGCGGTAGACCTCGGGCGCGAACGGGCCGAAGCCCGCCTTGTACGGATGCACCTTCGAGGTCAGCGACATCGCCATGTGCGTGCGGCCGTGGAAGGCGCCCTCGTATGCGATCACGGCCGGTCGGCCGGTCGCGATCTTGGCGATCTTGACGGCGTTCTCAACCGCCTCCGCCCCGGAGTTGAAGAAGGCCGCGCGCTTCTCGCCCGAGATCGGCACGAGCGGCAGCAGGCGCTCGGCCAGCTCGACGTAGGACGCGTAGGGCACGATCGTGAAGTCGGTGTGGAGGAAGCGCGTCGCCGCCTCGCGCACGGCCGCGACGACGCGGGGGTGCGCGTGCCCCGTGTTGAGGCAGCCGATGCCGCCGGCGAAGTCGATGAAGGTGTTGCCGTCCACGTCGGTCAGCAGCGCACCCCGCCCGTGGTCGATCCACATCGGCATCCAGAGGCCCTTCGCGCGCGCCACGGCAGCGTCCTTGCGCGCCGTCAGCGCGCGCGAGTTCGGGCCCGGGATAGCGGTCTTCAGGATGATCGAGCCCACACCGACACCTCGCTTCATGCACGACGAATAGTTGCCACTCATTGTACGGGGATCGGATACGCTCGCGCGCCGTGGTCCTCAGCGATCGCAGCATCCGCGAAGCCGTCGCCGCCGGTCGGATCCGGCTCGATCCGTTTGACGACGCGCTCGTGCAGCCGGCCTCGGTCGACGTCCGCTGCGATCGGCGTTTCCGCGTCTTCCGTAACTCGCGCTACGCGTTCATCGACGTCAAGACGCCGATGCCGGATCTGACCGAACTCGTCGAGACGGACGACGACGCACCCTTCATCCTCCATCCGGGCGAGTTCGTGCTCGGTGCGACGCTCGAGCGCCTCGCGCTCGCCGACGATCTCGTCGCCCGTCTCGAGGGCAAGTCCTCCCTCGGGCGCCTCGGTCTGCAGGTGCACTCGACGGCGGGCTTCATCGACCCCGGGTTCGACGGTCACGTGACGCTGGAGCTCGCGAATGTCTCGAACCTGCCGATCACGCTCTATGCCGGGATGAAGATCGGCCAGGTGTCGTTCCTGACCATGACGACGGCCGCTGAGCGGCCGTACGGGTCGGGCGGACTCGGCTCGAAGTACCAGGGTCAGATCGGCCCGACGCCGTCCGAGTACTGGCGGAACTTCGCGAGGGATTGAGTCGCGACGCCTGTCGTGCTAGCCTCGGATTACCGCGGAAAGGAGGTGGTCCGAACTTGGATATCGACTGTTCGGCTAGTGGAGGTGCTCGCTCGTAGGGGCGTCCCCCTGAACCGAGGGGGAATCGCCTAGCCAGCGTTGGGGGTGGCCGCCGGATGCGGCCGAAGCGCCCCTACGAAGTACCAGCGAGTTACCGAACCGGGGCGCCGCAGCAGCAATGCGCGGCGCCCCGGCCGTTTCCGGGGCAACCGGGCGATCAGCGCCAGTCGACCTCGTCCATGCCCGACCAGCCCTCGGGCAGCGGCGTGCCGGAGTGGCGGTTCAGCGCGACACGCAGCGTCCCCAGTCCGAGCAGGGCGCACTTCAGACGGACCGGCGAGAGCGGGATGCCGAGTTCCGCGAGCAGGTCGTCCTTCGTCAGCGCTGCGACCTCGTCCACCGTGCGGCCCTCGACGAGCTCGGTCAGCATCGAGGTCGCCGCCTGCGAGATGGCGCAGCCGCGGCCGTGAAACTTGATGTCGGCGATGCGCCCGGCATCGATCCGCAGGTCGACCGTGAGCTCGTCGCCGCAGAGCGGGTTCATCCCCTCCGCGGTCGCGTCGGCGCCCTCGATCGTCCCGTGGTTGCGCGGGTGCGCGTAGTGATCGAGGATGTGTTCGCGGTAGAGGTCGTCCATCAGAGTCGGAAGATCGAGCGGACGCGATGCAGGCCGTCGATCAGCCGGTCGACATCGTCGCGCACGGTGTAGAGGTAGAAGGATGCCCGCGTCGTGGCGACGACGCCGAGGTGCGCCATGACGGGCTGCGTGCAGTGGTGGCCCGCGCGAACGCAGACGCCGTCCGCGCCGAGGATCTCGGCGATGTCGTGCGGGTGCGCGCCGTCGAGCGAGAACGAGATGACGCCGCCGCGCCGCGACGGGTCGGTCGGGCCGTGGACCGTCAGCCCCGGCACCTCGCCGAGGCGGTCGAGCGCGTAGGCGGAGATCGCGGCCTCGTGCGTGTGGATCTCGTCCAGGCCGATCGCCGACAGGTAGTCGATCGCAGCACCCATGCCGACGACCTCGGCGATCGCGGGGGTGCCCGCCTCGAACTTCCAGGGCAGCTCGTTGTAGGTCGTGCCGGTGAGGCGGACGGAGCGGATCATCTCGCCACCGGTCAGGAACGGCGGCATCGCCTCCAGCAGCTCCCGTCGTCCCCAGAGACCGCCGGCACCCGAGGGGCCGCAGAGCTTGTGGCCAGAGAAGGCGAGGAAGTCGGCGCCGAGCGCCTGGACGTCGACCGGGCGATGCGGGACGGACTGGGCGCCGTCGACGAGGAGCACGCCGCCCTGGCCATGCACCCAGTCCGCCAGCTCGCGGATCGGGTTGACCGTCCCGAGCGAGTTGGACTGGTCGACCACGGCGAGGAGCTTCACCTGGCCGGCGCGGGCGATCTCGGCGAGCTCGCCGAGATCGAGCTCGCCGTTCGCATCGAGGTGGATGTAGCGGATCTCCGCTCCCGTCGCGGCGGCGAGCGCCTGCCACGGCACGAGGTTCGAGTGGTGCTCCATCTCCGTCGCGACGACGACATCGCCTGGACCGAGGTTCGTGCGCCCGTACGAGTACGCGACGAGGTTGATCGCCTCGGTCGCGTTGCGGGTGAAGATGATCTCGCGCTCGGACGGGGCGTTCAACAGCGCCTGCACCTTCGGGCGGACCGCCTCGAAGGCCTCCGTCGCCTCGACGCCGATCTGGTAGACGGCGCGGTGGACGTTGGCGTACGATGCCTCGTAGAAGCGGGTCATCGCGTCGAGCACCTGCCGGGGCTTCTGCGCGGTGTTCGCCGAGTCGAGGTACGCGAGCGGCCGGCCGGCGATCTCGCGAGCGAGGATCGGGAAGTCGGCGCGGAGCCTCACCGCGTCGAGCGGCGTGCGCACCGGCGTCACTGGAGCTTCGCGAGCAGCGCGTCGCGAATCGTCTCGCGAAGGTCCTCGGCGCCGATCCGCTCGAGCGCGTCGACGAAGAAGCCCTCGACGATCAGCTTCTCCGCCGCCTCACGGTCGAGTCCACGGCTCATCAGGTAGTAGAGCGCCTCGGCATCGACGCGGCCGATCGTCGCCGCGTGGGTGCAGCGAACGTCGTTGGCCTTGATCTCGAGACCGGGAATCGAGTCGGCGTGGGCGCTCGGCGACAGGAGGAGACTGCGATTCTCCTGGTAGGCGTCGGTGCGCTGCGCACCCTCGGCGACGCGGATCACGCCACGCCAGACGGCGCGGCTGCGGTCGTTCAGGACGCCCTTGAAGAAGAGGTCCGACGTCGCGTGCGGAGCGTCGTGCTCCTGCGTGGTGTCGAGGTCGACGTGCTGGGTGCCGTCGAGGACGTAGGCTCCCGTCAGCTTCGCGGACGAGCCCGGGCCCGTCAGTCGCGACTCCATCCGGCTCTTCCCGGTGCGCGCGCCGAGGGCGACGGCGACCCAGTCGAGCTCCGCGTCACGGGCGACGTGCGCACGGTGCGTGGCGAAGTGCAGCGTCTCGCGATGACGGTTCTGGAACGTCACGTACTCGACTCTCGCGCCCGCGTCGACGTGGAGTTCGACGACGCCGTTGGCGTACCCGGGCTGACCCTCGCCGTGCTCCTCGATGAACGTCAGCCGAGCGCCTTCCTCGGCGACGACGAGCACGCGCCACTGCTGGGCGGCGCCGGCGTCCGCGATCGTGAAGCGGGCTCGCAGCGGCTCCGCGACCACGACGCCACGGGGGACGTAGACGAGCACGCCGTCGTTCCACAGCGCGGCGTTCTCCGCGGCGAACTTCTCGTCGGTCGAGACGATCGCGCCAAGGCGCGGCTCGACGAGCTCAGGGTGCTCCGCGGCGGCCTGCTCCAGATCCATCAGCAGGACGCCCGCCGGGAGCGCGCCGGACTCCAGCACGACCGACGATGGCGCGGCGGCGAACGCGCCGAAGTCGATGCCGCGCAGGTTCGTGTAGCGCCAGTGCTCGTCCGAGATCGTGGGCACACCGAGAGTCGCGTTGCGCTCGGCGGCGTCGCGCCGACGATCGGCGAGGAACGTCATCCGACCGAGCCCTCCATCTGCAGCAGGATCAGACGGTTGAGCTCGACGGCGTACTCGAGCGGCAGCTCCTTGGTGATCGGCTCGACGAAGCCGGCGACGATCATCGCGGACGCCTCGGCCTCGTTCAGGCCGCGGCTCATCAGGTAGTACAGCTGCTCCTCGCCGATCTTCGAGACGGTCGCCTCGTGGCCGATATCGACATCGTTCTCGCCGATGTTGATGTACGGGAAGGTGTCGGACTGCGAGTGCTCGTCGAGGATGAGGGCGTCGCAGACGACCTTCGAGCGGGCGCGGTGCGCACCCTTGTTGACGCGCAGCAGCCCGCGATAGGACGCGCGGCCGCCGTTCTTGGAGATCGACTTCGACGTGATCACCGACGACGTATCCGCCGCCATGTGCGTGATCTTCGCGCCGGCATCCTGGTGCTGGCCGTCGCCGGCGAACGCGATCGAAAGCACCTCGCCGTGTGACCGGGCGCCCTTCAGGATGACGGCCGGGTACTTCATCGTCACCTTCGAGCCGAGGTTGCCGTCGACCCACTCCATCGTCGCGTCCTCCTCGGCGATGGCACGCTTCGTGACGAGGTTGTAGACGTTGTTCGACCAGTTCTGGATCGTCGTGTACCGGCAACGGCCGCCCTTGCGGACGATGATCTCGACGACGGCGGAGTGCAGCGAGTCGGACGAGTAGGTCGGCGCCGTGCAGCCCTCGACGTAGTGCACGTACGCACCCTCGTCGACGATGATCAGCGTCCGCTCGAACTGACCCATGTTCTGGGCGTTGATGCGGAAGTACGCCTGCAGCGGCAGCTCGATCTTGACGCCCTTCGGCACGTAGATGAACGAGCCGCCCGACCAGACGGCGGAGTTGAGCGCCGAGAACTTGTTGTCGTTCGCCGGGATCACCGTTGCCCAGTGCTCGCGGAACAGCTCCGGGTGCAGGTGCAGCGCCTGGTCGGTGTCGAGGAACAGGACGCCCAGGTCCTCGAGGTCCTTCTGCAGGTTGTGGTAGACGACCTCGGACTCGTACTGCGCGCCGACGCCGGCCAGGAACTTGCGTTCGGCCTCGGGGATGCCGAGTCGCTCGAACGTGTTCTTGATGTCCTCGGGGACGTCGTCCCAGGTGCGGGCGGTCTCCTCGGCCGGCTTCAGGTAGTAGAAGATGTTGTCGAAGTCGATCCCGGAGAGGTCGGCGCCCCAGTGCGGCATCGGCTTCTTCAGGAAGATCTCGTACGACTTGAGGCGGAAGTCGAGCATCCATTGCGGCTCGTTCTTGTGCGCCGAGATCTGCCGGATGATGCCCTCGTTCAGACCCCGGTCGACCTTGATGACCGGCTTCTCCTCGTCGTGGAAGCCGTAGCGGTACTCGTCGCCGATACCGGCGATGGCAGCAGCGTCGTTCTCGAGCGCAGACATCAGACCTCCGCCATGTGAGACGCGTAGCCGGCCGCGTCGAGCTCGTGTGCGAGCTCGGGGCCGCCGGAGCGGACGATACGTCCGTCGATCAGGACGTGCACGTGACTCGGCCGGATGTGGTCGAGGATGCGCTGGTAGTGCGTGATCACGATCGCGCCCATGTCGGCGCCGACGTGGTGGTTGACGCCGCGGGCGACGATCTGCAGGGCGTCGATGTCGAGGCCGGAGTCGGTCTCGTCGAGGATCGCCAGCTGCGGCTTCAGCATCGCCAGCTGGAGGATCTCGAGGCGCTTCTTCTCGCCGCCCGAAAAGCCGTCGTTGAGGTAGCGGCTGGACATCTTGCGATCGACCTCGAGCAGATCCATCGCGTCCGCCATCTGCTTCCGGAACTCGGGGATGCGGATGGGCGTGTCGCGGTGCGCGTTGACGGCGGTCCGGAGGAAGTTCGCGACGGTCACGCCGGGCACCGCGTACGGGTACTGGAAACAGAGAAACAGGCCGAGCTTCGAGCGCTCGTCAGGCCCGAGCTCGAGGACGTCGGTGCCGTCGAACGTGACCTCGCCGCTCGTCACCTCGTAGCCCGGGTGGCCCATCAGCACGTGCGAGAGGGTCGACTTCCCGGACCCGTTCGGTCCCATGATCGCGTGGATCTCCCCGCGGGAGACCGTGAGGTCGATGCCGCGCAGGATCTCCTTGTCGGAGTCCGCGATCTTCGCGTGCAGGTTGCGGATGACGAGGTCGGCCAAGATTGACGCTCCTTCGGCGCCCCAGCCGGGCGCCGTTCGCTAGTCCGCGCTGAGTGTACCGGGTTTAGACACCTATTGCTGTCGTAACTCCGTCACGCTCCCGGTGCTCCCTCGCGCAGGTACTCGAGCAGCGCCCGATCGGTGATCCGCTCGATCGGCGAATGGTCGTCCGTCAGGATCTCGCCGCCCGCCTCGACGTTCCGCAGCGCCGGTAGGAGTCGGTCGGCGGCCGTCCGCACGTCGCCGACCGCCGGCGCCAGCAGGTCGGCGACGCGGGCGGCGACCGACGCATCGCGAAAGCCGATCACGACCGAGTTGAAGTCGTTCCAGCGTGCCTCCTGGACGACCGGGAAGGCGGTGCGCATCGTGCGCGAGATGAAGTCCACCGCTTCCGTCAGGCGCGGCGGCGAGCCGACGTTGATCAGCAACACGCCCTTCGGCCCGAGTTTGGCCGCGACCTCACCGAAGAACTCCCGCGAGACGAGGTGGAACGGGATGTAGGGCTGGCGGTAGGCGTCGATCACCATCGCGTCGTACGGACCGTCAGCACCCCGGAGCCAGAAGCGTGCGTCCGCCGTGTGAACGGTCAGATTCGGGTTGTCCATGCCAAAGAAGCGACGTCCGGCGTCGGACACCGCACCGTCGATCTCGACGCCGTCGATACGAGTGTCGGGCCAGGTCGCCTCGTACTGGTTGACGACCGTCCCGGCGGCGTTGCCGAGGACGGCGAGGCGACCGCCCGGTGCGCCGTGCAGCAGCGGCAGGACGAGCGTTGCGTCGTAGTAGCCGCCGGTGAGGACACCGGTCGCCGGCGTCACGCTGTGGATCGCCCAGCCCTCGTTCAGGTGCAGGACGGTGTCGCCGTCCGTGTCGCGCACGACCTGGAGGTACTGGTACGCGGACTCGGCCTCGTACAGCACCTCGCCGCCACTCGCCGGCTTGACCTGGCCCGGCGGGATGGCGATCAGCGCGAGGATGGCGGCCGGTACGGCGAGGGCACGCCGCGGTAGGCCAGGCAGGGCGGCGAGGGCGAGGCCGAGCGCGGCGACCAGCATCGTCCGCTGCGTCCCGATCGCCGGTATCAGCCACAGCACGGGGAGGAACGTGCCGATGATCGAGCCGACGGTGGAGAGGGCGTACAGACGGCCGGCGACCGTGCCGGCCTCCGCGAGGTTGGTCACCGACAGCCGGATCGCCCATGGCGCGACGGCGCCGAGCGCCGTCACGGGCAGCGCGAACATCAGCAGCGTGCCGACGAACGAGGCGATGAACGCACCCGCCGACACCTGGTCGAACGCGTCCGCGGCGAGCCCGAACAGCGGCCGCATCGCGAACGGCAAGGCGGCGATCGTGGCGGCGGCGAACAGCACGACGTAGGACAGGGTCCGCTCGTTCGGATACCTGTCGGCGACCTTGCCACCGAGCCAGTAGCCGACCGCCAGGTAGAGCAGGATCAGGCCGATGACGTTCGCCCAGACCACGTTGGAGGTGCCGAAGTAGGGCGCCAGCAGGCGAGCTCCGGCCATCTCCGTCGCCAGGGAGCAGGCACCGGCGATGAAGACCAGGAGGTGGAGGCGGAGTCGCATACCGGCGCACGGTACCCGTCGTCCGCCTTCACGGCGGCGCAACATCGGCGCCGACGAAGCTTCACGATCGCCGGGTACAACTCGTGTCATGGATGAACAGGCGATGAATCGCCGCGCGACCGGCGGCTTGCTGATCCCCCTCGTTCTCGCGGCCGTGTTCGGCGGTGCGATCTCGGCGGCTGCGGTCGTCGCGATCGGCGGCGGCGACGCTTCGACGCCGACGACCGTCACCGTGCGCGACGCGGCCGCGGCAGGCGCGACCACCGTCGTCGCAGCCGCGACGGCCGCGACGCCTGCGTCCGGTGAGAAGAGCGTCGCGCAGATCTACGCCGAGGCAGCGCCCGGCGTCGTGCGCGTCACCCAGGGTCAGGGGCAGGGCTCCGGATTCGTGATCGACAACGAGGGCCATATCCTGACCAACGCCCACGTCGTCAGCGACGGTGGCCCGGTGTTCGTCTCGTTCTCGAACGACGACCGCGTCGAGGCGAGGATCGTCGGTAAGGACGAGTCGACCGACACCGCCCTGCTCGCCGTCGACTCGGACGCCGCCGCGCTGCGGCCGATCCCGCTCGGTACGTCGGCGACGGTCGGCGTCGGCGACCCGGTCGTCGCGATCGGCAACCCGTTCGGCCTCGATCGCACCATCACCTCCGGCATCGTCTCGGCAGTCGCCAGGCAGATCGTCGCGCCCAACGGCTTCCCGATCAACAACGCGATCCAGACCGACGCCGCGATCAACCACGGCAACTCCGGCGGACCGCTCCTGAACCGCCGCGGCGAGGTGATCGGCATCAACTCGCAGATCGTCGACTCCGGCGTCAACGCGAACGTCGGTGTCGGCTTCGCGATCCCGATCGACCTGATCAAGCAGATCGCGCAGGACCTGCAGGACGACGGCAGCGTCTCCCACGCGTGGCTCGGCGTGTCGCTCGCGCCGGTCGACGCGGCACTTGCCGGCAGTACCCGGCTCGCAGCGGATCACGGCGCGATGATCGCGAGCATCCAGCCCGGTTCACCGGCGGCGCGTGCTGGCCTGCGCGCGGCGACGGACGAGATCGTGCTTGGCGGACAGACCTACGCGATCGGCGGCGACATCGTCACGTCGGTCGAGGGCAAGGAGGTCGCGTCGATCGTCGCCCTTCAGAACGAGATCCAGACCCGTCGTGCCGGCGACATCGTCACGCTGACCGTCGCACGCTCCGGTGGCGAGCACGTCGACGTCGACGTGACGCTCGGTCAGCAGCCGACGACGGCGGGGTAGGCGGGCGCCGTTCAGGCGGCAGCGAGCAGGCCCGCGACCAGGCGCGCGATGGCTGGCGCGGCCGGGTTCTCCGCATCGCAGTCCATCCGCGACAGCCAGGAGCCGTCAGTGGTGTGGACGCTCGCAACGACCAGCCCGGCCTGGAGCGTTGCCCCGTCTGCCGTCCGCGCCATCAGTTCGACGTGGTCGCCCGTGCGGAGCGGCATCGTCGTCCAGAAGGCGATGCGGTCGCCGACGAGCTGCAGCGATGTGACCGGGATGCGCGCACCCTGCGGGAAGACCGAGGTTTCGATCGCGCGGGCGGTGACGCGCATGCCGCCGCCGGGCGCCGAGATCTGCGACTCGGAGATGCACTCCGAGGGACCGATTGGCCGCAGGACGACGCAGTCGAACGGGTCGTCACGCATCTCCGTGACGACCGTCGGCAGCTGCCAGACGCCACTCGGATCACGCCACTCGAGCAGCACCGGCCGCTCGGGCGTCATCAGTACGTCGGGCGCTGCGATCACGAGCACCCCCGGCTCGATATCGTCGAGCCGGGCCGTGTAGCGCGCTCCGTCAGCGAGCAGCGCGACGCGGGAGTTGATCCGCGGTACGGTCAGGGGCGGTGCCAGCGGTGCCGATTTGCGGGCGCGTAGTCTCATCATCCAGAGTGATGATCGGCACTGAAAGACCTGTGCTTAAGTCTTTCAAATGGTATTGACGCGATCCCGATCGGCTCGGCGGTCGGCTGTCTAGCGGCGGTCGGCGATCTGCGCGAGCAGGGCGAGGCCCGTGCCGATCGCGACCCAGGCGGTGGCGCTGACGATCGCGGCCAGGATTCCGGTCGCGACGCTGCGGCCGTCGCCCTCGAACAGGCCGACAGCGACTGCGACCACGGCAGTCAGCACGGCGACGGCGTAGCACGCCACGGTTGCACGCGGAACCTGGCCGGGTCCGCGAGGAAACCGCTCCGGAATCATGTCCATCGGCGAACCATACCGGGCGGGTTACGCTACGTGGCGATGGAGATCCTCCTCCGACGCGACGGCAACGTCGCGACCGTCACGCTCAATCGGCCCGATCGTTTCAACGCGCTGACGTCTGAAATGCGCGTGCTCCTACGTGACGTGCTGGACGACGTCGGCGGCGACGATGATGTCCGCGCCGTCGTCCTGACCGGCGCTGGCCGCGGCTTCTGCTCCGGCCAGGACCTGCGTGACTTCGGCGAGATCGAGGATGTCACGGACGTGATCCGCAGCGAGTACAACGTCATCATCGATCGCCTCGCGACGATGCGAAAGCCGGTCGTGGCCTGGGTGAACGGACCCTGTGCCGGGGCCGGACTGGGACTCGCCCTCGCCTGCGACCTGCGGGTGCTCTCGGAGGATGCGTTCCTCTCCTGCGCGTTCTCCGCGATCGGCCTGGTCCCGGACTCGGGCGTGTCGAGCGGCCTCGTCCGGCTCGTCGGATACGAGCGCGCGTTCGAGCTCGCCGCGACCGCTCGCCGCGTCTCTGCCGCCGAGGCCGTCGCCCTTGGACTGGCTCTCGAGGCGGTGCCGGCGGCCGACATCGAGGCGCGTGTTGCCACGCTGGCCGCCACGCTGGCGGCCGGGCCAACCGTCGCCCTGGGCCTCACGAAGGCGCTGCTGCGCGAGGCGGGGGTCGAGTCCGCCGCCGCCAGCGCCGACCGGGAGGCGGTCGTCCAGGCCCAGGCGCTGGCGACCGCCGATCATCGCGAGGGCGTCCAGGCGTTCCTGGCCAAGCGGTCGCCCGTCTTCGAGGGACGGTGAAGCGGGCGCTCGTCGTCTCGAACCCTGTCGCGTCGGGCGTGAATCCGCGCGTCGAGCGGGAGGTGCTGGCTGCGCTCAAGCCCTTCGCGACCACCGAGCTCGTCCACACCGAACGTCCGCTGCACGCGGTCGAGCTCGCCGCGCGCGCCGTCGAGGAGGAACTCGACGCTGTGATCGTCATGGCCGGTGACGGCACCATGAACGAGGTCGTCAACGGTATCGGTAGCCAGATCCCGCTCGGCGTCCTGCCGTGTGGTGGTACCAGCGTCCTGGCGCGCGCGATGGGCCTGCCGCGCGACCCCGTGGCGGCGGCGACGATCGTCGGTCGGGCGCTGGCCGAGGGTCGTGAAACGCACCTGCGGCTCGGCGTCCTGAACGGCCGGAAGTTCGCGTTCGCCGCCGGCATCGGCTTCGACGCGGACGTGGTGCGGCACGTCGACAAGGCGGGTCGTCGGCGAGGTCGGCGGCCTGGCGACCTCTACTACGCGACCCAGGTCGCGAGGGTCATCGGTGAGGGTCGCTACCGCAAGAGCCGGGCAACGCTCCGGTGCGGCGACCGGTCCGAGCGTGTCAGCTTCGTGATCGCCGCCAACGTCCATCCGTGGAGCTACATCGGTGCGCTGCCGCTCCTCGCGGCGCCGCTCGCGAGCCCCGACGCCGGGCTCGACCTGCTCGCGCCGCGCGCGCTCCGCCGCCGCGACATCCCGCGCATCGCCCGGTACCTGCTCGTCGACGGTGCGCACGCGCGCCGGCCCGACACGCACGTCGTGTACCTCCACGACATCGAGGACGCCGTGATCGAGTGCGACGAGCCGCTGCCGGCCGAGGTCGACGGCGACGACATCGGCGACGTCACCCGCGCCCACCTCGGCGTCGACGACGCCGGCGCGCGCCTGCTCGTTTGAGCCAGGCTGAGTCCGGCTCGGCCGGGATCCAGGCTAGCCTGCGTCCGTGGACATGGCCATCGCGATCGGGCAGGCCGCAGGTCTCGCCGGCGCCGGCGGGATCATCGCCGCCGCCCTGCTGCTCCGTCTGCCGTCGGTCGTCTCGCTGCTCCTGGGCGGCGTGCTCGGGGGTATCGCCTGCTTCGTCGTCAACGAGCCGGACCTGTCGTACGCCGCACCCGCGCTGGGCGTCGTGATCGGCGGCGCGTCCGCCGCGGTCGCGCAGCGCGTCCTCGCGCCCGCGACCGTGGCCGGCGGTAGTGCCGGCGGCGTCGCGGCAATCGCCGGTGGCGGCGGCGTCGCCGCCGGCGCGATCTCGTTCGTCCCGGCCGCCGGCTACGCGATCCTGCTGGCGGCGATCTGGTTCGCCGTTCGCCTGCGTCGGTCGAAGGATCGCAAGTTCGCCGGGCTGCGGGTGCTGCGCTGAAGCTCGTCCTGATCGTCGTCGACGGCCTCGGCGTGCCGCTCCTCGACCGTGCGCTCGCCGCCGGTCACGCGCCGACGATCGCCTCCCTGATCGAGCGCGGAGCGCGGCACAACGACTGCGTCTCCTCGTTTCCCTCGCTGACGCCGGTCTGTCTGTCGGCAATCGCGACGGGTCGGCACCCCGACGGTTCGTTCATCCCCGGCCTGACCTGGTATCGACGTGGCGAGCGGCGGTTCGTCGAGTACGGCTCGAGCTTTCAGGCAACCCTCGTCGAGGGTGCGCACATCGCGATCAACGACGCGATCCTCAACCTCAACCACCTGCATCTGTCGCAGAGCGAGCGGACGCTGTTCGAGGTGGTTGAGGATGCCGGGTTGATCGCCGCGTCGATCAACTACTTCGTCTTTCGCGGGCGCGTCCGTCACTCGCTCAAGCATCGGCCAGTGGGCGCGCTGGCCCGGCGGATCGGCGTCTTCGACGCCGCCTACGGGCCGTCCCGGTTCTTCTTCGGGGAACTGTTCGCGTCGGACCGCACCGGCGGCCCGCCGAACCTCGGCGTGCACGCCGCCAACGACGACCAGGCAGCGGCGATCGGCCGCTGGCTCGTCGCCCGCGACGGCTTCGACTTTCTCCTCTACTACCTGCCCGACGTCGACGCCGCGCAGCATCGCGTCGGCCCGGACGGTGCCCTCGCCGCCGTCACGGTCGCCGATCGCGCGATCGCGCAGCTGATCGAGGCGGGCGGTGGCATCGATCCGTTTCTGGAGCGGCATGCCGTCGTCCTCGTCGCCGATCACGGCCAGACGGCTGCGGTCGAGGCCTGCGACGTACGACCGGCCCTCGACGACCTGCGGCTGTTCGCCGGCTCGCTGCGCTCGGACCCGGCGACCTCGCAGGTCGCCGTCGCCACCTCGAACAGGTTCGGGATGCTCTACCGCCTCTCCGGCGCCCCGACGGCGCGTGACCTCGCCGGCCGACTCGGCGTCATCGACGGCGTCGATCTCGCCGCGTACATCGATGACGACGACATCGTCGTCGAGTGCGGCGGCGGGGAGGTGCGGGTTTGCCCCGGCGGCGCGTTGCGCGACCGGCGGGGCAATCGCTGGACGGTGACGGGCGACCTGGAGGCGCTGGAGCTCGAGCGCGACGGCGACGTGCTCCGCTCGGGGCGCTACCCGAACGCGCTCGAGCGGATCGCGTGTCTGCTCGCCTGCGTCAACGCCGGCGAGGTGGTCTTCTCGGCCGCCCCGGGGGTCGAGTTCGTCGACGGCGGCGGCTCCCATCACGTCGGCGGGGGGTCGCACGGTTCGCTCGCGGCGGACGACTCCCTCGTCCCGCTGATCACGGTCGGCCTGGACCCACGGCTGCCGGACGAACCCTCGATCACCGATGTCTACGGGCTCGTACGGCACCATTTCGGCCTGTGAGGCAACGGGAGCGCGAACTGATGGTGGAGGTGCAGCTGGCCGGGCGGGGCATTGCCGACCCGCGCGTTCTGGCGGTGATGGGCACGATCGAGCGTGAGCGCTTCTGTCCGGTCGATCGTGCCGACGACGCCTACGCCGACCGCGACATCCCGGTCGGCTACGGGCAGGTGCTCCACCGGCCCCAGACGATCGCCCGAGCGCTCGAGCTCCTGGCCCTTCGCGGCGACGAGTTGCTGCTCCTGGTCGGGGCTGGCTCCGGGTATGTGGCGGCGGTCGCGGCCCAGCTCGCGCGCGAGGTGATCGCGACCGAGCGCGTCGCGCAGCTGGCGGCGCGAGCGGTGCGGAACCTCGACGGCGCGGCGCGCGTTCTGGTCGTCGATGGCACACAGGGCCTGCCGCGTCACGCGCCGTACGATGCGGCGCTGGTGCTCGCCGCCGGCGCCCGCGCGCCGCTGCGCATCCTGCACGAACTCGCGCCGGGCGGCCGGCTCGTGCACCTCGACGATGGCGGCAGCGCGGTGCGTGTCGAGGCCCTGACCGGCAACGCGTGACCGCAGCCGGCGTGGGTCTTGCCGGCGACCATTGACTCGGGGCGCGCTGTGGCATATCGTTGCCCGGTGCCGTGGCAACCGGGCTGGTCGGGTCGGCCATCCGCATTGGTGGTGGCTGCGCTCTTCGGTGCGCTGGTAGCGACTGCCGCCACGGCGGGAGCCGCGAAGCTGATCACTGGCCGCCAGATCAGGGACGGGACGATCGCCGCTAAGGATCTCGCCCCAGCAGTGCGCGCGAACCTCGCCAAGGCCGGTACCTCGGCCGGTGGCTCGGCAGGGGGCGACCTCGCCGGGGCCTACCCGAACCCCACGCTGCAGGCTCCGACGATCGTTGCCCTCGCCACCCAACCGCTGCCGCCCGCCCCGGCCGTCGACTGCGGAGCAACGTTCGCGACGCTCTGCGGGAGCGTCGCCTCTGGCGCCTACTGGAACACGCCTCTGTCTCCGGCGGCCAGGCCAGGCTACTCGGTCGACGCTCTCGGCTACGTGCATCTGCATGGCGCCGTCGTTCGGGTCGGCGCAGCGATCGCTCCGATCTTCGTTCTGCCGCCGGGTGCCCGTCCCGCAGCGACCGTCAGATTCCCCGCGACCGCACTGACGGGGGACAGTATCTGGGTCGTGATCGACTCCCAGGGCCAGGTCTTCGCGCCGGCGTTCGACGTGTCGCTGTCCGGCGTAACGTTCCTCGCCGGCGCCTGAACGGGGCGGGCAGGTGGGCTCCAGACGAAGGCCGCGCCCCGGATAGACTGCGCGGAGGCTTCGCGCGCGACGCGCGTTCCCTCGCGCTCACGTGACGCCACCCGCTGACACGACCTCCGTCGAACCAAAGGGCCTCCGCCGTGTCATCGCCGGCCTGGGGAAGCGCGGGAACTGGCTGCAGCTGGTGAAGTTCGGCCTCGTCGGTGGCAGCGGGTTCGTTGTCAACACCGCCGTCTACGTCGTCCTCCTGCGTCAGGTCGGCGTGCCGTACTTGGCGGCCGCTGCCGGCGCCTTCTGCGTCGCCGTCGCCAACAACTTCTGCTGGAATCGTGTCTGGACGTTCCGGGACGAGCGCGAATCGCACGCGGCTTTCCAGGCGGCGCGGTTCCTGACCGTCTCCCTGGTCGCGTTCGGCTGCAATGCCGCTCTGCTCGTGACGTTCGTCGAGCTGTTCGACGCGGACAAGGTCGTCGCGCAGCTGATCGCCGTCACGCTCGTCATGCCGGTCTCGTTCCTCAGCAACAAGCTCTGGTCGTTCCGGTGAGGAGGTTCGTCGCCGCGCTTGCGCTGCTCGTCGCGCTCGCGCCGGCGGCGTTCGCGGCGGCCAGCCTGGACGAGGCTGAGGTACGCGAGATCGCTCGCGCCCACGCCGGCCTCGAGGAGGTGCAGCGCAAGCAGCCGCTGGCGATCTGGATCGCGGTCTACGACGGCGACAAGGGCCGCTGGATCGCGCGCTTGCGTGACGCGGCGGGTAAGGAGGAGTACGCGACGGTCACCGTCCGCGACGCCGACGGAACCGTCACCGCCGCCAACGTCGAGCCAGCCGCCGTCCGTTCCCAGCGCCTGACGAAGGCCGAGGCGCGACGGATCGCCGGGCGCTCGCGGAAGGCGCGGGACTGGGTCGACCGCTACGAGCGCGCCGACGCGAAGATCACGACCGATACCAAATTCTCGAACGGCGCCTGGGTGCGGAACTGGTGGGCCGACGGCGCCGAGGTCGCGCGTGTCACGGTCGACGACGCCACGGGCGCGATCAAGTCCTCGTGGACGGGACCGCAGGTGGCGTGGTCGATGGCGCGGGGCTCGTCTGGCGCGTTCGGACGTCGAATCAACGAGCCGTGGATCTTCGGCCCACTCCTGCTCCTGTTCGTCGTCGGCCTGCTCGACTGGCGTCGCCTCCTCTCGCTCCGCAACCTCGATGTCGTGGCGCTCGCCTCCTTCACGGTCTCGCTGTGGTTCTTCAACCGGGGACTGATCTTCTGGAGCTCCCCGCTCGCCTATCCGCCCATGCTCTACCTGTTCGGGCGCCTCGTCGCGATCGGGATCGGGCGGTCGCGGCGGCCGGAGTACACGACGCGTTGGCCCGTGTGGCTGATCGCCGGCGTGGCGATCTTCGCCTTCGGTTTCCGGGCCGGCCTGAACTTCTGGTCGTCGAACGTGATCGACGTTGGGTTCGCGTCCGTCGCGGGTGCGGATCGGCTGATCGACGGGCAGGTGCCGTACGACAACATGCCCCGGGTCACGTCGAAGCCGTGCGGCGTGCGTTACTCCGACGGCAATTACTCCGCCTACATCCAGGACGACGGTGCCTGTGAGTCGCCGGTCGAGCGGGGCGATACCTACGGGCCGGTGATGTACGAGGTGTACGTGCCGTTCACGGCGACGCTCGGCTGGTCGGGGCGCTGGGATGACCTACCAGCGGCGCACGGGACGGCGGTGCTCTTCGATGTACTCGCGGCTGCGGGGCTCGTACTGGCCGGCTGGCGCCTCGGTGGCAGGCGGCTCGCGGCAACGCTGCTCTTCTGCTGGGCGACGTTTCCCTTCACGACCTACGCGATGTCGTCCAACTCGAATGACGCCGTGATCGCGGCCTTCGTCGCGTGGGCGCTCGCCCTCTTCACGTTCCCGTTCCTCCGCGGCCTGATGGTCGGCCTCGCGGCCTGGGCGAAGTTCGCGCCCCTGCTCCTCCTCCCGCTGCTCCTACGGGCCGGCCGGCGCCCGGCGGCGGAGCCGGTGGAGTGGGCGTTCACGGACTCGGGCCCGCCACTGCTGCCGCGGCCGGGTCGGCTCCGACGGGTCGTGGCGGCGCTCCTGCCTGGCGCCGGCGGCGGACGATTCGTTGCCGGCTTCGCCGCCGCCACGGTGCTCGCGTTCGGGCTGCTCGTGGTCCTCGAGGGCCCGGGCGCGCTGCGCGACTTCTGGGACCGGACGTTCGGCTGGCAGCTCGATCGACCGTCGCCCTTCTCGATCTGGGACTGGGGCGGCTACCCGGGCTTCCCCGACCTCGCGCCACTGCAGAAGGTGCTGAAGGCGGCGCTCGTGCTCTTCGCGTTCGCGCTCTACTTCATCCCGCGCCGGCTCGATCCGGTGCGAACCGCCGCCTTCGCCGGCGCCCTGCTGGTCGGCTTCCAACTCGTGCTGACGCACTGGTTCTACCTGTACATCCCGTGGTTCGTCCCGGCGCTGGCCGTCGCGCTGTACGCCGGCCGCCCCGCTCTCGGCGAGCAGCGCGTGAAGGCGTACGAGACGGTGTCAGTCGCCGAGACTTCCCGACAGCGCCTGCCACGCCCGTTCGCGCGCCGCCTGCCGGCGTGAGTCGAGCCTGATCTGGGCGACCGTCCGACGCCGCCACGCCTCGATGTTGACCATGGCGGCGATGCCGCCGAGGGTGCAGATCGTCGCTGCAAGCATCATTCTGGGCGACGGATTTCGCTCCGCTCGCCGGTACTCCTTCACGACTCGTGAATGATGCGGACGGCCTCGATCGCGGTCGCCCGCCCGTCGCCGTCCGTCTCGATGATCGCGCCCTCGAGCCTGACGTCGCCGGCGGCCGGTTCGGACCGCTGCGGCTGCTGGGTGAGGAACCGGCGCAGGATGATCTCCTTCTTGACGCCGATCACGGAGTCATGCGGTCCGGTCATACCGAGGTCGGTGATGTACGCGGTGCCGCCGTCGAGTACGCGCGCGTCGTTCGTCTGGACGTGCGTGTGGGTGCCGACGACGCCGGTGACCCGACCGGCCAGGTGCCAGCCCATTGCGACCTTCTCGCTCGTCGCCTCGGCGTGGAGGTCGAGCAGGATGAACGGGGTGCGCGCTGCGGCCTCGTCGACCAGTGCGTCGACGACCTCGAACGGCGACCTCGCGGGTTCCAGCGTCAGGCGGCCGAGCAGGTTCAGCACCGCGACCCGGGTACCATCGGCGGCGGTGACGAACGCGAGGCCGCGCCCGGGGAGCGACGCCAGCAAGTTCGCGGGCCTCACGACGCGCTCGGTGCCGGCCAGGTAGACGCCGATCCCGCTCCGCCGCCAGGTGTGGTTGCCGAGCGTCACGCAGTCCACGCCCGCGGCGAGGATGCGATCCGCGAGGCGCCCGGTGATGCCGGCACCGTCGGCGACGTTCTCGCCGTTGGCGAGTACGAGATCGAGGCCGAACTCGCTGCGCAGGGCGGGGACGCGCGCCTCGACCGCGCGCAGCCCGGCCGGGCCGAAGATGTCGCCGAGGAAGAGGATTTTCATGGAATCGCCAGCACCGCCGCCGGACGCACCTCGATGTGCAGGTGGTTCCCCTCGTCGGAGGTGTACTGCGCGAGTTCCATCTCGAGGACCTCGGACAGGTCGGCGATCGTACCGATGAACGTCGGCTCCTGCCCGGCCGTGACGGTCGCACCCACGCGCAGGCCTGGATCGGCGATGACGTGGGAGAGGACCACAACCGAGCCCGGGTCGGCCTGTGGTTGGACGGCGATCTGGGAGCCCCAGGCGGCGCCGTCGATGATGTTCGGGGCGATCGAGAGGACCGTGCCGTTGACCGGCGAGTACACCTGCGTGCCCGGCGCCGCGCCGACATCGACCGCGGCGGTCGATCCGTCCGAGACGTAGTAGTCCGGTGTGGCGTCGGTCACGCCGATCACGCGGCGCTCGATCCGATCGAGGATGCCGGCATTGACAAGATTGCCTGACGGCGTCAACTCGAGGCTGTCCGACCCGGCGACGCGGTGGTAGACGATCGCCGTCACTCGCGAGGCGTTGATCGGCAGGTACAGCAGGACGGGGCCGCGGGCCGCCAGCTTCAGGGGGCGCGGCGGCGGCGACACGACGAGCTGCGGCGCGGCCTCCGGCGCGGCCGCGTCGAGAGCGATCGTCCCGTCGTCCTGGCGCAGGGCCGAGCCCAGCGCGACGGCGGTTACGACCAGCAGCCCGCCCAGGACGATCAGCCGACGCGTTCGCCGCCATTCCGATCCGGCACCTGTTGCCCGCCGGTGGTGCCGGCGAAGATTAGGCGCCGGCTCGTCGAGGCCGCGTTCGCTCACGGTGGCTCCGACTATATCGTGCGCTCGTGACCGCACCGCTGGTGGAGGCCCGGGCCGTTGCACGTCGCTTCGGTGCCCGTGCGGCCCTCGTCGATGTTTCGTTCGCGGTCAACGCGGGCGAGACGCTCGCCCTCGCCGGTGCCAACGGCGCCGGCAAGTCGACGCTGCTGGGCCTCATCGCCGGCGCCTTGCGCCCGACCTCGGGATCGATCTGCGTCGGCGGCCGGGTCGGCTACGTACCCCAGTACGTCGCCCTCTGGCGGCGTCTGACCGTCCGGGAGAATCTCCTGCTCCTGTCTCGCCTGGAGGGGTGCGGAGGCGTCGACGCGCTGATCGATAGCGCCGGCCTCGCCGACATCGCCGACCGGCCGGTGCGCGAGCTCTCGGTCGGTCAGGCCCAGCGCGCGAACATCGCCGTCGGTCTGCTCGGCGGTCCTGCAGTGCTGCTCCTGGACGAGCCAACTGCGGCCCTCGACCCGCACCAGCGCCGCCGCGCCTTCGACCTCGCGCTGCGCGTGGCGGCCAGCGGCGGCGCGGTCGTGTTCACGACCCAGAACATGGAGGAGATCCCGCGGCACGCCGATCGCGTCCTGGTCCTGCACGCGGGCGCGGTCGTCTACGACGGCGCGACCGATGTCGACATCGGTGGCCTGATCGAGGGTGCGTCGTCGTGAGGCGCGTCTGCCTCCTGATCGCGAAGGACCTCCGCGTGCTCCGGCGGTCGCCGACGCTCGCGGTCGCGTTGCTCCTCTATCCCGCGCTGATCGCCGCGGTCGTCGCACTGGTCGAGCGCGATGCCGGCGGACGTGCACGGATCGCCTGGGTCGACGAGGCCGCTCTGCCGCCCGTGATCGAGATCGGTTCGACCACGATCCGGTTCGCCGAGCTGCGCGCGCGCGTCGAGCGCCGCGTCGATCTCGTCCCGATGACACGGGCCGCTGCCGCCGCGGCGCTCGACGACGGCGACGTCGTGGCCGTGTTCCGCGTTCCGAAGGGACTCGTCGCTGCTCTTCGGTCGAGCGTGCGTCAGGCGTCGATCGAGGTGACCACGCGCGGCGGCGCGCGCGGCGAACGCGCCGTCCGCGAGGCCCAGGCGTTCGTCTACGAGCTGAACGCCGCCGTCCAGCGCGAGGTCCTCGAGGAGTCGCTCGAGTTCCTTGGCGTCCTCGGCAACGGCGGCGAGGCGGAGATCGGCGGCGAGGCGTTCCCGATCCTCGGGCTCGCGCGGGCCGCCGAGGTCGCCGCCGCCGTGCAGCGGCGGACGGTCGACCCGCGGGATCGCGCCGATCTCCAGGAGGTGCTCGACTTCGCGCGCGCGGCGCGGCTCGCGCTCGCGTTCGCCGATCCGTCGCTGCGGGTGGTGGCGGCGCCGATCGAGCTCGAGGCGATGGTGCGCGGGGACGACGATCTCCTTTCTGGCCGCGGCGTCGCCCTCGCCCTCGCGGCGGGCGTCGTGCTCGCCGGCCTGCTGCTCGGCGCCGCCGCGCTCGCGACGGAGCGCGACGAGCGGACGCTCGTGCGGCTGCGCCGCACCGGTCTCGGGCCGGGCGGTGTGATCGTTGCGAAGGCGGGATTCGTGACCGTGGTCTCGGTGGCACTGGCCGCCATCGCCGTACTGCTGCGGGTCGTACTCGGCGGCGGTGGCGATGGCGGGGTTGCGGCCTTCGGCGTGCTCGCGCTCGCCGGCGCCGCCGCCGGCGCCGTCGGACTGTTCGTCGCCAGCGTCGTGCACGAGGTGGCGCCCGCCGTCTTCGTGTCGTTACTGCTGGCGATCCCCTTCCTGCTCGCCGCTCTCGTCGGACGTTCGTCGGGGAGCGTCGGCACGCTCGCCCGCGCCTTTCCGTTCGCGCCCGCGGCCGACGGCGTGGCGGCGGCCTTCGCCGGCGGCCCGGCGGCTGGCGCGGCGCTGCACCTGTCGCTGCTCGGCGCCGTCGCCCTCGTCGCGGCCCGCGTCGTCGCGACCCGCTGACGTCGGAGCGAACCACGTCGCCCGGGGGTAGGATGCGTGAACGCGTGGTAGGTCAGCCCTGACGTCCCCGGCCCGGCCCCGTCGGCTACGCCGCACTCCGGCCCTCCGGGCGCTCATCCGCGAGACGCGCCTCGAGCCGGCGAGCCTCCTGCTGCCGATGTTCGTGGTCCCCGGCGAGGATCGCCGCGAGGCGATCGCGACCTTCCCCGGCGTGGCGCACATGTCGACCGACGTCGCGGTCGCCGAGGCCGTTCGCGGCGCCTCGCGGGGCATCGGCGGCGTGCTGCTGTTCGGCCTGCCGGACTTGAAGGACGCGATCGGCTCGTCCGCCTGGGACGACGGCGGCCCGGTGCAGGCCGCGACCCGCGCGATCCGCGCCGCCGTGCCCGGTCTGGTGATCGCCACCGACGTCTGCCTCTGCCAGTACACCGATCACGGTCACTGCGGCGTCCTGCACGACGACGGCACCGTCGCCAACGACGAGACGCTGCCGCTGCTGGCCCGGGTCGCCGTCTCGCACGCGCGGGCGGGTGCCGACATCGTCGCCCCGAGCGACATGATGGACGGCCGCGTCCACGCGATCCGAGCGGCGCTGGACGAGGCAGGCCACGCCGAATCGGCGGCGATCCTGAGCTACTCGACGAAGTTCGCCTCGGCGTTCTACGGTCCGTTCCGCGACGCCGCGCACTCGGCACCGCAGCGCGGCGACCGCAAGACCTACCAGATGGATCCGGCGAACGCCCGCGAGGCGTTGCGCGAGTCGCTGCTCGACGAGGCAGAGGGAGCAGACATGTTGATGGTGAAGCCCGCAGGTCCGTACCTCGACGTCCTCGCCCGAGTCGTCGAATCGACCGACCTGCCCGTGGCCGCGTACCAGGTCTCCGGTGAACACGCGGCCCTGCGGTTCGCGGCCGCGAACGGCGCTCTCGATCTGCGCTCGGCGACGCTGGAGTCGCTGCTCGCGATCCGGCGAGCCGGCGCGAGCGCGATCATGACCTACGCCGCGATCGACGCGGCGGAGTGGCTCGATGACTGAGGACCGCTCGCGCGCGCTGTTCGCCGAGGCCCAGCAGCACATCCCCGGTGGCGTCAATTCGCCCGTGCGCGCGATGCGCTCCGTCGGCCGCGCCTTCCCCCTCTTCATCGCCTCGGCCGCCGGCGCGACGCTGACGGACGCCGACGGCAACGACTACGTCGATCTCGTCGGCTCGTGGGGGCCGATGATCGTCGGCCACGCGCATCTCGCCGTCGTCGAGGCCGTCCGCGAGGCGATGGTCCGCGGGTCCTCGTACGGCGCCCCGACCGCAGGCGAGACCGACCTCGCGGTGCGCGTGAAGCGTGTCTACCCGGGTATCGAGCTGATCCGCTTCGTCTCGAGCGGCACCGAGGCGTCGATGAGCGCGTTGCGGCTCGCCCGCTCGGCGACCGGCCGCGAGAAGGTGCTCAAGTTCGCCGGCTGCTACCACGGCCACGTGGACGCGCTGCTCGCCGAGGCCGGGTCGGGCATCGCCACGCTCGGCATCCCGTCGACGCCGGGCGTGCCCGCGAGCGTCACGGCCGGAACGATCGTCGTGCCATTCAACGACGACGACGCCGTCGACCGGGCGTTCGCCGCCCACGGTCGCGACCTCGCCTGCGCGATCGTCGAGGGCGTCCCCGGCAACATGGGCGTCGTGCCGCCCGCGCGGGGCTTCATGGAGCGCCTGCAGGCTCGCTGCCGCGAGTCGGGTGCCCTGTTCGTCGTCGACGACGTCATGAGCGGCTTTCGAGTTGCTCCCGGGGGTGCCGTCGAGCTCTACGGCCTCGAGCCGGACCTCGTCGTCCTCGGCAAGATCATCGGCGGCGGGTTGCCCGCTGCGGCCTTCGGCGGCCGCCGGCAGGTGATGGAGCTGCTGGCACCGCTCGGCTCGACGTATCAGGCGGGGACGCTATCCGGCAACCCGCTCGCGATGACCGCCGGCTGCGTGACTCTCGACCTGCTGGCCGAGCCAGGTGTCTACGACCGCCTCGAGCGGACGTCGGCGCGCCTCGCGGCCGGGCTGGGCGCCGCTGCGGCCGACGGCTGCTGCGTGCAGCGCGTCGGCTCGATGATGACGCTGTTCTTCCGTCCCGGCCCCGTCCGCTCGTTCGCCGAGGCGGCCGGCTCCGAGACGGGACGGTTCGCGGCCTTTCACGCGCACTGCCTCGCCCAGGGCATCTACCTGCCGCCGTCGCAGTACGAGGCCTGGTTCGTCTCGCTTGCCCACGACGACGCCGCGATCGACGCCGTCGTCGCTGCCGCCGGTGGTTTCTTCGCCCGGAGCCCGCAGTGATCGCGACGATCGCGGCGCGGGCGGCTGCGAGCAGCCCCGTGTTCGCCGCCAGCGTCCGTCCGACCCCCACCGGTGTGGCGGAGCACGGTCCGCGCGTTGCGCCGCGTTTCGCACTCGGGCTGGAACTGATCCACGAGGGCTACCTCGTGCACCAGGGCGCCTCACGCGCCTTCGCGCCACCGGATACGGAAGTGGCGATCCTGCTCGGCGACCATCTGTACGCGGATGGCCTGGTCGAGATCTGCCGGACTGGCGACCTCGTCGCCGTCGCCGCTCTCGCCGAGCTGATCGCGTCCGTCTCGATCGCGCCCGACGAGCCGGCCTGGGCGCGCGCGGTCGCCGCCCTCCGATGAACGACCTCCGCGCCTGGATCGAGGTGCTGCGGCGGGAGGGAGAGCTGGCAGAGGTCACCGCCGAAGTCGACCCCTATCTCGAGATCACGGAGATCGCCGACCGCACCATGAAGGCCGGCGGCCCGGCCCTCCTGTTCACGAACGTGCGGGGTTCGGCGATGCCCCTCCTGATCAACCAGTTCGGCACCGAGCGGCGGATGTGCCTCGCGCTCGGCGTCGCGACGCTGGACGAGGTTCGGGAGCGGGTGTCCGACGTCTTCGAGCTGCTCCAGCCACCGAAGGGCCTGTCCGCCGCGCTCGATGCGGCGGCGACGGGACTGCGCACGCTGCGCGACTCGAAGCCGAAGGTCGTCTCGAGCGGGCCGTGTCAGGAGGTCGTGATGGAGACGCCGGACCTCGACCGGCTGCCGATCATGACGTGCTGGCCCGACGACGGCGGGCCGTTCATCACCCTGCCGTCGGTCATCACCCGCGACGTCGTCACCGGCGGGCGCAACGTCGGCATGTACCGCCTCCAGAAGCACTCGTCGACGACGCTCGGTCTGCACTGGCAGATCCACAAGGACGCCGCCGCCGACTGGCGCGAGGGCGCCGGCCGGATGGAGGTCGCGATCGCGCTCGGCACCGATCCGATCACGGCCTACGCCGGCTCGATGCCGCTGCCGAAGCACATCGACGAGTTCGCCGTCGCGGGGGTGTTGCGCGGCACCCGCACCGAGCTCGTCCGGTGCCGAACGGTCGACCTCGAGGTGCCGGCGAACGCCGAGATCGTGATCGAGGGCTACGCGGAGCGCGGCACCCTGCATCCCGAGGGGCCGTTCGGCGACCACACCGGCTACTACACGCCGGTCGAGCCGTTCCCGCTGCTGCACGTGACGGCGATCACGCACCGGCGCGACCCGATCTACCCGTCGATCGTCGTCGGCGTGCCGCCGTCCGAGGACGTCTGGCTCGGCAAGGCGACCGAGCGCATCTTCCTGCCCGCCGTGCAGATGACGCTGCCCGAGGTCGTTGACTACGACCTGCCAGCCGCCGGTGTCTTTCACAATTGCTGCATCGTCGCCATCCGCAAGCGCTTCCCCGGCCATGCGCGGAAGGTGATGCACGCGATCTGGGGAACGGGACTTCTGTCTCTGACCAAGGCGGTCGTCGTGGTCGACGAGTGGGTGGACGTGCACGACTACACCCAGGTGATGTGGCAGCTCGGAGCGAACGTCGACCCGGCGCGCGATGTCCTCGTCTCCAGCGGGCCCCTCGACCAGCTCGACCACGCCCCTGCGATCCAGAGCCTGGGCGGTAAGATCGGCTTCGACGCGACCCGGAAATGGCCCGAAGAGGGCTACCCACGGGTGTGGCCGGAGGTCGCGCGGATGTCCGCTAGCGTTCGCGAGGCCGTCGACGAACGTTGGTCGGCGCTCGGCATCCGACTCGACGTCGTCGCGCGGGTCGACGCCGGCAGTTCGGCCCGATCCCGGCGTCGTTTTTTTGGCCGGGGCAGCCCGTGATCGAGCTTGTGCCGTCTGTTCTCACGTTGACATCCGTCCGAAGGGTGAATCACAATGCCGCCGTCAATGCCCTCGCAGGAGGTTGAGTCTCGTGGCTGATCCCTCTGGGGGCCACACCGGGAACGAAGGAGCGGGCGCCGCCGGCGCTCACGTTGATCCGGCCAGCGCCCGCGCGGCCGTCTCTCGTGGACGCTTTCTGACCGGAGTCACGCTGGGACTCGGCGGCATCCTCGGCGCCGCCATCACCGTTCCCGCGATCGGGTTCGCTCTCGGGCCGTCGTTCGTGGGCGAAGAGTGGTACTGGGCCGACCTCGGCTCGGTCGACCTGTACAACGAGGAGTACACCCCCGTCATCTTCGAGCGGGGGCCGGGTGGCCACCTCGATCGTCGCGTCGCCTTCATCCGGCGCGACGGGCCCGACGCCTTCACAGCGATCTCCAATACCTGCATGCATCTCGGCTGCCCGGTCGTCACGCGCGGCGGCGCCTTCGCCTGCCCGTGTCACGGCGGGCAGTACGACTCGGAGGGGCGCCGCACGCTCGGACCGCCGGTTCGACCGCTGAACCGCTTCGAGTTCAAGATCGAGGGCGGCAACCTGCTGCTCGGCCGCGTGTTCGCCGCCGAGGAGCGGGGCGACGAGGTCATCACGTCGAAGGTCTGGAAGGACCCCGGCCAGCAGGTCGAAGGTCTCCTGTCGTTCCTCTACCCGACGCCGCCGCGTTAGGAGCTCCCGCGATGGCACCCCCGATTCCAACTCCCAAAGAGGTTGTCCAGATCCCGCTCGACTGGGTCGAGGAGCGCTCCGGTCTCGTCTCGCTGCACAAGTACCTGCTGTTCCGGAACGTCCCGAAGGACATCTCGTGGCTCCAGACGCTCGGCTCGGCGCTGATCACGACGTTCATGATCCAGGTCGTCACCGGCATCCTGCTCGCGATGTACTACCACCCGACGGCCGACGGCGCCTTCGAGTCGATCCGCTACATCACCGACGAGGCGACGCTCGGCTGGCTCGTACGAGGTATGCACAAGTGGGGATCGAGCATGTTCGTGATCCTCCTCTTCCTGCACATGGGCCGTGTGTTCCTGATGGGCTCGTACAAGTATCCGCGGGAGATGACGTGGCTGACGGGAGCGATCCTCTTCCAGCTCGTGATGTTCATGTCGCTCACCGGCTACCTGCTGGTGTTCGACCAGCGCGCCTACTGGGCGTCCGTCGTCGCCATCAACATCAACGGCACGGCGCCGATCCTGGGACCGTTCATCGCCGAGTTCCTCAAGGTCGGGCCGGAGTTCTCGGAGAACACCCTGTCGCGCTTCTACTCGCTGCACATGCTCGCCGTCCCCGGCGGCATCATTGCCATGATCGGCCTGCATCTGTACCTCGTGATCCGCCTCGGCGTCACCTCACCGCCGTGGTCCAAACATCGCGCGAAGGCCGGTGACGTCTGATGCCGCGACTGACTGCACGGGAGCGGCGCGAAGCCTACCAGCGCGAGCACGACTTCCAGGTGAAGACCGGGAAGGCGTTCTTCCCGTACGCGATCTTCCACGACACGGTCGCCAGCCTCGTCACCGTCGTGCTGATCATGGGCATGTCGATCATCTGGTGGGCCGACTTCGGACCGGTCCCCGACGATCCGGAAGCCGGCCGCGCCGGTGGCTTCCTCGGCCCCGCGTACGAGAATCGGGCCGACCCGGGCACCGAGGAGTACGACCCGCGGCCCGAGTGGTACTTCTTCTTCCTCTTCCAGCTCCTCCGGATCTTCAAGGAGCCGGAGATGCTGCTGTTCGCGACCATCATCATCCCGACGCTGCTGATGGTGCTGATGATGGCCTGGCCGTTCATCGATCGGCGGCCGGAGCGACGCGTCTCGCGGCGGCCGATCGCCATGGTGCTCGCGGTCGCGACACCCGTGGCCCTGATGTTCCTGACGTGGGAGGGCTCGAAAGCGCCGGCCGTCGGCGCCGCCTCGGACCATCCCGGTGCCGCCGCCTTCGCGAACTTCCAGCCGTGCGGCACCTGCCACACGCTGGCTGACGCGGGCACGGGCGGTACCGTCGGGCCGAACCTCGACACCTCGAACCCCGACTACGCAACCGCCCTCGCCATCATCGCGGACGGCAAGGGTGCGATGCCGGCGTTCAAGGCGCAGGGTCTGACCGACGACCAACTCTCCTGTCTCGCCGGGTACATCGCGACCTGGGCCGGTGCGCAGGCAGGCGCGCCAGGGCCGAAGGCCCCGACGGCAGAGGGCTATCCCGACTCCTGTACCGCGGCCGGCCCCGACTACGCGGGCGCCGGCGCCGGCGGCTAGTGGTTCGACGCGGAAATGGGGTTGTGGTCGAGGTTCTTGGAGCGAGCGGGAGGATCGCCCGTCGCGCGGGGCTTGCTGGAGCAAGGGCAAGCGGCGGGCGGGTCGCCCGCGAAGCCCGCGGCTGCGCCGCTTGCGGCGCAGTTGTCGGTCGCCGGAGCGTGATGGTGCGGCGGGCTGCGGTTCGACCGCAGCGCCAGCATGCGCAGGACGATCCAGGGGCCTCCGAACGCCGCGCCATTTCGGGGGCGCACCACTGAGCGGCACCGGGCCGGGGCGGCGACGCCCGGGCCCTGCGATCCTTCTGGCATATGCGTGTCTTTCTCGGCATCACCGGCGCCTCGGGCGCTCCGTACGCCGCTCGTGTCCTCGACGGCCTGACGGCCGCCGGCGCCGAGGTCGGGCTCTGCGTGTCGGCCGCCGGCGCCGAGGTGCTCGCCTGGGAGCTCTACCGCGACCGGACGCTGCCGGCGGACGTCGCCGTCGCCCGCCTCGTCGCCGAGCACGGCTCCGCTCGCGTCACCGTCTACGCCGAGGACGACTGGTTCTCACCCTATGCCTCGGGCTCCGCCCGCTGCGACGCGTACATCATCTGCCCCTGCTCGATGGCGACGTGCGGCACGATCGCCTCGTCCGGACAGGCCAACCTCATCCACCGCGCCGCTGGCGTCGCCCTGAAGGAGGACCGCCGCCTCGTCCTCGTCCCGCGAGAGACGCCGCTGTCCGTCATCCATCTCCGCGCGCTACTCACGCTGCGGGAGGCGGGCGCGCTGGTGGCGCCGGCGATGCCGGGCTTCTACGGCCATCCCGATACCCTGACGGACGCGATCGACTTCGTGGCGGGCAAGGTGCTTGATCTGGTGGGTGTTGACAACGATCTGCTGAGGCGGTGGGGCGGATGAGCGGCGCGGCGCTCGAGCCGCGCGCCGCCGACGGCACGCTGCCGCCCGAGCGGGTGCAGGCGATGTTCGATCGCATCGCCCGCCCGTACGACCTGATGAACCGCGCCATGACGGTCGGCCTCGATCGGCGCTGGCGCTCGCTCGCCGCGGACGAGGCCGGAGTCGGGTCGGGCGCCGCCGTCGCCGACATCTGCTGCGGGACGGGTGATCTCGCGCTGGAGCTGGCGGCGCGCGTCGGCGCCGCCGGCGAGGTCACCGGGATCGACTTCTCCGCCAACATGCTGACGATCGCGCGGCAGAAGGCGGCCGACCGCGGCGTTGCGAACATACGCTTCGTCGCCGGCGACGCCCTCGCGCTGCCGATCGGCGATGACGAGGTCGCCGCGGCGACGATCGCCTTCGGCATGCGCAACCTCGCCGACCACGCGCAGGGCTTCCGGGAGCTCGCCCGGATCGTCCGTCCGGGCGGACGCGTCGTCTGCCTCGAGATCACCACGCCGCGCAACGGTCTCGGACGGAGCTTCTACCGGCTCTGGTTCGACCGTCTCGTCCCCGCCATCGGCGGTCTCGTCGACCGCGGTGAGAACGCCTACTCCTACCTGCCGGCGTCGGTTCGGCGCTTTCCGCCGCCTGGCGAGCTCGGTGCCGTCATGTTCGCAGCCGGACTCGAGCGCGTCCGCTACCGGCTGCTGGCGGGTGGCATCGTCGCGCTGCACGTCGGCGAGGTGCCCCTCGCGTGAGCGCGATCGACGAGATCTCCCTGCTCGCCGGGCCAGGCGTCCGCTCGTACCTCGGCCGCCTCGAGGCGACCCTCGAAGCCGCGACGTCGTGGGGGGCCGGAGCGACGCCGGACGCCGCGCGCGACACGCTTGCCGCTGGCGGCAAGCGCCTGCGGCCCGTTCTCGTCTACCTGTCCGCGGCGGACCGGGACGGTGACGACCTCGTCGCGGCCGGCGCGGCGGTCGAGCTCGTCCACTCGGCGACGCTGGTCCACGACGACGTCCTCGACCGCTCCGCTCTGCGGCGCGGGCGGCCGACCGTCTGGGCGCTGCACGGCCCGGCGCGGGCGACGGCGACGGGCGACTACCTGTTCGCCCGCGCGTTCGCCCTGATGGTCGAGACCGGCGACGCCGCCGCGGTCACGGAGCTCGCCGAGTGCACGCTCGGGCTCGCCCGCGGCGAGGCCCTCCAGATGCAGCAGGCGCGTCGGCCCGACACGACGCCCGATCAGTACCTGGAGCGGTGCGGGCTCAAGACCGGCCTGCTGTTCGCCACCGCCTGTGCGCTCGGCGGTCGTCTCGGCGGCGTCCCTCCGACATTGCTGCCGGCGCTCCGGCGCTACGGACACGACCTGGGCCTCGCGTTCCAGCTGAGCGACGACGTGCTGGACTGCGCCGGGTCGATCTCTGCCACCGGCAAGCCGATCGGCACCGACCTGCTCGACGGCACGGCGACGCTGCCCCTGCTCTACGCCGCCCGTCTCGACGTCGCCGTCGCGGCGGCGATCGCAAGGCGCCCGGAACCGGATGCCGTTCTCGGCCTGCTCACCCGCGTCGCCGACACCGGGGCGCTCGCGGCGGCACGCGCCATCGCGCACGAGCACGCAGCGCGGGCCGAGGCTGCGCTCGACGATCTCGATGACCACCTCGACACCCGACCGCTCCGCGCCGTGGTCCGCGGAGTCGTCGACCGGGAGGGATGAGCATGCAACGGTCGGAGCGAAGCGGAGGCCCTTGCGTGCGGTGGCGAATGCCGTGCGACGATGCGACGAAGGAGCGCACGGCATGAGCATGGCGATCGCCACCACCCGCAATGCCGAACTCGTCGAGATCCGGGCCAAGGTCCTGGCTGGCGAACGCCTCGACCTCGACGACGGCATCGCGTTGCTCGAGTGCGATGACCTGCTCGGCCTCGGCGACCTCGCCGACACGGCGCGGCGCCTCCGCGGCGGCAGCGACGATGTCTTCTTCGTCAACAACCTGTACCTCAACCACACGACCGTCTGTCGCGTGAAGTGCAAGTTCTGCGCCTTCGCGCGCACCTCGAAGCAGGCCGATGCCGAGACGTGGGAGATCGACGATCTCGTCGCCAAGGCGGTGAAGATCCGCTCCCACCAGGAGTTCAGTGAGATCCACATGGTGGGCGGCGAGAGCCCGCATCTGGACTTCCAGTACTACCTCGACATCACGCAGTCGCTGCGCGAGGCGATGCCCGACGTCCACCTGAAGCTGTTCACGGCGTCCGAGATCCACCACATGACGAAGCTGTCGGGATTGACGCACCGCGAGGTGCTGGAGCAGTTGATCGCCGTTGGCCTCGACACGCTCCCCGGTGGCGGCGCGGAGGTGTTCTCGCCGCGCGTGCGGAAGATCATCGCTCCCGGCAAGGAGCCGGGGCAGACGTGGCTCGAGACCCACCGGACCGCGCACGGCCTCGGGCTGAAGACGCACTGCACGATGCTCTACGCCCATGTCGAGACGTTCGAGGAGCGCATCGAGCACCTCCTCGCGTTGCGCG
Source organism: Actinomycetota bacterium (assembly GCA_009885805.1). GTDB lineage: Bacteria > Actinomycetota > Thermoleophilia > Gaiellales > F1-60-MAGs149 > VFJZ01. The sequence goes on from VFJZ01000057.1 coordinate 60,781, forward strand.
ACCTCCAGGACGAGACCGGCGGGTTCATGGCCTTCATCCCGCTCCCGTTCCATCCCGAGAACACCGTCTTCGAGCGGCGCGGCTGGAAGTTCACGACCGGGATGGACGATCTCAAGATGATCGCCGTGTCGCGGCTCATGCTCGACAACATCGAGCACGTCAAGGCCTACTGGATCATGATCTCGACGCCGCTCGCGCAGGTGGCGCTGCATTTCGGTGCGAACGACATCCAGGGGACCGTCGTCGAGGAGAAGATCGCGCACGCTGCCGGCGCCGTCACGCCCACCGAGGCGAAGGTCGCCGATCTCGTCCGCGTCATCCGCGAGGCCGGGCGCCGCCCGGTGCAGCGCGACACCTTCTACCGAACACTGCGAACCTTCGACGCGCCATGATCCGCCTCGGCCGCGTCGACTACATCAACACCTTCCCGCTGGCGTGGAGCCTCGCGCGCCACCTCGACCCGGGTGAGGTCAGCGAGGTGGTCGGCGTTCCGACCGCCCTGAACGCGATGCTCCGCGCAGGCGAGGTCGACGTGGCGAACGTCTCCAGCATCGAGTACGGGCGCAACCACGCCTCCTACGTGTTGCTGCCCTCGCTCTGCGTCGGCTCCGACGGCGCCGTGGAGTCCGTGCAGCTGGTGACGGACGTGCCGCTGCCGGCCGTCCGCAGCGTCGCCGCGACCAGCCAGAGCGCCTCCTCGGTCGTGCTCGTCCGCATCCTGCTCCCGCACGCGGAGATCCGGTCGGAGGGCGAGTCCGCCGATGCGCGTCTGCTGATCGGCGACGACGCGCTGCGCTCGGCGTTCGACGATCCGATGCCGCACCACGACCTCGGTGCGCTGTGGCGGGAGCGCACCGGCCTGCCGATGGTGTTCGCGGTCTGGGCGGCCAGACGAGGAACGCCGGGTCTCGACGCCCTCGACCGCGCGCTCGCCGAGGCTGTCACCGACGCCCACGAGCACTCGGCGGCGGTGGCGCGCTCGGCGGCGGCCAGGTACGGCTACCCGGCCGGGTTCCTGGCCCGGTACTTCGAGAAGCTGCGCTACCGGTTCGCGGAGCGCGAGCGTGCCGGCCTGGCACGGTTCCTCGCCCTCGCCAACGAGGCCGGGCTGATCGAGGACACCCCTGAACTCCGCTTCGTCGCCGACCTCGAGCCGGTGTCGTGATGGCCATCGCAACGTCCACCCGGACGGTCGCTGACGTGCTCGAGCGCGCGCTGCAGGGCGAGCGGATCTCCGACGACGACGCGCTCGTCCTGCTCGGCAGCCGTGACCTCGTAGCGATCGGTCAGGTCGCTGACGAGTTCCGGAATCGCAAGACCAACGCGGACGAGGTGACGTTCGTCGTCGACCGCAACATCAACTACAGCAACGTCTGCGTCACCGATTGCCACTTCTGCGCGTTCTACCGCCTGCCCGGCGACGTCCGCGAGGGGTACACGCTGCCGAAGCCGGTGATCTTCAAGAAGATCGCCGAGACGCTCGCGATCGGTGGGACCGGCGTCCTGATGCAGGGCGGGCACAACCCCGATCTCGGCATCGAGTGGTACGAGGACCTGTTCCGCTCGATCAAGGAGCGATACCGGGTGCACCTGCACGCGCTGTCGCCGCCGGAGATCCAGTTCATTTCGCGGCGATCGAAACTGTCCGTGCCGACGGTGCTGTCGCGCCTGCGCGACGCCGGCCTCGACTCGCTCCCCGGCGGCGGCGGCGAGATCCTCGTCGATCGCGTGCGTCGCATCATCGCGCCGAAGAAGACGAAGTCGGCCGACTGGCTCGGCGTCATGCGCCACGCCCACCGGCTCGGTATCTCGACCTCGGCGACGATGATGTACGGCCATGTCGAGACGGTGGCCGAGCGGGTCGAACACCTCCGCCGGATCCGCGACCTCCAGGACGAAGCGCCCGGGTTCCGCGCCTTCATCTCGTGGACCTTCCAGCCCGACAACACGCGGCTCGGCCAGACCGTGACCGATACGCCCACCTCATTTGACTACCTCATTACCCAGGCCGTCTCCCGGATCTACCTCGACAACGTGGACCACATCCAGTCGTCGTGGGTGACGCAGGGCATGAAGATCGGCCAGGTCGCGCTGCATTTCGGTGCTGACGACCTCGGCTCCGTGATGCTCGAGGAGAACGTCGTCTCCGCCGCCGGCACGACGTACCGCGCCACGGTCGAGGACTTCTGCCGGGTTATCCGCGCGGCCGGCTACCGTCCGGTGCAGCGTGACACCCTCTACCGCCGTATCCGTGACGACTTCTGAGGGCGGGCGGCACGTGCTGTACATCTGGACGCCGACCGGCTACCGGCTCGAAGAGCGGGAGGGGCCCGTGCCCCGGCTCGGCGACGTCGTCGATCTCGGTGCGTTCGGCCGCCAGACGGTCCAGAAGATCGGAGCGTCCCCGTTCCCCGCCGACGCGCGCCCCTGCGCCTTCCTGACGGCGGAGCCGTGACCGTGCCGCTCCTCTCGGTTCTGCAGGTGCTCGTCGACTTCGTGACGGAGTCGATCGGTGATCACGGTGTCCTGGCCGTGTTCATCCTGATGGCGCTCGAGTCTGCCTGCATCCCGGTACCGAGCGAGGTGATCCAGCTCTTCGCGGGCTACCTCGTCTCGCAGGACCGCATGGGTCTCGTCGCCGCGATCCTCGCCGGGACGCTCGGCAATGTCGTCGGTTCGTGGGTCGCCTGGGGGGTCGGCGCCCGCGGTGGCCGTCCCTTCATCGAGCGACACGGACGCTACCTGCACGTCACGCCGAAGCGGATGGCACTCGCCGACCGCTGGTTCGAGCGGTACGGCAACCGCGTCGTCTTCTGGTCGCGGATGCTGCCGATCGTCCGTACCTTCATCTCGCTGCCGGCGGGCGTCGCGCGGATGCCGTTCGGTCGCTTCACGATCTACACCTTCTTCGGCGCGCTGCCGTGGTGCGCGATGCTGACGCTGCTGGGCGTCAAGGTCGGCGAGAACTGGGAGACGTGGGAGGGGCGCCTCAAGTACTTCGACTACTTCGTGGCGGCGGTGCTCGTCGCCGGCACCGTCTGGCTGATCGTCCGCTGGCGCCGTCAGCCGGTCGCGGCCGCGTAGCCGGGACGTGTTCCGTGCGGTCCTGATCGCGTGGGCCGCGACGCGCCTGCTCTACCTCGGCGCGGCGGAGTGGTCGGCCCGTCGGGTCGCCGCCGGTGACGCGCCGGAGCGCTATCAGGCGGCGCACTTCTGGGACACGCTGGCGGCGTGGGACGGCGCCCGCTATCTCGACGTGGCCACGGTCGGGTATCCCGCCGAACTCGCTCCTCAGCATGGCTTCTTCCCGTTCCTCCCCGGGCTCCTGGCGGCGCTCGACCGACTCGGACTGCCGCCGGAGGCGGCGGGTCTCGTGCTCGCCAACGGCGCCGGTCTCGTCGGCATCTGGGCGGCCTATCTGGTCACCAGCCACCTGTTCGGGCCGGTCGTCGCGACCCGCACGGGGATCGCGCTCGCCTGTTTCCCACTCTCCTACGTCCTGTCGATGCTCTACACGGAGCCCTTCGCGATCGCCGCCGGGTTCGGCGCCGTCGCCCTCGCCCAGCGTGGCCGGCTCCGGCTGGCGGTGCCGCTCGGAATTGCGGTCGGCCTGTCGCGGTCGACCGGCCTGCTCTTCTGCCTGCCGCTGGCCGGCGTCGCGCTGCGGGCCGGCGGCCCGCGTCTCGCGCGCGCCGCCGTCGCTCTGGGGCCGCTCGTCGGGTTCGCGCTGTTCGCGGCGTACCTCCAGCTGCGGACGCAGAGCGCGTTCGCGTTCCAGGAGGCCCAGCGGCGGTTCTGGTTTCGACGCTCCCCCGGCACCGGCGCCGTACGCGCCCTCGTCGACGGCATCTCGCTCGACCGGGACTTCATCGCCAGCCCGTCGCCCTGGCTCGTACCTGCGTATCTCGGCGCGATCGCCGGCGTCGCCCGGCGTGTTCCGATCGAATGGACGCTGTTCGCTCTCCTGACGATAGCGCTGCCACTCGCAACCGGCCGCTACGCCGGCGTCGCCCGCTACGGGCTGCTTGCCCTGCCGGCGTTCTGGGCGCTGGCGTGGCTCGGCGGTCGCTATCCGCGGCTCGCGATCGCCTACGTCGTCGCCGCGCCGCTGGTCGGAGCGTTCGAGATCGTCTGGTGGCTGCCCGGGCACACGCCCTGACGGCGGCGATCAGATCTCGTGGATGGCGATGAACGGCGCCCTGTCACGGAGGGAGAGCGCGACGCGGCCCCCGACCAGCGCGATCATCTCGTTGCCGACGAGATCGCGGCGCCAGCCGGACGCGAGCGGATGCCCGTCGACGTCGCCGAGGACGACCGCCTCCATGAAGCCGTCGAGGTCGGCGCGCGTCGCCACCAGTTCAGGCGCGATGCCGGCATCCACGCAGCGCACCTTGAGGAGCGTCCCGGCGAGACCGGCGGCGGCGTCGGCGCGGCGCTGGACGGCGGGCGGAGCCGGCGCGTCGGCGACGATCGGCGGCGCCTCCCGGCCGGCTGCGACCGCCGCCAGGATCTGCTCCACGTCCCGCGGCTTCAGCCCCGTCGCGGCGCCGCGGATCGCGGCGAGGGCAGCGGCGTCGACGGGCGAGCCGCGGGCGATCTCGACCAGCGTCGGGTCCTTCACGAGCCAGCCCGCCGGCAGGTCCCGGCGCCGTGCCTCGCCGTCGCGCCAGGCGGCGAGTTCGCGGAGGACGGCGAGCTGACGGGGCGACAGCCGGCCGCGGCGCTGCACCTTGCGCCACGCGTCGAGCGGGTCGGCCGACGGGTCGCCGCCGTCGGGGTAGCGGCGCGCGACCTCGGCCAGCGCCCACTCGAGGCGGCCTGCCTCCCCGAGCCGCCGCACGATCTCGTCCCACAGCGCTTCGAGCCAGCGGACGTCGTCGCCCGCGTACTCGAGCTGCGACGCGGACAGCGGCCGGCGTTTCCAGTCGGAGAAGGATTCGTGGTGCCCGGGCCTGATACCGAGCGCGTCGGTCAGGAGCCGCTCCAGGCCGGCGGAGGCCGTCAGCCCGACGAACCCGGCCGCGACTTGCGTGTCGCGAACCCGTGTCGGTCGAACGCCGTGATGGATACCGAAGGCCAGGAGGTCGCCCGACGGCGCGTGCATCAGAACCTCCACCGCCGGGTCGGCGACGAGGTCGGCGATCGGCTGGAGCGGCGCTCCTTCGAGCGGGTCGACGAGCCACACCGCTCCGGCGACCGCGACCTGCACGAGGCAGAGTTGCGGCGCGTAGGTGCGCTCCCAGAGAAACTCCGTATCGATGGCGCAGCGACCGGCTGCCCGAGCCGTCGCCGCCAGCTCGTCGACGCCGCGGGCGTCCCTGAGTACGGTGTCCGTCACGCCAGCGGGGGTCACTCCTCGGAATGTACCGGCGCGGCGTCGCGCGCGACGAGGGCGGCGTAGCGGCCGCCGAGGCGGATCAGGTCGTCGTGCGTGCCGCGCTCGACGATCCGACCCTGTTCGAGCACCAGGATCTCGTCGGCATCCCGCACCGTTGAGAGGCGGTGGGCGATCGTGAGCGTGGTGCGGCCGCGCGCGAGATCGCGGAGTGCGCTCTGGACGAGGTGTTCCGTGCCGACATCGAGGGCGCTGGTCGCCTCGTCCAGCACCAGGACCGGCGGATCGCGCAGGATCGCGCGGGCGATCGCGATGCGCTGACGCTCGCCGCCGGAGAAGCGGAAGCCCCGTTCGCCGACGACCGTGTCGTATCCGGCGGGCAGCGCTGCGACGAGGTCGTGGATCTGGGCCGCGCGGGCGGCCGCCTCGACGGTCTCGTCGTCGGCGCCGGGGCGCGCGAAGCGAATGTTCTCCCGCACGGTGCCGTGGAACAGGTACGTCTCCTGCGACACGACGCCGACCGCCTCGTGGAGCGTCGCGAACGTGAGGTCGCGGAGGTCATGGCCGTCGAGCAGCACACGGCCGCGATCGGCGTCGTACAGCCGGGCGGCGACGTAGCCGAGGGTCGTCTTGCCGCTCCCCGTCTCGCCGACGACAGCCACGTGTGCTCCGGGTGAGGCGTGGAACGTGATCTCGTCGAGGGCATCGCGGGCGGCCTCCGGGTAGCGGAGGGAGACCGCGTCGAAGCGGAGGTCGCCGCGCAGCGCGGCCCGTTCGATCGAGCGGGCTCCGGGACGCTCCGTGATCTCGACCTCGAGATCGAGGTACTCGAACACGCGGTCGAAGAGGGCGAACGACGCCTGCACCTCGGTCTGGATGTTGAGGAGCGACCCGACCGGGAAGAACAGCCGTGTCTGCAGCGTCGTGAACGCGATCAGCGTGCCGAGCGACACCTCGCCAACGCCGTAGACGAGCGCCCAGCCGGCGGCGCCGTAGACCAGCGCCGGCATCAGCTGGAACGACGACTGCACGGTTGCCATCACCCAGCGCCCGGCCATCCGCTGGCGCAGCTCGAGGGCCGCGAGCCGCGCCGACTCGTCGCGAAACCGCGCCGCGAGCACATCGCCCTGCCCGTAGGTCTTCGCGAGCAGGACGCCCGACACTGACAGTGACTCCGTCACCAGTGAACTCATGTCCGCCATCGACCCCTGCTTTTCGGACGCGATCTCGCGCCGCCGATCGCCGACGCGGCGCGTGAGCAGGACGAACAGCGGCAGGAGCGCGAACGCGGCGAGGGCGAGTCGCCACTCGAGGATGAGCATCGCGCCTGCTGTCGCGAGCACCGTGGTGACGTTCGAGACGATCGACGTCGCCGTGTTCGTGACGACGCCCTGTACGCCGCCGATGTCGTTTGCGATCCGCGACTGCACGTCGCCGGTACGGGTGCGCGTGAAGAAGGCCAGGGACAGGCGCTGGAGGTGGTCGAACACGGCCGAGCGGAGGTCGTGCATGACACCCTGCCCGATCCGGTTCGACTGCCACGTCTGGGCGACACCGATCACCGCCGAGACGAGGGGGACCGCGATCATGCCGGCGACGAGCCAGTTGAGGAGCGTCAGGTCGAGTGCGCGACCGGCGACGAGCACGTCGTCGAACAGCGCCTGCAGCAGAAACGGCGGCACCAGGCCGATCAGCGCCGCCAGGCCGATCAGTCCCAGGAGCCAGGTCAGACGCGCGCGGTACGGTCGGAAGAGTCCGGCGACCCGGCGGGTGTTCGCCCGCCGCACGGCGGGGTCGGCGGTCCGGCGGGCCGGCGGCTCGCCGCGTGATCGCTCCCGGTAGGACACGCGCCCTATGCTGCCCGCATCCCGACGCGAGCGAGCCAGCAGGCGGGAGGTTCAGGCGGCGATGGACGCGCGAGCGGGCGCCCGTCCGATGACGCGCAGCAGGGCGTCGACGACCGACGGGTCGAGTTGCCTGCCCGCCTCGGCAGCCAGACGGCGTTCCGCCTCGTCCACGTCGAGCGCCTCCCGGTAGGGCCGTCGCGACGTCATCGCGTCCCACGTGTCGCACGCGAACACGATCCGCGAGAGCAGCGGGATGCCCTCCCGCGTCAGTCCGTCTGGATAGCCGGTACCGTCCCAGCGTTCGTGGGCACTGCGGACGCCGGCCGCGGCCGAGCCGAGGAACGGGACCCCGCGAAGGATGCGCTCGCCGACGATCGTGTGCTCGCGGACGTACACCCACTCGTCCTCGGTGAGGGCCCCGGGCTTGGACAGGATCGCGTCGGGGATCGCGATCTTGCCGACGTCATGGAGCACGGCGGTGAACTCGAGGTCGCGCAGCTCGTCGGCCGTCAGGCCGAGCTCTCGGCCGACCGTGACGGCCAGGCGCGCCGTCGCGCTCGCGTGCTCGTGGGTGTCGTGGTCCTTCGCCTCGAGAGCATTGGCGAGCGCGGTCACCGTCGACATGTACGCCGTCTCGATCTGTGTGCGCAGCCGCTCACGCCGGAGCACGCCGGCGGCGTTGCCAGCCAGGGTTTCGAGGGTCCCGAAGATCGCCGGGTCCGGCGCTGCGCCGCGGAGGATCACGAGGAGCGCCCCGAACACCTCCGTGCCGTCGGCGATCGGCTGGACGACGGCAAGCCGACCACGGAACGCCGCCGGCCGCTCGGGTTGCAGACCAAGGCGCGCGAGGAGCGTCAGCGTGTCGACGAACAGCAGCGGTCGGCCGCGGCCGAGCCCGGCGGGGAGGGCGCGGACGCCCTCGACGGGGTCATCGCGCAGCACCTCGCCGGCGAGCCCGACGATCCGCGCCGACGGGCCGTCGATCAGGACGACAGCGCCGCACTCGGCGTCGGCGGCCCGACGCGCGCCCGCGGCGGTGTGCTCCATGGCGCCGACCAGGTCGGGCGCAGCGGCCGAAGCGGCGGCGGCACGCGCCAGCACCTGCTCGCGTTGCAGCGCCTGGTGGTGCGCGCGGCGCGTGTCGTGGGCGACGAGGACCAGGGCCATCGTCAGGCCGGCCTGGGTAAGCTCGGTTTCGGCGTCGGCGCGGAACGGCCCGGTGCGGCGAAATGCGATCAGCGTCCCCAGCAACCGATCACCGCACGCGATCGGGGCCGCCAGAACGCCGGTCACGCCCTGGGCGCGGAGATGGGGATCCGAGAGATCGTGCGAGGCGTAGTCGTCGATGCGGAGCGGTGCCCCGGCGAGCATTGCCGCCTCCACGAGCGCGTCGACGGCGATCGGTAGGTCGCTGGAGTACGCCTGGCGCGGCTCGACCCCGTCGGCGTGGCGCAAGACGAGATCGTGGAGATGACGGCGGCGGACGCAGAGCCAGACGCCGTCGGCCTCGACCAGCGTGCGGGTCGCGGCGGTCGCCGGTGGCGCCAGCTGCTCGAACGCTCCGGGCGCGTCGACCAGGGCTGCGATGCTGGTCAGGGCGGCCTGGAGCGCGGGTGGGGCCGACATCTATCCGTTATCGCCCATTTGGGTGTACTGCTTGAGGGCGCAAAGTATGCTCCGTCGCTGAGATGGGCGTCCCGTTGATGGATCTCCAGGGGCAGTGGACGGCGCTGCTCCCGGCAGCGCGCGCGGCGCTCCTCGACGTGGTCGATTCCGGTCGGTTCATCCTCGGCCCGCAGGTCGCCGCGTTCGAGCAAGAGGCCGCCGCCGCGCTTGGCGTAGCGCACGCGGTCGGCGTGGCGAACGGCACCGAAGCGCTCGTCCTCGCGCTCCGGGCCGTCGGCGTCGTTCCGGGCGACGAGGTGATCTGCCCGGCCTTCACCTTCTACGCGACTGCCGAGGCGATCGCAGCCGTCGGTGCCACGCCGGTCTTCGCCGACATCCGCGTGGGCGACTACTGCCTCGACCCGGCGGCCGTCGAGGCCGCGGTGACGTCGCGCACTCGCGCCGTGGTCCCCGTCCACCTCTTCGGCCACCCGGCCGACATCTCCGCGCTGCGAGCAGTCTGCGACCGCCATGGCCTGGCGCTCGTCGAGGACGCGGCGCAGGCCTTCGGTGCGGCTGGCGTGGCGTTGCGCGGCGACGTCTCAACGTACTCCTTCTTTCCCACGAAGAACCTCGCGACGTTCGGTGACGGTGGGCTGATCGTCACGTCGCGCGAGGACGTCGCCGAGACGTCCCGCACCCTGCGTTTCCACGGCTCGCGTGACAAGCAGACGTTCACGCAGGTCGGCTACAACTCCCGTCTTGACGAGTTGCACGCTGCCGTGCTGCGTGTCTTCCTGCCGGCGGTGGCGGGGTGGAACACGGCGCGGACGGCGGCGGCGGAGCGCTACCGCGCTCTGGGACTCGGCGAGGTCGTCGGGCTGCCGCCGGACGGCGGCGTCTACCACCTGTACGTCGTCCGCACCTCGAGCCGCGCCGCCGTCGCGGACGCGTGCCGGGCGGCCGGTGTGGCGACCGGCGTCTACTACGCGACGCCGCTGCACCGCCAGCCCGTGTTCGCCCGGCTCCCGCCGCGTGATCTCCCCGTCACGGACGCCGCCGCCGACCAGTGCCTTGCGCTACCGATGTTCCCCACCATCAGCGAGGCGCAGCAGGTCGCCGTCGTCGCGGCGGTGACCGGCGTGCTCGCGCCAGCGTGAAGGTCTGGGTCGATCTTACGAACGCCCCGCACGCCGTGGTGCTGGCGCCACTGGTGCGCGCGCTCGAGGCCAGGGGCGATGTCGTGGAGGTCACGGCCCGCGACTACGGCCAGACGGTCGCGATCGCCCGGCTGCAGGGTCTCGACCCCGTCGTCGTCGGCCGGCACGGTGGCCGCGGCCGGAGTGGCAAGGCGCTGGCAGCCCTCGATCGGGTTCGCGCGCTGCGCATCTGGGCGCGCGCTCACCGGTTCGACGCTGCCCTGGCACACGGGTCGACTGACCAACCCCTCGTGGCCCGACTGCTCGGCGTACCCGCGACGACCATGTTCGATTACGAGTACGCCGTCCTCCAGCACTCGGTCAACTGCCGACTGGCACGGCGGACGCTCGTGCCGGACGCGATCCCGCCGGACCGCCTCGCCCGGTACGGCGCCGTCGGCCGCCGGCTCGTGCGGTACCCCGGCCTCAAGGAGGAGTACGCGATGGCCTCCTTCGAGCCGGACGCGACCGTCGCCGCTTCCTTCAGAGGCTCGAACGACATCCTCGCAGTTCTCCGCCCAGCACCGGAGCTAGCCCTCTATCACCGCATCGAGAACACCCTCTGGGATGATGTCCTGGAGCGGCTGGTCGCCGACGAGCGGGTCGTGGTCGTGGTCCTGCCCCGGACCGTCGAACAGGCGGAACGCGTACGTGGCCTCGGCTTGGCGCGGGTGGTCGTCCCGGCGGAAGCGATCGACGGCCAGAGCCTCGTGGCCGGCGCCGACCTCGTGATCTCCGCCGGCGGCACGATGAATCGCGAGGCCGTGGTTCTCGGCACACCGGTGTACACGACCTTCGCGGGCCGTCTCGGTGGTGTGGACGACAGGCTCATCCGCGAAGGAAGGCTCCGGCGCCTGCAACGTGCCGCCGACATCTCGATCGAACCACGGCCGGCAGTGGCGGCCACGAGGATCCGCCGCGACCCGGTCGAGCTGCTACGCCTGGCTCTCGACCCCGACGTCCTATAATCGGGCCTTATATGCGCCTGCTCCCGAGGCACCGGCTCGGCATCGTCGTGATCGATGCGGTGCTTCTGATCGTCGCCTGGTACGCGGCCTTCTATCTCCGTTTCGATCAGGTCACCCCCTACTGGGAGCGCCTCCGCGACGCCGGCTGGTGGCGGTTCGTCGCCGTCCAGGTTGTCGTGCTGGTTCTGATGCGGGTCTACCAGCGGTGGTGGAAGCGCACGTCGCTGGGCGACGTGCTGTCGCTCGCGAGGGCGCTGGCGGTGGCCGAGGTTGCTGCCTACGCCTCGATGTGGCTCCTGCCGCCGATCGCCCGCAGCGGTAACGATCCCCTACCGCGCGGCGTCGTGGCGCTCGACCTGGTCCTGGCCGGGCTCCTGCTGGTCGCGGCGCGTGCCGTCTCCCGCATCGTCTTCGAACGATCCGGGCCCTTCGCGACGGGTCGCCAGGTGCTCGTCATCGGCGCCGGTGACGCGGGCGACCTGATCGTGAAGGAGATGAAGAAGCCTCGTTCCGGCTACGCCCCGATCGACATCCTCGATGACGACCCGGCGAAGCGGGGGCTGCGGCTCCACGGCGTGAAGGTGGTCGGCCCGATCGATCTGCTCGATGATCTCCTCGGTCGGACACGCCTCGACGAGGTGGTGATCGCCATGCCCGCCGCGCCGGGAGCGCGGCGCCAGCTCGTCGTCGATACGTGCCGGCGGCACGGCGTCCCGGTGCGGACGCTGCCTGGGCCGGAGGAACTGCTCGGTGCCGACTCGCTCGTGACGCGTCTGCGCGACGTTCGCGTCGAGGATCTGCTCGGCCGGCCGCCGGTCCGTCTCGACCCGGCCGAGATCGGCGGGTACCTCGCGGGGCGCACGGTTCTCATCACCGGCGCGGGCGGATCGATCGGCTCGGAGCTCGCCCGTCAGATCGCCCGCCTCGCTCCCGCCCGTCTCGTGCTCGTCGACAACGGCGAGACCAGCCTGTTCACGATCGATCGCGAACTCGCGGACCAGGGCCTCGGCGGCGTCGCCGCCGTGCTCGCCGACGTGCGTGACGTGGCGCGGATGCGTCTGCTGCTCGCTGCGGAGCGACCTGGCGTGCTGTTTCACGCCGCTGCCTACAAGCACGTGCCCGTCACCGAGCGCAACCCGGTCGAGGCCGTGCGGAACAACACCCTCGCGACCCGCGATCTGGCGATGCTCGCCCGCGACGCTGGCGTCGAGCGCTTCGTCCTGATCTCGACCGACAAGGCCGTCAACCCGCAGACGGTCCTGGGTGCCTCCAAGGCGGTCTGCGAATGGGTCGTCGAGGCCGCGGCGCAGGAGGCGTCGGCGACGCGGTTCATCGCCGTCCGTTTCGGGAACGTGCTCGCGTCGTCGGGGTCGGTGATCCCGATCTTCCGCGAGCAGATCGCCGCTGGCGGCCCCGTCACCGTCACGGACCCGGCGATGACCCGTTACTTCATGACGATCCCGGAAGCCGCCCAGCTCGTGATCGAAGCGGGCGGCGTCGGCGACTCTGGCGAGATCTTCGTACTCGACATGGGCGATCCCGTCTCGATCATGGCGCTGGCGGAGGACATGGTCCGCCTGTCGGGCAAGCAGGTCGAGATCCGGGTCACCGGGATCCGTCCGGGCGAGAAGCTGACCGAAGAGCTGTTCGAGCGCGACGAGGTCGTCGAGCCGACTCGCCACGCGAAGCTCCGCGTCGCGCGGCGACCGCCGATCGATGCCGCCTGGCTATCCGAGCGTCTCGCTCGGCTCGAGGCGCTCGTGTTGACGGGAGACGCTGAGGCCGTCGCGGCGTCGCTGATCGAGACGGTCCGCTCGCCGGTGCGGGCGAATCCGGAACGTGACCCGTCCGTGGTCGGCGGTTGATGGACACGCGGCAGCTCGCCGTGCTCGTCGCGGTCGTCGACCGCTCGTCCTTCTCCGTCGCGGCCGACCAGCTCGGCGTGACGCAGCCGGCCGTTTCGCTCGCGATCCAGGCCCTCGAAAAGCGCCTCGGCGCGAGGCTGCTCGACCGCTCTGGCCGGACCGTCCGGCCCACCGAGGCCGGACGCACGGCCTACCGTCACGCCCAGCGTGTCCTCGCCGCGGAGGGGGACATGCTGCGCGCGCTCGACGACGAGGACGGCGCCGTCGGCGGGCCGCTGGTCGTCGGCGCGTCGTCCGGACCCGGTGAGCGACTGCTGCCGGTGCTGCTCGGCGCCTTCCGGGCCGAGCACCCGGAGGTGCAGGTGTCGTTGCGGGTCGACGACTCGGGTTCGATCGTCGAACTCGTTGCAGACCGCCAGGTCGAGCTCGGCGTCGTCGGTGCCGAGCGTCCGCAGCGGTCGCTCCTGTTCGAGCCGTTCCTGCGCGACGAGATCCTGCTCTGCCTGCCGCCGGGTCACCCGGCAGCAGGCCGGACGCTGAGCCTCGAGGAGCTGCGTGCGCTGCCGCTCGTGGTGCAGCAGGAGGGCTCGGGTGTCCGCGCTTTCGTCGAACGCGAGCTGCGCCTCCTCGGCGTCCGCCCGCGCGATCTGAACGTCCTCGCCGAGCTCGGCCTGACGGAGTCGACCAAGGCTGCGGTCGAGGGTGGGCTCGGCGCGTGCTTCGCCAGCGCGGTGTCGGTCGAGCGCGAGCTAGGCGACGGTCGGCTCGTCACGGCGTCGGTGCGCGGGCTCCGCACGGCGCGTCTGCTCTACACCGTCCGCCTCGTCAATCGTCCGGCGAGTCGCGTCCTGCGGGCGTTCCTCGCGTTCGCAGCCGACCGGTTGGGCGAGCGCTCGCCGGTCAGCGGGGAAGCCTCGGCCGGCCTCGTCCGCGGCGGTCGCGTCGGATGATTCCCCTCATCCGGCGATGGGCACGTGCCGATGACTTCTGCGAATGCCCCCCTGCGACGATCCCATACTCGAGGTGGCGACACCTCGGGGCCATCTGCACGCCGACCTCGGCCGACTGATCGCCCGCCTCGCCGACGAGCACGACTCCGCCGTGCGTACGGACCTCGCTGACCGCGCCTACGACGTCCTCGCCGTGCTCGAGCGGCTGGACGGCGTGATCGGCGTGGCTCATCCGCGCGGCCTGCGTCTCGCTTCGTAGGCCGCACCGCCCTGCTCGCGCTGGGCCAGGCGTCCGTGGTGACCTCCCTCGTGAGTGAGCGCAGCGTGTCGCCGAGCGCGTGCCCGGTGCCGCCTTCCGTCGGAAGTGTGACGCGCCCGTGTCGGACCGGAACGTTCGGAACCGGAATTCTCGGGGCCTGTCCCCGTTCTGGCGGCAAGCGGGGCCAGGCCCCGGTCAGGCCAGCCCGAGGCGTAGCCCGAGGATCCAGTCGTACGTCGCCTCCACGTGCCGCTCTATGGCGACGCGGGCGGCCGCCTCCTCCCCGTCCGTGATCGCCCGCACCAGCGGCTCGTGGCCCGCGCCCGACGCTCGCCGGGCGAGCTCGGGGCCGGGGACAAGGGCCAGCACGTCGCCGAGTTCCGCCTGGATCGCGGACTCGGCCCGCACGAGGCGGGCGTTCCCGGTCGCCTCGGCGATCGCGACGTGGAACCGCGCGTCGGCCAGGCGGAATCCCGCGAACGTCACGGCCGCCGTCTCGACCGCGGCTGCGGCCCGCGCCAGGAGCGCGCGCTGGTCTAGCGTCGCCCTGACAGCTGCGAGCGCGGCGGCTTCGCCCGAGACGGCTCGGCGCCAGTCCGTCAGATCGCGGAGGTCGGCGACGCGCGGCGGGGTCGCTGCGGGCTCCAGGGCCCGCCGCGCGTCCTCGACGACAAACGACCCGCCGCCGCGCCCGCGCCGTGTCTCGACGAAACCGGCGTCGCGAAGGATCGCCAGTGCCTGCCGCAGTGTCATCGGCGCCACGGCGAGGTGTGACGCGAGGTCGCCCTCACTCGGCAGTCGCTCACCCGGCTCGAGGACACCGGAGCCGATCGCCTCCCCGAGGCGCCGCACGATCGCCTCGACGGCACCCTCGACCTGGAGGGGTGCGAACACTGACTGTCGGGCGCTGACCGGCATGTCCTTGAAACGTCTACACAATAGATGTATAAAGAGCGGCAACGACCGCCCCGCCTGGGAGGGTAGATGGTGAACGGACCGACACCGGCGCAGATCGACAGCTATCGGCGCGACGGCTTCCTCGTCGTCGAGGAGTTCATGGGCCCTGACGAACTCGAGCGCGTTCGGGAGCGGTTCCACGAATGCTTCGAACACCGCTGGGCGACCGGGCTCTCTCCCGACGAGGTGAACTACATCCCCGGCGTGACGCCGCCCGAGATGGCGCGTCAGCTGTGCAATGTCTGGAAGGCCGACCCGGTCCTCGCAACGACGACGCTGTCAGAGCGGAACGGCCGCTGGGGTGCGAAGCTGGCAGGGGCCCCGGGGATGCGGCTGATGCAGGACAACATGATCTGGAAGCCGCCGGGCTCGAAGGCACTGCTGGCACATCAGGACGCCGCCTACCTCGACTACCTCGTCCCGAAGAACATGACGTCGTGCTGGATCGCACTCGACGACACGCAGGCGGACTCGGGCACGATCTACTACGCCCGCGGCTCGCACCTCTGGCCACGCCAGGATGCGGGAGGGCAGTTCCACGGTCCCGACGACTGGACCGGCTACCTGCGCGAGGTCGTCGCGCCGGAACTGGCGGACGCGGTCGAATGGGTGCCGATCGAGGTTCCCGCCGGCGGCTGCGCCTTCCACGACGGCTGGTGCTGGCACGGCTCGCCCCCGAACGAGCGCCTCGACCGTGAGCGGCGGTCGATCATCTCCCACATGGTCACGACCGAGACCCGCTGGCACGAGACGAATCGGCACCCGCTGTACTCGCGCTACATGCGGCCGGGGGAACTGGAGATGGACGAGGCGTTCTACCCCGTGCTGTGGAGCGAGGCCGGTCAGCGCACGTCGTACATCGATCGCGACTACGCATCGCTTCAGGTCGCCTGAGATGGCGTCCGCGCTCGACGTGCAGCGGGCCGCGAACGCGGCCCTTGAACCCGAGATCGCGGCGCGCGTCCGCGACGCCGGCGTCGAGTTCGTCTACTACCAGTTCATCACCCTCAACAGCCGCGTCATGGCGAAGGTCGCGCCGGCCCGGCACCTGGCCCGCAACCTCCAGCGCGGCGTCCAGTTTCACGGCTCGGCGGTCACCGACCTGGCCTCCAACCGGCACGGCGACCTGATCGCCGCCGGTCCTCACACCGAGGAGTTCGTTGCGCTCCCCGATGCTGCGACCTTCCAGGTCCTGCCCTGGGACCGGCACTTCGCGCGCGTGTTCTGCAACCTCTACCGGCGGCCGGATCGCGCGGAGCGTGCTGGCGAACCGCTGCCAACCTGCGTGCGCTCAAACCTCCAGCGGCTGCACGCGGGGTTCGAGGCTCGCACGGGATTCGAGCTGCGGTCCGGGACGGAGCCCGAGATGAGCTGGTTCGGTGACGAGATCGAGGTCTGGTCGCAGCCGAACGTCTCGCCGGCGTACCACATGGGCGCGCTCGAGACCGTGCGGCCGATCGTGAAGAAGGTGGTCGCGTACGCCCAGGAACTCGGCCTCGACATGATCGAGGGCGACTACGAGGACGCCGGACAGATCGAGCTGAACTTCAACTTCGACCGCTGCGACCGCACGTGCGACAACCTCATCACCTACCGGCTGATCTGCGCCCAGGTCGCGAAAGAACTCGGCGTCGTCGCCAGTTTCATGCCGAAGCCGCTGGTCGGTGCGATGGCGAACGGCTGCCACCACAACCTCTCGCTCTGGCGCGGCGGCGAGAACGTCTGCGCGGAGCCGGGCCGCGCCGAGCTCCACCTCACCGAGACTGCTCGCCACGCGCTCGGCGGGATCCTCAGGCACGCCCCCGGCATGCTCGCACTGTGCGCTCCGACCGTGAACTCCTACGCCCGCTACTGGGATGTCGGACAGTTCGCGCCTGGCGCTGTCAACTGGGGTTTCGACAACCGCACCTGTGCCGTGCGGGTGTCCGCCTCCGGGCGGCTCGAGTACAAGCTCCCCGACGCCAGCGTCAATCCGTACCTGTCACACGCCGCCGTGCTCGCCTCGATCGAGCACGGCCTGAACGAGCACCTCGACCCGGGCCCGCCACAATCGGGTGACTCGTACGACCCGGCGGTGTCTGGGCGGTACGCACCGCTTCCGCGGACGCTCGGCGACGCGCTCGCCGCGCTTGCCGGAGACGAGGTCGTCCAGCGCGCCCTGCCGCCGGAGCTGCTCGCTGCCTTCGTCGAGTACAAGACGGACGAGTGGGAGCGGTTCTGCTCCACCGTCACGGAATGGCACCGCGACATGTACCTGAAGGCGCTGCCGTGACGGTCCAGGCGGGCCGCCTGGTGCTGGCCTGCGCCGACATGGATGCGCGACCCCTGTTCTACACCGAGCCCGACGGCACGCGCGGCGGCTACGAGCCGGGCGCGGCGGCTCGCGTCGCCGAGGCGCTCGAGTTCGAGCTGGTCTGGTCGTTCCAGCGCTGGGACCGGTTTCGGTCGGCGCTCGACGCGGGCGAGGTCGACGCGATCTGGTGCGGCTCGGCGATCACGCCCGAGCGGCAGCGGATCTTCAGCTACTCGCGGCCGTACGGTGCGATCGACGAGGCGGTACTCGTGCGCGCCGATTCCGACATCCACGACCTCGGCGGCCTCGCCGGCCGCCGCGTCGGCGCCATTGCCGATTCCACCAACATGCGGCTGGCCGAGAGCTTCGGCGCGGCGGAACTCGTTGCGTTCGACGGCTCGTCGGATGACGTCTTCCGCGAGATGATCGAGGCCGTCGAGACTGGGACGATCGACGCGATGGTCGACGACGAGCCGGCGTTCGGCGGTATCACGGCGGCCGGCGCGTTCCGCGTCGCACATGTCGCCGAGACCCAGAACGCCTGGGGCGCAGCTTGTCGCCATGGCGATGGTGCGACGACCGCCCTGATCGACGACGGCCTCACCCGCGCGATCGCCAGTGGCGCGCTGGCGGCAGAGTGGCGCCGCTGGTTCGGATCCAAGCGCGTCCCACCCGTGATCGCAGGCTGATACGTCAGGAGGGGGCGCCGGCGTTGGCGTCAGGCGCACGACCGGCGGGCCGCACCGTCCAACCCGTCACGCGCTGAACGGCGAGGAGTGCCAGGTACGCCGGGTTCAGGAGCAGGTAGCGCCGCCACAGTCGTCGCGGCTCGAGAACCAGGCGCCAGAGCCACTCGAGGCCGTTCCGGCGCATGAAGGCCGGCGGCTCCCGGAGATCGCCCGCGAGGTACGTGAACGCCGCTCCGACGGCCAGGACCGGCAGCGGCAGTCGGCTTCGCATGGCGGCGACGAAGGTCTCCTGACGCGGGCAGCCGAGCCCGACGAAGCAGATCCGCGCGCCCGTCGCGATGATCCGGGCGGCGATCGCGTCCAGTTCGTCGGGCGTCGCCGGGCGGAACCGCGACGGCTCCATCCCCGCCAGCACGAGCGCGGGGTGACGGCGGGCAACCTCTGCCTGCAGGCGGTCGAGGATGGCGGGAGTCGTGCCGTACCAGTAGACCGGCAGCGACGCCGTCTCGAGCTCGCCCAGCAGACGCGCCGTCAGGACTGCACCGTGCACCTGGTCGGGAAGGGCCGTCCGGTGGAGCAGGTTCAGCCCCCAGCGCACGGGCTGCCCGTCGGGTGTGACGAGGTCGAGGCTGTTGATGCGCGCCCGCTGCTCCGGATCGAGGACACCGGTCATGACCCCGTGAACGGCAAGGGCGGAGACCGCCAACGCCCGTCGCTCGTTTGCCGCGGCGAGGATCCGCGCGATGGCGCCGTCGTAGTCGACGGCGTCGATCCGCACGCCGAGGAGCAGCCGCTTGCCGACGTCGATCACGTCCGCCAGCGCTCGCGGTTCGCCTCGTGCAGTTCCTCGAGGATGCCGCGCACATCGTACGTCGGCCGCCAGCCGGGATAGTGGGAGATGAAGCGCGCGTTCGAGCCGATCCACCAGACGTGGTCGCCGACGCGACTCGCGTCCTCGTAGGACCATTCGAGCTCGCGCCCGGCGATCTCCGACGCGAGGTCGATCGCCTCGAGGACCGAGCAGTTCGACGTGCGACCGCCGCCGATGTTGTAGACCTCGCCCGACCGCGGCTCGGCGACGAACCGATCGAAGGCCTGCACGAGGTCGCGGGCGTGGATCGCGTCGCGCACCTGCTTGCCCTTGTAGCCGTAGACGGTGTAGGGGCGGCCGGCGATCGCACAGCGCATGACGTACGCGAGGAAGCCGTGGAGCTCGGCCGCCGCGTGGTTCGGGCCCGTCAGGGTGCCGCCGCGGAAGCACGCCGTGCGCAGGCCGAAGTAGCGGCCGTACTCCTGCACCATCACATCCGCCGCCACCTTCGAGGCCCCGAACACGGAGTGCAGGCAGGCGTCGATCGGCATGTCCTCCGCAATGCCGTCGGCGTACGGATGATCGGGCGCGATCTCGAACCGTCGGTCGAGCTCGACGAGCGGGAGGTCGTTCGGCCGGTCGCCGTACACCTTGTTGGTCGAGCAGAAGATGAACGGCGCCGCCGGGCAGTGCCGCCTGACTGCCTCGAGCAGGTTGATGGTGCCGACGGCGTTCACGTCGAAGTCGGTGAGCGGGTCGCTCGCGGCCCAGTCGTGGGACGGCTGGGCCGCGCAGTGGACGACGACTGCGACATCGGCGCCGTAGCGCTCGACGAGCCGCGCGAGGCCGTCGCGGTCGCGGATGTCGGTCTCGGCGTGCGTGTAGGAAGCGAGGTCGCGCTCCAGCCGTTCGCGTACGGGCCGCGTCGAGCCGTCGGCGCCGAAGAACGTCGCCCGGAGGTCGTTGTCGATGCCGACCACGTCGAGGCCACGACCGGCGAACCAGCTCGCCGCCTCCGACCCGACGAGCCCCGCCGAGCCCGTGATGACGGCAACGCTGCCCACCCCCGGCGATGATACCCGCCGTGCCAGCCCGGACGATCACCTTCGACGCCGACGTCCTCGGCCGCCGGCGCGGCGGCGAGGAGACGATGGTGCGCGGGCTGCTCGAGGGGCTCGGCTCGCTCGACCTCCCCTTCCGGGTGCTCGCGTACGTGCGCAGCGCGGACGCGTTCGCCGCTCGCGGCGCGGTCGAGCCCGTGGTGCTGCGGGCACGCTCGAATCACCTGCGCGTGGCCGTGGCGCTGCCCCGGCAGATCGCCGTCGACCGCCCCGCTCTCCACCACGGCAACTACATCCTGCCCCGGGTCGCGGTGCCTGGCGTCGTCACCGTCCACGACTGCTCCTGGGCCCGCCTCGCGGAGACGATGCCGCTGGCCGATCGCATCGCCTTTCGCCGCTTCGTGCCGTGGTCGGTGCGGCGCGCCAGGCACGTCGTGACGGTCTCCGCCGACGCCCGCCGCGATCTGCTGGACCTGCTGCCCTGGCTCGAGCCGGAGAAGGTGACGGCGATCCCGAACGGCGTCGATGCGCGCTACCGGCCCGATACCGGCGTCTCGCCGTTCACGGAGGCACCGTACGTCCTCCATGTCGGGCGGCTCCAGCCGCGCAAGAACGTCGCCCGGCTCCTGGAGGCCTTCGCGACGCTGCGGCTGCGTCGGGCCGGCCCGGAGGTCCTGCTCCTGGCCGGGCCGGACAAGCAGGAGGGCGATGCCTACCGCGCCCTCGCCGCGCGCCTCGGCATCGCCGATGCGGTGCGGTTCGTCGGGCACGTCGCCGACGCCGAACTACCGGCCCTCTACGCCGGCGCCGAGGCGGTCGTCTTCGTCTCGCTGTACGAGGGGTTCGGGCTGCCCGTGGTCGAGGCGATGGCCTGCGGCACGCCCGTCGTCTGCTCCGACACGACCGCGTTGCCGGAGACGGCCGGAGGGGCCGCGATGCTGGTCGATCCGCTGTCGCCGACCGCGATCGCGGCCGGACTCGAGCGCGTGCTGGACGGTCCCGGCGAGCGCGACCGCCTGCGCCACGCCGGCCTGCGGCGCGCCGGGCAATTGAGCTGGACGGCGGCCGCCGAGCGGCTCGTGGCCGTCTACGAAGCCGTCATGCGATCGTCTGCCACGCGCGGACGAGTTCGGCCGCCGAGCGATCCCAGGTGAAGTCCGCGGCACGGTCGCGACCGAGCCGGCTGAGCTCCGCACCGCGCCGCAGCGCCGCGGCGAGGCCTGCCGCGATCGCCTCGCTGTCGAGCGGGTCGACGAGGATGGCCGCATCGCCGCACACCTCTGTGAGCGCCCCGGCGCGCGCCGCGACGACCGGGCAGCCGCTCGCCATCGCCTCGACGGCGGGAAGGCCGAAGCCTTCGTCGAGCGAGGGAATGGCGAGGCAGGCCGCGCCGGCGTAGAGCGCGTGGAGCGTGTCGTCCGTGACGCGGCCGAGCCACTCGACGCCGGCCCCGGGCGGCCGCCCGTCGCCCCAGCCGCCAGCGCCAGCGACGACGAGGCGCAGGCCGGCGAGACGTGTCGCCTCGGCGAGCCGGACGAGGTTCTTGCGCGGCTCTGGCGTACCGACGAAGAGGACGTAGCCCTCGCCTGCCGGTCGCGCTGATGGCGTCTCCCCGCGGAACCGGGCGGCAACTCCGAGCGGTACGACAGCGACGCGCCGGGTGGTCGGTCGCAACGCGGTTGCGACCGCCTCGCTGGACGTGACGACCAGGTCGGCGACGTGCAGCAGCCGGCTCAGGGTCGCCCTCGAGTAGCGGCGATTCCACGCGCTCATCGTCTCCGGGTGGCGCCACGGCACCAGGTCGTGCACGGTCACGGCGACCGGCGGGTGCCCTCCGATCAGCGGGCCGCGAGCGAGGGCCAGGTGGTAGACGTCGGCGTGGACGCGGCGGGCCGCGCGTCGGCCGAGCAGCGGATACCGGACGACGTCGTGCCACAGCGCCAGCGCGCGCCGTCGCGGGTCGTCGCGGTCGAGTACGCGCCCGTCGGCCAGCGGCACCACCGCCACATCGCCACGCCGGGCGAGGGCGATCGCCAGTTCGCGCGCCACGCGCGTGGTCCCGGCTGCCGCGTGACGGGCGTGGGCGAGGTCGAGCGCGACGCGCAGCACACACGGCACCGTACCCTCCGGCCGTGCGGATCGTGTGGGACGTCTCGCCGCTCGCCGTGCCGCCGACCGGCATCGGGCGCTACATCCGGGGGGTCCTCGGCGCGTGCGCCCGCGCCGCCCCGGACAACGACTGGGTGGCGCTCTCGGTCGGCGGTGCCGGGGAGACGACACGCCTCGAGGCCCACCTTGCCGGCCTCGACGGCGTGCGGCGGCTGCACCGCCGCCTGCGCCCCGGGCGCGTCTTCCGGCGCGGGCTCAACGCCTGTCCGCTGCCGCTGCTCGAGGTGATCGCGGGTCGCTGCGACGTCTTCGTCGGCTCCGAGTGGCTGCACCCCCGGCAGCGCCAGGGCGCGCGGGCCGCGATCGTCTACGACCTCGTGCCGCTCACCCATCCGCACCTCACCACCGTCAAGACGCGCGACCTGCACCTGCGCAAACTCGACGAGGTGCGTCGCTGCGATCTCGTCGTCTGCATCTCCGACGCGACCGCCGCCGCCGTAGCCGAGCATCTCGGCCTCGCTCGGGACCGGCTCGTCGTCGCCCGCCCGGGCGTCGACGACGCCTACCGGACGGCGCGCCCCGGGCGGTCGCCGTGCGGTGGGCGCCCGTACCTCCTCGCGGTCGGCACGCTCGAGCCACGCAAGAATCTTGGCGCCGCGATCGACGCCTTCGCCCTCCTGCGCGGTCAGCACCCCGACCTGGCACTCGTGCTGGCGGGAGGGGCCGGCTGGGGCGACGACGGCATCGACGCCCGTGTCGCCGCGCACGGCCTGGCGGATCGTGTCGTCCGGCTCGGGTACGTCGCCGATGCCGACCTGCCCGGGATCGTCGCCGGCGCCGCCGCGCTGTGTCTGCCCGCCCTCGTCGAGGGGTTCGGGATGCCGGTTGCAGAGGCCCTGGCCGCTGGCGTTCCGGTCGTCTGCAGCGATCATCCGAGCCTCGACGAGGCCGCGGGCCCGGCCGCGTTTCGCGCTGCGCCCACCGACGCCGATGCGATCGCGCGCGCGCTGGCGTCCGCCCTCGTCGCCGAGCCGGCGCGGATTACGGCTGGCCGTGACCACACCGCTGCACTCACCTGGACGGCGAGCGGCGAGATCGTCGCGGCGGCCCTGCGCGGTGCCTGCGACGACGGGGCCCGATCGGGCTGACCGTGTCGGCATGCCGACTACGATCCGGCGCGTGAGCGCCGTCGTCTCGATCGAAGGTCGCCCGACCGGACTGGCGCGCGTCCTCGGCTACCGCGATCTGCTGGTGACGCTGACCCGCCGCGAGCTGCGCGCGAAGTACAAGGGCTCGCTGCTCGGCATCGCCTGGTCGTACCTCCACCCGCTGCTGATGATGAGCGTCTACGTGCTCGTCTTCTCGGTGCTCTGGCGCGCCGTCGCCATTCCGAACTACCCGGTCTTCGTCCTCGCCGGTCTCGCCGCCTGGTCGATCTTCCAGGCGGGCGTCTACGTCGGCATGATCAGCGTGCTGGCCAACGGCGACCTCGTCAAGAAGATCTGGTTCCCCCGCGAGACTCTGGTCATCTCGACCGTCCTGGCGCAGGCGGTGGCGGGGATCGTCACGTTCGCCGTCGTCGCCCCGGCCGGCCTGATCTTCGCGAACGGCACGCTGCCGATCGCGTTGCTCGCGGTGCCGTTCCTCGTCGTCCTGACGGCACTGACGCTCGGCCTCGCGCTGCTCCTGGCGACCGCGAACGTCTTCTTCCGGGACGTCGAGCACTTCATCGGTGTCTTGTTTCTCCCCTGGTTCTTTCTGACGCCGATCTTCTACAGCCTGGAGTCGCTGCCCGGCGCGGCTGCCCACCCGCTGGTGATCGACCTGCTGCGGTACGGCAATCCGGTGACGCCGTACGTCGAGGCCCTGCGCGGCGTCCTCGTCCACGGTGTCGTCCCCGGCCCGGCTGCGCTCGCCTACGTCTTCATCGTCGGCCCCGTACTCCTCGTCGTCGGTCTCACGGTTCTGCAGCGGTACGAGGACCGCTTCGCACTGGCCCTGTGACCGTCGTCGGCGAGATCATCACGGAGGGCCTCGGCCGGCACTTCCGGCTGACCACGGGCGGCCCGCGTTCGCTCAAGGAATCGCTGCTGCGGCGGGGCCGGCGGACGACGCGCGATCTCTGGGCGGTGCGCGGCGTCGACCTGCACATCCGACCGGGTGAGACCTTCGGGATCGTCGGTCACAACGGCTCCGGCAAGTCGACGCTGCTGAAGATGCTCGCCGGCATCTTCTCGCCGAGCGAGGGGAGGCTCGCGATCGGCGGCCGGGTCGGTTCTCTGCTCGAGGTCGGCGCCGGCTTTCACATCGAGTTCACCGGCGCCGAGAACGTCTACCTGAACGCCGCCATCTACGGCATCCCGCGCGCGTACGTCGACGAGCACCTCGACGAGATCATCGCCTTCGCGGAGCTCGAGGAGTTCGCGCACATGCCGGTCAAGACGTACTCCAGCGGCATGTACACGCGTCTCGGGTTCGCCGTCTCGATGCACATCAACCCCGATGTCCTGCTGCTCGACGAGGTGCTGGCGGTCGGCGACGAGGCGTTCCAGCGAAAGTGCATCTCGCGCATCTTCGACTACCAGGCGAGTGGCGGCACCCTCGTCTTCGTCTCGCACGACGCCTCGGCGGTGGAGCGCCTCTGCGACCGCGCGCTGCTGCTCGACCGTGGGCAGCCCGTGGCGCTCGGCGCGACGACGGACGTGTTGCGCGAGTACCACCGGCGGATGGCGGCCCACGGATCCGCGGCCGTGACGGTCGCCGACGTCCAGGCGGAAAGGGCCGGTCCCGTACGACTGGGGGCGACGACCACAGCCGGCGGCGACGGTGAGGTCCGCCAGCGTTTCGTCGAGGGCGAGTCCTTCACGCTCGAGATCGAGGTCATCGCCGCCGCGGAGGTGCGTGACGCGACGGCGCGCCTCGGTCTGCGTGACGCATCGGGCCTCGTCCTGGCGCGCCAGGTCCTCGCCAACGTCGATCTGGAGCCGGGGGAGCGTCGTCAGTTCCAGCTCGACCTGCCGATGCTACCGCTGCACAGCGGCGACTTCTCCTTCTCGCTCGACGTGACCGCGCCCAACGGCGAGCCCTTGCTCGCGGCCGAGCGGTTCGCGCCCTTCTCCGTCTACTCGCTCGATGGTGTCGTCGACGGCGTCCTGCGGCTTGGTGGAGCACTGCAAGCCAAGACTGCCTCGACGACCTGAGCCGCAGTCGTCGCGCGCGCCGCGGCACGGCCGGCGGCGACGTGCTCCGCGACCTCGGCGCCTCCAGCGAGCAGCCGCCCGAGCCGGGCGGCGATCGCGGCGGGTGGCTCGTCGAGAGCGACCTCGTGGACGCCGGTGCCATCGCCGGCCGCGACCACCGGTAGGCCCGCTGCCAGGCAGGTCGCGACCGTGTCCGATCGTTCCCCGTTCGACGTTGCGCGGAGCTGCACCGCGACCGCGGCCGTGCGCACGAGCCGCCACCACTCGTCGTCGTTGACCGCGCCGGCGACCGTGACGCCGTCGGCCGCCCCATGCTCCGCGGCGAGCGTCAGCAGGGCGCGCCGGTGCTCCGACTCGACCGGCCCGGCGAGGACGAGACGGAGCGACGGTCGCTCGCGCCGCGCCAGCGCAAACGCCTCGACCAGCGCGTCCGGCCGCTTGGCGGGTCCGACGACACCGAACGAGACGACGAGGTCGCGGTCGACCTCGGTCCGGTCGACGGTCGCGGCGTGCGGATCGGCCGCGAACGGGACGACTCGCACCTTGCCCTCCTGCCCCTCTGGCGCCTCGCCGCGCGCGATCTCTGCGGCAGCGTCGGAGTGGACGAGGTAGGCGGTGGCGAGTGCGATCACCTCGCGCGCGAGGTAGACGCCGAAACGATCGAGGTCGGCCGGCTGTCGGAACTCCGGCAGCCCGGCCGCCGCTGGATAGCGGCCGGGGTAGAGCGCGTCGAGCAGCTCCGCGTAGGTTGCACTGCGCAACTCGGGCCGGTGCTGGTCGAGCCAGTCGTAGAGCCCGCTGAGTCGGACGTCGTGCGCCATCACGACGCCCGGCCGGACGCGCAGCAACCGGAGGATCTCGGCGTGGAACGCCGAGTTTCCGATGGCATAGACGACGTCGTCGAAGCCGCCTGCCAGCGCCTCGGCGACTCCGCTGGCGCGGATCGGGACGACTCGGTGACCGGCGACGTGGGTGGCGTGCGGCGCCGGAGCGATCAGGGTGACGTCGCGACGGGCGGAGAACTCGCCGACGAGTCGCGTCGCGTAGCCGGCGACGCCCGAGATGGCCGGTGGGAGCGGCGTCACGAAGGCGAGCCGGCGGGGGCGCGGTCGCCGGCGGCGTGGTGGCGCGACCGTCTCGTAGGCGGCGGCCGTGCGGGCGGCGACCGCGTCCCAGCGATGCTCGGCGCCCAGCGGTCGTGCAAGTGAGCGTCGGAACCCATCGTCGGCGAGGGTGCGCGCCAGCGCGGCCGTGATCGAGTCCTCGTGCGCCGGGTCGAACCGCGCCGCGGCGTCGGTGACGATCTCCGGGAGCGACGACGTCCCGGAGCAGATGACGGGCGCTCCGCAGGCGAGCGCCTCGGCCACCGGCAGGCCGTATCCCTCGTACAGCGATGGGAAGCAGAACAGGTGGCAGGAGCGATAGAGATCGATCAGCGTCGCCTCGGCGACGAAGCCGGTCAGGAGCACCTGCCCCGCGGCGCCCCGGTCGGCGGCCAGCGCCAGCAGTGCGGCACGATCCGTCGGCTCGACGCTGCAGACGATCACGAGCTGGTGGGCATCGCGCAGACTCCGAGGCAGTGCGGCGTACGCGCGGATCAGACCCTCGATGTTCTTGCGATGGTCGATGCCGCCCGTGTAGAGGACGAAGCCCGACGCGAGTCCCGCGACCGCCGCCTGCGCCGTGGCGAGCGAGGCGGCCGGGTCGGGCGCCGGAGCGAACGCCTGGCCGACGCCGCCGCCGATCACGGTGACGCGACCAGCCGGGATGCCGAGCAGTTCGACGGCGTCACGCGCGGTCGCGGCCGAGATTGCGAGCACGAGGTCGGCGGCGCGAATCAGGCCGAGCCGGTTCCGGTACCGGCGCGCGGTCATCGCGTCGGCGAGGTAGTGCGACGCGAACACCAGTGGTATCAGGTCGTAGAGCGTCACCGCGATCCGCCAGGCGCCATCGCGGACGGGAGCGGGTAGGACCCGGCTGAGCGGGCCGGCCTCGAACGGCGAGCCGACGTGGTAGAGGCCCGGCGGCCCCCCGACGGTGCGCGCCTCGGCGATGCGCAAACCGTCGCTCAGCTGCCCCAGGCCAGTTGGTATCGCAGCGTCACCGTCGAGGACGTAGTCGGCGACGGCTCCGGGAGCAACGCGCTCCAGTGCCAGCGCCTGCTCGGAGAGGAACCGCGCGATGCCGCGCTCGCGATAGGCCGCGCTCTGCGTGCCGGTCAGGTCGAACAGGACCCTCATGAAACGGCCGGGCGGCGGGCCGTCGCCAGAACGGTCCCCTCGACGAGTCGTCGATCGAGCACGTCAAGGCCGGCCAGAAGTCGGCTCGCGACCGCGTCGTCGCCTGTTGCGATCACGATCAGGCCGCCGCTTCGGACCCGGGCCGCCGGCTCGTGGTGCGGGTCGGCGTCGAGCAGGAGCACGGCGTCGGCGTCATCGCCGTCACGGAAGCCGAGCGCGTCGAGCGCGGCCCGGATCGCACTCGACTCGTCGATCACGGCGACGCGCGCGCCCGGATCCAGGTGACGCAGGGCGTGGATCGCGTACGCGAGCGTGACCGTCGCCGGGACGGGATCCGCCACGCGAGCGATCTGCCGGGCGAGCAGGCCGACGGAGTCCTCGAGGCCCTCGAACCCCGCTGCGGCGATCCGGTCGGTCTGGGCTGCGCGCGCATGCACGGCGTGGAGGACGGGCTGCACGAGGGCTCGCCGCAGCGGTGCGACGACGAGGAGCGCGGCGCGCTTGACGAGGGCCATCGAGGCGATTCTACGGTGGCGCCCGCCCGGAGAGGGTCGGTGTAGGATCCGGCCATGCACGATCACGCCGCCCCCGCCGCGGACGAACGCGAGCCCGCGCCGCGTCTGGCCGGATTCGGCCTCGCTGCCGGCATCATCGCGGTGCTGATGGCGGCGACCGTACGGCTGGCGCCGGCCGGCTTCCTGATCGGTATCGTCGCGGTGGTCGTCTCCGCTCTCGGGTTCGTCGTCGCGACGATCCAGACCCGGTCGCCGAAGCTCGCCGTCGCCGGCATCTTCTGCGGTGCGTTCGCGATCCTCTTCTGGTTGCTCGCGCGTGAGGATATCGGCGCCGTCGCCGGCGGACGCGACGCCTGGCCCGACTGGCTGTTCTGAGCCGGACCGCGGTTCTCGTCACGGGCGCCGGTGGGTTCGTCGGCGGTCACCTGTTGGCTGCCCTCGGTGACCGGGCAGTCGTCTCAACCGCCGATGTCACCGACGCCGCCGCGATCGGCGCCGAGATGGCGACGGTCGCCCCGGTCGCTGTCGTGCACCTCGCCGCGCTGTCGAGCGTCGCCGACTCGATCGCCGATCCGGCCGCGACCTGGCTCGTCAACACGGTCGGCACCGTCAACGTCGTCGAGGCGGTCTGCCGCCACGCCCCTGGCGCGCGCCTCCTCGCGATCTCGTCCGGCGAGGTCTACGGGGAGAGCGGCGCCGTCCCGGCCGACGAGCAGCGCCCGCTCGCCCCGCGCTCGCCCTACGCCGCGTCGAAGGCCGCGGCGGAGTTCGCCGTCCGGCAGGCCGTCACCGCCCACGGCCTCGACGCGGTCGTCGCCCGACCCTTCGCCCACACCGGGCCGGGTCAGGAGCCGCGCTTCGCGCTGCCGTCGTTCGCCCACCAGATCGCCCGGTTGGAACGGGCTGGCGGTGGCGACCTCGCTGTCGGCGACCTGACGGTCGAGCGGGACCTCCTCGATGTCCGGGACGTCGTGGCGGCGTACGTCTCGCTGCTCAACCCGGCGACCCCGGCCGGCACGTACAACGTCGCCAGGGGCTCCGCCCTGCCGTTGTCGGCGCTCGTCGCGGCCCTGATCGACGCCGCGACGGCGCCCGTCCGTATCGTCCCGGATCCCGCTCGACTGCGGCGGACGGACACGCGTCTGCTCTGCGGGTCGGCCGACGCCCTCCAGCGGGCGACCGGCTGGGCACCGCGCATCGCGATCGCGACCACGCTCGCCGACCTGCTGGCGGCCGCGCGGGCCCTGATCGGCGACACTACGCCTTCATGAGTGGCCGCCGCCGCGCACTGATCACGGGTATCACGGGGCAAGATGGCTCGTACCTCGCCGACCTGCTGACGGACAAGGGTTACGAGGTGTTCGGCACGGTGCGCCGCTCGTCGTCCGAGAACTCCGAGCGGATCAACCACCTCCACGGGCGCGTGCAGCTCCTGCAGGCGGATCTGCTCGACCAGGCGTCGCTGACGATGGCGCTGCAGGAGTCACGGCCACACGAGGTCTACAACCTCGGCGCGCAGTCGTTCGTCCCGACATCGTGGTCACAGCCGGTGCTCACAGCCGAGTTCACGGGCGTCGGTGTCACGCGGCTCCTCGAGGCGATCCGGACCGTCGATCCGGGAATCCGCTTCTATCAGGCGTCGTCGTCGGAGATGTTCGGCAAGGTCCGCGAGGTCCCGCAGACCGAGCTGACGCCCTTCTATCCACGCTCGCCGTACGGGGTGGCGAAGGCGTACGGCCACTTCATCACGGTCAACTACCGGGAGTCATACGGGCTCTACGCGGCGTCGGGCATCCTCTTCAATCACGAGTCGCCGCGACGGGGCCTCGAGTTCGTGACGCGCAAGATCTCGGACGCTGTCGCGCGCATCAAGCTCGGTCTGGCGACCGAACTCCGGCTCGGCAACATGGACGCCGAACGCGACTGGGGGTTCGCCGGCGACTACGTCGAGGCGATGTGGCTGATGCTTCAGCAGCCCGAGCCGTCCGACTACGTGATCGCGACGGGTGAGACCCATTCGGTCCGGGAGTTCGTCGACCTGGCGTTCGCCCATGCCGGGCTCGACCCGGAGCGGCACGTCGTCACCGATCCGGCCTTTCTGCGGCCGGCGGAGGTCGATCAGCTGATTGGCGACTCCAGTCGCGCCCGCGCCGAGCTCGGGTGGGTCCCGCGCACGAGCTTCACCGAGCTCGTGGAGATGATGGTCGACGCCGATCTCGCACGCCTGGCGTCCGCCGCGCGGGTGTAACGAGTGGCGGCGATCCGCGCCGAAGGGGTCTCGAAACGCTACGGGACGGTCGAGGCGCTGCGCGACGTCACCGTCGCCGTCGACGAGACCGCGACGGGGCTCCTCGGTGCAAACGGCGCCGGGAAGTCGACCCTCATGCGGGCGCTGCTCGGCCTCGTCCGCCCCGACGCCGGCTCGCTCGGCATCCTCGGGCTCGACGCGGCACACGACGGCGACGCCATCCGCCGGCGCGTCGGGTACATGCCGGAGGGTCACTGCCTGCCGCGGGAGCCATCGGCTCACGCCTTCGTCGTCCACCTCGCCGAGCTCCGCGGCCTGCCGCGCCGGGCGGCCGTGCTGCGGGCGAGCGAGGTGCTGTTCCAGGTCGGGCTCGAGGAGGAGCGGTCGCGCCCGATCGGCACGTTCTCCACCGGCATGCGCCAGCGGGTCAAGCTGGCGCAGGCCCTCGTCCACGGTCCCGAGCTGGTGGTGCTCGACGAACCGACGGCGGGCCTCGACCCGGCGGGGCGCGAGGAGATGCTTCGCCTCGTCCGGCGCCTGTCGGCCGAGCTCGGCATCCGCGTCCTCTTCTCCTCCCACGTCCTCGAGGATGTCGCCCGCACCTGTGACGCGGTCGTCGTCCTGCGCGATGGCGAGGTCGTTACGGCCGGGCGGCTCGACGCCTTGCAGGGCGCCTCGACCGCAGCGACGGCGGTTCGTGTCTCCGGCGACGCTGCCGCCTTCTGCTCCGCGCTCGAACGCCGTGGACTGGAGCCCGTGGCGGCAGGCGACCGGTACGTCGTGCAGGGCGCCGATGCCGCCGTGTTCGACGCCATCCGCGACGCCGCCGCCGAGAGCGGTGCCGGCCTGCGGCTCCTCGCGCCGGCCTCGCCGACGATCGAGGACATTCTCGTCGGCGCGATGGAGGAGGCGTGATGGGAACCCGCGTCGAGGATCTCCGCTACACGAGCTACGACGGCGAGCGCCGTGGGAGCGTGGCGTGCGTCGCTGCATTGACGCGCCAGTCGGCGCTTCACGCGCTCGGCTTCGGGCGCAGCTGGCGCGCGAAGTTCATCCCGCTCGGCCTGATCGCCCTCTGCTTCGGCCCCGCCATCGTGGTCCTCGGTCTGCGGGCGCTGTTCGCGCAGCAGTTCCCTGAGCCGCTGACCGACCTCGTGCCGTACGAGGCCTACTACAACGTGATCTCGATCGGCATCCTCGCGCTCGCCGGCGTCGTCGCGCCCGACCTGCTCTGTCCGGACCGGCGCGATCGCGTTCTCGACCTCTACTTCGCGACGGCCGTCTCGCCGCGCCAGTACCTCGTCGCGAAGCTGGCCGCCGCCCTCGTCCCCCTGCTCGGTGTGACGCTCGCGCCGGTTCTCTTCCTCTTCGGCGGCAACGTCCTGTTCGCGCTGCACCCGTTCGGCTACCTGCAGGATCACCTCGGCGATCTCGCCCGGATCGTCACGGCCGGCTTCGTGATCGCGAGCTTCTACGGGCTGCTCGGACTCGCGGCCTCGTCGCTGACGGCGCGCCGCGCGTTCGCGATGGGAGGGCTCGTCGGCCTGCTGATTGCGAGTAGCGCGACGGGCGGGGTCCTCGTCGAGGGTCTCGGTGCGGACAGCTCCGCGCAGCTCCTGGCGCTGCCGGCGATCCCGATCGTCCTCGCGGAACGCATCTTTCCGGATGGTGACGATCTGGTGGGCGTCGGAACCGCAGGCTGGTTGCTGGCATACGCGGCGGTCTGCGTCGTCGCGCTCGCGGTCCTGCTGTTCCGCTACCGGGGGTCGGACGAGTGACGGCCGTCGTCCTCGACGGCGTCTCGCGCTGGTTCGGCGACCGCGTCGCGGTCGCCGACGTGTCCTTCGACGCCGGCCCGGGCGTCACCGGTCTGCTCGGACACAACGGCGCTGGCAAGACGACCGCGCTGCGACTCGTCGCCGGGTTCACGACGCCCAGCCGGGGCACGGTTCGCGTCGGCGGCGTCGACCCGCGTCGGGACCGCGAGATCTTCCGTCAGGTCGGGCTGGTTCCGGATACGGACGGGCTCTGGCCGTTCATGACCGCCCACGCCGCGGTTGCCCTCCTGGCGCGACTGCGCGGCGTCACCGATCACGCCGCCGCCGCGGAGCGCGCGCTCGACACCGTCGGGCTGAGCGACGTCGCCGGGCGGCGGCTGGCCGGTTTCTCGAAGGGCATGCGGCAGGGCGTCAAGCTTGCTCAGGCACTCGTGCACGACCCGCGCGTGCTGCTGCTCGATGAGCCGCTGAACGGGCTCGATCCAGCCCGGCGGCGCGATGTCGTCGATCTCATCCGACGGCTCGGCGACGAGGGTCGGACGGTGATCGTCTCGTCGCACGTGCTGCACGAGGTGGAGCGGATGGCCCCCCGCGTCGTGGTCCTGGTGAACGGGCGTCTGGTCGCCGAGGGCGAGACCGTCGCGATCCGCGCTCTGCTCGCCGACCGGCCTCGCGCGATCCGCCTCGAGGCCGGTCCGGGGACGCGCACGCTGGCGCGCGCGCTGCTCGGCGCCGGCCACGCCGACGCGGTGCGACTGGACGGCGAGACCGCGACGGTCGAGACGGCCGATCCGGATGCGCTGGCGCGGGCGCTGCCGGCAATCGCCCGGGCCGAGGGCGTCTCGCTGCGGCGGATCGAGCCGATCGGCGACGACCTCGAGAGCGTCTACGCGTACCTCCACGCGCGCGCCCGCGGGGCGGCGCGGTGATCCCGCTGACCACGTTGTACGTCCGATCCCTGGCGGGGCGCCGGCGCACGCTCGCGCTGCTCGTGCTGGCTCTCGTCCCGGGCATCCTCGCGATCGTCGCGACCGCTACCGGTGCCTACGACGACGCCGACCGCTTCACGGCCCGGCTCGTCGAGCGGATCCTCCTGCCCGTGGTGGCGGCCCTCGTCACGGTCGTACTCGGTGCGAGCGTCATCGGCGAGTCGCGGGACGACGGCACCGTCGTCTACGTGGTCGCGACGCCGCTCAGCCGCCTCACGATCGTGGCGGCGGCGTGGCTCGCGACGCTGCTGACTGCGATCGTGCTGCTCCTGCCGTCTGCGCTCGTCGTGGTCATCGTTCCGGGCGCGGCCGGCTTCGACGGCGTCCGCGCGACCGTGGCCGCGCTGATCCTCGCCTGCGCCTGCTACGCCGCGGTGTCCGTCGTCGCGTCGCTGGTGCTCCGCCATCCGGTACTCGCCTGCGTGCTCTACGTCGTGCTCTGGGAGGGCTCGGTGGCGAGCTTCGCGGCCTCGGCGTCGAAGCTCTCGATCGCGGCCTACGCCAAGGTGGTGGCCGCGGGTGGGCTCGCTCAGGCCGAGCGCCTCAACGTCCCTGACGTCTCGGGCGCCGTCGCTGTCATGTTCCTCCTGGCGGTGTGCGTCGCTGCCGGGCCGCTCGCCGCCGCTGCGCTGCGTCGGGCCGAGATCCCCTGAGGGTTCATGACACGGTTGTTTCGGCGGCAACGGTGTCGCCGATCAGCAGCCGAATCCTCACACCGGGAGCCGCCGCCCGACGGAGGCGCCCAGACCGATCGTGGAGGGGCACCCGCAGGGTGATGACGCCGCTCCGCTCGCCGGGCAGGAGGGTCCGGGGGAGACTCGACGTGACTTCCTCCGGCAGTCCGGGCAGTGTCGCCTCGACGAGAACTGGATCTCCGGCCCAGGCAGGTGTCAGAGCGCCCGGGAGTGGTGCGCCCGCGCCGGCCGTTACGCGGAGGGTCACCTCGATCACGGTGCCGTCCGCCGTGGGTCTGACGACGGGCGCATCGATCCGTCCAGTCGCGACCGCCGCGAGCGCGCCGGGCGAGGTGGCCGGGAAGAGGTGCCCCTCCTGCGCGAGGCGGTCGGCGAGCGCTCCCGGCTGCACCCAGAGGCCCTGCAGACCTCGGTACTCGGGCATGACGAGGCGCGCACCGGGGAAGGCTGCGTCGAGTTCAGCACCGCTGACAATCAGGTCTCCGCACGGCGTTTCTCCCGGCCCGAACGATTCGTACCGCGTCGGTGCCAGCAGGCGGTAGACGCCGTAATGGAACAGGCTGAAGGCGGTGCGATCGAGCCCGATGCAGGGCGGCACACCGATCCGGGCGAGGGCCTCGGGGATCGCACGTTCCGGCGCGAGCGCGGCGGATATCGGCACCAGCAGGCCGCGGCTGTTCTTGATGCCGAAGGCCGCGAAGATCAGTGCGACGACGGCGATCGGTACGAATCGCCCCAACCGGCGAGTGGCTCCGACCACGGCTATCAGCACCGCCGCGGCAGCGCCGATCAGGAGGGGATCGGGCCATCCGATCCGTCGTTTGAACGGCTCGATGCCGAGAACCATTGCGCCGTTGTAGAGACCCCGGAGTTGCTCGGGGCCGGCTAACCCGTAGAAGCAGACCGCAGCCGTCAGCGTCGCTCCGGCGCCGACTACCACGTATCGGCGGTGCACGATCAGAGGATCGCTGGTCACGAGCACCGCGAGGCCGGCCACGAGGAGTGGCGCGATTGCGCCTTCGATGTACCGACCGTAGAGAAGGTGGTCCGTGCGCTCGGCCTTGCCGTTGGCGAGAATCGAGAACGCGTAGACCCCGGCGAACGCGAGGATCGGGAATGCGGTCAGATACCGCTGCCCGGAGGCTTCGCCGGCGCGCAGGTTTCGGACGAGCGCGACGAGCCCAACCGTCACGAGACCGAGAGTGGCGGCGTTCAGGTAGAAGTACTGCCCGACAGCGGTCGTGAGGAGCCCGCCGACCTCGGTGATCCGGCCGGCGAGCGAGCCTGAATCGTAGTGGTCCGGGCTGTAAAGGGTCCCCGAGACATCTCGGATGAGCAGACGGGTCGCCACGAGGCCGAGCGCCAGCGGGAGACCGAAGCCTATCGGGGCCCTGAGGTCGCGCGTGCGTGCCGCCACGATCACGACGACGATGACACCTGCGGCGATGACGCCGGCGCCGCGCGGGTGGAGTGTGTAGGTCGCGGCGGACCCCAGCCCAGCCAGAGCCCACCAGAGGATGCGGCCCTGGCGCAGCGCGTTGGCGAAGACGCCGACGAGCGCGAGTTCAAGCGCCGCGAAGGGCACCTCGGACTCCGCCACGCTCGTGTAGCCGACGAACGACGTGTAGAGCCCCGTCGCCGCGGCGACCAGTGCTCGGCCGCCGCCGTCACCGACGCCCGGAAACAGTTGCCCGCAGACCCACCATGCCGCGATCGTCAGCAGCGCGCCGACGACCGCGTTTGTGGCCAACGCTCCGTGATACGCCGCGAGCGGCCCGTCGGTGAGCCACACGGCTGGCAGGTAGAGCAGGCCGGTGCCGGGATGGTAGGGGACGCCCGTCGGCGGAGCCTCACCCCCGAGGTAGAGGGCAGCGCCCAGGTAGCCGTACTCGTCGCCCATCACGATCGGCGTCAGCATCTGGCGCCCGAGGACGAACTGCAAGGAGCCGACGACGGACGCCGCGGCCAGTGGCCAACCGAGACGTCGCGTCACGACAGGCGTCGCGCGACCACCAGGTAGCCGTCGCCGAGGTCGGTGCCGAGAAACAGGCGCTGCAGAAGGCTGAACGGGAGCATCGTCCGCTCCGAGACGAGCGCGCCGACGAGGCGCCGCGCGGGGATCATGTTCCCGCTCTCCGCCGAGCGTTCGATCAGCTCGTCCCGGCCCGCGTCGCCCTGATCAGCGGTCATGAGCCGGCGGATGCGCATCAGGATGTTGGCGAGGGGATAGCCGTAGCACCAGAACACCTCGGGCTCGAACCCGGTCTCCCGCAGCTTCGCCGTCAGCTCGAAGCGATCGTAACGGCGGAAGTGTCCGGCCATCTCATCGACGCGAGAGAAGCGAGCCTGATGGGCGGGCACGCTCAGGATCAGCCTGCCGTCGGCGCCCAGTAGGGTGTGGATCTCCCGGAGCAGCCCAAGGTCGTCCTCGACGTGTTCGAGGACCTCGAACATCAGGAGCGCTCCGGCCTCGCCGCGGAGGTCGTCGAGCTGCTCGAAGCCGCCGACGAGCACGTCCGGCCGTCGCTCCGCCGGTAGTCGAGCAACCCGGGCCCGCGCGAGCACGGCCGCGCTCGCGGACATGTCGAGGCCCGTCGCGCGGAACCCGCGTTCCGAGAGCAACTCGAGGACGGCGCCCGAGCCGTACCCGAGCTCCACCACGGGGCGCCCTTGGTCGAGGCGTCCCAGGAGCTCGCGGAGCAGGTGGAGACGCATCAGCCAGCGGGGCGCCGGCGTCCACGCGAGCGTGGCATCGGGCGCCAGCAACGCCGCCACCTCGGGCCCGATCGCCGTCGGCCCGAAGCGCCGGTCGAATCGTCGTCCGATCGCCTCGGACAGGGCAGCGACTCGCGGTCGATCGGCGGCCAGGTCGATCAGCGCCGTCGCCAGTGCCTGGGCGTCGCCGATTGCGACGAGAACAGCGTCGTCGCCGAGCGCGGCGCGGGCGGCCGGCGTGTCACCCGTCACGACGGCGCGACCGACTGCGGCTGCCTGGTAGACCTTGTTCGGGATCACGCGGCGAGCCTTCCCCGTCGCGCCGAAGATGCCCAGGACGACGTCGTGTTCGGCAATCAGCGCCGGCAGGTCGGCGTAGTCGACCCAGTCGATCACGCGTGAGCCCGGCCGATCCGGCATCTGTGCGTCGAAGTCGACGCGGTCCTGACCACGCCCGACGATCGTGAAATCGATCGGAGCGTCGGCAACCAGGCCGATCGCGGCCGCGACGGTCGTGGTGCCTTGCAGCGGTACGAACGTTCCGAAGAACAGCACCCGCAGCCGCGCCCCCGGCGTCGCGACCGGACTCCGCACGAAGTGGCGGTCGTCAGCTCCGACCGGGACCGCGGCGAGCTTGGCGGCGGGGATGCCGAGCTCGTCGACGAAGAACGCGGCGTGCTCGGTCGTGTCGACCAGCGCCCGCCGGCACTGACGAGCCGCAAGGCGATCGAGCACCCGTGCGAGCCGCGCCTGGACACCGTGCGCGTCCACGGCCTGGCGGTCGAGCGCAACCGTGTCGTACACCGACAACATCAGGTCGAGCACGACCTTGTCGCGTCCCGCCAGCAGCCGGGCGAGGAAGACATCGAGATGGCCGAAGTAGCCGACGAGGACGACGTCGTGCGGAGGAGCGCGTCGATACGCCCGTGCGAGCCTGAACCATGCGCCTGCGAGCCGCCACAGGGTCCGCGGTGCCAGCGGGTTCCGGGCCAGCTGGATCTTCTCCTCGGTTCGTCCGGGCCAGGCCGGCTCGTGAACCTCGATCACCTCGGCCCCCGCCGCCTCGAGCGCGCGGTGCAGGTTGGCGACGCGCGGATGAAGCTTTCGATCGTACGTTCCGAATAGGCAGACCCGTAGCGTCATCGACGGCGTCGCTGAAGTCGGCGCGGGACGACGCGTAGGACCAGGACCAGACCGACGTAGGCCGCGGTCGCAGCAGCGCAGATCGGTATCACGTCGAGCGGTGACGACGCCTGCGAGGCGATCGCGAAGGCGCCGACGGCCGCGACGACGAGGCGGCCGACCCGGCTCGGGTCGGCGAGCGCGCCGAAGTGGCGGCGCACGAGGAGGGCCTGGCCGGCGACGCAGATGCCGGCGGCGATCAGCGTGCCGAGGGCCGCCCCGGACATGCCGTACGCGACTGTCAGCGGGTAGCCGATCGCGGCCTGAACGACGAGCGCCGCTGCCGCGACGACCATCGGCGGCACCGGGCGCCCGCTTCCGGTGAGGAGTGATGCCAACGTGTAGGCGAGGCCGAGGCAGCCGATCGCTGGCGCGAGCAGCTCGAAGGCGGTCGCGGCGCCTTCGAACTCGGTGCCGAAGGCGAGATCGAGCAGTTCGACGCGGGCGCCCGCCATCACCGCGACGAGCACGAGCACGACCGCGATCGCGCCCTCGACACCGTCCTTCACGAGTAACCGCTGGCGGCCGCGATCGGCCGACGCGATCGCCTCCGCCATCGCAGGGAACAGCACGATCCCGGCCGGGATCATGATGTAGTACGTCAGACGGGCGGCGTTCTGGGCGGCGGCGTAGACACCCGCGGTCACGTCGTCGGCGATGGCTCCCTTGACGAACAGCAGATCGAGGGACATGGTCGCGGTGAGGGCGAGCGCGAGGCCGATCGATGGCAGCGCGAAGCGAACCAGCGGCCACCACTCGAAGCTCCCCGACGCCGCTCCACGCGGACGTCTCGGCGCCAGCGCGACGAAGGCGACCAGGGGCGCGAGGGCGAACCCCGCGACAGCTCCGGTGAACTCGAACGCGAGCGCGAGGCCGAGTACGCAGGCGACGCGGGCAGTCGAGTAGACGGCGTTCAGCAGCGCCTGGCGGGCGAAGTCGCGGCGCCCGTTGAGGACGCCCCCGATCGTCGCGAACAGCGCGTAACTCGGCACGGCGACCGCTGCGACCAGCAGCCCTGAGAGCAGTCGGTCGTCGTCCAGCACGGACGCGAGCAGCGGTGCCGAGAGCGCCAGCAGCACGATGCCGCCGGTCGATGCAACGCCCTGGACACGAAGTGCCGTCCGCCACGCGCCGCGCTCGTCGGCGCCGGCTGCGATCGCCCGGGACAGCGCCTGGGGAACGCCCTGCGTCTGCATCAGGTTCACGATCGTGAGCAGGGCGATGACGATGCCGTAGACGCCGTAGGACCCGGGTCCGAGGAAGCGGGCGAGCACGACGTTGAGGATGTAGCCCGACAGCACGAACAGGCCCTGAGCGAGCGACAGGGTCGCCGCTCCGCGCAGACTCGAGCGTCGCGGCAGGTCGATGGACGGCTCCTGAGCGCCCGCCTGTTCGAACGCGGTCAGCGCGCACCTCGAGCCGTGGCGACCGCGAGTGGCGTCCGCAGGAGGATCGAGACGTCCATCCAGACCGACCAGTGCTCGAGGTAGTAGAAGTCAAGGCGCACCATCGCGTCGAAGCCGAGGTCGGAGCGGCCCGAGATCTGCCACAACCCCGTCATGCCAGGCAGGACGAGGTAGCGTCGGCGATGCCGGGCGGCCAGCCGCTCGTAGTCGCGCATCGGCAGCGGTCGCGGCCCGACGAGGCTCATCTCACCGCGCAGCACGTTCCACAACTGCGGCACCTCGTCCAGCGAGAGCCGCCGCAGCACCAGGCCGACCGCGGTGACGCGCGGGTCGTCGCGGATCTTGAACAGGGCGCCGTCCGCCTCGTTGGCGTGCTCCAGGGACGCCTGCTCCTCGGCCGCGCCCTGCCGCATGGAGCGGAACTTCAGCATCTCGAACGGCTGCTCGCCGATCCCGATCCGTCGATCGCGGTAGATCACCGGGCCGGTCGAGCCGAGCCGGATCGCCAGCGCGATCACCAGCAGGAGCGGCGACAGCACCGCCAGCAGCGACGCGGCGACGACGATGTCGAACGCCCGCTTCGCGAACCAGTCGAGCCCGACGATCGTCGGCGGCTTCACCTCGAACAGGGGCAGAGCCTGGCCCGGGATGTACACGGCCTCGCGCGCGAGGAGGCGCGCGGCCGTCGGCACCACCCGCAGCGCGACGCCATGGCGTGTGCAGGCGTCGAGCGCCTCGAGCAGCACATCGTCGTCCGGCAGCGTCGTCAGGATCACCCCGTCTGCCCGACCTCTCGTCAGGGCGATCTCGAGGTCGGCGACCGACACGACGCGGTCGACGATCTCGACCGGTGCGCCTGCGTCGTCGCCGAGGAGAGCGGCTTCGACCGGACCGGCCTCGTCCGGCGCACCGCAGACGACAACGCGCTGGACGCGACCGGTCGCGCGCTGCAGCACCCAGGTCAGCGCATCGAACGATCGTCGCAGCGCCACGATCAGGGCGGTCGACACCACGAGCGTCCAGATCCAGATCGTGTACGTCCCGGAGCTGTGCCCGGTTGCGTAGGAGAATCCGGCCACGAGGACGAGTGTCTGCACCATGGCTGAGACGACCGCGCCGTCGCCCGGTCGTCGTCCTGCACGGCGATAGAGCCCGGCCCGGGTGAAGACGAGGACGCCGACCAGCGCGATGAACGGGAGCCACTCCGCCTCGGCGCGCCAGACGAGTCCCCAGAGGACGCGTGGCCGGTCGATCGCGTCCTTGACGACGAGGCCGCCGTAGAGCGCGACCGCGATCGCTCCCACGTCGATCGCAACGAGTGCGCTGATCCGGGCGAGCGCAGCGACGAGTCGCCCGGCGGTACGCCCGTGCGCGATGCCCGTGGCGGGCGCGCGCATGTCGCGGCCGGTCAGGGTCGAGTCGACTTCGTCGATGGCACGCGGCGGCAACTGGCGGCGCCGCAGGAGCGAGGACATCTCTGACATCGTACCGACCGATGCCGGGCGGGCGCCCCCTGCGGATCCTGATGATGACGACGAGTTACCCGCCGGCGCCTGGTGTGCCCTCGGGGCCGTTCGTCCACCGCCTCGCCGCGCGCCTCGTCGCGGCGGGTCATACCGTCGACGTCCTCGCTCCGCACGCGCCCGGCGCGATACCACGCCTGACCGACGGTGTCCGGTCGCACTTCTTCCGCTACGCACCCGCCCGCCTCGAACGCCTCGCGTACGGCCCAGGCATGGTGTACAACCTGGCGGCCGATCGGCGCCGGCTGGCCTTGCTGCCACCGTTCACCGCCGCCTTCGCTCTCGCCGCGTATCGTCTCGCGCGCGGCGCGGACGTCGTTCACGGTCACTGGCTCCCCGCCGGGCTGATTGCCCGCTGCACCCGGCGGCCGTCGATCACGACGGTCCACGGCTCCGATCTCGTCCTCGCGGCCCGGGTGCCCTCCCTCGTCCGGCTCGCTCTCGGCAGCGGCCCCGTCGTCGCCGTCTCCGCCGAGATGCGGCAGGAGCTCGAACGGCTCGCGCCGCGCCTCTCGATACGGGTGATCCCACCGGGTGGCGTCGAGTTGCCGGCGCGGCCGTATGCCGAGTCGATCCCCGGCCGTGTGCTGTTCGTCGGGCGCCTCGTCGACGTCAAGGGCGTCGATACGTTGCTCGGGGCGTGGCCAGCGATCCGGGCCGCGCACGCCGACGCCGAACTCGACATCGTCGGCGACGGCCCGATGGCATCGCTCGTGCGGGGTGACGGCGTTCGGGCGCTCGGTCGCGTCGAGCCCGCGCGGATCGGCGAACTCTACGCCGCAGCCTCCGTCGTCGTCATCCCCTCGCGGCGCGACTCGTTCTCGCTCGCTTGCCTGGAGGCCATGGCGACGGCCCGCCCGGTCGTCGCGACGCCGGTCGGCGACATGGCCGACCGCGTCCGCGACGGCCTCGATGGGCGCGTCGTCAGGCCCGGCGATCCGGCCGCGCTCGCAGCCGCCGTGCTGGAGGTGCTCGGCGACCGCGGGCGCGCGGCGCAGATGGGAGAGGCCGCGCGGAGGCGCGTCGAGGAGCGCTACTCGTGGGACGCGATCGTCGCCGACACGCTCGCCGCGTACCGCGAAGCGATCGGTCCCACGAGGTAGCGCACGCTCCTGACGGCTAGTTCCGGGCCCGCCCGATCTGGCGCCACGTGTACCAGAGCGGCCGTCGCGTGTTCTTCGCGGTCAGGACGCCGGACTGCCAGCCCGCGAGGGTCTTCTCATCGCGGACGAGGTACCAGACGTTCCCCTTGATCTGCGGGATGCGGTCGAGTTTACGCACCATCTCGGCGAAGAACGCCGCCTGGGTCGCCGACCTGACGCCGATCCGCCGGTCCGGCGGGTTGACCTGCCAGCCGATCTCGGTCAACCAGATCGGGAAGCTCCGCCCCTTCCAGGATCGCACGAAGGCGACGAACCGGTCGAGGTTGCCGAGCCGGTAGTACGGCTGGAAGTAGCCCTTGCCCGGCGCACCGTCGGACGGGCCCCAGACCGGGAACCGCGCGTACGGATGGAGCGAGATGCCGTCGAGCTTCGCGCCGCGAGCACGCATCTGCTTGTAGAAGGTCTCGTGATCGACGCCGGTGAAGCCGCCGACCGCGCCGCCGATGACGTGGGCCTTCGGGCCGCCCTCGGGATCCTCGGCGTGAATCGCGCCGTAGGCGACGTTGAGGATCGTCACGTACTCCTTCGCACCCGCGGCCTTGCCATTGCCGGCCGGGCCGCCAGGGATCGCGAGGCCGAGCGCGTTGTTGGCCTCGTTCCAGATCTCCCAGTGGGTGATGCGCGGCAGCGGCGGCGTGTCGACGGGTGCGCCGGCGGGTACGAAGGTGCCGTCGTAGCGCGCCGCAGCAGCCTTCATGAAGTTGCGGAAGTGCGCCGCCTTCGGGACGGGCACGTGGTAGACGAAGCCGGAATACTTCTTGGCCCAGGGCGGCGTTCCCCAGACGGTGTAGATGACCGTGCCACCCCAGGCGGCGGCATCCTTGACGTTCTTGTCGAGCTGCGTCCAGTCGTAGGCCGGGTCGTTGGGATCGAGCGGTGAGGCGGGCCGGGTCTCCGCGATCCGGTTCCAGGCGATGGAGGTGCGGATCAGATCCATCTCGAGCAGGTTGACCTGCTCCCAGAACCGATCGGGCTCGCGATTCTGCAATGCGACGTCAGTGATGCCGAGCTGGACGGCGGCCGAGCCGGTGGCGGGGACGAGCGAGCAGGCGAGAACGGCGGCGACAGCCGCGAGCATTGCGCGTCTCATACGGTCGGGTTCCTTCCGATCAGTTCATGGCGGGCCGTGCGTTCGAGCAACAGCCGGAGGCCCGGGTCGAGCCCTGTCAGAGGCTCCCACCCGAGCAACTCGCGGGCGCGGCTGATATCTGGACGTCGCTGCTGTGGATCGTTCTCAGGCAGCGACTCAAACACGATCGAGCTCTGCGACCCCGTCAGTTCGATCACGCGTGTGGCCAGTTCGAGCAGCGTGAACTCTTCCGGGTTGCCGATGTTGACCGGGTCGTGCACCCCCGATGTCGCCAGCGCCCAGATGCCGACGATGAGATCGTCGACGTAGCAGAACGACCGCGTCTGCGACCCGTCACCGAACACGGTCAGCGACTGATCGAGCAGCGCCTGACGGATGAACGTCGGGATCGCGCGGCCGTCGAAGGCCCGCATCCGCGGGCCGTAGGTGTTGAAGATCCGGACGATCGCGGTGTCGACGCCCTGCTGGCGGTGGTACGCCATCGTCAGCGCCTCGGCGTATCGCTTGGCTTCGTCGTACACGCCGCGCGGGCCGATCGGGTTCACGTTGCCCCAGTAGGTCTCTCTCTGGGGGTGCTCGAGCGGATCACCGTAGACCTCGCTCGTCGACGCGAGCAAGAACCGGGCGCGCTTGAACTTCGCGAGACCGAGCGCGTT
This sequence comes from Actinomycetota bacterium, assembly GCA_009885805.1. Taxonomy (GTDB): domain Bacteria; phylum Actinomycetota; class Thermoleophilia; order Gaiellales; family F1-60-MAGs149; genus VFJZ01. The sequence goes on from VFJZ01000057.1 coordinate 104,129, forward strand.
GTGCGTTCCGTAGGCGCCGACCTTGAGCGTGTGGAGCGGCAGGCGCAGGTAGTCGATCGGGCTCGCCGGCGACGCGAAATGGAAGACGAAGTCGACGGGACCGGGCAGGTCGAGGTGTCGGGTGACGTCGTGATTGACGAACGCGAACGCCTCGTCGCGGATCTGCTCGATGTTCGTGAGCGATCCGGTGTCGAGGTTGTCGACGCAGATGACGCGGTGCCCCTCTCGCAGCAGGTGCTCGCAGAGGTGCGACCCCAGAAAGCCCGCGCCGCCCGTTACCACCGAGGTCGGCATGTGCTGATTGTAGGCGGCCTTCCCGACGAGGCCGTCAGCTTCAAACAGAACCTTTACGAGTCCACGGCGCCGTCGTTCCGGGATGTCGGACTCAACGGCTTGCCGCCTCGTGCCGATACGGGTGCAGCGGGACCGGATCAGTGAAGGAGGCGAACCCGATGGAGCACGTGTCGTTGATGGAGTTGGTCGACGAGGTCAGGGATCTGCCCCTGACGGTTTCGGCGGTCCTCGCCGAGGTCATCTCCGAGTGCGACAACGCCGACGCGTCGGTCTCCAGTCTCGCCCGTATCATGGCCGGCGATCAGGCGCTTGCCGCGATGGTCCTGAAGCTCGCCAACTCCGCCTACTACGGCTACGCCCGCAAGATCGAGTCGCTGCCCGACGCGGTCGTGCTGCTCGGGTTCTCGTCGATCAAGAACCTCGCCATCACCGCCTCGATCACGCGCCTGCTGGCGTCTGATCGCGACGGGTTCGGCGAGGTTCGCTCGGATCTGTTCGACCACTCGCTCGCCACCGCCGTTGCCGCGCGCGTGCTCGGGCGCGCCAGGCGGGTCGCCGGCGAGAAGGCGTTCGTCACCGGCCTGCTCCACGATCTCGGTCTGGTCGTACTGGTCTGCTACCGCACCGAGGCCTTCGCCGACCTGCTGCGCGCGACCGAGGTCGAGCAGGCTCCGTTCCATCACGTCGAGCTGGACGTCCTCGGGTTCGAGCACGCCGAACTCGGCGCCCTGATCGCTGCCGAGTGGAAGTTTCCGGCCGCGATCTGCGAGGCCCTCCGGTACCACCACGCGCCGGAGTCGGCTGTCGTCGATCCGGTGCTCGCGCGCGCGATTCACTGTGCCGAGTGGATCGCCAACCACAGCGGCCTCGGGCTCGTCACGCCGGGCCTCGCCGAGTGGCCCGACGAGGAGGCGCGGACGGACTTCGGGATCGACGAGCACTCGATCAGCTCGATCGAGGCCGAAGTTCGTGCCGAATACCTCGACGGTGCGTCGCTCAAGGCGGCCTGAGCCTCATCTGATCTTCCCGGCGGCGCCCACCCGTCGCGGTCGGACGAACCGGTACCGTTGCACGGGTGCGCATCGCCATCGTCGACCCGCGCGGGGACTCCCGGCCCTACGACCACGGCCTCGGCGTCGCCCTCGTCGCGCGCGGGCACGACGTCGTCCTGCTGACGAGTCGGTTCCGGCACGGCGAGCTGCCTCCCGCGCCTGGCCTGCGGGTGGAGGAGCGCTTCTACCGGCTGGCCGACCGGCTCCCGGGCCGACTCCGTCGCGTCGCGCGTGGCCTCGAGCACGTGGTCGACCTCGTCGCACTGCTGGGGCCGCTGCGGCGCGCTGACGTCGTGCACGTGATGTGGCTACCGCTCGGCCCGGCCGATCGGCTGTTCTGGCGTGTGGCCCGGCGGCTCCTGCGCGGCCCGGTCGTCTACACGGCGCACAACGCCCTCGCCAGGGACGGGGTCGGCTCGGACCGGCAGCAGGTGGCCGACTGCCGGCCGTTCGCGTGCGTGGTCGTCCATTCGGCTGCCGGTGAAGAGAGCCTCCGGCGGCTCGGCGTCGGCGCGCCGGTCGTGCGCATCCCGCACGCTGCGCTGACGTCCTACGGCGGCGTGACGGCGATCCCGCCCGACCTTCCGACCGGCGTTCCAATTGCCCTGTTCGCAGGGCTGATCCGGCCCTACAAGGGCCTCGGCGACCTCCTCGACGCCTGGCCGGAGGTGCGCCGGCGCGTTCCGGATGCGATGCTGCACGTCCTCGGGCGCCCGCTTGGCGCGGACGCCGACGCGCGGCGCGCGGCCACGGCAGACGGCGTTGTCGCGGATCTGCGGTACGCGTCCCCGGGTGCCTGGGCCGGCGCGATGGACCGCGCGGACGTCGTCGTCCTGCCGTACCGATCGATCGATCAGTCCGGCGTGCTCGCCTCTGCGATCGCTCTCGGTCGACCGGTGGTGGCGACGGCCGTGGGCGGGTTCGCCGAGACGTTGACGGCGACCGGCGCGGGCCTGGTCGTCCCGCCCCGCGATCCGGCGGCGCTGGCCGCCGCGATCGCCACGGTGCTGACGGACGGGCCGCTGCGCACCCGGCTCGCGGCCGCCGCGGCCGCCGCCGCTCGTGGCGAGCTGTCGTGGGAGACGAGCGCCGAACGCCACGAACGGGTGTACCGCGAGGCGCGAACGTGAGGCGCGAGGGCCTCGTCGTCGCCGCGTGCGGGTACACCGTCCACGCGCTGCTGTCCCTCGTGATGCGCGTGCCGATCATCATGTACGACGAGTTCGGCTACTTCGCCTCGGCGCGCCACCTCGCCGGCGAGGGCCAGGTCTCGAACCTGAAGTATCACCCTGGCTACGCGTTCCTGCTCGTCCCGTCGTTCCTCCTCACCGACTCCTCGGACGACGCCTACCGGCTCACGCTGCTGACGGTCAACGCCGGGCTGGGGGCGCTGACGACCTGGATCGCGTGGCGCCTGGTGATCGAGTTCGCGCCGGACCTCGCGCGCAGCCGCCGCCTCCTCGTGACGACGATCGTGGCGGTGTATCCGTCGTGGCTGTTGTTCACGAACCTCACTTGGTCGGAAAACCTGCTTGTTCCGGTCGCAGCGGCGCTGGTGCTCGGCGCGGGGCGACTCTCGCGCGGTATCGGCCCGATCGCAGCTCTCGGTTTCGGCGTCCTTGCCGGCTCGGCCTACCTGGTCCACCCGCGGGGCATAGCGATCGCGGCGGCGGCCGTCGCCGTCGCGATCGTCGTTCTACCGGCCGCCGGCCGCGGCGTCCGCGCGGTGCTCGTCGCGGCCGGTGCCGCCCTCGTCGTGGTTCTCACGCCACCGGTCACACGGGCCGTCACGAGTTCGCGTGGCTACAGCCGGGAGACATTCCTCCAGGGGTTCGGCGTCGAGGATGTCCCGGCCTTCTTCGGTGCCATCGGCGGTCACCTGTTCTACCTGTCCGCGGCGACCTACGGTCTCGCCCCGCTCGGCGTCGTCGGCCTCGTCTCCCTCGTCCGCCGTCACGGGCGGCGCGACCGTGGCGCGATCGCTCTGGCCGCGCTCGCCATCGCCGTCGCCGGCATCGCCGTCTCGGGCGTCTTCTGGCACGACCCGTTCCGCTCCGACCAGATGATCTACGGGCGCTACAACGAGGCCATCCTCCTGCCCCTGTTCGCTGCCGGTGCGGTGTCCCTCGTCCGCCGCGAGTTGCCGCTCCGGACGGCCGCGATCGTGATGTTTGCGCCGATCCTGACCCTCTGGGTCGTGCCGTACCTCGCGTTCTCCGAGGCCGTGCGGAGCACGCTGCCCGTGGCCGTCAACGTCCTCGGCGTGGCGCCGCTCGTTTCGGCCGAGGGCGTCGAACCGCTCAAGCTCGCGGTCGCCCACGGCGTCGCCGTCCTGGCCGTGCTCGTCGCGTACGCGCGCGGCCCGACGCTTGCCGCTCCGGCCGTGCTCCTCGCCGGGATGCTCGCTCTCGCCGGCACGCTCGAGTGGGGGCTCTTCGCGAACGGCAGCAGGGAGCGCAGCGAAGAGCGTCGGATCGCCGTCGTCCTGCGGACGATGGATCCGGACTGCGTCGGCTCGCGGCGGGGGAAGGTCGACGTGATCAGGCTCAGCATCTACAACACCACGCTCGACGGCTGGCGGTGGGCGGACCCCGACGTCGATCCCGGCTGCCGGCGCCTGCTCGTCTCGACCGAGCCCGACGCCGTCGTGCTGGCGCGGACTCCGGGCGCTCGGGTGGTGCAACGCGAGCTTCGATCGGCGAACGTGCTGTGGGAGATCTCCCGGTAGAGTCTCCGTTCAGGCTGGCCGGACCAGGAGGATCAGATGCCGCTCGACCCGCAGATCGAGGCCGCGTTGTTCGGTGCTGCCGACGCGCCGTCGTTCTCCCTCGGCGTCGAGGAGGCGAGGGCGGCGGAGTACGAGTTCATCGAGATGTGCGGGCCGCTGCTGCCGATGGCGGCGGTGGAGGACCGTCGCGTTCCGGTCGACGGCGCCGAGATCGGCGTCCGCCTCTACACACCGGCCGGCGCGGCGCCCTTCTCGGGTCTTGTCTTCTTCCACGGTGGCGGCTGGGTCGCGGGTGACCTCGACACGATGGACCGCGTCTGTCGCAACGTCGCGCACGGCGCCGGCTGCGTCGTCGCGTCCGTGGATTACCGGCGCGCCCCGGAGCACCGCTTCCCGGTCGCGGCCGAGGACTGCTACGCCGCGACGGCGTGGGTTGCTGCGAACGCCGGCGCGCTCGGGATCGATCCGGCGCGGCTCGCGGTCGGCGGCGACAGCGCCGGCGGCAACCTCGCCGCCGTCATCAGCCTGATGGCGCGTGACCGTGGCGGGCCCGCGATCGCCTTTCAGCTGATGATCTACCCGGTCACCGACTGCTCGTTCGACACGCCGTCGTATCACGACTGCGCCGACGGGTTCGGCCTCACGAGGGCGATGATGGAGTGGTTCTGGGAGCAGTACGTCCCCGCCGCCGCGGAGCGTCCGCACCCGTATGCCTCACCGCTCCGCGCCGAGCACCATCGGGGGCTGCCGCCAGCGCTCGTCCAGGTCGCCGGCTACGACCCGCTGCGGGATGAGGGCCGGGCCTACGCGGATCGTCTCCGCGCGGCCGGTGTCGCGACGGAGTTCCGGTGCTACGACGGCCTGGTCCACGGCTACCTGCAGATGGTGACGATCGCCGCTGCCGCCAGTGATGCGACCGCCGACGCGATCGCGGCCCTGAGGGCCGCGCTGCGACGGTGATCATCCCGTAGTAGCATCGTGTCGCAGGCCCCGTGAGAACCGTCGCTCGCCACCTCGCCCGCGTTGTCCTGGGGCCGTCGGAGAACCACTTCCGGCGGCTCTGGTTCTCGCTGGCGGTGACGATGTTCGGTACCTGGGCCGGCGCCGTCGCTCTCAGCGTCCGGCTGTACGACCAGACCGGTTCGCCGACGTACGCCTCCCTGCTCTACGTCGCGGAGTTCGCCCCCGTCGTGCTGATCGGCGTTCTCAGCGGGCGGCTCCTCGACCGGCTGCCCCCCGTGCGCGCGCTGGCCGTGCTCGAGGTCGTCGCCGGCGCGATGTGGTTGCTGCTCGTGTTCGTCGACCGGCCGCCGCTCGTGATCGCGCTGGCGTTCGTGACGGGGGCCTGCGCGGGTGCCTACAAGATCCTCGCCACGAGCGCCGTCTCCCTGCTCGTGAGGGACGACGATCTCGCCGCCGCCAACGCGGCCACGCTCTCGATCGACAACATCACGACGACGCTCGGTTTCGCCGCAGGCGGTGCGTTGCTGGGGTTTGCGGCGCCGGAGTTCGTGATCGGCCTGAACGCGGCGACGTTCGCGTTCAGCGCCCTGCTGCTGGTGACCGTCCCGTACCTGCGCGCGCCGCTCGACGCCGCCACGCTCGCTGCGCAGCCGTTCCGCGACCGGATGACGCTCGGCGCCCGGCGGATGTGGCAGAACCCCCGTTTGCGCGTCGTCCTCCTGTCGCTGCCGATCGCGACCGCGGGGATCGGGGCGGCCAACAGCCTCGAGGTTCCCTACCTGCGCGGAACGGCCGGATTCTCGCCGACCCTGATCGGCGTCGCCCTGGCCGGCGCCGCCTGTGGCCTCGTGCTGGGTGCCTGGGTGGCGCCCTTCCTGCCCGCGACGACGAACACGTACATCGTCGCGATGGCGGTCATGGGGGTGTCCTGGGCGGTGGTCGCAATGACGGTGATGCCAGCGCCGATCATCGCCGCCAACCTCGCCAGTGGTGTCGCCAACGGCGTCGCGATCATCCGTTTCCGGACGACGATGCAGGAGGAGACGCTGCCCGCCGAACGCGCCTCGACGATCGGATTCATCTACGCGCTGGCGTTCGGGCTGGGCGTCGCCGGTGCGGCCGTCGCCGGCCCGATCGGATCGCAGATCGGCGTTCGCGAGGGATTGCTGCTCGGCGCGGGGCTGTTCGCTGTCACCGCCGTGGTCGCCCTCGCCGCCCACGTTGCCACGCGCGCCGCCGGGCCGGTGCTCGCGGACGACGGCGCCGGCGCGAGGGTCGACGCCAGCCGCTAGTGGTGCGACACGGCAATGGCGCGATGTTCGGAGGCCCCTGGATCGTCCTACGCGTGGTGGTGACGCGGTCGAAGGGCTGACCGCATCTCCAACGCGCTGCGGCGACCGTCTGCTGCGCCGCAAGCGGCGCAGCCGCGGGCTTCGCGGGTGACCCGCCCGCCGCTTGAACTTGCTCCGGCAAGCCCAGCGCGACG
>VFJZ01000042.1 GCA_009885805.1 Actinomycetota bacterium
GGCACCCGGCATCACCGGCACGCCGGTCGCCGGCGCGACCCTGACGGCTGTCCCCGGAACCTTCAACGGCGCCGCCATGACCGCCTCGACGTGGCAGTGGCAGCGGTGCAGCGGGACGTGCGGCGACATCGCCGGCGCGACCGGCGCGACCTACGTCGTCGACGCCGCCGACGTCGGCTTCACGATCGTCGTCGTCGAGGCGCGGGTCAACGGCGGCGTCGCCGCCGCCAGCGCCACCAGCGTCGAGACGGGGCCGGTCAGCCCCTGAGTAGCGCGAACCCGAAATGGCGAGTCGTCTGGCGCGCCTGGATCGTCCTTCGCGTTCTGGAGCGTGAAAGAAAGGGATCAGATCCCGCTCTTTCACGGCTACGGCAACCGACGGGTACCGCGCTGCGCGTCGGCACCCGCGGTTCGCGGCAGGCACCCAACCGGTCACCCCATATCAGGGCCGAACCCCTAGACAGCTGCGGCGAGCAGGTCGCGGATCGACACTATGCCGACCAGTTGACCGTCGTCGACAACGGGCAGGTGGCGAACGTTCTGCTCGCGCATCTGCGTACTCGCCTCGGCGATCGTCGCCGCCGACGGGATCGAGCTGAGGCCCCCGCGCATCCACGACTCGGCGATGCCGACGTCGGGATTGCGGCTCGCGGCGACGGAGTCGACGAGCTCGCGCTCGCTGATGATGCCGACGGGGCCACCGGCGTCGTCGAGCACGATCGCCGAGCCGATGTTGCGCCCGCGCAGGACACGCGCGACCTCGCCCAGGGTCGCCTGCTGGGGGACGCTGACGATGTCGCGCGTCATCACACTGGAAACGGTCGCCATCGCCTCACCCTACACGGGTTTCCCGAACGCGTCGTGTTCAGGCGTCGAGTGCCGCCGCCAGTCCAACCGTGAGGCCCGGCGGGAGCGTCCGGACGCGGCGGATGGCGAGCAGGGCACCGGGTACGAACGCGTCGCGACCGGTGGTGTCGTGACGGATCGTGAGCGTCTGCGCCGTCGCACCGCAGATGACGCTCTGATGCGCGACGAGACCCGGCAGGCGGACCGAGTGGATCGGCGGGCGCGGCGCGCCGGCTCCCTCGACGAGGTCGGCCGTCAGCCGCGCCGTGCCACTGGGCCGGTCGAGCTTGCCCTCGTGATGCTCCTCGACGATCTCGATTGCCGGCATGTGCCGTGCCGCCTCGGCGGCGAAACGCATCATCAGGACGGCGCCGATCGCGAAGTTCGGCACGCGGTGCAGTGCGACGCCGCGGGTCCGCGCGACCGCGCCGAGCGCGGCCCACGCGCCGTCGCCGATACCGGTTGCGCCAGCGATCACGGCGATACCGGCAGCGAGCGCGGCCCGAGCGTTCGCCTCGAGCGAGGCGGGACCGGTGACCTCGACGACGACATCTGGATCGGCCGTGGCAAGCGCCTGTTCGAGCGTCGCGAACGTGCCGTAGGCGCCGTCATCGAGGGACCGGGCGACACGGGCGACGAGGGTCAGATCCTGAGCCGACTCGATGCCGGCGCAGATCGCCGAGCCGAGCCGGCCGGTCGCGCCGACGACGGCGACGCGGGTCACCGCGCCTCCGCGAGCAGCGCGTCCATGCCGCGGTCGAGGACCTCCGCGTCGGGCCCGATACAGGCCGCGGACAGCCGCTGCGGCGCGAACAGCTCACCCGCGAGGGCGGCGATGTCGTCCTCGGTCACCGCATCGATCCGAGCGGAGATCTCGTCCGTATCGAGCAGCGGGACGCCGGTCAGGAAGGCCCGGCCGAGCCGGCCCATCCGCGCCGACGTCGACTCCAGCGACAACGCGATCCGGCCCTTCATCGCATCCTTCGCACGGTCAAGCTCGTCGTCGACGAGCGCGCCGGCTGCGACGGCGGCGATCTCACGCCCGATCACGCCGAGGCACTCGGCGACGTTCTCCTCCCGCGTGCCGACGTAGACGCCGACGTGGCCCGTCTCGCGGTAATGCGCCCCGTACGTGTAGACGGCGTACGCCATCCCGCGGCGCTCGCGGATCTCCTGGAACAGCCGGGAGGAGGCGCCGCCGCCGAGCAACTGGTCGAGGAGGCCGGCGGCGAAGCGACGGTCGTCGTGCCGCGAGATGCCCGGTGCGCCGAGGCAGACGTGGTACTGCTCGGTCTCCTTCGCGACGAACACGCGCTGCGGTGGCCCCGGTGGTAGCACCAGCGGACGGCTGGGCAGCGCCGCCGCCGACAGGCCGCCGAGCTCACGCTCGATCATCGCCACGAGCGCGTCGTGATCGACCGCGCCGGCTGCAGCCACGACGATCCCGTGGCCGCGGTAGTTGGTCGCGTGGTGGTCCGCGATCTCGGCCTCCGACAGCCGCTCGATGACCGCCGCGGTGCCGATCACCGGTCGCCCCAGGGCGTCGCCCTCGAACACCGCCTGACCGATCAGATCGTGGACGAGGTCGTCGGGCGCGTCCTCGTACATCGCGATCTCCTCGAGCACCACCTCGCGCTCGGCGTCGAGATCGTCCCACGACGGTGCGCGCACCATGCCGCCGATCACGCCGAGGGCGGCGTCGACGTGGGAGTCGATCACGCGGGCGTAGATCGCGGTGTACTCGCGGGACGTCGCCGCGTTCAGCTCGGCGCCGAAGCGATCGAAGATCTGGGCGATCTCGAGCGCGGTGTGGCGATCCGTGCCCCGGAAGAGCAGGTGCTCGATCAGGTGGGAGATGCCGCCAACGGCCTCGGGCTCGTCCCGCGAGCCGACGCCGACGAAGACGCCGAGCGCCGCCGAACGGAGCCCGGGCATCGCCTCGGAGGCGACCCGGACGCCGTTCGGCAGCGTCGTCAGGCGATGATCCTGCACCGGCTCCTGATCAGTCGCGCCGGCCGCGGCCGCGATCGCGGCCACCGCGGTCACCGCGGTCGCCGCCCTCGCGCGGCGGGCGCTCCGACCGCTCGCCCTCGGGGAACGCAACCTTGTAGCGCTCGCCGACGTCCTGCGGACTGAGAACGTTGCCGTCCTCGTGGAGTGCGACGAGCTTCAGCGCGATCCGACCGCGATCGGCATCGACCTCGACGACCTCGACGTCGACGACGGCGCCCCGCTCGAGCACCTGCTCCATCGTCGCGACCCGAACGCCGGGGCAGACGCGCGAGACGTGCAGGAGGCCGTCGGTGCCCTTCTTCAGCTCGACGAAGGCGCCGAAGTCCGACACCTTGACGACCTTGCGCTCCTTCAGCATGTCGCCGACCTGCATCGGCCGCATCATCTGGTCGATGTGGTCGCGGGCCGAGCCGGCGACGTCGCCGGAGCCGTAGATGCGGACGGAACCATCTTCCTCGACGTCGATCTGGACCTTGTACTCGTCCTGGATGCCGCGGATCGTCTCGCCGCCCTTGCCGATCAGCAGGCCGATCTGGTCGGGCCCGATCTGCGTCTGCAGGACCTGCGGGGCGTGGGCCGCCATCTCCGCCCGCGGCTCGGCCAGACAGGCGCCCATGATGCCGAGAATGTGCAGCCGCGCCTCGCGGGCCTGCTCGAGCGCGCTGCGCATGATCTCCTGCGTGACGCCGGTGATCTTGATGTCCATCTGCAGCGCGGTGATGCCCGTCGGCGTGCCCGCGACCTTGAAGTCCATGTCGCCGAGGTGATCCTCGGCGCCCTGGATGTCGGTCAGCACGACGTGGGAATCGCCCTCCTTGATCAGGCCCATCGCGATACCGGCGACGGGGCTCTTGATCGTGACGCCGGCGTCGAACAGGGCCAGCGAGGAGCCGCAGACCGACGCCATCGACGAGGAACCGTTCGACTCGAGGATCTCGGAAACGAGCCGCATCGTGTACGGGAAGTCGTCGGTCTCCGGGATCACCGGGAGCAAGGCGCGCTCGGCGAGCGCACCGTGGCCGATGTCACGGCGCTTGGGGCCGCGCATGAAGCCGGTCTCGCCGACGGAGAACGGCGGGAAGTTGTAGTGATGGATGTAGCGCTTCGTCGTCTGCAGCGACAGGTCGTCGATGCGCTGCTCCTCCTTCACCGTGCCGAGCGTGGCGAGCGTCAGCGCCTGCGTCTGCCCGCGGGTGAAGATCGCCGAGCCGTGGGTGCGCGGCATGACGCCGACCTCGCACGTGATCGGCCGGATCTCGGTCTCGGAACGACCGTCGGGACGCCGCTTCTCGACGGCGATCTTCGTCCGGACGATCGCCTTGTAGACGGCGTCGATCGCACCCTTGACGGCTGCGGCGGTGACACCGTCGAGGCTGCCGTCGGCAGCGCCGCCGGGGAACGGCAGGCGGATCTCCGCCAGCACGCGCTCGATCAGCGCGCCGCGCTTCGCCGACTTCAGTTCCTTCGAGTCTTGCTCGGCATCGGACAGGGCACGGATCGCGTCGCTGAACTGTTCGGCGACCGGCGCCTTGACGGCGGCCGCACGGCGCTCGTCGCCGATGAACGTGGCTGCCATCCTCACCTGGTTGCGGCGGACCATCGCGTCCTCACCGGCGTCGGGGGCGACGGCCGGCATCTCCGCGACGAGGATCTCGCCGGTGGCGATGCCGATCCCGGCCAGGCCGTGCTCGCGCAGGGCGGCGTCGAGCCGGCTCGCGTAGCGGCCCTCGATGTCGGCCTTGACGGCGGGGTCGTACCACTTCGGCTTGCCCGCCCGCGCCTGCAGGTCGACCTGGGCGGCGCAGAGCCGCCGGATCGCCTCGTGCGCGAGCTCCAGCGCCTGCAGGACGACCTCTTCGGAGATCTGGTCGGCGCCGGCCTCGACCATCGTGATCGCGTCGGCGGTGCCGCAGACGATCAGGTCGAGCCGTGCATTCTCCATGTCCGGCAGCGCCGGATTGAGAACCAGTTCGTCGTCGATCAGGCCGACGCGGACGGCGCCGACCGGCCCGAAGAAGGGCAGCGGCGACAGCATCAGCGCTGCCGAGGCACCGTTGATGGCGAGCACGTCGTGCCCGACGACGAAGTCGGCCGACAGCACGGTGCCGATGATCTGCACCTCGTTGCGGAACCCCTTCGGCCAGAGCGGCCGGATCGGGCGGTCGACCATCCGTGCATTCAACGTCGCGCGCTCGGACGCCTTGCCCTCGCGCTTGAAGAACCCGCCCGGGATCTTGCCCGCGGCGTACATCTTCTCCTCGATGTCGACGGTCAGCGGAAAGAAGTCCGCTCCGTCGCGCGCGTCGGGGCGTCCGACGGCGGTGGCGAGCACTCGTGTGTCGCCGCTCGAGACGAGCACCGCACCGTCTGCCTGCCTGGCGAGCCGCCCGGTGGAGAACGTGATGTCGTTCTCGCCGACCGTGACGGTGACGGCCTGCTCGGTGCCGGTTTCAGTAACCATGTCCAACCCTTTCTTGACCCGCGCCCAATTGCGCGGGCACCTCCGATGAAACGTGGAGCCCGGCTCCGCCTAGCGGCGAAGCCCGAGCTCCTGGATCAGCGCGCGGTACGACTCGAGATTCTCGCGCTGGAGGTAGCGCAGAAGCCGACGGCGCCGGCCGACCATCGTCAGCAGCCCACGGCGGCTGTGATGGTCGTGCTTGTGCACCCGCAGGTGCTCGGTGAGCTCGTTGATACGCGAGGTGAGCAGTGCTACCTGCACCTCGGTCGAGCCCGTATTGGTCTCGGAGCCGCCGAACTTCGCGAACAGCTCCTTCTTGCCCTCCTGGTCCAGGGGCACTGGCACTTCCTCCTGTTGGAACGTCACCGCGGTTGAAGCAGCCCGTGAGAGGTACACGGGCGCCGCGCGCCGGGTCTGCCGGGAACCGTACCAGGCAGGTTGGCGGCGTCGTCCGATTGCCAAAACCTCTGACATCAGCTATTTTCGCTTTCATGGCCGCCGACATCCAATCCAAGTTCCACTTCTCGCGCGAGCTGATCGCCGGGCCGATCTATCGCAAGTACGAGAAGGCGATGCGCAAGTTCTGGACGCTCGACGACATGGACTTCACGCAGGACGCCGCCGACTGGCAGCGCCTGACGGACGACCAGCGCAACGGTCTCCTCGGCGTCACCACACGGTTCCTCGCCGGCGAGCAGGCGGTCACCGACGAGCTCGTACCGATGCTGTCCGCCGCCCACGCGCTACGGCGCTTCGACTGGATCATGTTCCTCTCCACGTTCCTGATGGAGGAGGCCAAGCACGCCGAGTTCTTCATGCGCTGGCACGAGGCCGTCGTCGGGATCGTCGACCCGGACGAGATCGCCGCGCACTGGCTCGACCGCTCGCAGACGGTCGATCCGACCGGCCGCTTCGAGATCAAGGACGTCCTGCACGAGGCCCTCCCCCACTACGGCGGCCTCCTCACCGCCGCCGTCGCCGGTGGCGACGAGTCGGACATCGAGCGCGCGTTCATGGCCTTCTCGACCGCGTACAACGCATTCGCCGAGGGCGTCCTGACGATGCCGTCGTACGAGATCGTGATCGACACCTGCAACGGCTGGGGCGCGTTCCCGACCCTGAAGGAGGGCTTCCGCCGGATCCTGATGGACGAGGGCAGGCACATCACCTTCGGCACCGAGGCGTGCCGTCTGCTGATCGAGAAGGACCCGTCGTACGAGGACATCGTCCACGAGGTGTTCGACGCCTACCGGGGCAACATCGTCGGGCTCGTCGAGTATCAGAAGGCCGTTCCGGATCTCGATCTCGGCAAGTACCAGACGATGAAGGTGCGCCACTACCGCAACCGCTGCCGCGAGATGGGCGTGACGCCGGACGAGACGCTGATCGACCAGATCCTCGACCCCACGATCGACTTCGTCGTCGGCGTCGAGGCCGGCTGAGATGGCCGTGCGCTGGACGTGCGTGGAGGTCGAATGCGACTGGGGTGTGACGGCGCCCGACGCCGACACGATCGTGCCGCTGGCCCAGGCCCACATCGCCGAGGCGCATGCGAGCTTCGAACTCGATGACATGATCGAGGCCGTGCTGGTCGAGGTGCCGGACGACGTCCCGTCCGAGCAGTGACCGACGAGGTCGTCCAGCGGATCGTCGCCCGCGCCGTCTACACGCCGGTGCGGCGCGGTGACATCGTCGCCGAGACGGTCGCGCGTCTCGGTCAGGCGATCGGGATGGGGCTGCTGCGACCCGGTGATCGCCTGCCGTCGGAGGCGCGACTGGCGGCCGATCTCGGCATCTCCGCCGTGTCGCTGCGCAGTGCGTTGAACATGCTGCGCGGCGCGGGACTGCTCGAGACGAGCCGCGGCCGTGGCGGCGGCACCGTCGTGACGGACGATGCCGCGACCGTCTCGCTCACCTCCGCCGAGCCGATGCCGTCGGAGGCCGCGCTGCGCGACCTCGCCGACTGGCGCCGCGTCGTCGAGGGTGGCGCGGCCGGGCTCGCCGCGGAACGGGCGACGCCGGCGCAGATCGCACACCTCGAGGAGTTGACGGGCGCGATGGAGGCGATCACCTCGTTCCCGACCTGGAGCGAGCGCGACACGCTGCTGCACCTGATCATCGCGGACGCCGCGGGCTCCGAGCGGATCGTCTCCCAGGTCGGGCGGCTGCGTGAGGAGGTGCACCGCCTCGGTCAGCTGGTGCGGGCGCCGACGAGCGCGGCGAAGCTGGCGAACCGCGAGCACCGCGAGCTGGTCCGCGCGATCGCGGCGCGCCGGCCGGAGCGCGCGCAGCAGGCGATGGTGCGCCACGTCGAGTCGACGTGGGCGCTGTGGCTAGGGCTCGGTCGGGTCGCTGGTTGAGACCGCGGCGGTCCGCTCGCTCGGCGGCTCGATCGTCAGCCGCGGCAGCACGCGGTCGAGCCACGCCGGCATCGCCCACGAGCGCTCCTTCAGGAGCGACAGCAGCGCCGGCACCAGCGTCATCCGCACGATCAGTGCGTCGACCAGGATCGCGACCGCGAGCAGCAGGCCGAACTCCTTCGGCACGCGGTCGATCTGGAGGATGAACGCGGCGAACACCGACGCCATGATGACGGCGGCGGCGACGATCACGCGGCCGATCGCGGCGACGCCGTCGGTGACCGCGTGCACGGTGTCCTTGCCGTGGACATGCTCCTCGCGGATCCGGCTCATCAGGAACACCTCGTAGTCCATCGAGAGGCCGAACAGGATCGCGAACGCGATCGGCAGCACGAAGCTCTCGATCGGCCCGGTCCGGTCGAGCCCCGTCAGGCCGAGGCCGTGCCCCATCTGCACGACGAAGACGAGCACGCCGAAGCCGACGAAGGCGGAGAGGATCGTCGTCAAGGACGCCTTGATCGCGACCACGAGCGACCGGAACGCCATCGCCAGCAGCAGGAACGTCACGCCGACGATGTAGAGCAGGAACTGCGGCAGGTGGTCGATGATGTGGTCGCCGATGTCGGCGAACGCGGCGGTCTGGCCCGACACGTAGGCCTGCGCCGCCGAGCCCGCCAGCGCCGCGGGGATGACATCGGCCCGCAACGCGCGGACGAGGTCGTTCGTCTCCTCGGACTGCGGCGACGTCTTCGAGAGGACGTTGACGAGGCTGACATCGCCGGCATCGTTCGCGAACGGCTCGTTGACCCGCTCCACGGCGGCGAGCCCGGTGACCGCGTCACGGATCTTCGTCGCCGCATCCGGATCGCCGCGGTGGTCGATGATGATCGGAATCGGGCCGTTCGAGCCGGGACCGAAGCCATCCGCGAGCAGGTCGTACGCCTTCCGCGTCGTCGACTGCTTGGGCGCGGTCCCGGCGTCGGCGAGCCCGAGCCGGACGTTCAGGACCGGCAGGGCGAGGATCGCGAGCAGGACGACCGTCGCCGGCAGCACGATCTTCGCGCGGCGCGTCACGAACCGTCCCCAGCGGGCGATCGGCGTCGCCAGCCGCGCCTGCTCCGAGTCGTCCGACGCCGGGAGGAACGGCACCTTCCAGCGGTCGACGCGATGCCCGAGGAGGGCCAGCACCGCCGGCAGCAGCGTCGTCGCCAGCAGGACCGAGGTGAGGACGCCGAGAGCGGAGCCGATGCCGAGCTTGGTGATGAAGTCGAGGCCGATGAACGCGAGGCCCGTGATCGAGATTGCGACCGTGACGCCGGCGAACAGGACGGCGCGGCCGGCCGTCGCGGCCGCCACGGCGGCGGCGTCGTGCGGCTCCAGGCCGTCGTGCAGCGCCTGTCGGAACCGCGTCACGATGAACAGCGTGTAGTCGATGCCGACGCCGATCCCGATCATCGGTACGAGGATCTGCGTGATCGAGTTGAAGTTCGTCACGTGCGTCGCGAGGAACAGCAGCATGAACGCCGCCGCCACGGCGACGATGGCGAACACGATCGGGACGAGGGTCGCGACGAACGTCCGGAACACGATCAGCAACACGACGAACGCCACCGCGAGACCGATCAGTTCGCTCGTCCCCGACTCCGGCGGCGGCGCCTCAGCGGCGCCGGTGAACTCGACCTGGACGGCGACGGGCTCGAGCAGCGCGCGCAGGTCGTCCTGGAGCGCCACGACATCCGTCCGCTCGATCTCGAACCCGGTCTGCGTGAACTGGACGTCGCCGTACGCGACGCGGCCGTCGTCAGCGAGCGTCTCCGGCAGCAGCGGGTCGGCGGCGTCGCTGACCTTCGGCGTCTGCTTCGCCCGCTCGACCGCCGCCGCGATGGCGGCGCTCCGCTCCGGCGTGTCGAGCCGGGAGCCCTCGGGCGCGGCATAGACGACCGTCAACGTGTCGCCCTCGCGCGCCGGGAACTTCGTCTCGAGCAGGTCGGTCGCCTTCGAGAAGTCCGAGTCGGGCAGGTCGAACTCGTCGATCAGCTTGCCCGGGAACGCCCCGTTCAGGCCACCGAGGGCGACGAGGATCGCGATCCAGGCGAAGACGGCGCGCC